>NZ_JAFCWB010000003.1:0-641777 GCF_049897345.1 Brevundimonas sp. TWP2-3-4b2 | reverse complement strand
GAGGAAGTCGAGATCGTCGGCATCCGTCCGGTCCAGAAGTCGGTCTGCACGGGCGTGGAAATGTTCCGCAAGCTGCTGGACCAGGGCCAGGCGGGCGACAACGTCGGCGTGCTGCTGCGTGGCACCAAGCGTGAGGACGTCGAGCGCGGTCAGGTTCTGTGCAAGCCGGGCACCATCACCCCGCACACGAAATTCCTGGCCGAGGCCTATATCCTGACCAAGGAAGAGGGTGGCCGTCACACGCCGTTCTTCACCAACTACCGCCCGCAGTTCTACTTCCGCACCACGGACGTGACCGGCATCGTGCACCTTAAGGAAGGTGTCGAGATGATCATGCCCGGCGACAACGCCGAGCTGAACGTCGAGCTGATCACCCCGATCGCCATGGAAGAGAAGCTGCGCTTCGCCATCCGCGAAGGCGGCCGCACCGTCGGTGCCGGCGTCGTCTCCAAGATCACCGAGTAAACATCCTGGCGCGCTAACGCTCGCGACGCGGTCGCTCGCTCCTTGAGCGCCGTCCGGCCTCAAGCCGGGAGCCTCCGCGAGGCGAGCATAGGCCACTAAAAACGAACGGCCCCCGGAGCGATCCGGGGGCCGTTTTGCTGTGCCATGCGTGGATCGGGAGCGGTCGTGCTGACGGCCTTCGGCGGCGTGCCATCCTGCTGATGATCGGCCTCGTCGGCATGATGTTCCTGGACATCGCCCCGGGCTAAGCCAGCCGCCGTTGGCGGGTGACGTTTACCGTCTTGCTCTCCTCGCACGCGTCCCGCCTTGCGCGGAACCTCGTCCGGGTCCCTACGTTGCATCCCGGACGTTAGGATTTGAGTAACCATGCGACGCGCGATCCGTATCGGACTGTTCATCGGCACCTTCCTGGGCATGTCAGCCTGCGCCGCCATGCCCGACGACGGCGGGCGCGGCCCCTATGGATCGCTCGAGGTCGGCCGGACGAACTGAGTCTGCAAGGAAACCGTGGCGGCGGGGGAAGATTCCCCCTATCATTGGTCCTGCGGATGCCGACTGTTGCGCCGCGCCGGTTCCGCCCCCCCTAGATGTTAGCCCTCGCCATCGTAGTCGTTCTGCTCCTCGTGGTGCTAAACGGCCTGTTTGCCATGACCGAGCTGGCGGTCGTCTCGTCGCGGAAATCCAAGCTGCAGAGTCGTGCAGAGCGCGGCGACAAGGGCGCGCGCGCCGCGCTGAAGCTGGCAGAAGAGCCGACCCATTTCCTGTCGGCGGTGCAGGTGGGCATCACCCTGATCGGTATCGCCGCCGGCGCCTACGGCCAGGCGGCGATCGCGGGCGAGCTGAACCTGATTCTCGAAAGCGCCTTTCCGGCGCTGGCGGCCTATACCGAGATTTTCTCGACCGTCATCGTCATCATCTTCATCACCTATGTCTCCGTTATCGTCGGCGAATTGGTGCCCAAGCGACTGGCGCTGATTTTCCCCGAGAGCATCGCCTCGAAGATGGCGGCACCGATCGCGACGGTGGCCGTGGTGCTGAAGCCGTTCGTGGTGGTCCTGACGGCCTCAACGTCCGCTATCCTCAAGCTCATGGGCGTCAAGGACCGCGACGGGTCTGACGTCACCCAGGAAGAGGTCGAGACGATGATCGCGGAGGGCACGGCCTCCGGACTGATCGAGCCCGAGGAGCAGACGATGATCGAAGAGATCCTGCGCCTGGGCGACCGACCGATTCGCGTGGCCATGACGCCGCGCCACGAGGTCTTCTGGGTGGCCCTGGACGACAGCGAGGAACAGCTGCGCCAGGAGGTTCGCACCTGCCCCTATTCCCGCATCGTGGTGGCGCGCGAGAACGACGTCGATAACCCCCTCGGCGTGGTTCACAAGAAGGACCTGCTGGACAGCCTGCTCGACAACGGCGAGTTCAACATCGAACGCCACGTGCAGACGCCGGCCTTTATTCCCCAGTCGACCTCGGTGCTGAAGGCGCTGGAGATCATGAAGGCCTCGCGGGTCCATATGGCCTTCCTGGTCGACGAATTCGGCGCTTTCGAGGGCGTGGTCACGGCCACGGACCTTCTGGAAATGATCGCCGGCGACTTTGACGAGGGTCACGACGACGCCGAGGTCAATGTGCGCCAGCGCGAGGACGGCAGCTGGCTGGTCGACGGCCAGACCGACATCGACGAACTGGCCGACACCCTGGGCGAGGATTTCGGCGAGGCCGATGGCTTCCACACCATCGCCGGCCTGGTCCTGCACCAGCTCTCGCGCGTGCCCAACGAGGGCGAAATCCTGCAGCTGGGCCGGTTCGAGGTCGAGATCATCGACATGGACGACCGCCGCATCGACAAGCTGCTGTTCACGCAGGTGATCAATGCCGTCGACGAGGCCCGGGCGGTCGCGGCGCAGTACGACGACTGACAGCGCCGTTCATCCCGACGAATGACGGCCAACACGCTTGAAAACCCCCGCGGGGTCGGGCATACGCCGCGGTCTGGCAAAGCCGAGCGCGCCCGGGGGGACACTCTCTGGCGCGTTGTAGTTTTCGCCGGGACCACAGGAGTGTAGCTCAGCTGGTAGAGCATCGGTCTCCAAAACCGAGGGTCGTGGGTTCGAGTCCCTCCACTCCTGCCACTTTCCACTGACGGCGCGGGTCCCCATCTGCTCCGTCAGACTGCGTTGAAAACGAGAACCGAGCATGGCCAAGGCCAAAAGCCCTTCGGGGCGCCGCACCCAGACCGTCCAGCCCGCCATCGTCGGCGCGGCCGTGGCCGCCGATACCGTCGCGCCGAAGACGCGCACCTCGCTCCCGCAGTTCGCCAGTCAGGTCCGTGCCGAAGGGCGCAAGATCGTGTGGCCGAGCCGCAAGGAGACCTGGATCACCTCGGTGATGGTCCTGATCATGGTGGTGATTGCCGCGATCTTCTTCTTCGTGGTCGATGCCGCCCTGACCGTCGCGTCGGGCTTCATCCTCGCGATCGGCCAGTAAGAAAGACCCCCAGATGACCGACGCAACCGCCAAACCCGCCGCCAATCCCCGGCACAAGTGGTACATCGTCCACGCCTATTCGAACTTCGAGAAGAAGGTCGCCCAGCACCTGACGGATCAGGCGCGCCAGCAGGGCCTCGAGGACTGTTTCTCGGAAATTCTGGTGCCGACCGAGGACGTCGTCGAGATCCGCCGCGGCCGCAAGGTGAACTCCGAGCGCAAATTCTTCCCCGGCTATGTGCTGGTGAAGATGGAGATGACCGACGACGCCTATCACCTGGTCAAGAACACGCCGAAGGTCACGGGCTTCCTGGGCGCCGCGGGCGGCACCAAGCCGCTGCCGGTCTCGGAGCGTGAGGTCCAGAACATCATCGGCCAGGTGGAAGAGGGCGTCGAACGTCCGAAGCCCACGATCCGCTTTGACATCGGCGAGACCGTCAAGGTCATCGACGGCCCGTTCGCCAGCTTCGACGGCCAGGTCGAGAGCGTCGACGAGGACGCCGCGCGCCTGCGGGTCGCGGTGTCGATCTTCGGACGGCCGACGCCGGTCGATCTGGAATACAATCAGGTCGAGAAGAACGCAGGCTGACCTGCCTTTTCTCTCCCTCCCCCGCCGGGGGAGGGCCCTCGTCGCCCTGCGGCGAGGGGGTGGGGACGCTTCGGCAAGGCCGCCCTTGGAGCCTGCGTCGCCGAGCCCCTCCCACCCGACCTCGCCTGCGGCTCGGCCACCCTCCCTCGGAGAGGGAGTGAGAACGCGTTGCTTCGTTCCGCCGGTTCTGCTACACGCGCGCCTCGCTCTGAACAGGGCGGTGCGGGTTTGCCCGCACAAATCCGTGGGAGGCAGCCATGCCAGACCACGGCTCACCGGTTCCGATTGAGTTCGGGGCCATCGTAAGGAGAGACCAATGGCCAAGAAGATTCTGGGCTATATCAAACTGCAGGTGCCGGCGGGTTCCGCCACGCCTTCCCCCCCGATCGGGCCCGCACTGGGTCAACGCGGCGTTAACATCATGGGCTTCGTCAAGGAGTTCAACGCGCGCACCGAGAAGGAAGTGAAGGGCACGCCCCTGCCGACCGTGATCACGGTCTACCAGGACAAGAGCTTCACCTTCGTCACCAAGACCCCGCCCGCGACCCACTTCATCAAACAGGCCGCAGGGATCACCTCGGGCTCGAAAATGACGGGCCGCGAAGTGGCCGGCAAGATCAAGCGCAGCCAGCTGCGTGAGATCGCCGAAAAGAAGATGAAGGATCTGAACGCGAACGACCTGGACGCCGCGACCAAGATCATCGAAGGCTCGGCTCGCGCCATGGGCCTCAACGTCGTGGAGGGCTAAGCACATGGCCAAGCAAACCAAGCGCGTCAAAGCCCGCACCGGCGACACCGTCGTTCCGATGGGCTTCGCCGAGGCGATCGCCGCCGTCAAAACCAACGCCACCGCCAAGTTCGACGAGTCGATCGAGATCGCCGTCAACCTGGGTGTCGATCCGCGTCACGCCGACCAGCAGGTCCGCGGCGTCGTGAATCTGCCGTCGGGTACGGGCCGTGACGTTCGCGTCGCCGTCTTCGCCAAGGACGCCAAGGCTGCTGAAGCCCTGGCCGCCGGCGCCGACATCGTGGGTGCCGAGGATCTGTATGAAAAGATCAACGGCGGCTTCATGGACTTCGACCGCGTCATCGCGTCTCCGGACATGATGGCCCTGGTCGGTCGTTTGGGTAAGGTGCTGGGCCCGCGCGGCCTGATGCCCAACCCCAAGGTCGGCACCGTGACCCCGAACGTCGCCCAGGCCGTCAAGGACGCCAAGGGCGGTGCGGTCGAGTTCCGCGTCGAGAAGGCCGGCATCGCCCACGGCGGCATCGGCAAGGCCTCCTTCACCCAGGAAGCCCTCGAAGCCAACGTGAAGGCCTATGTCGACGCCCTGCAACGCGCCCGCCCGTCGGGTGCCAAGGGCACCTATGTCAAGCGCATCACCCTGTCCTCGACCATGGGACCGGGCTTCAAGATCGACCCGGCGTCGCTGAACGCCTGATCGGCCTGAGACACTGAAATGAGAAGGGCGGTGACCGCAGGGTCGCCGCCCTTTTTCCTGTTCGCTGTGGTGGAAATACGCTTGCGTGTCCAAGGCCTGCAACCGATGGTGGGGACCGGGAGTGGGGGATGTCATGCGTATTCTGATCGTGCTGGCCTTCGGCCTGAGCCTGTTCGCTGCCGCCCCGGCCATGGCGCAGGACGGTGACGCCGCGCGACGGCTGGTTCTGGCCCGGCAGTACCTGGAGCTGACCCAGGGGCCGAACCTGACGAAGACCGTTCAGAGCTATTTCGAGGAGGCATTCGCAAAGTCCGATACGCCTGCGGAACAGCGCGACTGGCTGACCGAGCATATGGCTTCGGCCTTCCAGATCGCCATCCAGGCGACGCTCAGCGATCTGATCGACGACGTGGCCGAGATCTATACGCTGGAGGAGCTGGAGGCCCTGATCACCTTCTTCGATACGCCGTTGGGCCAGTCGGTCTCGACCAAGAGCTTCGACCTGGGCGTCCGGACGCAGGCGGTCATGACGCCGCATCTGACGGCCGCCATTACCCAACTGGGCGAAAAATACTGCGCCCGCTTCGGATGTTCTGCGACCGAAGGCGCGCAGGCGGGGAAGCCGGCCGACTGACGCACGGTCGTACCGGTTTCGTAGCGGGTTCAGGCCCGTCCGGCCGCCGCCATGTAGCAACCGCGCCGCGCCGTGTGCAGGTGGATGATCACGCTCTCCGGATGCCTGAACCAGCCGTCGAGTCGCGCCGACAGATCGCGGCCCTCGACGACATCGGCATCCGTCATCATCCCCTGGCCGTCATAGACGCGGGCGGAGAGCAGGCGACGCGACAGCATGTCCGGCAAGACGCCGGGGCCAGGGTCCGCCTCGGTCGCCGCCTCGCGGACGAAGATCGGGCCCTCCGAGCGGTACGGGCTGGACGGGATGTCGAGATGGCGATGGTTGAGCAGGATCAGCCGTTCGCCGGGGTCGGCATCGGCGAGGCTGATGCGGCAGGGTGCGCTGTGGGGTGCGTCGGCGATCATGCGGCGCGCGCCGAGCGTCTCCAGTGCCGGATCGTCGAGGGCGAACAGGGGCTGGAACGGGGCCAGGGGCAGGGCGTGGATGCGAAAGGTCATGCGGGTCTCCTTCAGCGTCGATGTGACAGGGGGTCGATCGCGTGTCTGGCGGGTTCCGGACGTTGCGCGAGGCGCTGTCGATCCCCACAACGGAGGGCATGAACGCTCCCTTCAAGACGACCACCGATCCGCTGGACGCCCCGCTGTGGGATCTGTCCGACCTGTACGCCTCGCGCGATGACGCGCGCATCGAAACGGATCTGGAGCGGGCGCGCGGCCTGGTCGCGGACCTGACCACCCTGCAGGGCCAGCTGGTGGGTGCGCGGGCCGAAGCGGCGGTGCTGGGTCAACGGCTCGACCGGGCCGTGGCCCTCTACGAACAGGCGTCGGACGTGTTGGGCGCGCTGGGGGCCTATGCCTTCCTCGCGGCGTCGACCAACCGCAACGACGCCGGGGCGCAAGGCTTCGAGGCCACGGTGCGCGAAAAGATGACGGCCATCGCCACGCCGACGGTCTGGGTCACGCTGGAGATCAACCAGCTGGAAGAGGCTGAGGTCGAGGCGGCGCTGACTGCGTATCCGGCCGCAGCGCGCTGGACACCGTGGCTGCGTCGCGTGCGGGCGATGAAGCCGCACGAGCTGTCGCAGGAGCTGGAGACCTTCCTGGCCGAGCGCGGGCCGATCAGCGCCCAGTGGCCGCGGCTGTTCGACGAGACGCTGGCGGCGATGAAGGTCAGGGCGGGGAAGGAAGACCTGACCCTGTCCGAGGCTCTCAACCGGCTGTCGGACCCCAAGGGCGCGCGGCGCAAGTCGGCGGCCGAAGGGCTGAACGAAGCCCTGGCCGCGCGGACGTCGACCATGGCGCTGGTGATGAACACGGTGGCGGCGGACAAGGCGCTGGAGGACAGGTGGCGCGGGTTCAAACGACCCGCCGACGGACGGCACCTGTCCAATGAGGTGGACGGCGAGTCGGTGGATGCCATGGCCGAAGCCGTGGGCGCGGCCTATCCCCGCCTGTCGC
The DNA here is from genome assembly GCF_049897345.1 of Brevundimonas sp. TWP2-3-4b2. Classification (NCBI taxonomy): domain Bacteria; kingdom Pseudomonadati; phylum Pseudomonadota; class Alphaproteobacteria; order Caulobacterales; family Caulobacteraceae; genus Brevundimonas; species Brevundimonas sp. TWP2-3-4b2. Next base: position 634,697 of record NZ_JAFCWB010000003.1, on the reverse strand, counting down.
ATCGCTATTACGCCCTGAAGGCCCGGGCTCTGGGCAAGGCCAGTCTGGACCAGTGGGACCGCAACGCCCCGATCGAGACCAGCGCCCCGCGGGGCTATAACTGGGCCGCGGGCAAGCAGCTGGTGCTGGAGAGCTTCGCCGACCTGGGTCCCGAGTTCGCGGAACGGGCGGGCGGCTTCTTCGACCGGCCGTGGATCGACGGCAGGGCGCGGCCGGGGAAACAGTCGGGGGCCTATGCCCATCCGGTGACCTCGGACCGGCATCCCTATGTGTTCCTGAACTGGATGGGCGAGCGACGCGACGTGCTGACGCTGGCGCACGAACTGGGGCACGGGGTGCACCAGACCCTGGCGGCGGGGCAGGGCAGTCTGCTGGCCGACACGCCGCTGACCCTGGCCGAGACGGCGTCAATCTTCGCCGAGGGGCTGACGTTTGACCGGTTGCTCAAGACCGCGCCGAAGGCCGAGCAGCGCGGCCTGCTGGCGGGGCGCATCGAGGACGGGCTGAACACCGTGGTGCGCCAGATCGCCTTCCACCGCTTCGAGACCCGCTTCCACGACGAGCGCGCAAAGGGCGAGGTCCCGGTCGAGCGGATCGGCGAGATCTGGATGGAAGAGATGGGTGCGTCACTGGGGCCGGCGGTGACGCTGAACGCCGGTTACGAGCACTGGTGGAGCTATGTCAGCCACTTCGTCCACTCGCCCTTCTATGTCTATGCCTATGCCTTCGGTGACCTGCTGGTGGCGGCGCTGATGGAGACCCGGGCCAAGGATCCCGCGGGGTTCACGCCGCTGTATCGGGCGCTGCTGGCGGGCGGTGGGTCGAGGGGATACGTCGAGGCCTTGGCCCCGTTCGGGCTGAACCCCCGCGATCCGGCCTTCTGGACCATCGGCACCAAGCGGCTGGAAGGGCTGATCGACCAATTCGAGGCTGTGGTTTGAGTTGACGGGCCGGTGCGGGCGGGGGAGCGTCGAGGGATGCGTTTCCTGATCCTCGCGGCGACCCTGATCGCCGGCTTTCCCTTCGCCGCCCTGGCACAGACGCCGGTCGCCCCGGCCGCCCCGGCCGCACCCGGGCCCGCCGTCCGCGCCATGGCGGCCGGCTACAAGGCGCTGACGGTGTGCAGCGCCCTCAAGACGGCCGAGGCGGCGGGCGGGTCCCGCACGCTGGAGAGCGTCGAGGCCAATGAGCTGGTCGGGGTCTATCCCGAGCTGGACGGACTGGTCCGGGAGATGCCCGTGGTCATCGGCCAGCGGCAGGTGTCGGTGGCCTGGGACGAGGCCATGCCGCCGCGGGTGGCGGTGTTCGCGCCTGGCCGGGGCTGCGCCATCCAGCCGGTCGGGTGGTCCGGCGAGAGTCCCGAGATGTTCCTGCCTGGCGTGCGGGTGAACGAGACCTTCGTCTTGGCCGATCCGAGCGGCAACGCCGCCCTGCTCAACGAGGCCGTCGAAGGCGCCTTCGAGGGCCGTTACGGCGAGGGCGCGAACACCACCGCCGTGCTGGTGCTGCAGGCCGATCGCGTGGTGGCGGATGAATACGGCGAGGGCTTCGGCGTCGACACGCCCCAGCGCACCTGGTCGGTGGGCAAGTCGCTGGCCGGGACCCTCATCGGCGCCGCGGTCCATCGCGGCGAGGCGGATGTGAACGCCCCGGCGGCCATCGCAGACTGGCGCCGCGAGGGCGATCCACGGGCAGCCATCACCCTCGACCAGCTGATGCGGATGGCCTCGGGCCTGACCAGCGACACGGCGGGCAACCGCACCGACGCCCTGTATTTCGGCGGCGTCGGCATCGATGAACAGGCCACGACCTGGCCGCTGATCGCCCCGCCGGGAACGCGCTACCGCTATGCCAACAACGACACCCTGCTGGCGGTGCTGTCGATCGCCCCGACCTTCGCCGACCATCCGCCCGCCGAGCTGTTCCGGCGGCTGGGCATGTACGACACCTGGGCCGAGACGGACTGGCGGGGCAACTACGTCCTGTCCAGCCAGGTGTGGTCGACCGCGCGCGACCTGGCGCGCTTCGGACAGATGTATCTGCATGACGGGGTCGTCGACGGCGAACGGGTCCTGCCAGAGGGCTGGCGTGACTATGTCTCACGCCCTTCCGGCCCGCAGCCGTCCGGTGATCAGGGCTATGGCGCGACCTTCTGGTTGATGAACCGCTCGGACGGCATTCCGGCGGACACGATCTCGGCCAACGGCAACCGCGGCCAGTATGTGGTCATCGTGCCGAGCCGGAACATCGTCATCGTGCGCCGGGGCGAGGACCCGACCGGCAAGCGGTTCGACGTCATCGGCTTTACGCGCGACGTTCTGGCCGCGCTGGATTGACGCCGGGACGGTGAATTGTCGCCCGCCGCTTGAGCGCACGGCAGGCCCCGCTATAAGGACGCCAACTGCCGTTCCAGATTCCGGATGCCACCATGGCCGACCCGCACCACGCCGAATCCCACGACGCCTATGTTCGCGGCTCCCAGGAGATCAGCGAGCAGGCCTCGACCTTCCATGCCTTCATCGGCATGTCGAAATGGGGCTCGCTGGCGATCGCAGCGGTCCTGATGTTCCTGACCCTGGCATTCCAGCCCGGCGGCAGCCTCGTCGGCGGCGCGATCAGCGCCGGTGTGGTCCTGGTGGTCGGCTGGTTCCTGCTGAAGTCCCCCAAGGCCTCGCACTGATATCTGGGCCCGGCGCGGTCTGTCGCTCATTGAGTCCGACCCGCATTGCCATTGAGACGGTTGGCGGGCTTTGACGCGCCATCCCCGATCAGCCTAACGTCGTCCGTCGAGATATGACGGAGGGATTCGCTTGGCTGTCGCCATCGCCGTGACCCGCGAACGCCGAGACGGCGAGACGCGCTGCGCCGTGACTCCGGATACGGTCAGGAAGCTGATCAGCATGGGCGCGACCGTGACGGTCGAGGCCGGGACCGGGACCGCATCCTCGCTTCCGGACGCCGACTATGTCGCCGCCGGCGCGACCGTGGCCAAGGATACAAAGGCCGTGCTATCGGGCGCGGACATCGTGCTGAAGGTGCGCGGGCCGACGGCGCAGGAGACCAGTGCGCTGAAGCCGGGTGCCATCGTGGTGGCTCTGCTGGACGCGTATCGCGACAAGGAGACCGTCACGGCGCTGGCCGGTGCCAACACCACCGCCTTCGCCATGGAATTCGTGCCGCGAATTTCGCGGGCCCAGGTCATGGACGCCCTGTCGTCCCAGGCCAACCTGGCCGGTTACCGCGCGGTGATCGAGGGGGCCTATGCCTATGGCAAGGGCTTTCCGATGATGATGACGGCGGCGGGCACCGTCGCCCCGGCCAAGGTCTTCATCATGGGCGTGGGCGTGGCCGGTCTGCAGGCCATCGCCACAGCGCGACGGCTGGGCGCGGTGGTCACGGCCACCGACGTGCGGCCCGCGACCAAGGAACAGGTGGAATCGCTGGGCGCCAAATTCCTTGCCGTCGAGGACGAGGAATTCAAAAACGCCCAGACGGCAGGCGGCTATGCCAAGCCGATGTCGCCCGAGTACCAGGCCAAACAGGCCGCGCTTACCGGCGAACACATCAAGAAGCAGGACATCGTTATCACGACGGCCCTGATCCCGGGCCGGGCGGCGCCAGTGCTGGTCACGGCGGCCCAGGTGGCGACGATGAAGCCGGGCTCGGTGCTGATCGATCTGGCCGTCGAGGCCGGCGGCAATGTCGAGGGGGCCAGGGTCGGCGAGGTGGTGACCACGGCCAACGGCGTGTCGATCGTCGGCTGGGCCAATCTGCCCGGCCGGATCGCGGCCGATGCCTCGGCCCTCTACGCCAAGAACCTGGTCGCCTTCGTCGGACTGATGATCAAGGACGGGGCACTGGCGGTCGATCTGGAGGACGAGATCCTGAAGGCGTCGGTGGTGACCCACGGCGGGTCCGTGGTGCATGAGGGGGTGAAGGGATGAGGTTCCTGACAGGTTTCGCCTTCGCCACGGTCGTGCTGGGCCTATTGCTGATCGCCGCCTGGTGTGTGGCCGCGGCCGTGGCGGCGCTGGGCGGGCCTGACATCGGTTTCCCGAGCAAGCTCGCGACCAGCGGCGGGACCATGCTGGTCATCGGCGGCGCGATCTTCACCCTGTTGAAGTCGCAGGAAAAGTCCCCGGCCAACAGCCTGAAAGACAGCGAGAGCGCCTGATTATGGAACACGTCGATCCCACCGTCTTCCGCCTGGCCATCTTCGTGCTGGCGATCTTCGTCGGCTACTATGTCGTCTGGTCGGTGACGCCGGCGCTGCACACGCCGCTGATGGCCGTGACCAACGCCATTTCGTCGGTGATCGTGGTCGGCGGCCTGATCGCGGCGGCGGCGGCCAGCGCCGACGGGGGCTGGATCGCCAAGGGGGCCGGTGTCGCCGCCGTGACCCTGGCCAGCGTCAACATCTTCGGTGGTTTCATGGTCACCCGACGTATGCTGGCCATGTACAAGAAGAAGGAACGGCCGGCCGCCCCCGCCAAGCCTGCGGAGCCCGCGACCTCGTGACCTTCGATGCCCACCAGCTCGCGGTCGGTGTGTCCTGGGTCGCCACGGCGATCGGGGCCGGCCTGTGGCTGTGGAGCTGGATCCGGGAGAAGGATGCCATCCGCAAGCTGCGGTTCCTGGACTGCGCCGTGGTGCTGCTGTTCGCCTCGGTCCTGCTGCGCATCGTGGCCCAGGACAAGCCGATGACCGTTCTGGACTGGGCCATGGTGTTCATCGCGCCACTGTTCATTGCCGCAGCCCTGTGGCGGCTGGCGCGGACCGCCCACACGCCGGGAGGGCGCTGATATGCGCGCGGGCCGGATAGGACTGATTGTGACACTGGCGGTGGTCGCCGCCTCCGCGGCGGAGGCCCAGACGAACGTCGGTGCTGATCTTGAGGCTGGCCTGCCGTGGCACGTCGCGGCGCCGCAGGGAGCCAGTTGGAGCCTCGAGTGTCGCTTCCGGCCCGTGATCTACGAGGCCAATGCCTACAACCGGTCGGCCTGGGCCAACCGCATCGGGGAGACGGGCCGCGGATCCAAGGGCGGCCGTCTTCCGTCGGACAACGGCAGCTGCACCGTGACCAAGACCGGCGGAACCGGCCCTGTGGCCATCGCCATGATCAAGAACGGCGAGTCGCAGGTGGCGGTCACGAGCGACCCGGCCAGGCCGGCCGCCGTGGGATTTTTCTGATGCTGAACACACCGATGCTGAACTCTGGGGACACGGCATGAACGCATCCTTCGCGGCCCTGGCCTATCTGGTCTCGGGCGTCCTGTTCATCCTCAGCCTGCGCGGGCTGTCGAGCCCGGAGACGAGCCGTCAGGGCAATACCTTCGGCATGATCGGCATGGCGCTGGCCGTCGGGGTGACGCTGCTGACGTTGTGGAGTTCGGGCACGCTGGACCCGCTGACCCTGGCCCTGATCGCCGGGGGCGTGATCGTCGGCGGCGGGGCGGGCGCGCTGATCGCCGGCAAGGTGCAGATGACGCAGATGCCGCAACTGGTGGCGGCGTTCCACAGCCTCGTCGGCATGGCGGCCTGTCTGGTCGCGGTCGGGGCCGTCTATGCGCCGGAAAGCTTCGGGATCGCCGACGGCGCAGGCGGGATCAAGATCCAGTCGATTATCGAGCTGGCGCTGGGGGTGGCCATCGGTGCCATCACCTTCACCGGCTCGGTCATCGCCTTCGCCAAGCTGAACGGCAATATGAGCGGCGCGCCGATCCTCCTGCCGGCGCGGCACCTGATCAATATCGGCCTGGCCCTGGGGCTGGTGCTGTTGATCGGTGTCATGATCGGCTCGGGCGGGACCGCGACCTGGGCCTTCTGGGGCGTGTTCCTGCTGGCGCTGATCCTCGGCGCGACCCTGATCATCCCCATCGGCGGGGCCGACATGCCGGTGGTGGTGTCGATGCTCAACTCCTACTCCGGCTGGGCCGCGGCGGCGCTGGGCTTCACGCTGGAGAACATCGCCCTGATCATCACGGGGGCGCTGGTCGGCAGCTCGGGCGCGATCCTGAGCTACATCATGTGCAAGGCCATGAACCGCAGCTTCATCTCGGTGATCCTCGGCGGTTTCGGCGGCGATACGGCGGCCGGACCGGCCGGCGCGGTCGAGACCCGGCCGGTCAAACAGGGCAGCGCAGAGGACGCGGCCTTCATCATGAAGAACGCCTCGAAGGTCATCATCGTGCCCGGCTACGGCATGGCCGTGGCCCAGGCGCAGCACGCCCTGCGCGAGATGGCCGACAAGCTGAAGGAGGAGGGGGTCGAGGTGAAATACGCCATCCACCCCGTCGCCGGCCGCATGCCCGGCCACATGAACGTGCTGCTGGCCGAGGCCAATGTGCCCTATGACGAGGTGTTCGAGCTGGAGGACATCAACTCGGAATTCTCGTCCGCCGACGTCGCCTTCGTCATCGGCGCCAATGACGTCACCAACCCGGCCGCCAAGACCGATCCGAAGTCGCCGATCTACGGGATGCCGATCCTGGACGTGGAGAATGCGGGCACGGTGCTGTTCATCAAGCGCGGCATGGCGGCGGGCTATGCGGGCGTCGAGAACGAGCTGTTCTTCAGGGACAACACGATGATGCTGTTCGCGGACGCCAAGAAGATGGTCGAGGGGATCGTGAAGGCGCTGTGATGATGACTGGCGTTGTGTTCCCGAAGCGATTGATAGCCGCGGGTTTGCTTGCGGTTCTCGCGATCGGTCTGGTGTCCTGCGCCTCGCAGCCGCCCGGCCAGTCGGGCACCCCGGCATTTCTCTCCGGCCTTTGGCACGGCGTGATCGCGCCCATAGCCTTCGTGATCAGCCTGTTCGACAACGACGTGCGCATGTACGCCTTCCCGAATGCCGGCCGTTGGTATGACTTCGGCTTCCTGCTCGGGATCGGGGTCTGGGGCGGCGGCGCCGGTGCCGGGGCAGCCCGCAGGTAGCAGCCCGTAGCCGCGCTCGTACGCCCCCTGTGCGTCACCCTGTCTGCCCTTTGCGACATTGCGCCTGCACCTTCATCCCCGCTCGCGCGTTATGATCGGACCGCACTGGCCGATTGCGGCCAGGTGCCTGAAAGCCAACCCCCATGGTCAACAAAATTCTCGAACCCGACGAACGCGCCCTCGAAGAAGAGAAGGACGCCCAGCCGGTCATCCATCACCAGCCCAAGTGCTTTTCCGACAAGTTCGCGCTCGGCTTCACCAAACTGCTCCGCGTCTGCGCCGACACCTTCTTCGCCAAGAAATACGGCCACCGCGCCATCGTGCTGGAGACCGTTGCGGCCGTGCCCGGCATGGTCGGGGCGACGCTGACGCATCTGCGCTGCCTGCGCGAGATGAAGGACGACGAGGGCTGGATCCGTACCCTGATGGAGGAGGCGGAGAACGAGCGGATGCACCTGATGACCTTCATCGAGGTGGCCAAGCCGACGTATTTCGAGCGGCTGGTGGTGCAGCTGGCCCAGGCGATCTTCTACATCGGCTTCTTCCTGCTCTACCTGATCTCGGCGCGGACGGCGCACCGGGTGGTCGGCTATTTCGAGGAAGAGGCGGTGATCAGCTACACCCTGTATCTGAAGGAGATCGATGAGGGCCGCTCGCCCAACATCCCGGCCCCGGCCATCGCCATCCACTACTGGAAGCTGCCGGCCGATGCGACCTTGCGCGACGTGGTCCTGCAGGTGCGGGCCGATGAGGCGCATCACCGCGACGTCAACCATGGCTTCGCCAGCACTCTGGCCAAACTGCCGCCGAGCCCTGTACCTTCGGCTCCCTATCCGCCGCATGCCACGGAGCTGAGCGGCGCGGCCTGAGGGGAGGGCAGGATGGCATCTGAAGCCAAGACCAAACCGACCGAGGTCCCGGTCGCTGACTTCATTGCCGCAGTCGAGAACCCCAAACGCCGCGCCGACGCCGAAACCCTGTGCGCCCTGTTCGAGGAAATCAGCGGGGAGCCGCCGAAGATGTGGGGGCCGTCGATCATCGGCTTCGGGCGCTATCACTACCGCTACGCCAGCGGGCACGAGGGCGACGCGCCCCGGCTCGGGTTCTCGCCACGCAAGGCCCAGACGGTCGTTTACGTCATGTCGGGGTTCAAGGGGCAGGAGGAGATGATCGCGCGCATCGGCAAGGTGAAGACCAGCGTGTCGTGCATGTACGTCAATCGGCTGGACCAGATCGACCTCGGCGTCCTGCGCGAAATGGCCGTCGCCTCGCTGGCGCAGATGCGCGAGCAATATCCCGACTGATCACGACCTTCTCCCGCAGAGGGAGAAGGACATGAGTCACGCCGCCATGCGGAAGTCTTCAGCGGGGGCGAAGGCCGGGCGGGCCTCGTCCCACAGGGCGTCCTCGTCGGCGTAGCGGGCCGACAGGCGGGCGTCGATGACGTCGATGACCTGTTCTTCCAGCCGGTCCCAGATGACCGCCAGATCGCCGCAACCTTCGGCGTCGCACGGCACAATCAGATAGCGGGAGGCGGCGACGGAAGCGTGGGGAGCGAAAGCGCGGGCCATGGGTTATCTCCGGTTGGGGTGTCTCTGTTAAATCCGACCATGAAGCAGCGTTGCGTCAAAAACGGACGTATGCGATCTTCGTTCCATGAGACTGGACAAGACGGCGACGGTAATCGAACTGGCGCGGCGCATGGCCGCCAGCGCCGAGGGGCTGACGCTGGACGAGATGGCGCGGGAGTCCGGCGTGGGCCGGCGCACCGCCGAGCGGATGCGGGATGTCGTCCTCGGCCTGTTTCCCCAGGCCGAGGAGGTGTCCGACCCGCCGGGCAAGCGCTGGCGCATCCGGGGGGGGCTTTCGGCCTTTGAACAGGCCCCGACGACCGAGGAACTGGTCGAGCTGAGCAAGGCGGCCCAGGGGCTGCGCGCGTCCGGCGAAACAGGCCGGGCGGCGGCGCTGGAGGGGCTGGAACGCAAGCTGAAGTCGGCGATGCGCTCTACGACGCTGAACCGGCTGGCCCCCGATCTGGAGGCGCTGGTTCGGGCCGAGACCATCGCGGTGCAGGCCGGTCCCCGGCCCTCGGCCGACGAGGCGGTGCTGACCGAGATCCGGCACGCCATCCTGGCCGGGCAACCGCTGGGCTTCATCTACAGCCGGCCGGGTGCCGAGGCGCGACGGCGCAGCGTCGCCCCGTGCGGGGTCATGTTCGGACGCGCCAACTATCTGGTCGCGGCTGACCGCGAGAGCGGCCGTATCCAGACCTTCCGTCTCGACCGGATGAGCGCGGTCAAGGCCGAGGCGGGGATGGCGTCTCCTCCCGCCGACTTCGACCTGCAGGCCTTCGCCAGCCAGTCGTTCGGCATCTATCAGGACGAGATCGAGGATGTGGTGCTGCGGGTGACCCCGGCGGGAGCCAACGAGGCGCGCGCCTGGCGCTGGCACCCGACCCAGAGGGTCGAGGATCAGTCCGACGGCGGGGTGGTCGTGCGCTTCCGGGCCTCAGGCATGCGCGAACTGGCCTGGCATCTGTTCAGCTGGGGCGATCAGGTGGCCATCCTCGCACCCGAACGGCTCAAGGACGTCATGGCCCGCGAGCTCGAGTCCGCACAACGCGCCCTGAAAACGGCCGATGCATGAGCAATGGTTAAGCTGACACCGCAGCGCCCGCCCGTTAGCCGTCTGGCATGAACCGCTTGCTCCCGCTCCTGATCGCCGCCGTTCTGCTCGCCGTTGCGACGCCGGCGGCAGCCCTTCAGCCCGTAACCCGGGTCGCCGAGGTGGCCGTCCCGAGAATCACGGTCACGCGCGACGGTGACAGATGGACCGCCGACTTCATCCTCGACCGCGATGCCGCGGTCTGGGCCTTCCGTCATTCAGCCCTGCTCAGGGTGGGTGGCCAGCCGTGGCGGCCTGACTGGTGGGCGGTCGAGACCCCGGGTGTCGTTCTGGACCGACAGGGGCGTTATGACGTCCTGCGCCGGATTGATGGCGGCCCCGTGCCACGTCGGTTGCGTGTGGTCCTTCATCCCCGGCAAGGCGACCTGCAGGCCGACTACGATCCCGCCCTGATGTTTTCTGACGGCACCGTGGCCCTGTTTTCCGACCAGTTCGACCTGATCCCGCTGGAGTCGCTGGACGCCGCGCGATCCCTCCCGATGGACCTGAACGGCCTTGAGGTCGAGGGCAGCCCTTCCAGCGTGACGTGGCGCGACACTGGCGGGCCCGTCCTGTTCAATGGCGAGCGCGTCGAGGAGGCGACCGCTGCCGACGCCAACACCTATGTCCTGTTCGGGGAGGCCCGCATCCGGCAGGGCGAGGGCGTGACCACGGTGATCGATCCTGGCCTGCCGTCCTGGCTGGGCGCTGAATTGGGCGGGTTCACGCCACGGGTCATGAAATTCTATGTAGACCGGCTGGGGCCGAGCCGGGCCGGCGCGCCGACGCTGATGGTCAGTTGGGCCGGGCCAACGGCGGGCTTGTCCAGCATGGGCGGCAGCGTCCTGCCTGACCTGATCTCGATGACCTTCGAGGGCGAGGGTGTGCTGGATCCGGACAAGGCCGCGCTGGACCGTGCCCACTGGTTTATTGGCCATGAGTCCGCGCATTTCTGGATGGGTTCGAACGGCCTGAAGTACCAGTTCGCCCGTGACGCCTGGATCACAGAGGGCGGCGCGGACCTGATGGCGATCCGTGCGATCAGCGCCATCGATCCGACATACGATGCCCGGTCCGAACTCCAGCGGGAGGTCGATGACTGCGTGGAGTTGGCCCGGAACCAGCCGGTCTCCACGGCGGGGGAGCGCGGGGACAATCGCGCCTATTATGCCTGCGGTGCTGTCTGGGCGCTGGCGCTGGAGTCTGCGCAGATGCGTCGCGACGGCGGCGATTTTTTCGCGGTTGTGGCGCGGTTCCAGACCGATAATGCGGCCGACCAGACCCTGTCCCGCTCGGAATGGCTGGCGGAACTGACGCGAGTGGCGGGCGATGGCGCGCCTGCCGGGACGATCGCTCGCATGCTGGATGTCGGGGTGAGTGATCCCGCCTTGGCTCTCGCCGGCCTGTTTGACCAGACCGGTGTGGCCTACCGGTTAGACGAGGGACACCTGACCCTGCAGTGATCGAGCGAACTGTTTTGGGTCAAGGGCTGTCATCCGGCCAGGGCGAGACCGGCGATCAGCCAGCCGGCCAGGGCCGCGGCGGTGACGAGTTCGGCGATGACGACGCCCAGGAGCCAATGCTTGCGGACAGAAGACAATACGACACTCACGACGGACGCTGATCAAACGAGCCGTCTAAATCCTTGACCTTGCCAAAGGTTCAGCCGCTGTCAGCCAGAGCCTCGAAAGGCCACGGGCTGACGGATTTGGACCAGTCGTCGACCGTCAGCGCCCGGTCCATCGGCGGGGCGGCGCGTTCGGCGCAGGGGTGCCGGTGGCACAGGCGGCAGGCGGGTCCTATGGGGGTGACCTCGGGGGCCGCGAGGTCCAGCCCGCGGGCGTGGACCAATCGATGCGCGTATTTCAGCTCGCACCCCAGGCCGATGGCGAGGTCATGGCCCTCGGTGAAGGCGTCGTGTCCCTGACGGTCCACCGTGCGGGCCAGGGTAAACCAGCGCTGTCCGTCCGGCGTCTCGATGATCTGGGTGACGATGCGGCCCGGCGTGCGGAAGACGCTGTGCAGACGCCACCGCGGGCAGGCCCCGCCGAAGCGCGAGAAGGGGAAGGTCCCCGAGGCGAACCGCTTGGAGATGTTCCCCGCCTGATCGACCCGCATCAGGAAGAAGGGCACGCCCCGTGCGGTCGGACGCGACAGGGTCGTAAGGCGATGGGCGGCCTGCTCGTAGCTGACGCCGAAGCGGGCCTGCAGTCGGCCCAGATCGTAGCCGGTCTCCTCTGCCGTGCGCTGGAACGGGCCGTAGGGCATCAGGATGGCGGCGGCCAGGGTGTTGGTCAGGGATACCTTGAGCAGGCGCCGGGTGGGCTCGTCCGGGGGCGAGGCAGCGTCGGCCATGGCGGTCAGTTCGGCGTCATGTTCTGAAAGGGTCAGCTGGAAGGCGACGGCGAAGGCGCGGGACGAGGGCCCCAGGGCCTCGGACAGCAGCAGGCGATTGCGGTGCGGATCATATCGCCGGGTCCATTCGACCATGACTTCCGCCGGCAGGGTGCGAACCTCAAGGGCGTGGCGAGACCGCAGCCGGGCGCGGACCCGGGTCGTGAAGCGTTCACCCGGTGTCTCGGTCAGCAGGGCCTCGGACAGGGCCTCGCCGAGGCTGTCCAGTTCGGGGAAATGGTTGCGCCGCGACTGGATGTACTCGCGGACCCAGTCGGCGGGGCTGTCGTCACCGCCGAGTCCCGAAACATCGGTTTCGGCGCGGTCGCGGGCACGGCGGTCGGAAAAGGCACGATACAGGCGAAGCAGGGCATCGGCGGCCGCGGGCTGATCCTCGGCCAGCTGAACGATCTCGTGACGCGGGACCATCAGGCCCTGGAAGACCGGATCGGCGAAGGCCTCGGCCAGCTCGGCCTCCGACGCCGGACCGGCGGACTGTCCGAGCGTCCGCAGGTCGACGTCATAGGTGTCCGCCAGTCGCAGCAGCAGTTGGGCCGAGACCGGGCGCTGGTTGCGCTCGATGTGGTTGAGATAGGAAGGCGAAACGCCCAGATCGACCGCCATGGCGGTCTGCGTCAGCGCCAGATCGCGCCGAAGCCGTTTGAGGCGCCCCCCAAGGAACAGTTTTCGATCGGTCACGGCGTTCATGAGCGCACTTTGTCATGAAATGACTTAACAGAATAGGTCATATTATGACTGAATGACACGAATGGGAGGCGTAAGCTGTATCATTCGTGACAGCCACGTGGTCTGCTCCTTGAAACCAGCGGCGATGTTCGCCGTTTCAAGCCGAGATCTGCATGACCAGCTTCGCCCACCTTGTTCCGTCGCCCGTCGGTCGCTTTGACGGCATCGAGAGGCCCTACACGCCGGAGGATGTGCTGCGACTGCGCGGATCCATCCCGATCACCCATACGCTGGCTGAGCGCGGTGCCAACCGGCTGTGGGAACTGTTGCACGAAGAGCCGTACGTGAACGCGCTCGGGGCCGTGACCGGCAACCAGGCGATGCAGATGGTCCGGGCCGGATTGAAGGCCATCTATCTGTCGGGCTGGCAGGTCGCCGCCGACGCCAATACGGCCGGGGCCATGTACCCCGACCAGTCGCTGTATCCCGCAAACGCCGCGCCCGAGCTGTGCCGCCGCATCAATCGTACCCTGCAACGCGCCGACCAGATCGAGCACGCCGAGGGTGGGGCCAAGCGTGACTGGTTCGCTCCGATCGTGGCCGACGCCGAGGCCGGCTTCGGCGGCCCGTTGAACAGCTTCGAGATCATGAAGGCCTTTATCGAGGCCGGAGCCGCCGGCGTCCATTTCGAGGACCAGCTGGCCTCCGAGAAGAAGTGCGGCCACCTCGGTGGCAAGGTGCTGATCCCGACCCAGGCGCATGAGCGCAATCTGATTGCGGCGCGTCTGGCTGCCGATGTCATGGGCACGCCGACACTGACGGTGGCTCGCACCGACGCCGAGAGCGCCCAGTTGATCACTTCGGACGTGGACGAACGTGACCGGCCCTTCATCGACCGCGACAACCGGACGCCGGAAGGCTTCTTCCGGCTGAAGGAAGGGACGGGGCTGGATCACTGTATCGCGCGCGGCCTGGCCTATGCGTCCATCGCCGACGTGCTGTGGTGGGAGACGTCGCACCCGGATCTGGATGACGCCCGCCGGTTCGCCGAGGCCGTGCACAGGGAACATCCCGGCAAGCTTCTGGCCTACAACTGTTCGCCGTCCTTCAATTGGAAGGCCAAGCTGGATGACGCCACCATCGCCAAATTCCAGCGCGAGCTCGGGGCCATGGGCTACAAATTCCAGTTCGTGACCCTGGCCGGCTTCCACAGCCTGAACAACTCCATGTTCGAGCTGGCCGACGGCTACCGCGACCGCGGCATGGCGGCCTATTCCGAGCTGCAACAGCGCGAATTCGCCAATGAGGCCATCGGCTACACCGCCACGCGCCACCAGCGCGAGGTCGGCACCGGCTATTTCGATCAGGTCGCCACCGTCATCTCCAACGGCCAGTCGTCCACGACCGCGCTGAAGGATTCTACCGAGACCGCCCAATTCGTGGCGGCGGAATAGTCAGGAGAGAGCCCATGGAACCGCTGAACAATCCCACAGCCATCATCGACTTCTGCCTCGCCCCCCTGAATCTGGACACAGGCACCGAGGCCGAGAGTGAGGTGCGTCGTCGGCTTGAGCATGTGATCAGGACCTTCCGCGCCAAGGCTACCCAGCCCGTCAGCGTTGATTTCTCGCGGATGCCCTCGCAGGTCATCAACGAGGCTGCGCACGGATACGAATAGGGACCGGGTATCAGGCGGCCATGGCCTTGGCAGCCGCCCGGGGCAGGGCAAAGACCAGTCCCAGCAAGTCATTGGCGTCAAACGGCTTGGCCAGATGCCGGTCAGCGCCCGCGGCTTCGGCCGAAGCGATGTGCTCGGGCAGGGCGTTGGCCGTCAGCATGACAACCGGAATACGCGGAAGGCCCATGGCGGCCTCGTGCAGCCGGATCTCACGGGTCGCTGTCAGACCGTCCATGACCGGCATCTGCATGTCCATCAGGATCAGGTCGAAGTCGGCGTCCCGACACGCCTGGACCGCGCGGGCCCCGTCCTCGACCGTGGTCAATGCGACCCCGGCCTGGGCCAGGATCAGTTCGACGACCTTGCGGTTCACCGGGTGATCGTCGGCCAGCAGGACCCGGACGGGCGGGTTCTCACCGTCGGGCCTTGCAACCTGTAACACGTCAACAGCAGCGGGCGCCTCGACGGCACGGAACGGTATGGTCAGGATGAAGGCGGAGCCGCCGCCCGGTTCGCTTTCGCAGTCCAGATGGCCGTCCATCATTTCGGCCAGCTGACGCGAGATGGCGAGGCCCAGGCCTGAGCCCCCGAACTTGCGGGTGATAGCCCCGTCGGCCTGTTCGAATCGGCTGAAAAGGCGATCGCGGGTTTCGCTATCGAAGCCGATGCCGGTGTCCTCGACCGAGAACTGAAGGGCTGGAAAGCCGTTGCGATCGGGAACCGTCGCGGCCGTCAGGCTGACGAACCCCGTCGCCGTGAATTTCACGGCGTTGGACACCAGGTTGGTCAGGATCTGCTTGATCCGAACCACGTCACCGGTGATCCAGCGGTCGGCTTCAGGCTCGATCTCCACGAAAAATTGCAGGCCCTTTTCGGCGGCCGAGGATTCGTAGAGGCGGGCGGCCTCGCGGACGGCGCCGCCGAGGTCGAACGAGTCCTCCGCCAGTTGCAGCCGACCGGATTCCACGCGGGCCAGATCAAGGATGTCGCTGAGCAGGACTTGGAGCGTTCGTCCCGACGACTGGATCAGGTCCAGCATCTCGCGCTGCCCGGCCGACAGTTCGGTCTTGCCCATCGCCTGGACGAGGCCGATCACGCCGTTCAGGGGCGTGCGGATTTCGTGGCTCATATTGGCGAGGAATTGGCTCTTGGCGCTGCTGGCGGCCTGGGCCGCGTCACGGGCCTCTGCCAGGGCCGCGGCGTCGTTCTTCAGATCCGTGATGTCGTTGCAGACGGTGACGATGCCCCCGGCGGCGGTCCGGCGATCGGAGACCCTCATCCAGCGGTCGCCGGCGATCCGCTGTTCCATCGTCGTGGAAAGCGCCTTGCGGGACTCCATCCGCTCGGCGATCCACGCCTCTTCCCGACCGATGGCGTCGGTGTAGAGACCCTCGTCGAGACCAATCCTGATAATCTCGAGGAAGGACATCCCGACTTCCAGATTGGAAGACAACTCCGGGTTCACTTCAGCGTAGCGGTGATTCCACAGCACCAGACGGTCATCTGCGTCAAAGAAGGCGAGGCCGTCCGGCATGGCGTCAAGAGCTTCGCGGATCTCGCGCAGCGCACGTTGGCTCGGCTTGTTTCGCCGCCCCGCCCGCGCGGAAAGGCGTACCAGCCTGCCCAGCAGGGTCCCGAGACTGCTCATGCGCGGTTTCGCAGGGTCAGGCCCGTATGGCGGTACCCAGCCTTACTCTTGAAGACGAAAATGAGCGAAGATCGGTCCACCAGGCCCCCTGTCCGGAACCGTACAGTGCGGCACAGGGGTGAAGAAAGCGTGGGCGTGGAGTCGCTTTCAGGCTGTGTCCGTCGTCACGACAATCTGGAACTCCCGGCCCATGACCTTGACCGGATTGACCTGCCGGTCACCACGGCGGACTTCGAAATGCAGGTGTGGTCCGGTGGAGCGGCCGGTCGAGCCGACGAGGCCAATCCTTTGGCCCGCCTGGAGACGGTCGCCAGAGGCCACGTCCAGACGGCTCATATGGCCGTACAGGGTGCTCATCCCGTTTGGATGGCGGATTTCAACAAACCGACCGTAGCCTTCGGCGTCGAAGCCTGTTCGCAGGACGGACCCTTCCGCTGCCGCGAAGACGCTGGTCCCCCGGGGCGTGGCGATGTCGACCCCTTCATGGTTACGGACGGCCTGGCCCGGCATCTGGCGCGGGCCGAACGGCGAGTTGATCGCATAGCCCCTTACCGGGTCCACAAAGGCGATCAGGCGGGTGACCGGGCCCGCGTCCTCGGCGACAGCGGTCAGGGGTGGTGCCTCCGGAGCGGAGAAAGCTGCGGCAGGGGCAGCCGGGTCCGGAGCCGACAGCGGCGCGGCTGCCATGGCCAGAACGGCGACGCCCGCCAAGGCGGCGGCCTGACCGGAGTGGATAAGAAACGACCGGGCGGTCGGTAACAGGCGTCGCATTCGGCGTCGGCTCCGTCTTCGGCTCGCGAGAGCAGGGGAGGGACGCCGGCGGGCCGCGGCTACGCCACGCACTGCGGCCAGCGACCGGAGAGAGCGCCGTTGTAAGCTCTGGTGAGGCTGCTTTGGGGCAGCAGGGGGTGGCAGGTCGTCGCAGGGCGGAACGAAAAAGGCCCGCGATCCGGTCGGATCGCGGGCCCAATGCCGGGTCTGTTCGTTTACAGTGGCAGGCGGAAGGTGATCGCGCCGACGTGGCTGTCGGCCTTGTCACCGAAGCGGCCGCGATAGCCGAGGTTCATCTTCACCGGGCCGATGTCGGCGTCAACGCCCGCCGAAGCGATCATGGAGCCGCCGAACGGATCCTCGATCTCGCGCGACAGGATCTGGGCCGGATTGGCGGTGATCCGCGTGCGGACGGCGTCGCTGCTGTCGCCGAAGGAGTCGCGGTAGCCGCCCTCGACATAGAAGCTGAAGCCTTCGCTGCCGCCTTCGGCCCGCAGCGAGACTTCCCCGCTGGCAGCCTGGACGGTGCGGTTCTGGTACTCGTACTGGGCGGCCGGGCCCTGCTCGGTGTAGCCGTTGACGTCCGTCGAAACGAAGCTGACGGCGGCGCGGGGTGACAGGCCAATGCCCCCCATGTCGAACCAAACGCCGCCCTGGATGCGCGCACCGAGACTGCCGCCATCGGTCTTGCCGGTGTGAACGACCGGCGCGAGCGAGGTCAGTCGTGTGATGTCGTCATACTGGTCGATCGACCCGCCTGCGGACGCATTCACAAACGTCGAGCCCGAGCGCCAGCCGGCCTGGAAGTCGATGGCGTAGGACTTCAGGTCGAACGTCATTGCGCCGGCTTCGACGTCTGCGTTGCGCATCGTGGCCGTCAGGCCGAACCGCATGCTGTCGGACATCACGTGGTCCAGTCCCACCCGGACACCATATCCGGTCGCATCGGCCGCCGCGACGCTGCCGCGCGCGTCGGTGTCCACGCTGTCTGCGATGGCTCCGAAGGTCAGGTGGGTGCCGGGCTCCCAGGCCGCGCGGCCCGAGAGAGCCTCACCGGACAGGTCAAGCAGGTCTTCGCGCTGGCGGAAGGCGGTCTCGGCCTGAACGGTCGACTGGGCACCGATGTCGCCATAGTAGAGATAGTCGTTCGCCAGCCTCGCGATCAGCTGGTGACCCGCGGCTGTCGGGTGAACGCCATCCCAGAACAGATAGGTGCCGGGCGTGGCGCAGGCCGTTACGCCGTTGAAGCAGGAGTCGGTTGCGTTCGTCAGGCCGAACGCCCCCGGGTTGGCAGCGAGGGTCGTACCGATCTTGAAGATATCGAACAGGATGATGTTGGTCCCCGGACGGGCCGCTGCCGTGGCCATCAACCCGCTGAGCAGGGCGCTGTTGAAGGAGGTGCCGGCAAACTCGGCCAACGGAGCCGCAGTCGTCGTGCGGAACTGCGGAGCGTTTCCGAGACTGGGAATATTACCTACCAGAATGGTGCCGGCACCGGCACCGGCGACGCTGTTGACGATGAAGTTGATGTCGGCCGCTGCGGCCAGCACGACCGGCGTGATGGTGCCGGTAGGATTGGTAGAGGCACCGGCCGCCGGCAGGCCCTGGAAGATGTTGTTGGCACCGCCGAGGATGCTGACGAGATCGGTTGAGCGGAACGTGCCGCCGCCGCCCGTGTAGGCCAGAAGCTGGTTACGCATTCCCGGGGGGAAGGCCGACGAGTCCGTACGGGCGCCGCCGTAGGCATAGTTGATGCTGCCGGTGACGGGCGCGCCGGCGGCCGAGCGCCCGGCGTTGAAGCCCAGCAGTTCCGTGAACACCGGGCCATTCGAGAACCGGCCCTGGAAATAGGGCGGCGACGTCGGCTGGGTGTTGCCGGTGGCGGCGAACAGGTTGCCGTTGTCACTCAGGCTGTCGCCGAAAACGACAAGCCGGCTGTAGCTCTGGGCGCTGGCGGCCGAAGCCATGGCACCGGCAGCGGCGATCGTCAGAACGGCAAGCGCCGCGCTGCGCAGGAAACGAGACATCAATAATCCTCCCTCGGCCGTCATCATGCGACCGTTGGGTGCAGTGTGCGCCGCTTTTTCTCGCGCGCAAGATGCCGTAAGGGAAGCTTCAGTGCAGCATTCTGAAACGCAGCGTTCCGGCAACACTCTTCAGCCCACGGAGGGCTTCCGAATCATAGTCGCGGTCCACGTCCGTGATGACGTAGCCGGTCCGCTCGTCTGTCTTCAGGTGCTGGCCCAGAATGTTCAGGCCGGCGGCCGTCAGCGCGCGGTTCAGTTCGGCCAGGACGCCGGGCTGGTTGCGGTGGATGTGCAGGATCCGGTGCGCGCCCGAGACCTCGGCCAGCTGCACATTGGGCAGATTGACGCAGAAGGTCGTATCGCCGCGATTCAGATAGGCCAGAAGGCGTTCGGCGGCGAATTCACCGATGGCTTCCTGGGCCTCTTCGGTCGAGCCGCCGATGTGGGGGGTCAGGATGACATTGCGCAGCCCACGCAACGGACTGTCGAACGGATCGGCGTTGGTCGCCGGTTCCTCGGGAAAGACGTCGACCGCAGCCCCGCCGATCAGGCCCGCGCCCAGCGCCTGGGCGAGGGCTCCGACGTCGACGACGTGGCCGCGCGATAGGTTCAGCAGCAGGGCCCCGGACTTCATCCGCGCAAGTCGGGCCGCGTCGATCAGGGCGGCGTTGTCGGCCCGGCCGTCAACATGGAGGCTGACCACGTCGCTTTCGGCCAGCAGGGCATCCAGCGAGCCCATCCGGCGCGCATTGCCCAGCGCCAGCCGCTCGGTCAGGTCATGGAAAATCACCCGCATGCCGAGGCCTTCGGCCAGCACCGACAGCTGTGAGCCAATGGCACCGTAGCCGACGATGCCCAAGGTCTTGCCCCGCAACTCGCGCGAGCCGGTCGCCGACTTGTTCCACTCCCCGCGGTGCATGGCGGCGGACTTGTCGGCGACGTCACGCATCAGGGCGATGGTCAGACCCACGGCCAGCTCCACGACGGACCGGGTGTTGGAATAGGGGGCGTTGAAGACGGCGACGCCCCGGGCGGCGGCGGCATCAAGATCGATCTGGTTCGTGCCGATGCAGAAGGCGGCAATGGCCATCAGCCGCGGTGCGGCCTCAAGAACCCGGGCGCTGACCTGGGTCTTTGAGCGCAGGCCCAGCACATGCACGCCTTGCAGGGCCTCGATCAGGGCGTCTTCGTCAAGCGCGCCCTTCAGGCTCTCGACGGAATAGCCGGCCTCGTGCAGGCGTTCGACGGCGGCGGGGTGGATGTTCTCGAGCAGCAGGATGCGGATGCGGGCCCGGGGATAGGACCAGCGGCCCGCCAGCCCTTCGGCGTGAAGGACCTCGTCCATCGACGGTGATTCCACATCAGCGGCGGCCACGACCCGCTCGCGGCGGACGATCTCGGTGAAGGCGTGAAACCGGTCTGCAACGCCCGACAGCTTGACCTCTGCGTCCGTCCAGCCGTCGCCGATCATCACGACGGGCCGGGCGAGATCCAGGGCGCGCAGGGCAATGGACTTGCCGTCGGCATGGGCCAGCGGATTGGCCTGGTCGACCCCGGTGACCCGCCCATCGGCGTCGTAGGTCAGATCATTGCACAGCACCTGGCCGGGCGGAATGTGCAGATGGGCGGCAAGCGGCGCGATGATCTCGCGAAAGCCGCCGGAGACAATGATGATGCGCCCCGCGTTCTCGCGGAAAAACCGCAGGTTACGGCGCACCGACGGCGTGCCTTCGTCGAGAATTCGGTCCGCCAGCTCGGCCACATGATCGCGGGTCAGGGGCATCAGGGCTAGGCGACGTTGCAGCGCTTCGCCGAACGGCAGGGCGCCGGTCATGGCCTGATCGGTCAGGACGGAGATCTCGGCGCGCAGGGCTTCGGCGTCCGGAGCGCCGGCCAAGGCGATCTCTGCCAGTGCCTCGAGGGTCTCGATGCGGACGAGCGTGGAATCGAAGTCGAAGATGAGGGTCGCCGGATCAGCCATGACGGGACCTTGGCCCACCTTCGCAGTTGCAGCAACACGCCAACGACAGTTTGAAAATGGAGTCCGAAGCGCCTGAATCGAAGCCCCGGCCGCCCCGAAGGGACGGCCGGGGCCAGATTTCGTGGGTCAGTCGGTCAAAACCCGACGCAGGGTGTCAGAATTTTCCGAGGCTGCGCAGCCGGCTGTCGGGGCGACGGGTCTCGAGGGCAGCGGCACCGATGGCAGCCGCGATCGTCACCAAGGCGAGGAGCGCACCGCCTTCGCGCGCGTGATCCTTGGCGTATGTACCGGCGTCACTGGCGTAGCGTCGGGCCGTCTTGCCATGCTTCTTCAACGCCTTGCGCGAGGAATGTCGTGCGCCGTGGAGGATGCGTTCGCCGCGATGGCGGGCTTCGTCGCTGAGGTCAGAGGCGCGTTCACCGGCGTCGGTCAGGCCATGGCGCACGCTTTCCGCCAGATCGCCGAAGCGATCTCTCAGGGAGTCGGTATCGATCCAGCCGCGTGGGTCAATCCGGCCGCGCAGACGCTCATAACGCGTCGGGCCGGAGCGCTGGCCCAGCAGCAGGGCCGCGATACCGACGCCGGCGAGGACGGCGACGACGCCGCTGCTGATGCCAGGATGTTTGCGGACTTCGGCGAGGGCAGAAAACTGGCGAACCATGGGATAGTGAACCTCTTCATCGAGGCCGTCGTCGGTCGGGTCATAGAGCCCGTCGTCGAACGGCTGCCAGGCGGAACCCCTGTCCCGCATCAGGGAGGGAGCGAACCGGGCGAAGAGTGGTTCCGCCAGACCGGGCAGGATCGAATAGAAGCTGGCGATCAGACGGCCGCCGCCGCCGACCGTGATCTCGCGAATCGGGTGGCTGGCGCAGTACAGGATGGTGTCGGCCACGACGTGGGTGGCGTAGACCGGCTGCGGGTTCTGGGTGGCGTAGCCGGTCAGGTTCCGGGCGTGTTTCGAGTAGGGGCTGTCGACGGCCGCCGGCTTCACAAGGCTGACGGTGATCGGAGCCTGTTCGCGCATCAGCTCCATGCGCAGGGCGTTGGTGAAACCCTTCACCGCGTGTTTGGACGCCGAATAGACGCCCTGGATCGGCAGGGGCGCGTCCGACATGATCGAACCCACATTGACGATGGCCCCGCCACCGTCCCGCTGGCGCAGATGTTCGGCCGCCACGAGCGACCCGTTGACCACCCCCCAGTAGTTGGTCTCGAACAGACGGCGCTGGTCGTCCAGGCTGGTGTCGCTGATGGCTCCATAGATCGACACGCCGGCGTTGTTGACCCAGGTGTCGAAGCCACCGAACAGGCGCACGCATTTCTCGGCCGCCTCGGCCAGGACGTCGTGATCGGCGACGTCCGCAACCGCCCAGGCGGCGCGGGCTCCGGTGGCCTGCAATTCCTCGCACAGCGCCTTGAGGTCGTTTTCTCCGCGCGCGATGAGGAAGACGCAGGCACCGGCCCTGGCCGCCCGACGCGCAGTCGCCAGACCGATTCCCGAGGTGGCACCGGTGATGACGATGGCCTGCTGGTTCAGGGGTTTGAGAGTCGCTTTGGTCATGAAACCGCCGGGTCTTTGCGCTTGAATCTGGCCTTGAACGAACGGGGCCGAGGCCTCGCCGGTTCCTGCTTTAGCATGCAGGTCTTACCATTCGCGACGCCTGAGCCTATCTCACGACGCTTCCGCACAATCACCCTTCCGAGGACCGCCGTGACAGATCACGCGCATACGACGCCCGCCCATCCCGCCGACGATCTGGCCGCCGCCTTCCAGATCGAGGGCTCGTCCGTGCGCGGGCGGCTGGTGCGGCTGGGCGACACGATCGACGCCATCCTGGCGGCCCATGCCTATCCCGAGCCGGTTGCGGCCCTTCTGGGCGAGGCCTGCGCTCTCGCGGCGCTGGTCGGGTCGAGCCTGAAGTTCGAAGGGCGGCTGATCGTTCAGGCGCAGGGGGACGGGCCCGTGCGCTACGTCGTTGCCGACTATGACACCCGGGGTCATATGCGCGGCTATTGCCGGTTCGACGAGGCAGAGGTGGCGGCGGCGTCGCAAGGCTTTGCCCGTCCTGGCGCGCGATCCCTGCTGGGCGAGGGTGTCTTCGTCATGACGCTGGACCGGGGTCCGGACTTTGAGCGAACGCAGGGGATTACGCCGATCGAGGGTGAGAGCCTCTCGCTGGCCGCCGAACACTATTTCCAGCAGTCCGAGCAGATCCCGACCAAGGTGCGCCTGGCGGTGGGCTCGGTGGTGGGTGATGAGGGCGTGAGCTGGCGCGCCGGCGGTGCCCTGATCCAGCTGATCGCCGGCGATGACGCGCGCGGCTCGACCGAGGAAGCGTGGGACCGGTCGCGGGCGCTGTTCCAGACGCTGGCGGATGACGAACTGCTGGACCCGACGATCACGCCGGAGACGCTGCTGTTCCGACTGTTCCATGAGGACGGGGTGCGGCTTGAGGATGCGCGGGCGCTTGTGGCGCAATGCCGTTGTTCGCGCGACCGGATCGCCAGAGTTTTGACCTCTTTCAACCCGGAAGAGCGGGCCGAGATGGTCGAGGCGGACGGCAAGATCCGTGTCACCTGCGAATACTGCGCAACGATCTATGAGCTGACGCCGGAACAGATCATCGCTGACTGATTTACCGGTGGGGTGCCCGCGAGTTCATTTGCAGTTCAGGTCGCGGGCCGTCATTGGCGACCCATGATCACCGCTCTCGTCGCCGCTGCCGCCCTGAATGTCGCCGCATCCGCTCCGCCCCCCTGCCGCTTCACGGGTGAGCCCCGTGTCTGGACGTCCGAGGCGCTGGCGTCGTGGGACCGTCTGGACCGTGAGCGGCTGCGAATCGCCCGACCGGTGACCCCGGTCATCACCCTGTTCGACCAGGCCTGCGCCTACACGCTGACGCCTGATGCACGGGGCGATTTCCGCGTCGGTGCGCGACGTTATCGGACCAGCGGCATGGGCCATTCCGGCCAGGTCGGCCTGCCCGATGGGGGAACTGTTCCGGCGGGCAAGCTGGCCTTCGCCTCGCCGCTGTCGGACGGGCGGATGTTCTTCATCATGGCCCTGCCGTCGGTCTGGCGCGCGGACCGGAGCGAGCCACGTGACTGGCGCCGGCTGTCGATGGTCGTCTTCATGCACGAGTTCGCCCACACCCAGCAGGCAGCCAGCCTCGGGGTTCGGGTCGACGACCTGCTGGCGCGCGGCCTGCCCGAGGACAGCGACGACGACGTCGTTCAGGACCGGTTCAGTGCACAGCCGGGCTATCCGGCGGCCTATGAGGCGGAGCGAGACCTGTTCTATCAGGCCGCCACCGCGCCGGACGCGCGCACGGCACGCGCCCGTCTGGCCTTGGCCGCGCGGGCCATGGAGGCTCGACGGGCGCGCTGGTTCCGGGGCGGGAACGCGCTCTATGCCGAGGCGGACGACGTCTTTCTGACGCTCGAGGGCACCGGTAACTGGGCCGCCTGGATGTGGCTGACCGACCCGCGCGGCGGCCGGCTCACGCCTTCTGCTGCGACCACCTTTGTGCGCGGTGGCGGCAATCGCTGGAGTCAGGACGAGGGACTGGGGATCATGCTGGCCGTCGACCGGCTGACGCCGGACTGGCCGGCGCTGGCCTTCTCGCCCCGAGGTGCGACGGCAGACCGGTTGATCGCGCGGGCGACGGTTCAATAAGCCAGCGCGATCCCGTCCTTGCGCATCTCGGTCGCCGCGCCGTAGGTCCACGGCCCGCGTCCGTTCACCTGCCGCACGACATTCTGGTAGCCGCCGAAGCCGCCGTTGGGGCCGCCGAGGACCCAGCCCATGGCCTCCAGCTGCGCCTTTGTCGCCGCCGGTACACCGGTTTCCAGATGCAGGACGCCGACGCCCTCGGCCGGCTGGCCGGTGGGCTCGGACGAGCCCTCGTGCTGCCAGCGGGGACTGTCGCCGGCCTCCTGCGGGTCGAGGCCGTAGTCGACCATGTTGATGATGATCTGGGCCTGCCCTTGCGGCTGCATGCCGCCGCCCATGACGCCGAAGGCCATCCAGGGTTCGCCGCCCTTGCAGGCGAAGCCGGGGATGATGGTGTGGAAGGGCCGCTTGCCCGGCGCGTAGACATTGGGATGGCCGTCGGTCAGGGCGAACAGTTCGCCGCGATCCTGGAACATGAAGCCGAGGGTCGCGCCGTCGGGGCCGTCGGGGACGAGGCCCGAGCCCATGCCGCGATAGTTGGACTGGATCCAGCTGACCATCATGCCGTCCTTGTCGGCGACGCTGAAATAGGTGGTGTCGCCCTGGGTCGGGGCGTCGCCGGGGAAGGCGCGGTCCATGATGCGGTCGGGCCGGATCACGCTTGCACGTTCGGCGGCGTAGGCCTTGGAGTTCAGCCAGTCGACCGGGGTGCGGCTGAAGCGGTCGTCGGCGAACCATTTGGCCCGGTCCTCGAAGGCCAGCCGCTTGGCCTCGGCCTGGTGGTGGATCGAGGCGGCGGACTGGAAGCCCATGCCCTTGAGATCGAACCGCTCGCAGATGTTGAGTATCTGGTTGGTCGACAGGCCCTGGGTGTTGGGGCCGAGGCCATAGACGTCGACGCCGCGATAGTCGGTGCGGATCGGCTCGACCCATTCGGTGGTGTGGGCGGCGAGGTCCGCCTTGGTCATCCAGCCGCCGATGCGGCGGAAATAGCGTTCGATATGGTCGGCGATGACGCCGTCATAGAAGGCATCGCGTCCGCCCTCGGCGATCAGGCGATAGGTGCGGCCGAGATCGGGATTGGCGAAGACCTCGCCGACGGCGGGGGTGCGCCCCCCGGGGGCGTAGACCGTCTTGCGGTTGTCGTTCTCCTCGATGACTGAGGCCGACCGGTCGAAACCGGCCATGTTCCGCTCCAGATACCAGGCGATCAGCTGGGGCATGGGAACGCCCTCCTCGCACAGCTCGGCGACGGGGAGCAGGACGTCCTTCCACGCCAGCTTGCCGTAGCGCTGATGGGCGCTCCACCAGGCGTCGACCGTGCCCGGGACGTTGACGGTGACCGCGCCGTATCTGGGCAGGTAGCCGTCCGGTTCCTTCTTCGATCGGGCGGTTTCAAGCGACAGGCCTCGGGGACTGTTTCCTGACCCGTTGAAGCCGACGACCTTCTGCCGGGCCGGGTCCCACAGCATGCAGAAGGCGTCGCCGCCGATGCCGTTGGCCGTCGGCTCGAGGAAGCCGAGGGCGGCGTTGATGGCGATGGCCGCATCGATGGCTGAACCGCCGCGCCTCAGGGTGTCGATACCGATCAGGGTGGCGCGCGGATGGGCCGTGGCGGCGGCACCGTGCTGGCCCCAGACGGTCGAGCGGCCGACGAACTGGACGCCGCTGTTGCGGTTGCCGGGACCGACGCCGGCGTAGGGGTCGGAGGACGGGGTCTGGCGGGGAGGAGTGGTCGCCGCTGCTGCAGGTGCGCCCGCGCTCGCTGAACCGGCTCCGGCGAGGAGGGCCCCGGCGGGCAGGGTCGAGAGGAAGGTGCGGCGGCGCATGGGGGACTCCGGTCAGGGAGCGTAGACCGTACCCGCTTCATTGGCCGAGGGAAGTGCGTTCCTTCTACCGCAAGGGGAGACGGGAAGGGTTTCAGCCGCCCAGATCGAGCGAATACCCCGCCGATCGCACGGTCCGGATCGGATTGACCGTCCCGTCGACGTTCAGGGCCTTGCGCAGGCGGCCCACGTGGACGTCGACGGTGCGGGCCTCGACATAGACGTCGCTGCCCCAGACGGCGTCGAGCAGCTGTTCGCGGCTGAACACCCGGCCCGGGTGCTGCATCAGGTGGTCGAGCAGACGGAATTCGGTGGGGCCGAGGTGGATTTCGTTGCCGGCGCGGCGGACGCGGTGGGCGACGCGGTCGATGACGATGTCGCCGTGGTTGATGCGGTCATCAGCCAGCCCCGGCCGGATGCGGCGCAGCACGGCGCGGATGCGGGCGATCAACTCGCTCATCGAGAAGGGCTTGGTCAGATAGTCGTCGGCACCGGTGTCCAGGCCGCGGATCCGGTCGCTTTCCTCGCCGCGTGCGGTCAGCATGATGATCGGCAGATTCCGGGTCTCGGCCCGGCCGCGGATGCGACGGCAGACCTCGATGCCCGACAGCTTGGGCAGCATCCAGTCCAGCAGGACCATGTCCGGCAGACGCTCGTCGATCTGGAGCATGCCTTCCTCGCCGTCGGCGGCGACGACAACGCGGTAGCCCTCTTTTTCGAGGTTGTACGAGAGCAAGGTCGCCAGGGCGTCCTCGTCTTCCATCACCAGGATATACGGTTGCACGTCGAACTCTCCGGTCAGGCGGTCGTCGTCGGGTCGGGGGTCGGGTCGGTGGCGTCAGCGGGCTCGAGCGTCGGGTCGGGATTCCAGCGGGGGCGCTCGCCTGTGAACTCCTGACCCGTGATCTCGTAGTGGATGGTTTCGGCGATGTTGGTCGCGTGATCGCCGATGCGTTCGAGGTTCTTGGCCATGAACAGCAGGTGGGTCCCGGCCGTGATCGTGCGCGGGTCGCCCATCATGTAGGTCAGCAGCTCGCGGAACAGGGCGTTGTAGTGCTCGTCGACTTCGTCGTCAGTGTTCCAGACCGCAATGGCCCCGTCGATCTCGGCGGCGGCATAGGCGTCCAGCACGTCGCGCAGACGCATCGACACCAGCTTGCCCATCCGCTCGATGGAGCGGGTCAGGGGCTGCATCGGCTCGCCCTCGGCCAGGATCAGGCCGCGCTTGGCGATGTTCTTGGCGAGGTCGCCGGTGCGCTCGAGATCCACCGCCAGCTTCATCGAGGCGAGGGCGCGGCGCAGGTCCGAGGCGACCGGCTGGCGCAGGGCGATCAGACGGATGGCCTTGCGCTCGATGTCACGATGCATGGCGTCGAGGCGCGCGTCGCGCTCAACCACGGCGCGAGCGAGTGCCACATCGCGGCGGGCGACGGAGTCCACGGCGTCCGCGACCTGGGCCTCGGCGAGCCCGCCCATGCGGGCGACCTCGGCGGTCAGCTGGTTCAGTTCGTCGCCGTATGCCTTGACCGTATGCTGGTTCATCAGCCGAATCGTCCGGTGATGTAGTCCAGCGTGCGCCGCTCGCGCGGGTTGGT
Source organism: Brevundimonas sp. TWP2-3-4b2 (assembly GCF_049897345.1). Classification (NCBI taxonomy): domain Bacteria; kingdom Pseudomonadati; phylum Pseudomonadota; class Alphaproteobacteria; order Caulobacterales; family Caulobacteraceae; genus Brevundimonas; species Brevundimonas sp. TWP2-3-4b2. The sequence continues at coordinate 606,817 of NZ_JAFCWB010000003.1, read as the reverse complement.
GAAGATGTCCTCGGTGTCGCCGGTCTCGATCAGGCGGCCCAGATGGAAGAAGGCGGTGCGCTGGCTGACCCGCGCGGCCTGGGCCATCGAATGGGTGACGATGACGATGCAGTAGCTTTCGCGCAGCTCGTCAATCAATTCCTCGATCTTGGCGGTGGCGATGGGATCCAGGGCCGAGCAGGGCTCGTCCATCAGGATCACTTCGGGCTCGACGGCGATGGCGCGGGCGATGACCAGCCGCTGCTGCTGGCCGCCGGACAGGCCGGTGCCGGGCGAGTGCAGGCGGTCGGCGACCTCTTCCCAGAGACCTGCCCGCTTCAGAGAGGCCTCGACGACGCTCTCAAGTTCGGCCTTGGAGGCGGCCAGACCATGAATGCGGGGGCCGTAGGCGACGTTTTCGAAGATGGTCTTGGGGAAGGGGTTGGGCTTCTGGAACACCATGCCGACGCGGGCCCGCAGCAGCACGGGATCGACCGCCTTGGCATTGATGTCGTCGCCATCCATCTCGATACGGCCCGTGACCTTGCAGCCCGGGATGGTGTCGTTCATGCGGTTCATGGTCCGCAGGAAGGTCGACTTGCCACAGCCCGACGGGCCGATCAGGGCGGTGACCGTCTTGTCAGGGATATCCAGCGAGACGTCATAGAGCGCCTGTTTGCCGTTGTAGAAGACCGAGACGTCGCGCGCGGCGATCTTGGTCGGACCCACGGGGCCGGCGCTGTGCGCGACCGGAGGCGCGGCGATGACAGGTGTCTCGGCGGGCGTGCCGCCCTCGACGCCATCGGGGGCGCGGAAGAGGTTGAATTTCATCAGGCTACCACCGGCGTTCGAAGCGCCGACGCAGGAAGATGGCGGCGGCGTTCATGACGATCATGAAGGCGAGAAGGACCAGGATGGCGGCAGCCGTGCGCTCATGGAAGGCGCGCTCGGAAGCGTTTTCCCAGATGTAGACGAGGGAGGGCAGGGCACCCGTCGGCTCGCCGACGCTGTGTGGAATGCCCGGGATGAAGCTGACCATGCCGATCAGCAGCAGCGGTGCTGTCTCGCCCAGGGCATGACCCATCGAGATGATGGCGCCGGTCATGACGCCCGGCATGGCCAGGGGCAGGGTGTGATGGAACACCGTCTGGGTCCTGGAGGCCCCCATGGCCAGGGCGGCCTCGCGGATGGAGGGGGGCACGGCTTTCAGGGACGAGCGGGTGGCGATGATGATGGTCGGCAGGGCCATCAGGGCCAGAACCAGACCCCCGACCAGTGGACTGGCGCGCGGCAGATGCATCCAGTTGATTAACAGGGCCAGGCCCAGCAGCCCGTAGATGATCGATGGCACGGCGGCGAGGTTGTTGATGTTGACCTCGATCAGGTCGGTGATCCGGCCGCGCGGGGCGAACTCCTCCAGATACAGGGCCGCGCCGACGCCCAGCGGAATGGCGACGAAGGCCGTCACCAGCAGCATCAGCGCCGAGCCGACCACGGCCCCCAGCACGCCCGCCAGCTCGGGCTCGGTCGAGTCGCCCTTGGTGAACAGGCCACTGTTGAAATGCGCGGCGACCATGCCCGAGGCCTTCATCCGGTCCAGCCAGTCGATCTGTTCGTCGCTCAGGCGGCGCTGGTCGGCGGGCGTGGCGCGCGAGATCTCGCCCTTGAAATACAGGTCGGCGTCGTCCGAAACCGGCGCGGCGATCGGTACGGTCTGGCCGATCAGGTTGGGGTTGCTCTGGATCCGGGCGGCCGCGGCGAATTTCAGCTCCGACGAGAAGATGCCGCGCATCTCCGCAGCCTTCGAGCCCTGCGCGTCGTCGGCGACGCCGAGGCGCGCCAGCTGCTGCTCGGCGACCAGCAGCTCGAAATTCGTGCCTTGCGGATAGCCGCGGTCGACGCGCGCCGGGTCCATATAGACCGGCACGGTCACGGTGTGGGTGTAGAAGGCCGTGTGGCCCTGTTCGATGATCCGCCCCAGCAGCAGCAGCAGGAAGCCGACCGCCACGCCGATGGCCAGCAGGCCGTACAGCTTGAAGCGGCCTTCGCGGGCATAGCGGCGCTTGAGCCCGGCGCGCAGGCGCTCGGCGCGGATCGCGGGGGTCACGGTCGCGTCAGTCATACTGCTGCCGGTAGGTCTGGACGATGCGCTGGGCGATGATGTTCAGCGCCAGGGTCACCAGGAACAGGGTCAGGCCAAGGCCGAAGGCCGACAGGGTCTTGGGGCTGTTGAACTCCTGGTCGCCGGTCAGCAGGGTCACGATCTGGACCGTCACGGTGGTGACGGTATCCAGCGGGTTCAGGGTCAGGCGGGCGGCGAGGCCGGCCGCCATGGTCACGATCATGGTCTCGCCGATGGCCCGCGACATGGCCAGGAGCATGGCCCCCGCGACGCCGGGCAGGGCGGCCGGCAGGAGCACGCGCTTGACCGTCTCGGACTTGGTCGCGCCCATGGCATAGGAGCCGTCGCGTAGCGACTGGGGCACGGCGTTGATGATGTCGTCGGACAGGGAGCTGACGAAGGGAATGAGCATGATCCCCATCACCATGCCGGCCACCAGGGCCATCTGGTTCTGGACCAGCAAAAGATACTGACCGAGGCCGTCCATCGGACCGCCGACCAGCAGGGCTCCGATCTCGTTGAAGAAGACGCGGAATGCCGGACCAACGGTCAGGGCGGCGAAGAAGCCGTAGACCACGGTCGGCACGCCGGCCAGGATCTCCAGCACCGGCTTCACAGTCGCGCGGAACACCGGCCCCGCGTATTCGGACAGATAGATGGCCGAGAACAGGCCGACCGGGGCGGCTACGGTCATGGCGATCAGCATGATCAGGAAGGTGCCGGCGAACAGCGGCAGGGCACCGAAGGCACCGGTTGATCCGACCTGGTCGGCGCGGATGGCCGTCTGGGGGCTCCACTGGGTGCCGAACAGGAACTCCGCGATCGGCACCGAGGCGAAGAACCGCATCGCGTCGTAGACCAGAGAAGCGATGATGCCGACGGTGGTCAGAATGGCCAGGGCCGAACAGACAAACAGCACGCCGACGATCCAGCCCTCGACGCGGTTGCGGGCGCGCATGCCGGGACGGATCTGGTTAAAGACGAACAGGGCCCCGAGCAGACCGGCGAGGATGGCTGCAACGCCAGTTCCGATCTCGAGCATCCGGGAAATCCGCTCGGCACGCTGGCCTTCGGTCGGAAGAAGCTCGGCGTAGGGTGCGGGCCAGATCTGAACCGCCGGCCTTCCTGCACCGACCGAACGTGCATCGGCGAAGAAGGCCTCGCGGCGGAAGGGTTCCAGCTGCTGCACCGCTTCGGGTGCGCCAGACGCGGTCAACTGACGTTCGATCGGGGCCGAAAAGACAGAGGCTGCGATCAGGATCGCCAGGGCGGGCACCGCCGTCCAGATCAGGGCATAGGCCCCGTGCTGGCCGGGCCGTGAATGCGGGTGTTCACCTTCACCGCGACGGCGCGCGACGGCTCTCCCGCCGACATAGGCGGCGACAGCTGCTGCGATCAGGATCGGCAGGAAAAGCCAGGTCATGGACGTCCGGAACAGGGAATCAGGACCGGCCGGTTTTACGGTTCGCCCCCACGGGGATAACTGCCCCGGAATGGTCAGCGGATTACGACGTGCAGGTGACAGTTCTGTTACGCTGCCCGGCCAGGGTCCACCGGGCGGTCACAAGACCGTCTTGACGACCCGCGGCGCGGCGACCGGAAAATAGGCTGTGAAGGTTGCGCCGTGCCCCGGGGCACTCTCCACGGTCAGCCCGCCGCGATGGCGATTGACGATGTGTTTGACGATCGCCAGCCCGAGACCCGTGCCCTGGCGTTCGCCACTCTTCTGACCCTCGACGCGGTAAAACCGTTCGGTCAGCCGGGGCAGGTGCTCCCGCTCCAGACCGGGCCCATGGTCGCACACGGTGACGGCGGCGTAGCGCTGTCCGGTTTCCCGGTCGGGCGTGACCAGCGGCAACCGGGTCGCGCCGTCCCCGCGGCTACCGCCGGACCACGGAGCCGAGGCCTCGTTCAACGCGATATCGGGCTGGATCACGATCTCGACGCTGCCACCGGTCGGGGAATATTTGATTGCGTTATCGACCAGATTCTGGACGACCTGAAGGATCTCGTCGCGGTCCCCGCTCACCGGCGCGCTGGCGGTCCGGTCCAGCAGGGTCACGGCAACCTGACGCTCGGCCGAGAGTACGCTGACGGCGTCGACCACATCAGCGGCGGCGCGGGCCAGATCGACGCGACCGGCAGGCGGAATATGCTCGTTCAGCTCGATGCGGCTGAGCGACAGCAGGTCCGAGACCAGACGGCTCATGCGGTCGGCCTGGGTGGCCATGATGTCGAGGAACCGGTCACGCGCCTTGGGGTCGTCGCGGGCATGGCCCTTCAGGGTCTCGATGAAGCCGGAAAGCGAAGCGAGCGGGGTCTTCAGCTCGTGGCTGGCGTTGGCGAGAAAATCGACCCGCATCAGTTCCATCCGCCGCACGTCGGTTTCGTCGCGCAGGACGATCAGTGCCAGAGTGCGACCGTCCGCCGAGGGAAGGGGCCGCGTCAGGGCGCGCCAGTGGCGGGCCTGGGCCCCGACGCCGCCATAGTCGGTGGTTCGGGTCAGGCCGCCGAACAAGGCTTCGTCCACCGCCTCAAGCACCGCCGGATCGCGCAGTACCGATACCAGAAGCGCCCCGTCGGTCTGAATCCGCAGAAGGTCGCGTGCGGCGGTGTTGGCCAGAACGACACGGCGGCCGGCGATATCGTCGGCCTCGCCGCCGGACACCACCAGCACGGGGTCTGCCAGCGACTCGAAGACGCTGTCCAGCAGAACCCGGTCCAGCGGCGGCTCCGGGGCCTGGGTGGCATCAGCGGCTTCCGCGCCGACCGGCTGGGCCCGGTTGACCATCCATGTCGTCAGGCCGACCAGGATTGCGGCCCCGACGAGATAGATCGCCGCGTCCGGTTGCAGGATGGCGGCCACCAACAGGGCGACGATGGCGATACCGGCGCTGGCACCGACGGTCCACAGGCGGGAACCCGTCTGGGGTGCGACCGGGGAGACTGAGACTTCGTAGGGCATTCACGCTTTCGCTGGCACGCTCTCGCTGGCGCGGGTGAATCGTATCGCGCGAACATGACACGGAATTCATGACAAGGGGGCGCCGACGGTGCTCGCAGCGGGTTGTCAAACATCCTTTACACTTCTATCTCTGATGGCAACGGATTGAGTTCAGTCGGAGGGGACCATGGCGGCGGCGTTGACGCTGGACGGGGTGAGCAAGCGGTACGGCGAGTTCCAGGCCGTGAAGGACCTGAGCTTTGAGGTCGAAAAGGGCACGATCTGCGGCTTCCTGGGTCCGAACGGGGCCGGCAAGACCTCGACGATCCGGATGATCCTGGGGCTGCAGGGCGTCTCGTCCGGACGGATCGGCATTCTCGGCAGCGACGACGGGCGCAAGGTGCGCGACCGGATCGGCTTCCTGCCGGAGGAGCGGGGCCTCTACAAGAAGATGACCCCCGTCGATGCGATCGCCTTCTTCGGCTCGCTGAAAGGCCTGCCGATCGGCGAGGGCCGGCGGCGCGCGAAGGATATGCTGGACGCCCAGGGGCTGGGCGCTTCAAAGCGCAAGAAGATGAAGGAGCTGTCCAAGGGGATGGCGCAGAAGGTCCAGCTGATCGCCTCGGTGGTGCATCGGCCGGAATTCGTCATCCTGGACGAACCCTTCTCGGGGCTGGATCCTGTCAATCAGCAGGGGCTTGAGGCGGTCATCCGCGGCCTGGCGACCGACGGGGCGACGGTGCTGTTCTCGACCCATGTGATGCAGCACGCGGAACGACTGTGCGACAAGGTCGTGCTGCTGGCGCGCGGCCAGAAGGCGTTTGAGGGCACCGTCAGCGAAGCGCGGGCGACGGCCCCGCGGTTCCTGGAGCTGGAAGGGGCCATCGAGCCGTCTGCTGCTGCCGGCTTGCCGGGCGTCACGGGCGTTGAAGTCGTCTCGGACTTCGGCGGCGTGCGCGTGCTGCGGGCCTCACTGGGTGCGGGCGTACACGGCACGCGGATGCAGGGACACGACGCGCTGAAGGCGGCCTTTCTGGGCGGGCTGGACGTGCGCCGTTTCGAGCTGCGCGAGCCCAGCCTGCATGACGCCTTCATCGGCCTGACCGGTGACAACCCCGACATCGACCAGTCCGTCAAAGGCACCGGCACGGAGGCCACCCGATGAACCGCACGCTCCTGATCGCGCGGCGCGAGTACGCTGCCTACGCCAAGACGGTCGGCTTCTGGCTGTCCCTCCTGGCCTTTCCGCTGTTCGCGGTGATCGGCGGGGCCGTACCGATCCTCATGCGGTCGTCAGAACCTGTGCGACAGGTCGTGCTGATCGAGGAAGGCCCCCAGGCCGTGGGTCTTGCAGCGTCTGTGCGTGATGCCTTGCGTCTGGACGCCGAACGTCGGGCCGATGCCGCGCGTCGGGCGCAGGCAGAGGCGGCCAAGGCCACGGGCATGCCGCCAGAGGCCCTCGCAAAGGCTCCGGGCAATAGTGGCGGAGCTTTGGCAGGCCTGCGCCGCCAGCGACTGGCGATCGTGGATACACCGCCTGCACTGCTTCAGGCATCTCCTGGCCAGCCACAGGAAGATGAAGTGCGTCGCTTGCTCGGCGATGATGCCGAACAGGGACAACGGCTGGACGCCGTCGTCTTCCTGACCCGTCAGAATGGTCAGCCGGCGGCACGGGTCTGGAGCCGACGCGCCACGGACGACACGGTGGAGGACTTTGTCCGCGACGCCCTGCGCTCGGCCAATCGCCGTCAGGTGTTCGAGACGGCCGGCATCGATCAGGCGATCGTGACGGATGCCGAGCGTTTCCGGCCGGACGTGAAGGTGTTCTCACCCAAATCCCAAGCGGGCGGCGGGCTTGTCTCCTTCCGCGACCGTCTGCCGGGCATCATCGGCCTTGCCTCCGGTTTCCTGCTTTGGTCGCTGATCATCACCGGGGCGTCGATCCTGCTGAACAGCGTGATGGAGGAAAAGGCCAACAAGATTCTTGAGGTGCTGCTCTCATCGGCATCTGCGACCGAGATCCTGGCGGGCAAGGTTCTGGGGGTGGCGTTCCTGACGCTGACGGTACTGGCAACCTGGGGCGGGCTGGGGGCGGCAGGCCTGCTCGCCTTTGCGCCGCAGTATGCGCCGACGGTGGGCAGTGTGCTTCTGGACGGGGGGATGGTGTTCTACCTCCTCGCCTATGCGGTCGGTGGTTATCTGATGTACGCGGTCCTGTTCGCGGCCATCGGCGCATTCTGCGAGACGCCTCGCGACGCCCAGACGCTGATGGGGCCGATCATGATGGTGCTGACCGTGCCGATCCTGATCATGACGACGGCGCTGCAATCGCCGGACGCACCGATCGTGAGGATCCTATCGCTGGTGCCTCTGTTCACACCCTTCGTCATGCCTGCGCGCATCGCGGCCGAGCCCCCGATGATCGAGGTCGCGGGCTCTCTGTTCGCCATGTTCGCCTTCGCCCTGCTGATGGTCTGGATCGCGGGACGGGCCTTCCGGGCGGGTGCCCTGTCGGACGTCAAGCTGAGCTGGAAGTCGTTCGCGGGGGCGGTGAGGGGCGGGGGGAAGTAGGGGACGTCCGGTCCCCTTTTCCCGCTTGCGGTAGAAGCAACGAAAAGGGCCGCCCCGGTTTTCCGGGGCGGCCCTTGATCTGTCTGGTGTGACGTTCGCCTAGGAGCGGTTGCCGCCGCCCGGACCGCCAACGCCCGGCACGCGGGGCTTCGGAGGCGGCAGGAGACCTTCGCGCTGCATGCGCTTGCGGGCCAGCTTGCGGGCGCGGCGCACGGCCTCGGCCTTCTGGCGGGCGCGCTTCTCCGAGGGCTTCTCGTAGTGCACGTGGCGCTTCATCTCGCGGAAGCTGCCTTCGCGCTGCATTTTCTTCTTGAGGGCCTTGAGCGCTTGATCGACGTTATTATCGCGAACGAAAATCTGTACCAGGTTGAACTCTCCTTTGGCCGCCCGCCGCGCACCTCGAAAGGGAGACGGGCAGACAAATAAAATCGTCTTCCACGAACAGGGTCCGCGGATGAAGGCGGGCTGATACACGTTCGCCCCCCGCATGTCCAGATCGTCGCGCCTCAATCTGAAGGCTCGAAACGCCCGCCTGACGGGGATATGCTGCCGCCATGACCGATGCGCCACACCTGTCGAACGAGATGCCCGAGGGCGATTGGGGCGACCGGATGGAGCAGTCCGTGCTGGACGCGGCGATCCGCCTGTCGCCCGCGCTGGGCTGGAACAGCCGGATGGTCCGGCAGGCCTGCGCCGAAAATGGCCTGTCCCTGGGTGATGAGGAACTGCTGCTGCCCAACGGGGCGCGGGACCTGGCGGCCCTTCTGTCGCGCCGCCACGACGATCGGGCGCTGGCGGTTCTGGCTGAGGTCGACGCCAAGTCCCTGAAGATGCGCGAGCGAATCGCCGCGGCCGTCTCGGCCCGGATGGAGGCGGGGGCCGCCGATCTGGACGCCACGCGCCGCTGCGCCGCCTTCCTGGCCCTGCCGATCCATGCCGACCTCGGGCTGAAGCTGGCGTGGGAGAGCGCCGACCATCTGTGGCACTGGGCCGGGGACACGGCGACGGACTGGAACCACTATTCCAAACGGGCGATCCTGTCCGGCATCCTGATCCCGGCCCTGACCATGCGCTGGTTCGACGGCAAGGAAGCCGCAGAGGCCTTCGTGGCCGCCCGGATCGAGAACGTCATGGCCTTCGAGAAATGGAAGGCCGGCAAGGATTTCGACGCGCCGCTAAAGCGGGTGACGGATCTTCTCAGCCGGATGCGCTACGGAGCGAAGACCGAGGCCTAGAGCGGCTTGACCCGGTTCACATGGCCCATCTTGCGGCCGGGGCGGGCCTCGGCCTTGCCGTAGAGGTGCAGTCGGGCGTCGGCCCGGGCTGACAGTTTCGTCCACTGCTCGACCTCGTCGCCCAGCAGATTGGTCATCTCGACGCGGGCGTGGGCCGTCGTCGGGCCGAGCGGCCAGCCGGCGATGGCGCGGATGTGCTGTTCGAACTGGTCGCAGACGCAACCGTCCTGGGTCCAGTGGCCGGTGTTGTGGACGCGGGGCGCGATCTCGTTGACCAGCAGGCGACCGCCGCCCAGGTCGAACAGCTCGACGCCGAGGACGCCGACGTAGTCGAGTCCTTCGAGGATGGCCCTGGCAATGGCCCTGGCGCGCCTCTCCGTCTTCGTATCGACCGCGGCAGGGGCCAGCGTCGTCTTCAGGACGCCGCCCTTGTGGACGTTTTCACCCAGTGGATAGACGGCGATCCGGCCATCCCGGCCACGCGCGGCGATGACCGACAGTTCACGGACGAAGTCGGCGCGGGCTTCCAGAATGGCGGGTCGCTCGCCGACGGCATGCCAGGCGTCGGCGGCCATGGCGGCCGAACGGACCCAGACCTGACCCTTGCCGTCATAGCCCTCTCGTCGCGTCTTGAGCAGGGCGGGCGCGCCGAGCCAATCCAGACCCGCGATCAGGTCGTCGAGGCTGTCGACGGCGACGAAGTCGACCGTCGTCGCGCCGACGCCGGTCAGGAAGGTCTTTTCGTCGACCCGATCCTGGGCCACGGCCAGCGCCTTGGGGCCCGGGGCGACGACGGCACCGCCCTGGGCCAGTCGCTCGACCGAGGTCGCGGGCACGTTTTCGAACTCGAAGGTCACGGCCTGACAGGTCTGGCCCAGCACCATCAGGGCCGTGGGGTCGTCATAGGCGGCGACGATCTGGCCCTGCGAGACCCGGCCGGCGGGACTGTTCTCCTCGGGGTCAAGGATGACGACGTTGAAGCCGAGGCGTGATGCGGCCTGGCTGAGCATACGGCCCAGCTGGCCGCCGCCCAGAATGCCGAGGGTCGAGCCGGGAGGCAGGGGCGAGATCACTCAGTCCTCGACTGTTTCGTGGACCGCCTCGGTCTGGGCTTCGCGGAAGGCCGTCAGCCGCCCGGCCAGCTCCGGATCTGCGAGCGCCAGGATCTGGGCCGCCAGGATGCCGGCGTTCTTCGCGCCCGGCTCCCCCACCGCGAGGGTGGCGACGGGGATGCCGCCCGGCATCTGGACGATGGACAGGAGACTATCGAGGCCCTTGAGCGACTTGGATTCCACCGGCACGCCCAGCACGGGGAGCTCGGTCATGGAGGCGGCCATGCCCGGCAGGTGGGCCGCGCCACCGGCCCCGGCGATGATGACCTTGAAGCCGGCGGCCCGGGCACCGGTGGCGAAATCGAAGAGGCGTCGGGGCGTGCGGTGGGCACTGACGACCTTCGCCTCCCAGGCCACGCCGAGCCGATCCAGGGCGTCGGCGGCGTGTTTCATCGTCGGCCAGTCCGAGCGGCTGCCCATGATGATCGCCACTGGTGGTGTCCCGGTCGTCATGGAGGCTCGCCCTTTCCGCGGGAAAGCGGCGCGATACAGGACTCGCGTTGCGCCCGCAACCGACCGCGTTAGGCTGACCCTTGGCCGGCGTGTTGAGTCGCCGGCCGGGGGAGCCCTCTTCGCTCGTGACCAACGCGGCCGTCATCGACCCTTACGACGAGATCGAGCGCCTGCGGGCCGAGATCGAGACCCTGCGTCGTCGCGCCGAATTGGCCGAGGCGGCGGCGGATCATGACGTGCTGACGCCGGTTCTGAACCGGCGGGGCTTCGTCGCCGCCATGAAAGGCGCCATGGCCTTCTGTCAGCGGCATGGCACGCCTGCGGTGTTGCTTTATCTCGACCTCGACGGCTTCAAGAGCGTCAACGACAGCCTCGGCCATGCTGCGGGCGACGCCGCCCTGGTGCATGTCGCCGACCTGCTGGCAGCGAATCTGCGCGAATCGGATGCTGTCGGCCGTCTGGGCGGCGACGAGTTCGGTCTTCTGATGCTGAATGCGGGGCTGAACGGCGGTCGCGAGAAGGCCAAACGCCTGGCCGAGGCCCTCGCGTCCGAGGCTTTCGTCTGGAACGGACAGGCCACGCCTCTGGGCGGTTCGTTCGGCGTGAGAGCGTATAACGGACATTCCGACCCGGAAGTCTGGCTGGCCGAGGCCGATGCGGCCATGTGGGTGCGCAAGCGCGGACGCTGAGCCGGGCGGTCAGGCGATGATGTCGGGCAGGATCCGGTCCTCGATCTTGGCGATCTCGTCCCGCAACAGCAGCTTCTTCCGCTTCAGCCGGGCGATCATCAGCTGATCAGGCACGGGCATATGGCTCAGCGCTTCGATCGAGGCACCGAGGTCGGTGTGTTCCAGCTGGAGCAGCTTGAGCCGCGCGTGGAGCGCCTGCTCTTCCTCGGTCATAAAGGGTTCGTCATCGTTCATGCTGGGGATCCCGGACACCGGTCTATACCGTGCGTCCTGTCAGGCCGGAAGGCGGTCCGCGAGCTGGACCAGTCCGGCACGCGGCGTGATCGGCGACCAGACCCTTGCGGCGGCCACCATGGCGGCGAGCGCGGGTCGGGCAGGGCCGCTTGAGGCCGGAGCCAAGGCTTCCAGCGCGGCGAGAAGGTGGCGTTCCGCCTCCAGTTCCACGGCCTTGACCTGTGCCCGCACGGCTTCCCGGGCCTCGTCGTCAAGGTCGGGCGCACGGGACTTGAGCGCCTGGCGGACAGCGCGCAGCGGCGCGATGGCGGTTTCCTGCCAGGCGCGCGCGGTGTCGCCGGCGGCTTCAAGAGCGTCTTCGTCCGGGTTTCGGCCTTCAGCGGCGCACCAGGCCGCCCACAGGAGCAGCGGGACGTTCTGGCCGGCGGCGGCCTGAAGCTCCAGACAGGCATCAGCCACGCCGTCGGCGGCGTAGGTGGTCCGCGCCCAGTCCCACAGGCTCATTCGGCGTTCGCGGGCTTCAGCCCTTCCCAGCGGCGCACCGCAGACCAGTCGAGGCCAAACAGGTCCAGCGCGCGGCCCACCGACTGATCGACCATTTCGGCGATGCTGTCGGGCTTCGAATAGAAGGCCGGCAGGGGCGGCGCGATGAAGGCCCCCATCTCGGCCAGGGCGGTCATGGTCCGCAGGTGGCCGAGATGCAGGGGTGTCTCGCGCACCATCAGCACCAGCGGGCGGCGCTCCTTCAGGACCACGTCGGCCGCGCGGGTCAGCAGGGTCGAGGTCACGCCGGTGGCGATCTCGCTCATGGTGCGGACCGAGCAGGGGGCGATGATCATGCCCATGGTCCGGAACGAGCCCGAGGCGATGGTCGCGCCGACATCATTCAGCCGGTGCGTCACTTCGGCGCGGCCCAGCAGGTCGTCGGCGGAAAGGTCGGTTTCCTGCGACAGGGTCAGCAGGGCGGCACGGGTCACGACCAGGTGGCTTTCGACCCCCAGTTCGCGCAGGGCGTCCAGCACCCGCACGCCATAAGTCACCCCGGAGGCTCCGGAAATACCGACAATGAGGCGCCGGGGGGTTGAGCCGGAAGGGTTCCGTACGGCTCCGTTCACATCTTCGGCCAATTCGGGCTCCAGGGTGGTCCGTATCAGGACAGTAAGCAGTTCACTGGAATGTGATTCTACAGCCGGTCAGACCCGGCGCTGACTGTACTGGTCCCTTAGACATGGAGGCGCAAGCCATGACCATCGAAGCTCGTATCCGCGAACTGGGAAACCGTCACCGCAACCTGGATGAGACAATCCGGCGAGAGATGATCCACCCGGCCACGGACTCGCTTCGAGTGAGGGAGCTCAAGCAACAGAAGCTCCGGCTCAAGGAACAGATCACCACCCTGGAGGCCCGCACCGGATAGCGAGGCGGTTCCGAAAAAGACAGCGGCCCCGGAGAGCGATCTCCGGGGCCGTTTTTCTTGTCAGTCCTTGGCGCCGAACACCGAGGCCGCCGTCGGCTCGGCCCCGCGGCGCTCGCGGGCTTCGGGGACGAACTCCTCCTCCGCCGGCTCGGTGGGTGCGTCGACGGGCTGCAGGGTGGCTCCGCCCTTCTTGGCGTCGTCCCTCGCCTTCTTGTCGGCTGCCTTGCGGACCAGGTCGTCCAGAGCCAGCTGGCCGACGAGGCCGAGCGTAACCGGGTCGACCGGCTTGATGTTGGGGCTGTTCCAGTGAGTGCGGTTGCGGACGCTCTCGATGGTCGACTTGGTGGTGCCGAGCATCTTGGCGATCTGGGCGTCGGTCACCTCGGGGTGATTGCGCACGAACCAGGCGATGGCGTCCGGGCGGTCCTGACGGCGCGAGACCGGCGTATATTTCGGCGCGGGCTTGTGGGCCTTCATCAGTTCGGCGTGGCGGCTGACGACGGCCTGCATGCGGTAGGCGTCGTTATTCTGGGCCTTGTCCAGTTCTTCGCGAGTCAGTTGACCGTTGACCAGCGGGTCGGCACCGCGAATGTCACGGGCCACGTCGCCGTCTGCGATGCCGCGCACTTCCAGCGGATGCAGGCCGCAGAATTCGGCGATCTGCTCGAAGGTCAGCGAGGTGTTGTCGACCAGCCAGACCGCAGTGGCCTTGGGCATGAGGATGTCGGTCATGAACGCAATTCCGGTTGAGGTTCGAGCCCGAAAACCGGGCTCTGGATACGACGGCGCCCGGCCTTTCGACCGGGCGTTGAAGATGGAGATATAGGCCTATTCGTCGGAAAAGAAAACGGAAGCCGACAAGGCCGTACAGCCAAGGTTCATCGAGGCCCCGCAACATTGGCCCTGCAGACGCGTTTTGCGTCGAGAGAGCCTTTGGGAGGGACTTCCATGCTGATCGAAATGCTGGCCGCCGCGGCGGTCTTCTCCGGTGCCGGACAGGAGTACGCGCCGCAGATTCCGGGCGGCCCGGAGCGCGTGGCCCCTCGCGGCGACTATCGTGACAGCTGCAGTGGCGAGTACGTCAACCGCGGCCGGCTCTATGCCGACTGCCGTACGATTCGCGGCAACATCCGTGGCACCTCCATCGAGCTCAACCGCTGCGCCAACTACGAGATCCGCAACAATGACGGCCTGCTGGTCTGCGGTCCGAATCGCGGTGACTACGAGGATCGTCCTGGTGGCGGTGACGGTGGTAACGGCAACGGCAACGGCGGTGGTGGCTGGGGCGGTGGACGCACGTCGGTGACCGTTTTCCGTGACGCCGATTTCCGCGGGGCCAGCTTCCGGTTCGACAACGAGATGACGAACCTGGCCAATACGGGCTTCAACGACTCGATTTCCTCGATGCGGTTCCGTGGTGAATGGGAGGCGTGCAGCGACGCCTATTTCCGCGGTCAGTGCCAGACCTTCCGCGACGACGTCCGCAACCTGCGGAACTGGGGTTTGAACGACCGCATCTCGTCGCTGCGTCCGGTCCGGCGTGGCGGGGGTCGCTGGTAGGCCTCAGGTCGTCAGGACAATCTTGCCGACATGGCCGCCTGCCTCGAGCGCGAGGTGGGCGGCCGACGCCCGTTCCAGCGGAAAGGTCGCCTCGACGGGGGGGCGGACTGCGCCTGACGCGATCCACGGCCAGACCATCGCTTCGACAGCCGCGATCAGCCGGGCTTTCTCGTCGGCGGGCCGGGCGCGCAGGGTGGAGCCGGTGAGGACGATCCGTTTCATCATCAATCTCGCCAGATCGATCTGCGCGGTCGAGCCCGACAGGGTGGCGATCACGACCCAGCGTCCGAAGGGCTTCAGCGCCGCCTGGTTGAGCGCGGCGTAGTCGGTGCCCACCATGTCCAACACGACATCGGCGCCACCAAAAGCGGCGATGCCGGCTTCCATGTCGTCGGCCGTGGCGTCGAGGCTGAGATCGGCACCGAGACGCAAGGCGGCCGCGGTCTTGTCCGGGCCCCTCGAGGTGGCGATGACCCTGGCACCCGCCGCCTTTGCCATCTGGACGGCGGTCACGCCGATTCCGCTGGTCGCCCCATGGATCAGCAGGGTTTCCCCGGCCTTCAGCCCACCCGCCTCGAAGACATTGGCGAAGACGGTACAGACGGTTTCGGGCAGGGCCGCCGCCTCGATCAGGTCGACACCGTCGGGAATGAGAAGGGCGTGGCGCGTGTCCACGACGGCGAAATCCGCGTAGCCGCCGCCGCCCAGCAGGGCGCAGACCCGGTCGCCGACCGACCAGCGGGACGCCCCCTCGCCAACCTGATCGACCTCACCGGCCACTTCCAGGCCCAGGATGTCAGACGCGCCTGGCGGCGCCGGATAGCGTCCCAGCCGCTGCAAAAGGTCAGGGCGATTGATTCCCGCGGCCCGGACCCGGATCCGGATCTGACCCGGCCCCGCTTCGGGATCGGGCCGGTCCGCAAGGATCAAGGCCTCCGCCGGACCCGCGCCGCCCGCTATCTCGACTACCCGCATCTTCCTCATCCCGTTCTTGCAATCGTCCGTATCCGGGCGTTCAGATAAGAGGTTGCGTATCCCTTGGCCACGGAGGAGGCGGCGATGTTCGAGGATCTGGAGCCCCGTCCGGCGCGCGGCGCGCCGTTGATCGCGCTGACGCGTGAGGATCTGGACGGCTATTCGGTCGAGGACCTCAAGCAGCGGATCGAAGGGCTGGAAGGCGAGATCGCTCGGTCCCGTGCGGCCATTGACGGCAAGTCGTCGCAACGTAACGCCGCCGACGCCATGTTCAACTTCCGCCCTTGAATCAGCTTGTTGGCACAACCGTTGCAGTCTGTTGATGCGCCGCGCGAAACCGTGCCGGTCGTGATACGGATGCGTGTAGCCCTATGAGTTTGACCGACCTCATGCCCACCGATGCCGCCATTCCTCCGTCCGCCGGCCGCAGCCGATCCGCTGTGGTGGACGACTTTGCCCGCTCCGAGCTGTTCGACCGGACGTTCCGGGAAGGCATGGAACTGGTCGAGGATACGGCCGCCTATCTGGACGGGGACGGGCGGCGCGAATCAAAGCTGCTGTCGCGTACCACTGCCCTGGCCTACGCGGGCGAGAGTATGAAGTTGACCACGCGGCTGATGCAGATCGCCTCGTGGCTTCTGGTGCAGCGGGCGGTACGCGAAGGCGACATGACGGCCCTGGCCGCCTGCGAGCCGCGCTACCGGCTGGCCGACCGCAAGATCGAGTCCGATCCGAGCGACAGTGAATTGCCGATCTCACTGGTCGAATATCTGGTCCGGACCGATAAACTCTACGACCGGGTGCTGCACCTGGATCGACGCATGTACCTCGACGCGCCCGAGGAGGACGCGGTCAATCCGGTGCAGAGCCAGCTGGACCGGCTGACGGCGGCGTTCAGGACCTAGGCCGTTCCCTACGGCCCGACGTCGTTGGCGACGCGGGCACCGTCATTGACCGGCTTGGGCAGGCTGATGGCGATGCCGAGCGCTTCGGCCAGCTTGGCGTCGCGGCTGTAGACGTCTTCGCGGAAGGCGACGCGGCCCTGGCCGTCGACGAAAGCGGTCCAGTAAAGCAGGCGCACGGTGATCTCGCGGCCCGTGGCGATGCGCTTGGTTTCACGCGTGTCCTGGGCGGTGTCGAACTGGGCCAGCAGGGTCGGATCGGGCGACAGCAGCAGACGGGCGAATTCGACCGCGCCCTGCACCCGGACGCAGCCGTGCGAACGCTGGCGTGTGGCCAGGTTGAACGCCGACTTGGACGGGGTGTCGTGCAGGAAGATGGCGTAGCTGTCGCGCAGCTCGAACTTAACATAGCCGAGAGCGGCGGTCGGCCCGGCGCGCTGAATCACCGTGCCGTTCTGGATGTACATGTTGTTGGCCGCCAGATAGCCGGGCCCTCGGGGCAGAATTTCTGCGCGGGCGATCGAAGCCGGCACATACCAGGGCGGGTTGGCGACCACAGAGGCGAACGGCTTCTCGAGGCTGGGCGTCTGGGTCGCCGGCGCGCCGCAGACGACGCGGTTGGAGTGAACCGGGCGACCGTCCTTCCAGTAGACCATGATCGCGGCGGCCGTGTTGACCTCGATCCGCTCGGGTGAGACCTCGCGCTTCAGCCAGCGGCGGCGTTCGAGGTTCAGGGCGATCTGGCGGGCGCGATCCTCGGCAGAGGCCGAAAGCGAGCGCTGGCTGCCGGTGCCGATGCGACCGTCGGCAACGAGGCCGTGGCGAGCCTGGAAACCCTGCACGGCTGCCTGAAGCTCGGGACCGTAGACGATGCCCTGCTGCGTCAGGCGCGCGCCGTCGGCGGCGGGCAGGTCGCCTTCAGCCACGAGGCGCTGAATGATGACGGGAACACGGACGTCGCTGGTGCCCGGCTCGATCGTCGGGCCCTGACGGAAGGCCGGCCAGCCGCCTTCGCGGATCAGGCGACGGTAGCGGATGTAGCCGGCGGACAGATTCGAATAGCCGATGTCGGTGGGGGCGAGGCCCTCGAACCAGTCGATGAGGCCATTCTGGGCCAGGGCGTTGTTCAGCCCGACGGGCAGGTCGACGCGGTTCTTCTGCATCTCCCACAGGTCTTCGACGGTCTCGGGGCGCACGCGGCCCTCGCCGAGCACACGGGCGTAGCCCATGGCGGCGGCAGTGGTGCGCATCTCTGCGGCGTCACGGTCGGCGGCGAGGGATTCGAAATTGAAATAGTCGCTTTGGGACAGGCCGTGGCGCTCGGCGCGGCCGGCGGCGGTCTGCAGTGCGCGCAGCCGCTCCGGAGTCCAGACCGGCCGCCAGCCGTTCAACTCGTAGAAGGAACGGACGTCGGGCTGAATTTCGGCGGGCAGGGTCGCCAGCTGGTCATTAAAGCGGTCGTAGAAGGCGACCGCCGCCGGGTCCCGGGTCTGGGCCGAAGCGGCCTGGCCGATGGCGGACGCAAACGCCGTCACGGCCGCGCCCAATCCGAGTTGCCGTCGATTCATAGCCAGGATCTCTAAGCCCATTTCGCTGCGGGACACCGTGCCCTCGCCCCCGAACAAAGCCAACGCCGCGATGTTATCGGCGTTCCGGCCAAACAGAAAGGCGCCGGTCCGGGGGACCGACGCCTTTGTTGTCGTCTTGCCGCGAGGTGTGGCTGGAAAGCCCGCACCTGCCGCAGCCTACTTCTTGATGAAGCCGGCGAACTTGTTGTTGAAGCGCGAAACGCGGCCACCGCGGTCCAGCATATGCTGGTTGCCGCCGGTCCAGGCCGGGTGCGTCAGCGGGTCGATGTCCAGGTTCAGGACAGCGCCTTCCTTCTGGTAGGTCGAGCGCGTCTGGTAGCTGGTGCCATCCGTCATCGTCACGGTGATGAAATGGTAGTCGGGATGCGTATCCGCCTTCATGGTCCTGGTCCGGTCTCTGCGCGATGACGATGCCGACCGTCGGGGCGCGAAAATGAGAAAACCCGCCAGCACCCCTCAAGGCAGGGGTTTGAGGGCGGGAATGAGCGGCGGCGTTTACACCGGGGGGCGTTCCGGGGCAAGAGGCGCGCGCCATGACAGATGCAACCACCACCGCCGACGCCGCTGACATCCGGGGACGCCCCGGGGCGGGCGCTGTTCTGATGGAGCAGCTGGGGGATGCGGGCAAGCGCCGTGAGAAGCGGCGTGACATTCGCCCGCTGGGCCGGTTGCTGCCTTATGCCCTGCGCCACAAGGGCCATCTGGCCATGGCGGCGGTGTGGTTGATCCTGTCGACGGCGGCGTCACTGTCGCTGACGGCGTCGGCACGTGGCGCGATCGACAACGGATTCGACAACGGCGGGGCGCAGCTGAACCTGTGGTTTCTGCTGCTGGGGGCCAATGCCCTGTTCCTCGGTTTCGCAACCGCCGTCCGATTTTATTTCGTCACCAAGACGGGCGAGCGGGTCATCGCCGATCTCCGCAAGGGGCTGTTCCAGCGCATTCTGACCCTGGACCCGGCGTTCTACGCCGCCATGCGAACGGGTGAGGTGCTGTCGCGCCTGACCACGGACATCGCCCTGGTCGAGACCCTGCTGACGACCTCGGTGTCCTTCGCCCTGCGCAATTTCCTGACCCTGATCGGCGGGACAGTCCTGCTGTTCATTGTCAGCCCCAAGCTGACGGGGATGGTCCTGCTGGTGGTGCCGCTGTTGCTGGGGCCGATCTTCCTGTTCGGACGGCGGGTGCGCAAGCTGACCGTGGCGTCCCAGGACCGGTTCGCCAATGCGGTCGGTTTCGCAGGCGAGAGCGTGGATGCGATCGAGACCGTCCAGGCGTTCGGTCGCGAGGCCAGTTCCATCGACCGGTTCGGCCGGGCCGTCGAGGACGCGTTCGGCGTATCGCTGATCCGCATGAAGGCGCGGGCCTTGATGACCGCGCTGATTATCGTGGTGATGTTCGGTGGCGTGACCCTAGTTCTGTGGCTCGGTGCCCAGGACGTCATCGCCGGGCGGATGACGCCCGGGGCCCTGCTGCAGTTTGTGCTGCTGTCGGTGTTCGCGGCCGGGGCGGTCGGGGCGCTGGGCGAGAGCTGGGGCGATGTCCAGAAGGCCGCCGGCGCGATGGAGCGGATCGACGAACTGATGCGCAGCGAGGCGGCGATCCGCTCGCCCGAGACCCCGCGGGTGCTGCCGGAGCCACCGACCGGCGAGGTGTCGATGTCGGCGGTTCAGTTCGCCTATCCAGGTCGGCCTGACCTGCCGGCCCTGAAAGGGTTTTCGCTGACGGTGCGGCCGGGCGAGACGGTGGCGCTGGTCGGCCCGTCCGGGGCGGGCAAGAGCACCGTTTTCCGGCTGTTGCTGCGTTTCTATGATCCGCAGGCCGGGGTGGTCTCGGTCGACGGGATCGATGTGCGGGAAGCGGATCCGGTGGCGGTGCGCGGGCGGTTCGCCTGGGTGTCGCAGGAGGCCCCGCTGTTCTCGGGCTCGGCCAGCGAGAATATCCGGTTTGGACGCGAAGATGCTGATGACGCGGCGGTGCGGGGTGCCGCCGAGGAGGCGCAGGCGCTCGCTTTCGTCGAGGCCCTGCCGGAAGGCTTTGACACACCGCTGGGCGAGCGGGGCAAGAGTCTGTCGGGCGGACAGCGTCAGCGGATGGCGATTGCCCGGGCCCTGGTCCGGGACGCGCCGATCCTGCTGCTGGATGAGGCGACCTCGGCGCTGGATGCCGAGAACGAGCGTCTAGTGCAGGCCGCACTGGACCAGGCGATGCAGAACCGCACGACCATCGTCATCGCCCACCGTCTGGCCACGGTCCTGCGCGCCGACCGCATCGTGGTGATGGAGGACGGCCGGGTCGTGCAGGAGGGTACGCACCAGTCGCTGATGGCACAGGGCGGTCTGTACGCCCGGCTGGCCGAGCTGCAGTTCCGCGCTGACTAGTCGAGGGCGGCGGCGATCCGGTCGGCGAGGCCGCGCAGGGTCTCCGTGTCGGCCATGGGGGCGTGTCCGTGACCCTTCATGGGCCGGTCCGCCCAGCGCGGGATGATGTGGACATGCAGGTGGAAGACGGTCTGGCCGCCTGCGTCGCCGTTCAGCTGCATGATCTGGAAGCCTTCCGGGTTCAGCGCCCTGTCGACCGCGCGGGCGGTGCGGCGCGTGGCTTCGGTCAGGCGGGCGAGAGTGTCGGCCTCGACCTCGAGCAGGTTTCGTGCGGTCGAGGTTTTCGAGATCAGCAGGACGTGGCCTTCCGACTGCGGGAAGACATCCATGAAGGCGAGGACGTGTTCGTCCTCCCAGATCTTGACCGACGGAATCTCGCCGCGCAGGATTCTGGCGAAGATGTTGTCGGGGTCGTAGGCGGCCTTGAGGGTCATCGCGGGCTCCGTGCAGGACTGGCAGCGTAGCAACCGTCGGCGGATATGAAGAGCCTGACGGGCCATTCTTCGGTAGGATGCCGACGGAATCGGGAGTCACCCATGCTGCGTTTCATCGTCCAGTTTCTGGTCACCTGTTTCGGCCTGTGGCTGTCGTCGCGGCTGGTGCCCGGCGTGGACTTCCTGTCGAACGGTTCGCTGCTGGCCGCGGCGCTGCTGCTGGGGCTGGCCAATGCGGTCGTGCGGCCGGTTCTGACGATCCTGACCTTCCCGCTGACGATTCTGAGCTTCGGCCTGTTCCTGCTGGTGGTGAACGCCGCGGTGATCGGGCTGGTGGCGGCCCTGCTGGGCGGGTTCGTCGTCGACGGTCTGTGGGCGGGGATCGGTGCCGCGATCGTGACCGGCATCGTCAGCTGGATCGCGGGCTGGTTTATCGGTGGGGAAACGCGACGCGCCGACTGAACCATCAGGTTTTCCGGAACGGCGAGAGTTCGTCGGTCATGGCCACGATCTGATTTTCGACCGCCGGCCGTTCGCCGTCGAGATAGCGGGCGACCGGTCCGCGCAGGGCGGGGTCGGCGATGAAATGCGCCGAGTAGACGGGGGAGGGGAGGTAGCCGCGGGCGATCTTGTGCTCGCCCTGGGCCCCGGCCTCGACGCGTGACAGGCCGCGCGAAATGGCGAATTCGATGGCCTGGTAGTAGCAGAGCTCGAAATGGAGGAAGGGGACCTCCTCCAGCGCGCCCCACTGGCGGCCGTACAGGGCCTCGTCACCGATCAGGTTCAGGGCACCGGCGATGGCGATTCCGTCGCGGAAGGCCATGACCAGGGCGATGCGGTCGGCCATGGTCGCGCCGATCCGGGAGAAGAAGTCGCGCGTCAGATAGGGCCGGCCCCATTTGCGCTCGCCCGTGTCCTGGTAGAAGGCGAAGAAGGCGTCCCAGTGGGTGTCCGTGATGTCGGGACCGGTCAGCACCCGGATGTCGAGGCCCGCCTGCGCCTCCCGACGCTCGCGGCGGATGGTCTTGCGGCGGTTCGAGGACAGGGCCGACAGAAAGTCGTCGAAGGTCTGGTAGCCGTCGTTGCGCCAGACGTACTGCATGTCCTGACGCTGCAGCAGGCCCGCCTCGCCCATGGCGTCCCACTCGGGCCGGGTGGGGAAGTTGACGTGCAGGGACGAGACGCCCAGCTGCCCGGTCAGGCCGATGGCTCCCTGCAACAGGGCCTGCCGGACCGTCGCGGCGTCGGTGTCCGGGTGGGCGAGGAAGCGCGGGCCGGTCACCGGGGTGAAGGGCACGGCGGCTAGGAGTTTGGGATAGTAGCGGCCGCCGGCGCGCTCATAGGCGTCGGCCCAGCTGTGGTCGAAGACATATTCGCCCTGGCTGTTGCCCTTGAGCCAGAGTGGCATGACGCCGAGGACGCGATCCGCGTCATCACGCAGGCTGAGGTGCCGACCGGCCCAGCCCTGACGCGCGACGGCGCTGCCGGACGCCTCGCAGGCGTCGAGGAAGTCGAACGAGACGAACGGGTCGCCGGTCGGGCGGGCGCAGGCGTCCCAGGCGTCGCGGCCGATGTCGGCGACCCGATCGTGAACGTGGATCTGGAAACTCAAATCCGTGCATCCCGGCGAAAGCCGGGACCCAGTTCTTTCCAGCGTGACGCCGGCGTTTGAGGACATCGGGCGGCGATCACCGGCCCCGCCGCATCGCCCAAAGGACTGGGTCCCGGCTTTCGCCGGGATGCACGGATTATGTGTGCGATCGGTCGGATCAGCGGACTTCCACGATGGCATCCACCTCTACGGCGAAGCCGAGGGGCAGTTTGTAGACGCCGACGGCCGAGCGGGCGTGGCGGCCCTTGTCGCCGAACACCTCGACCATCAGGTCGGAGCAGCCGTTGATGACGGCGGGGATGGCTTCGAAATCGCCTGCGGCCTGGACGAAGCCGCCCAGTTTGACGACGCGGACGATGCGCTCGAGGTCACCGTCGACGGCGGCCGACATCTGGGCCAGCAGGTTGACGCCGCACATGCGGGCCGCGTCCTTCGCCTGTTCCGGGGAGACGTCGGCACCGACCGTGCCCTTGATCCCACCCGCGGCATCGTTCGACAGCTGGCCCGAGATATGGACCACGGCGCCGGTCTGGACGTACGGCACATAGTTGGCCACCGCCTTGGCGGGTTCCGGCAGGCTGATGCCGAGTTCGGCGAGGCGGGCGGCGACGGTCATGGACAGGGCTCCTGAAGGTTCGGCGGCGGTTTAGCGCGGCGTGAGGCGTGCGTCATCGCTCTTCGGCGTTTCCGCGGAAAAGTTCGGGGAGGGCGCGGGGCGACCGGGCTCGCCCGGTGCTGGGATAGAGTTACCGTTTCGACGAGACAGACCGCCCCGCGTCGTCGTTTTCCACACGCCCGCCGGCTGCCGGCCGTTCTCGGGCCTTGCCGACTCCCGGACGGGTCCTTGCGGTCCCGGACAGGGGGGGACGTGCGGGCGGATGGCCCGTAGCGGTCTTGCACAGAAGGCGCGCGGCGAGCAGGCGGACGCCATCCATCGACGTCCTCAAGGACCCCCGAGGTATGCGTCCCCCGGGCTTCATCGCTCGACCACAGCCCGCCGACATCGAGAAGCGTGGATCCGACGCCCTCCCCACCGACGGGATGGGGCGGATTATGGGGCGGGGTCTTCCTGCGGCGGGGAAATCGCCGGATTTTTCTGTGATTTCGTGAGAGATCAGATGTTTAACATGACGAAATCGTCTGTTTCACAGGGAATCCCCCGCACTCCAACCCCGTGCATCCCCGCGAAGGCGGGGACCCAGGCTTTGGCCTCACCGCAGGTCTCTGACCGAGCGCCGGTTAGCTCAGCCAGCCTCGCTGTCGCTCAAACCTGGGTCCCCGCCTTCGCGGGGATGCACGGATGGGGGCGGGGTCCCCGCCTCGCGAAGATGCACGGATGGGGCGACGGGGGGAGGGAACTGCATCCAAAAGATGCGGTATTTTAATACCGTTATTGAATAGTTGTTTTCTTTCAATATGATGTAGGCATACAGGGCGATCGGGCCGCCTTGACCTGCCGCCCCCCGTCCTCTATCAGCGCGCCTTCCGCTCGTCCCGGTCATCGGGAGGGGCCCAAGTTCGTCTGTCCCAGGAACCCCGAACATGCTGAAGAGCACCACGGTCGCGCTGAAGCCGGCCGAGGTCACGAAGAAGTGGATTCACATCGACGCCGAAGGCGTCGTGGTGGGCCGTCTCGCGACCTTCATCGCCAACCGTCTGCGCGGCAAGCACCGCGGTGACTACACCCCGCACGTCGATTGCGGCGACTATGTCGTCGTCACCAACGTCGACAAGGTCGTGTTCACCGGCAAGAAGCTGACCGACAAGATCTACTATCGCCACACCGGCCACCCGGGCGGCGTCAAGTCGACCAGCCCCGAGAAGGTCCTGAACGGCCGTTTCCCGGAACGCGTCCTTGAAAAGGCCGTCGAGCGCATGCTGCCCAAAGAGAGCCCGCTGGCTCGCCTGCAGATGACGCACCTGCGCCTGTTCGCCGGCGCCGCGCACACCCACGAAGCCCAACAGCCGGAAACGATCGACTTCAAGTCGGCCAACTCCAAGAACACCCGGAGCGTCTGAGCATGACCGACGTGACTGCTGAAACGCCCGTCGTCGAGAACGACGCACCCGCCGCTGCCGCGCCTGCCGCGACCGGCTTCGACGCCCTGCGTGGCATGGGCACCGTCGGCGTGGGCGAAGAACACCCCGTCTACGTCCAGAAGCTGGACGCCCAGGGCCGCGCCTATTCGACCGGCAAGCGCAAGAACGCGATCGCCCGCGTGTGGATCAAGCCCGGCTCGGGCAAGATCACCATCAACGGCAAGGATCAGCTGCAGTATTTCGCCCGCGAAATCCTGCGCATGATGATCGCCCAGCCGCTGGAAGTGACCGACCGCCTGACCCAGTTCGACGTCGACTGCACCGTGCAGGGCTCGGGCCTGTCGGGCCAGGCCGGCGCCATCCGCCACGGACTGTCGCACGCCCTGACCCACTATGAGCCGGCGCTGCGCCCGGTCCTGAAGCCGCACGGCTTCCTGACCCGCGACAGCCGCGTCGTCGAGCGCAAGAAGTACGGCCGCGCCAAGGCCCGCAAGTCCTTCCAGTTCTCGAAGCGCTAAGCGGATTGCGAAAGCGGTTATGGATGGGGGCGCTTCGGGAAACCGGAGCGCCCTTTTTCTTGTCTCCTTCTCCCCTTGCGGGAGAAGGTGTCAGGCGGAGCCTGACGGATGAGGGGTCTCGCCGGTCTGGCCGGTCGGTGTCTCAAATCCGCTGAATTGTCGGGTCAGTGAGACCCCTCATCCGCCCCCTGCGGGGGCACCTTCTCCCGCAAGGGGAGAAGGGACGGGAGTGGCTGATGTCTTTTTCTGTGTTCATCGACGGCGAGGCCGGGACCACGGGGCTGGAGATCCGCGAGCGGCTGGAGGCGCGCGGCGATCTGGAGCTGATCCTGCTGAGCGACCGGCGGCGCGAGGTGGCGGCGCGGCGTGAGGCTCTGAACATCGCCGATGCGGTGATCCTGTGCCTGCCGGATGAGGCGGCGAAGGAAGCCGTGGCGATGATCGCGAACCCGAAGGTGCGGGTGATCGACGCCTCGACGGCGTACCGGGTCGATCCGACATGGACCTATGGCTTCGCGGAAATGGCACAGGGTCAGCGCGAGAAGATCGCGGGCGCGACGCGGGTGTCGAACCCGGGGTGCTATCCGACGGGCTTCATCGGCCTGGTGCGGCCGCTGGTGTCGGCGGGGATCATTCCGGCGGGCTGGCCGGTGACGGTCAATGCGGTGTCCGGCTACTCGGGCGGCGGCAAGGCGATGATTTCGGAGTTTGAAGCGGGTGGAGCCGGGGCCTTCCGCGCCTATGGCCTGTCGCTCAAGCACAAACATGTGCCCGAGATGACGCGGCACACGGGGCTTGAGCGGCCGGTGCTGTTCGCGCCGGCGGTGGCGGCGTATCGGCAGGGGATGCTGGTCGAGGTGCCGCTGCCGCTGGCGGCCCTGCCGTCGTCGCCGTCGGTCGAGGTGGTGCATGGCGCGCTGGTCGAGGCCTATGCGGGCTGCCGCTTCGTCGAGGTGGTCGAGCTGGAAGAGTCCGAGGCCATGACCGGGATCGATCCGGAGGGGCTGAACGGGACCAACAAAATGCGTCTGAATGTGTTCGGTGACCGGGACGGGGGGCAGGCAAGGCTGGTGGCGCTGCTGGACAACCTCGGCAAGGGGGCGTCGGGCGCGGCGGTGCAGAACCTGAACCTGATGCTGGGGCTGGATGAGGGGACGGGGCTCAATTAATCCGTTCATCCCGGCGAAAGCCGGGACCCAGTGCTGTCCAGCTTGACGCCGGCGTCCGAGGATTCGCGAGCGGAGCTCACCTGTGCAACCGATCGCCCAAAGAAGTGGGTCCCCGCCTTCGCGGGGATGCTCGGAGTTTGTGGTGCCGATGGCTTGAAACTTCCGCCGCCATACCGACGTATCTCAGGCCATGACCCAAGCCATGAACCGCCGCCATCTGTTCCTGACCGCCGGCGCGGTCGCCGTTTCGGCCTGTTCGCCGGGGAGCGCCGACGCGTCGCAAGGCCAGTATGCGAACTCGCCGTTCCGACGGTTGACGGACGCGCAATGGCGCGCGCGCTTGCCGGCGGCCAGCTATCAGACCCTGCGCCACGAGGCGACCGAGCGCCCGGGGACCAGCCCGCTGAACGAGGAGCACCGGACGGGGACGTTTGTCTGTCTCGGCTGCGACCTGCCGTTGTTCCGGTCGCAGTGGAAGTTCGACAGCGGCACGGGCTGGCCCAGTTTCTATGAGGTCATTGCGGCCAACATCGGCACCAAGACCGACTTCGCCATCGGTTTCCCGCGCACGGAATATCATTGCGCCCGCTGCCTCGGGCATCAGGGACATCTGTTCATGGACGGGCCGCGGCCGACCGGAAAACGCTATTGCAACAACGGTGTAGCGCTGAGATTTCAGCCGGCGTAACCACTGATGTCCGTGCATCCCGGCGAATGCCGGGAGCCAGATCACGGACACAGGCTGATGGCATCAAGGTTCGGTGCTCGCTGAACTCGCGAAGAGGCCTGGCATCTGGATCCCGGCATTCGCCGGGATGCACGGTTGAGGAGTCAGGTGCGCCGGGCCTTGATCGCCGACTCGACCGTCACGCCGAAGAACACCGAGGCGATGATCACCAGCAGCCCGTAGTCCGGGCCCGGCAGGAAGACCGGCACGGCGGCCGAGGCGATGATCATCATCGGAAACAGCTTGGCCCAGGTGGCCGAGCCGGGGCTGTCGGGATCGATCGACGGCGGGCGCGGCGTGACCTTCATCATCCGCAGCATTATCGGGTTGAGCAGCACGAAACCGCCGGCGCAGAGGATGGCCAGCAGGGGATTGCGGATCAGGCCGATCGGCGGGCCGTAGACCGTGGCCGTCATGACGACCAGCAGCAGGGCGAAGCCGGTGGTGACGGCCAGCAGCAGATTGGGTTCGAGACGCTTCAACTCTTCACCTTCACATAGGACCCCGGTGCCGGTTCGATCGGCTTGAGCGGGCCGGTCTTCGGATCGCGCGCGGGAATCCAGTCGCCGGACTTTTCATGCAGCCAGTCGGCCCAGTGGTTCCACCAGCTGCCGGGGTGTTCGACCGCCTTCGCCTGCCACTCGCCGAGCGTGGCGGGCAGGGCGGGGTTGGTCCAGTGCTGGTATTTGTGGGCCGAAGGCGGATTGACCACGCCGGCGATATGGCCCGAGCCGGCCAGGGTCAGGGTCACGGCGGCGTTGGAGAAGGCGCGGGCCGAGCGATAGACCGAATTCATCGGCGCGATATGGTCCTCGCGGCTGGCCTGGAAATAGAGGGGAATGGTCACCTTCGACAGGTCGACCTTGATCCCGCCAATGGTGAACTCGCCGCGGGCCAGCCTGTTCTGGCCGTACATGGAGCGGAGGTAGTCCATGTGCAGCGTCTTGGGCATGCGGGTCTGGTCGGCGTTCCAGAACAGCAGGTCGAAGGCCGGCGGCGACTTGCCCATCAGATAGTTGGACACGAAGAACGACCAGATCAGGTCGTTGGCGCGCAGGGCGTTGAAGGTCTCGGCCATGGCCGCGCCGGGCAGGACGCCGCCGGCGGCGTCCATCTGCTGCTCGACCTCGTTCAGCCAGTGCTCGTCGGTGAACAGCAGCAGGTCGCCGGCCTCGGCGAAATCATGCTGGGCGGCGAAGAAGGTGTTGGCGGTGACGCGGGTGTCGCCCCTGGCCGCCATATGGGCGAGGGCCGCGCCCATGAGGGTGCCGCCGATGCAGTAGCCGACGGTGTTGATGTGCTCGGCCTGCGACTGCTCGAGCGCCTTCTCGATGCAGCGGTAGATGCCTTTTTCCAGATAGTCGTCGAAGCCGAAGCCGGCCTTGTCCTGATCCGGATTGACCCAGGAGCAGACGAAGACGGTGAAGCCCTGGGCCGAGAGCCAGCGGATCATCGAATTCTCGGGCTGGAGGTCCAGAATGTAGAATTTGTTGATCCACGGCGGGAAGATCAGCAGCGGGATGGCGCGCTGTTTGTCGGTCGCGGCGTCGAACTGGATCAGTTCGAACAGCTCGTCGCGCCAGACCACCTGGCCGGGGGCGGTGGCGACGTTCTCGCCGACGACGAACTTTCCATAGTCGGCCTGGCTGATTTTCAGCTTGCCCGCGCCGCGCTCCATGTCGGCGGCGAAATTCTGCATCCCCTTGACCAGGGATTCGCCATTCGACTCCGCCAGGGCCTTGAGGGCGACGGGGTTGGAGGCGAGGAAGTTGGACGGGGAGAAGGCGTCGGTCAGAAGTTTGATGAAGAATTCGGCGCGCCGCTTGGTCAGGGGATCGACGTCCTCGACGCTGGAGACGAGGCCGTTCATCCAGTCCGAGGTGACGAGGTAGGACTGGCGCATGACGTCGAAGGCGGGGTTTTCGGACCAGGCGGGATCCTTGAAACGCTTGTCCTTCGACGGGGCGGCGGGCGGCTCCTCGCCGGCGGCGCGGCGGGTCGTGGAGGCCCACAGGTCCATGTAGCGGTTGAACAGGTCGGCTTGGGCGGCGAACAGTTTGTCGGGGCGCGAGGCCAGGCTGGTCATGACCGAATTCATGGCCGGGCCGACGTGGAAGGGGTCTGCCGACAGGGCGGCGGGGCGGTCGGCCTGGGACAGGGCGGCCTCGGCGATGGCCGACTGAGCCGTCATCGCCGCCTTGGCCAGGTTCATCGACAGGGTTTCGAGCAGCTGGCGCTGGTCAGCCCCGGGGAAGGCGAAGGCCTCGGCCGGCCGGGCATCCGGCGTCGGCCCGGGCTGAGGCGCGGCCTTTTCGGCGTGCGGGGCGGCGGTGGCCCTGGCCGCGCGCGGGCGGGGCGGCTTGGCCGAGGTCGGGCGGCCGGGTTTGCGCGGCGCGCGCGGGGCGGCGTCGGCGGGCGGGAGTGTCGGACGCTTGGCCATGGGGAGAGGGCTCCGGATATCGTCAGGATCGGTCGCAAGGGTCGCGCGCGCCCTTCCGCCTGTCGCGATCATGGCATATGACCGCCCCTGATATGAACGCGCCGATCCAGAAAATCGCAGCGATGACGGTGGCGCTCGTGCTGACGGGGGCTCTTTCGGCCTGCGCCGGCCTGTACGACCCCGCCACCGATGCCAATTCGCCGGTCGCGCCGCGGGTTCAGGCCCTGGTCGATGCGAATCGCCAATACCCGCGCTGGGCCGATTTCCCCAAGGTGCTCGAGGCCCCGCCCGCGCCGATGGCGATCGCGGCCCAGGTCAATACGCTGAGGGTGACCGGCGGCGGACTGGCCGGGGAGGTCACGCGCCTGGAGTGGCAGAACACCGGCGATCCCGAAGCCTTCGCCGCCGATGTCCAGGCGCGCGTCAACGCCACGCCGGTCGCCCCCGTGACGGCCGAGACCCAGGCCGAGATGGAGGCCTTCATCCGCCGCACGCGCGAGCGCGGGCGGGCCCCGCCGCCGGTGGACCGCCGCTAGGGCCCCATACAACAGTCGCCCGGACGGCAGAATCCGGGGATCATCGTCTCAGGAGAACGTCCATGGCCGCATCGGCTCCCTACGCATCCACGCTCGCGGCCGACGCCGCGCGGGTGACCGAGCTGGCCGCCATCGCCAGCTATGCCCAGATCGGGCGTGGCGATGAAAAGCAGGCTGACCAGCTGGCGGTCGACGCGATGCGCACGGCGCTGAACGCCCTGGATATCGACGGCAAGATCGTCATCGGCGAGGGCGAGCGCGACGAGGCGCCGATGCTCTACATCGGCGAAAAGGTCGGCACCGGCAAAGGCCCGGCCATCGACATCGCCCTGGATCCGCTGGAAGGCACGACGCTGACGGCCAAGGCCATGGCCAATGCCCTGTGCGTGCTGTCCATGTCACCGGGGGGCGGCATGTTGCATGCGCCCGACACCTATATGGACAAGATCGCCATCGGCCCGGGCTATGCGCCGGGCACCGTCGATCTGGACATGAAGCCCCAGGACAATGTCCGGTCGCTGGCCTCGGCCAAGGGCGTGAAGCCGGAAGACATCACCGTCTGCGTCATGGACCGGCCGCGTCACGCCGAGCTGATCGCCGCGCTGCGCGAGGTCGGGGCCCGGGTTCTGCTGATCACCGACGGTGACGTGGCCGGTGTGATCCACACCGCCGAGCCGGAGACGGGCATCGACCTGTATCTGGGATCGGGCGGAGCTCCGGAGGGCGTGCTCGCGGCCAGCGCGCTGAAATGCGTCGGCGGCCATTTCCAGGGCCGGCTGATCTTCCGCAATGACGACGAGCGTGCGCGCGCGCGCCGGACCGGCGTCACCGATTTCGACCGCAAATACGATCTGCACGAACTGGTGTCGAAGGATGCCATCTTCGCCGCCACGGGCGTGACCAAGGGGGCCATGCTGGACGGGGTCAAGGTCGCCGACGGCTTTGTCTCGACCCATACGCTGGTGATGGATTCCTCGACGCGGACGGTGCAGCGCATCCGCACCATCCGGCCCATCTGATGGCCGACGGCGGCGCGGTCCCTGACTTCGGGCCTGCGTTCCTGGGCGTGTCCCGCTCGCTGTCCGGCCGGGCCTGGCGACAGAGGCCGGCCGAGGCGGGGTTGATCCGCAGTCATATGCAGGCGCTGGGTCTGGAAGAGCCGCTGGCGCGGGCGCTGGCGGCCCGGGGCGTGCGTGCCGATCAGGGTGCGGACTTCCTGCAGCCGACCCTGAAGGCCCTGTTCCCCGATCCCTCCAGCTTTATGGACATGGACGCCGCGGCCGAGACCATCCTCGACGCGCTGCAGGCCCACGCCTCGATCCACGTGTTTGCCGACTATGACGTCGACGGGGCCTCCAGCGCGGCGCTGCTGGTGCGCTGGTTCCGGGCCATGGGGGCGGAACTGCCGATCTATGTGCCGGACCGGATCACCGAGGGGTACGGCCCCAGCGCCCGGGCCTTCGATACGCTGAAGGCCTCGGGGGCCGATCTGGTCATCACCGTCGACTGCGGCGCGGCGGCCAATGAGGCCGTGGCCCATGCGGTGGAGATCGGGCTCAAGGTCGTGGTCATCGACCACCACATGATGCGCGAGCATCCGCCCGTCTGCGCGGCCGTGGTCAATCCGAACCGGCCGGGCTGCAATTCGGGGCAGGGCAATCTGGCGGCGGCCGGAGTCGTCTTCGTGCTGCTGGCGGCGTTGAACCGCGAGGCGCGGCGGCGCGGGATGTTCGCGGATGTGAAGGAGCCCGACATCCGCCAGTGGCTCGATCTGGCGGCCATGGGGGCGATCTGCGACGTCACCGGCCTGACGGGTTTCAATCGCGCCCTGACCAGTCTGGGCCTGCGGCGGATGTCGGAGTGGGGCAATCCGGGCCTGCGCGCCCTGCTGGCGGCGGCGGGAGCAGAACCGGGGCCGGCCAAGTCGAACCATGCGGGCTTTATTCTCGGGCCGCGGATCAACGCCGGCGGACGGATCGGCAAGTCGGACCTCGGCGCGCGCCTGCTGTCGACCGATGACCCTGTCGAGGCAGCGGCGCTGGCGCAGGAGCTGGACGCCCTGAACATCGCCCGCCGCGAGGTGGAGAAACAGGTCACCGATCAGGCCACCCGGATGGTCGAGGCGACCGGCGCACATGCCGACGGCTCGGCGGTCGTGGTGATCGCGGGCGATGAATGGCATCCGGGCGTGGTCGGTATCGTTGCGGGGCGGTTGCGGGAGCGCTGGCGCAAGCCGGTGGTGGTGATCGGCGTCGATGCGGTGAACGGCCTGGGCAAGGGCTCGGGCCGGTCACAGCCGGGCATGAACCTGGGCAGGGCGGTACAGGCGGCGTGGGAGAGTGGCGTTCTGATCGCCGGGGGTGGCCATGCCATGGCGGCGGGCTTGACGGTCCGCGCCGACGGCATCGACCGGCTGCGCGACTTCCTCAACGACCGGATGATCGGCGAACAGGCCGCCGCCGACGCCCTGGACCACGTCGAGATCGACGCCCTGATCGACGCAGGCGCGGCGACGCGCGCCCTGTTCGAACAGTTCGAACAGCTGGCGCCGTTCGGCCCGGCCAATCCCGAGCCGCTGTTCGCCCTTGAGCATGTAGCGGTGCGTGATGCCGTGGCCATGAACGGGGGTCATGTGCGCTGCCGTCTGGTCGGAGCGGACGGAGCCTCGGTCAAGGCGATCGCCTGGCGCTGCGCTGACCTGCCCGGCGGCCAGTCCCTGCTGGCAGGGCAGGGCGGGTTGAGCGTGGTCGGACGGCTGAAGGCCGACGACTGGAACGGCCGCAAGGGCGTTCAATTCGAGATCGAGGATGTGGCCGATCCGCGGATGGCGTGATGCCTCCTCCCTGCCGCGAAGCGACGGGGAGGAGGCGCGGCGGGGCACGCGCCGTGACGGAGGAGGCGGCGCTGAGGGCGGCCAGTCGGAGCGTGAAAACCCCTTCACCAAGTCGTCCCCTCCGTCTCGTCGGCTGTCGCCTCCGAGCCACCTCCCCATCCGCGATGCGAATGGGGAGGAGAAGGGGTTGCACGGCCCGGAATCGGCGGCTATATCGCCCGCTCTCCGCGCAGCGGTCCCTTCGTCTATCGGTTAGGACGTCAGGTTTTCAACCTGAAAAGAGGGGTTCGACTCCCCTAGGGACTGCCAGCGCGGAGCTTCCCTTTTTCGTTATCGACTGTTCGCGGCGTCGGGCCTTTCGTGGTCTGATGCGTTGAAGACGGCGTCCGGTGTTCGGGCGGAGGGGAGACCTGTTGATCCAGATGTCCGAAAACCCTGTTCCGGAGCCGTCGCCGCGTGATCCGGAGGCCGGAGGTGTGCGCGAGACCATACTCATGGTCGAGGACAATGCCGAGGTCCGGCTGATGGGGGTGACCCTGCTTCGGGACGCCGGGTTCGAGGTTCACGAGGCCGGCGACGCCGAGGAGGCGCTGGCCCTGG
The DNA here is from genome assembly GCF_049897345.1 of Brevundimonas sp. TWP2-3-4b2. Classification (NCBI taxonomy): domain Bacteria; kingdom Pseudomonadati; phylum Pseudomonadota; class Alphaproteobacteria; order Caulobacterales; family Caulobacteraceae; genus Brevundimonas; species Brevundimonas sp. TWP2-3-4b2. The sequence goes on along the minus strand of NZ_JAFCWB010000003.1, from coordinate 573,745 downwards.
TTCACGCGGGGCTGGTGTTTGATCTGCTGTTCACCGACATCGTCATTCCCGGTGGTATGGACGGGGTGGTGCTGGCCGCAGAGGTGCGGCGGTTAAGGCCCGGGATTCCGGTGCTTCTGACGACGGGTTGGGCGGATCGCGCAGACGATCATGGCGGGCTGGACCTGATTGGAAAACCCTACCGCAGCGCCGAACTGACCCGGAAGATTCGCGCCACTCTTGACGCTACGTAAAGCCGGGTTTGAACAAAATCGGCGACGACCGGACTGAAACCGGTGTTTTTTGCTTTTCCGCGCTTCACAGAACCATGTTAAATAAAACTCGTTCGCAAGGTTCGCGGACAGGGGGAAGGCTGTGTCGGACTACGAGGGCGTTGGGACGGTCGCCGCGGTGCGTGTCGCGGGACGGGTGAAATGGTTCGATCCCGGCAAGGGGTACGGATTTATCGTGCCCGACGATCCCAGTTTGACGGATATGAAGGACGTCCTGCTGCATGTCTCGAGCCTGCGCGACAGCGGGCGGGATACCGCCCCCGAGGGCGCACCGATCACCTGTGACTGTGCCCGCCGGCCCAAGGGCTGGCAGGTCACCGAGGTCCATGATCTGGGCGAGGGCGATCCCGAACAGGTCGCCGCCCCGAAACGCAGCGGCTACGAGGGCCTGAGACAGCAGGAAGCGTCGCGGGTCGTCGATGGTGAGCCGAGGGCTGGCGGTCCGATGGAGACCGCGGTCGTAAAATGGTTCAATCGCACAAAGGGATACGGATTCGTGGTGCGCGACGGCGCGCCGGGCGATATCTTCGTTCACGTCGAGACGTTGCGGCGCTGCGGGCTGGATGACCTCCTCCCGGGCGAAACCGTCGCGGTGCGGTTCGCTGAGGGGCCCAAGGGCCTGGTGGTCGCGGAAATCAGGCCGGGCGGATGATGTGTCCGCCCCGATGAGGGTGGAAGCGTTATGTTACGTCGTGGAATACTGGCCGTCCTGTCTGCCGCAACCTTGCTGGCCGCCTGCGCCGGAGCGGGTACGCCCAGGGACGCACAGGGAAATCCGCTGGAAGCCCTGACCATCATCACATCCAGCGGCGAGCACCGCTTCATGGTCGAGATCGCCGACGACGACGCCGAGCGTCAGCGTGGACTCATGTTCCGCGACCCTCTGGCCGATAATCGCGGCATGCTGTTCCAGTTCCCGGACGTGGCCGAGCGCGCTTTCTGGATGCGCAACACGCCCAGCCCTCTGGACATCATCTACATCGACCCGCGGGGCCGGATTGTCTCGATCGCGAAAAACACGACGCCCCAGTCCGATACGGCGTTGCCGTCCAATGGACCGGCCAGCGGCGTGCTGGAGCTGAGGGCGGGACGTGCCGACGAGATCGGGGCCAGGGCCGGTGACAGGGTCCGCCATCCCTTCTTCGCGGAATAAGCACGCCAAGCGCGTTGCGGCGCGGCGTCGAGTGTGTCAAAGCCCGCCGCCGGAGTGTAGCGCAGCCTGGTAGCGCATCTGGTTTGGGACCAGAGGGTCGGAGGTTCGAATCCTCTCACTCCGACCATAATCCTCGCGGAGGCTGCGACCGGGTGACGGCTGCGGTCCCAGGCGATCCGGGCCTCAGCGAAGCCCGGGCAGCATCCGGCGCAGGATTCCGTCCTTCAGCACATAGTGGTGCAGCACGCCCGCCACGGCATGCAGGCCGATCAGCCAGTAGCCGGCCTCGCCGACGGTCTTGTGCAGGGCCTCGAGCTGTTCGGCCAGAGCCTTGTCCGGAGCGAACAGCGGCGGCAGGGACAGGCCGAAAAAGGGTATGGGGTCGCCCTCGGCGCTGAGGACCAGCCAGCCGAGCAGCGGCAGGACGATCATCCCGCCATACAGGGCGATATGCACCGCGGTGGCCGGCCATCGGGTCCACCCGTCCTCGGCCGTCAGCCATGGCGTCCGCCAGCGCGCGATCAGCCGGGCCCAGACGAGGACGAACACCGAAAGTCCGAGCATGAAATGCCACATCTTCAGGCCTTCGCGGATGTCGCTGCCGCGAGGGTAGTTCTCGCGCAGCTCGATACAGGCGAAGACAGCGGCCAGCAGGATCAGCATAAGCCAGTGCAGGGCGATCGATAGCCGGCTGTAGGGGGACCGGGTGTCGCCGGCTGGAATGGCAGTGCTCATGGCGAATCCTCTTCTTGATCCTGGCCATAATGGACCAGGATCGGCCTCGCGTCTTTGGTCCGGCGCAGGCCGGGCGGTGCAGAAGAACCGCCGGTGCTGGACCTCGCCAGGGCCGGAGGCTATCTCAGCCCAAAGCGGGTCCGCCCGCAGCTGCCCGAGGTCTGTCATGCTCGCCCGTATCTACCGCCCCGCCAAGACCGCAATGCAGTCCGGCAAGGCCACGGCGAGAGAGTGGCGTCTGGAGTTCGAACCGGCGTCGGCGCGGACGATCGATCCTCTGATGGGCTGGACCAGTTCATCCGACATGAACGGCCAGGTCCGTCTCACCTTTGATTCCGCTGAAGAGGCGGTGGCCTATGCCGAGCGGCACGGGATTCCGTTCCGTCTGCACGAGCCCCAGGAACCGCCGGTCATCCTGAAGGCCTATGCCGACAATTTCGCCACCTTCCGCAAGCAGCCCTGGACGCATTGATTCCTTTTGTGGCTACCGCGCTTCGCGCTACTTGAGCCGGATTCCTGTTCGGCTACCGCGATCCGCGCTAGTTGAGCCGGATCGCTGATCGGGCGCCCATAGCTCAACCGGATAGAGCACCCGCCTTCTAAGCGGACGGTTGCAGGTTCGAGTCCTGCTGGGCGCGCCACCTCCCACATCCGCCGGCTGACGGCGGCCTGCCAGACTTCAATTCAGCCCTCGACCGGCCGGAACATGGCACCGGCAAGGCTTGCAGATCGGCCGGCAAAGGCCTCTAAGGCAAGCGGGGCGCAAGGTCTGACAGACTTCGGCGAGGTGGTATGCGGGCAGGTTTGGCAGGGCGCTGTGCGACCGTCGGGGCGATCGCCGCGGCGGTGCTGGCTCTGGCCGGCTGCGGCCGCAGTGACCGCCCCGCGGACACGGCGGGCGAGGTTGCCGGCGTGCAGGCCGACATCGTCGCACCGGCGTTCGCCAGCCCGACCCTTGCCGCCGTCAAGCGGCGCGGCCGACTGAACTGTGGCGTGCACGAGGGTCTGGTCGGTTTCGCCTACACCGACAACCGCGGACAATGGCGGGGCTTTGATGCCGATTTCTGTCGCGCCCTTGCGGCGGCGGTGCTGAGCGATGCGAATGCGGTGCGGTTCGTCCCCCTGACGAGCAGCCAGAGGTTTGAGGCACTGCGCAGCGGCCGGATCGATGTTCTGTGGCGCTCGACGTCATGGACGCTGTCGCGCGAAGCCCAGGAAGGCGTGCGCTTTGCCGGGATCAATTATTATGACGGCCAGGGCTTTCTGGTCAGGCGGTCGCTGGACCTGGCCAGTGCCGCCGAGCTGAACGGCGCGCGCATCTGCGTGCAGCGAGCCTCGACGTCCGAGCTGAACGTGGCCGACTGGTTCCGGTCGCGCGGGCTGGAATACACGCCGGTGATCACGGCGAATGAGGAGGCGGCGCGAGCTGCCTATGGTCGCGAGGATTGCGACGCCTTCAGCGCAGACATCTCGGCCCTGGCGGCGGCCCGGACAACCCTGTCGAATCCCGAGCAACACGCCATCCTGCCCGACATCGTCTCCAAGGAGCCGCTGGGGCCGGTGGTCAAGCGCGGTGACGAGGCCTGGACGTCGATCGTGCGCTGGACGCTGAACGCGGTGATCCTGGCCGAGGAGCTGGGCGTGACCCGCGAGAATGTCGATCAGTTGGCCGGGACATCGCGCAATCCGCAGGTCCGGCGCCTGCTCGGGACCGAAGGCGAGTACGGACCGATCCTCGGTCTGCGCAAGGACTGGGCGAAATCGGCGATCGAAGCCGAGGGAAATTATGGGGAAATCTTCGCACGCAATGTCGGACCTGATTCATCGCTCGACCTGGCGCGTGGCCTTAACGCACAATGGAACGCAACGCCGGGCGGCCTGATCTACGCCCTGCCTATCAGATAACGACATCGGCCGGGGGCCGGGGGGACGAATGGAAACGACGAAAAAGGGCGGCGTGCCGCTCTATCTCTGGATGCTGCTGGGTTTTGCCGTCGGGCTGGGCGGCGGGCTGTTCGTCAACCAGAACGATCTGGTGGTCTTGCCGTGGGTCATGGACCTCATCCAGGCGGTGGGCCAGATCTTCCTCCGCCTGCTGTTCATGCTGGTCCTGCCCTTGCTGTTCGCGGCGCTGGCGGTCGGCGTGGCCGAGATGGGCGACCTGAAGTCCCTGGGCCGCGTTGGATTCAAGACGCTGCTGTTCACCGTCCTGGTGTCGGCGATCGCGGTCGGCATCGGGCTGGGCCTGGTCAACTATTTCCGCCCCGGTGACGGGGTCGATCCGGTTCTGGCCCAGCAGCTGCTAGCCCAGGGTGCCGAGGGCGCGTCGGCGATCGTCGGCAATGCGCCGAAGAGCATCGAGGCCGGGCAGTTCTTCCTCGAAATGATCCCGTCCAACGTCTTCGCCGCGGCGGCCGAGAACCAGATCCTGCCGGTGATGATCTTCGCCCTGATCTTCGGCATCGGCATGGTCATGGCCAAGAGCCCGGCCACGGACGCCCTCCAGACAGCGCTTCAGGGCCTGCTTGAAGTGATGATGAAGCTGATCAACCTGGTCATCAAACTGGCCCCGTTCGCGATCGCCGCGCTGATGTTCAACCTGTCGGCGGTGTTCGGCTGGGAACTGCTGCAGCGGCTGGGGGCCTATGTCGGCGTCGCCGTCGGGGCGATGGCGATCCACATGTTCATCGTCTACCCGCTGCTGGTCTGGATCTTTGGCGGGATGAACCCGCTCAAATTCGCCAACGGTGTGCGGGAGCCCTTCGTGGTGGCCTTCTCGACCGCCTCGTCCAACGCCACCCTGCCGGTCGCGATCAAGGCGGCGGAAGAGAAGCTGAAGCTGCCGCGCCGCATTTCACGCTTCGTCCTGACGGTGGGGGCGACGGCCAACCAGAACGGCACGGCCCTGTTCGAGGGCGTGACCGTGCTGTTCCTGGCCCAGTTCTTCAACGTCGACCTGAATCTGCAGCAGCAGCTGGTGGTGATGCTGGTCTGTATTCTGGGTGGCATCGGGACGGCGGGCGTTCCGGCCGGCTCGTTGCCGGTCATCGCCCTGATCCTGACCATGGTCGGCGTGCCGGCCGAGGGCATCGGCCTGATCCTCGGCGTCGATCGCTTCCTCGACATGTGCCGGACCACGCTGAACGTCACCGGCGATCTGGTGGCGGCGACCGTGGTGTCGCGCGGCGAGGTTGATATCCCGGCCGGTGCGGCCGGACCGGAGCCGGTGGCACCGCCGGCCTGAACGACCTAGGGGGCCGTCACCTCGGTGTCGGCCCGCCCGCCCCACTCGGCCCAGCTGCCGTCATAGAGGCGCGAGGGTTTGCCCAGCACGGCGAGGCCCAGTGACAGGATGGCCGCGGTGACGCCGGAGCCGCAGGTCGTGACGACCGGGCGATCCAGATCGACCCCGGCCGCGCGAAACACCTGCGCCAGGGCCTCGCCCTGCTTCATCGTGCCGTCGGGATTCAGGGCACCGGGGAAGGGCAGGTTGAGGGCCCCGGGCATGTGGCCGGACCGCAGCCCCGCGCGGGGCTCCGGGGCCTGCCCCGCGAACCGGTCGGCGGGGCGGGCGTCCAGCACCTGGGCCTGGCCGGACAGGGCTTCGCGGACGCACCCAAGGTCGGCGATCTGTGCGCGGTCGAGATCGGCTGTGAAGATCACCGGAGATCGGGGCAGGGCCGGACCGGCCGCGAGCGGACGGCCCTCCGCGCGCCATTTCGGCAGACCGCCGTCCAGCACACGAACCCGCTGCGCACCCATGACCCGGAACATCCACCAGGCCCGGGTGGAAGAGCGGATCCCGACGGTGTCATAGACCACGATGCTGTCGTCAGCCGCGATCCCCAGACCGCCCATCCACGCCGCGAACCGGGCGGGGGCCGGGAGCATGTGCGGCAAGTCGCTCTCTTGATCCGATACGGCTTCCAGGTCGAAGACAGCGGCACCCGGGATATGACCCTCCAGAAAATCGATGCCGGGGTCGCGTCCGTCCAGATGCCAGCTGGCGTCGAGGACCTTGAAGGACGGGTCGCCGAGGCGGGCGGCAAGGTCGGAGGTCGAAATCAGTGGAGAGAGACGGGTCATGACGCAACCTAGCATGCAAGTCGGCGGAACCTTGCGACTGGTGCTGGGCGATCAGCTGTCCGACGGGTTGTCAGCGTTGCGCGATCTGAATCCGGCCGGGGACCTGGTCCTGATGGCCGAGGTCCGGGACGAGGCGACCTACGTCAAACATCACAAGCAGAAACTGACCCTGGTCTTCGCCGCCATGCGAAAATTCGCAGCCCGCCTGGAGCGGCGCGGGGTCAGGGTTCGCTATGTGCGGATTGATGACCCGGACAGCAGTGGATCGATCGCCGGGGAACTCCATCGCACCCTTGCCGGTCAGCCGTTCCGGCAGGTGGTGCTGACGGACTGCGGTGAATGGCGTCTGGCGGCAGAGCTGGGGGCATTCGCGGCGACTGCCGGAGTGCCGGTCGAGCTACGCGAGGACGATCGCTTCATCTGCTCGCAGGCGCGTTTCCAGCGGTGGGCGGCCGACAAGAAACAGCTGACGATGGAGTTCTTCTATCGCGAGATGCGACGCGAGACCGGCTTGCTGATGGACGGCAAGACCCCCGCCGGCGGGCAGTGGAATTACGACAAGGACAACCGGTCCGGCTTGGCAAAGGGCGAGAGTCCACCGGTTCGCCACAGGACGGAGCCGGATACCATCACGCGCGCGGTGATGGCGGATGTCGAACGCCTGTTCGGCGACCATTTCGGTACCCTGGACGCCTTCGGCTGGGCGACGACCGCTGAAGAGGCCGAGGCGGCGCTGGTGCCCTTTCTGACCGAGGCCTTGCCCTCTTTCGGGACGTGGCAGGACGCCATGGCGGCGGGACAGCCGTGGATGTGGCACGGGCTGGTCTCGACCTCGCTGAACCTCGGCCTGCTCGACCCGCTGGACGTCTGCCGCCGGGCCGAGGCCGAGTATCGTGCCGGACGCGCTCCGTTGAACGCCGTCGAGGGTTTCATTCGCCAGATCCTGGGGTGGCGCGAGTTCGTGCGCGGAATCTACTGGCTGAAGATGCCGGAATACGGGGCGCGGAATGCGCTGGACGCGGACCGTCGCCTGCCCGACTTCTACTGGTCCGGCGAGACGGACATGGCCTGCGTCGCCGATGCGGTCGGATCGACCCGCGACCATGCCTATGCGCATCACATCCAGCGCCTGATGGTGACCGGCAATCTGGCCATGTTGCTGGGCGTGCATCCGGACGCCGTCGATGACTGGTACATGGTGGTCTATGCCGACGCCTATGAGTGGGTCGAGATGCCCAACACCCGGGGCATGGCGACGTTCGCGGACGGCGGCATCATGGGGACCAAACCCTATGCGGCGTCCGGATCCTACATCAACCGGATGAGCAACTATTGCGCGGGCTGTCGGTACGACGTGAAGGCCCGGGACGGCGAGGGGGCCTGTCCGTTCAACCGGCTGTACTGGGGCTTCCTCGAGCGCAACCGGAACCGCCTCGCCGGCAATCCGCGCCTTGCCATGCCCTATCGCACGCTGGACGGCTGGGATGCCGCCCGACGGCAGGCACTGGTCGAGGACGCAGAGGCCTGCCGCGAGACCCTGGGCGCGGTCAGGTGCGGGTAAGGGCCAGCTGGATCACATCGGTCCGGGACGAGCGGAACCCGGCTTCGCAATAGGACAGGTAGAACCGCCACAGGCGCCGGAAGCGTTCGTCGAACCCGCCCATCTTGCGGATGTCCGGCCACGACGCCTGGAAGCGGTCGTCCCAGCGATGCAGGGTGTCGGCATAGTCCTGGCCGAAACGTTCGACCACATCCCAACTCAGGCCGGCCTGTTCGACCACGGGCTGAAGCCGGCCTTCGGAGGGCAGCATGCCGCCCGGGAAGATGTATTTCTGAATGAAGTCGGTCCGGGCGTTGTACTCTTCGAACAGGGCGTCCTGGATGGTGATGATCTGCAGGCCTGCCCGCCCGCCGGGTTTCAGGACGGCGTGGATCTTGTCGAAATAGGCCGCCCAGTATTCCTTGCCGACGGCCTCGAACATCTCGATCGACACGACCCTGTCAAAACTGCCCCCGACGTCCCGGTAGTCGACCATCTGGATCGAGGTGCGGTCCGACAGGCCGGCGTTGAACAGGCGTTGCCGGGCCAGGTCGTGCTGTTCCTGCGAGATGGTGATGCCGGTGACGTGGGCTCCGACCTCGCGCGCGGCGTATTCGGCGAACCCGCCCCAGCCGCAGCCGATCTCCAGCACCGTGTGGCCGCGCTCGAGGCCGATCAGGCGGGCGAGGGCGGCGTATTTGCGGGTCTGGGCGGCCTCGAGCGCCTCGTCCGGTCGTTCAAACCGGGCCGAGGAATAGGTCATCGTCCCGTCCAGCCAGGCCCGGTAGAAGGCGTTGCCCAGGTCATAGTGGGCGTGGATGTTCTTCTTCGAGCCGCTTCGGCTGTTGCGCTTGAACTTGTGCGACAGCCAGTTGAAGGCGAGCATGACCGCATTGCCGTCGAACAGACGCCGGATGTGGTCGTAGTTGTTGGCCAGCGTCTCCAGCAGGACGGCCAGGTGGGGGCTGTCCCACTCGCCGGCGATATAGCCCTCGGCATAGCCGATATCCCCGTTGGCCAGCACGCGGCGGGCGAAGCGGTAGTCGATGATGTTCATCACGGCGTTCGGCCCGGGGGTCTCGCCCTCGAGCTGGTGCACCGCGCCATTGGGAAGGGTCAGGGTCAGCCGACCCCAGGTCCAGTTGTCGGACAGGAGTCGCAGCAGCAGGGCGAACACCGGCGGTGTGCGCGCGGGAACGGCATGGGCTTCGGCGGTCACGGAACTCATGCTCCGAACCCTGCGGGCGATCGGTCCATGCCGTCAATCCTCACCGGTCTGGCGGGCCCCGCTGACGGTCTTGAGAGCGTCCAGCGCCCGTTGTCGCGCGACGGCGTGATCGACGAGGGGTTGCGGGTAGTCGCGGCCCAGGGCGACGCCGGCCCGGCGCAGGACCTCGGTCGGCGCGGTCCATGGCGCGTGCAGCCATTTGTCGGGCAAACGCCCGAGTTCCGGGACCCAGCGCCGGACGTAGCGACCATCGGCATCGAATTTCTCACCCTGTGTGACCGGATTGAAGATTCGGAAGTACGGTGAAGCGTCGGCTCCGGATCCAGCGACCCACTGCCAATTCTGCACATTGGACGCCAGGTCGGCGTCCACCAGGGTGTCCCGGAACCAGGCCTCGCCTTCCCGCCAGTCGATCAGGAGGTGTTTGATCAGGAACGAGGCGACGATCATCCGCACGCGATTGTGCATGAACCCGGTCGCCCACAGTTCCCGCATGCCCGCGTCCACGACGGGATAGCCGGTCCGTCCCTGCTTCCAGGCCGAAAGGCCGGCGGGGTCGTCGCGCCAGGGCATGGCGTCATACTCCGGCCGGAAGGCCCGGTCTGTCATCTGCGGGAAGGCGTGCAACAGATGGGCCGAGAATTCGCGCCAGCCGATTTCGGCGACGAATTTGTCCGCCTCGGCGGCGGGAACCCGACCGTCCGCGGCGGCCTGTCTGGCGGCCTCGACCGCGCGCCACGGGCTGATCTCGCCGAAATGCAGATGCGGTGACAGGCGGCTGGTCGCGGGCTCGGCCGGGCGATCGCGACCGGTGGAATAGGATTTCAGACCGGTCCCGACGAAGGCCGCGAGGGCCGCCGCGGCCCCGATCTCGCCCGGCTGCCAGTCGAAACCGCCGGACCAGTCGGGACGGGAGGGGTGCAGGCCCCAGGCATCGATGTCATCCGAGGCGACCGCCTGCGGCGTATCAATAGCCGCCGGCCCGGCCGTCTGCGGTGACGGCGAGGCGACGGCGAGCAGCGCCTTCAGGAAGGGCGTGAAGACCTTGTAGGGCAGGCCGGAGCCGTTCAGCACACCGCCCGGGCGATGCAGCAGGGTGCCGTTGAAGCCCTTGCAGGCGACGCCTTCGGCCTGAAGGGCATGGGCGATGTCGGCGTCGCGGGCGAAGGCGTCCGGCTCGAACAGCCGGTTCATGAAGACGGCGCCGGCCCCGGTTTCCTCGATCACCCGGCGCAGCTCGGCCTCGCTGTCCCCGCGGCGCAGGATCAGGCGCGAGCCGCGCGCCCGCAGGGTGGCGTCGAGGGCGCGCAGCGACTTGTCCAGCCACCAGAGCGAAGCCGCCCCCATCGGGCGGACGCCCGGCCCCTGGTCGAGGATGTAGACGGGGATGATCGCCCGCCCGGTCTCCGCGGCATGGGTCAGGGCGGGGTTGTCGGCCAGGCGCAGGTCCTGGCGGAACCAGACGATGACGGGACGTTCAGCCTCGGTGGTCATTCGGTCGGGCTCCGTGATAGCTTGCAGACCTCGTCGTCCGACGCCACCTGAGCGCCGCATGTGCGGCATCAACCCCGCGTCGCCAAGCCACAAATCCAGGAAATCCGCCTTGTCCAAGCCGAATGCCATCATCGACATCAAGGACGGCCTGAAGCGCCCCGTCAGCATCGGCGGCGGTCAGCGCATCGTCTTCATCGCCGGCCCGTGCCAGCTGGAAAGCCGTCAGCACGCGCTGGAGATGGCCCATGCGCTGAAGGAGATCGGCGAGCGGCTTAACGTCGGCGTCATCTACAAGACCAGTTTCGACAAGGCGAACCGGACGTCGGCGACCGCCGCGCGCGGTTTCGGCCTGGAGGGCTCGCTGCCGATCTTCGCGGAAATCCGCGAGGTCACGGGCCTGCCGGTGCTGACCGACGTGCATACCGAGGAGCACTGCCGTATCGCGGCCGAGGTCGTCGATGTGCTGCAGATCCCGGCCTTCCTGAGCCGCCAGACCGACCTGCTGCTGGCTGCTGCCGCGACGGGCAAGGTGATCAACATCAAGAAGGGCCAGTTCCTCGCCCCCTGGGACATGAAGAACGTCATCGCCAAGGTGGTCGGGGCGGGCAATCCCAATGTCATGGCCTGCGAGCGGGGGGCCAGCTTTGGCTACAACACCCTGGTCAGCGACATGCGGGCGCTGCCGATCCTGCGCGAGATCGGCTGCCCGGTGGTGTTTGACGCGACGCACAGCGTGCAGCAGCCGGGCGGACAGGGCACGTCCTCGGGCGGGCAGCGCGAGTTCGTGCCGGTTCTGGCGCGGGCCGCCGTGGCCGTGGGCGTCGACGCGGTCTTCATGGAGACGCATCAGGACCCCGACAATGCGCCGTCGGACGGGCCGAACATGGTGCCGCTGGACCAGTTCGAGGCCCTGTGCGCCGACCTGATCGCCTATGACGACCTGACCAAGGCGCGGATGGCGAAAGCGGCCTGAATCCGATAGGCCAAGGGGATGGCTGAACGGACACTCGATCTCGGACAATTGCAGGCCCTGCTGGAGCGGGTGCGGGGGCTGAAGGTCGCCTGCGTCGGCGACCTGATGCTGGACCGCTATGTCTATGGCGAGGTCAGCCGGATTTCGCCGGAAGCGCCGATCCCGGTGCTGCAGATGCGCCGGACCATCGCCATGCCGGGCGGGGTGGGCAATGTGGCCCGCAACGTGGCGGCCCTGGGCGGCGTCGCGCGACTGGGCGCGGTGGCGGGGCAGGATGCGGCCGGCGACGAGCTGGCGGCGCTGATCGCGGCCGAGCCGGGCATCGAGGACGCCGTCGAGCGCCGGGCCGGCGTGGCCACCATCGTCAAGACGCGCTTCGTCGCCGCCGGTCAGCAACTGCTGCGGCTGGACGAGGAGGCTGCGGCCCTGATGGGCGATGAAAGCGAAGCGTTTACGGGTGCTTCCGTCTATCTCTTGTCCGATTATTCCAAGGGCGTGGTCAGTGATCTGGTGATCGCCCAGGCCCTTTCGGCGGCGCAGAAAAGCGGCGCGCCGGTGGTGGTCGATCCCAAGGGGCGCGACTTCGCCCGCTATGGGGCGGTCGATCTGATCAAGCCGAACGCCAGCGAACTGGCGGCCGCCACGGGCCTGCCGGTCGAGAGCGACGCCGAGGTGGAGGCGGCGCTGAAGGCCCTGCTGCACGGCACAATGGTCAAGGCGGTGGTGGTCACGCGCGCGGGCAAGGGCATGAGCCTGATGCGGCGCGGCGAGGCGGCGAAACATTTCCCCGGGCGGGCGCGCGAGGTGTTCGACGTCTCGGGTGCCGGCGATACCGGTCTGGCGGCCCTCGGGCTGGCGCTCGGTGCGGGCGCGTCTCTGGAGACGGCGGTGGAGTTCGCGATTCTGGCCTCGGGTGTCGTGGTCGGCAAGGCGGGGACGGCGGTCGTCACCCCGGCCGAGCTGATCGACGCCGAGATGAGCCAGCATGCGGCGGGAGTCCACGCCAAGGTGATGCCGCTGGAAGAGCTGGCGCAGGTGGTCGAGGGCTGGAAGCGGCAGGGGCTCAAGGTCGGTTTCACCAACGGCTGTTTCGACATCCTGCACCGGGGCCACGTGGCCTATCTGGCCCAGGCGCGCAGCTGGTGCGACCGGCTGGTGGTGGCGTTGAACACCGACGCGTCGGTGCGGCGGCTGAAGGGCGAGGGCCGGCCGATCAACGACCTGGACAGCCGGGCCGTGGTCATCGGCGGGCTGCAGTCCGTGGACCGGGTCACAGCCTTTGACGATCCAACGCCTCTGGCCCTGATCGAGCGGCTGAGGCCCGACGTGCTGATCAAGGGCGCGGACTACACGCGCGAGGGTGTGGTCGGTGGTGATCGGGTCGAGAGCTGGGGCGGCGAGGTCCGGCTGGCGACGTTCGAGGACGGCTATTCGACGACGAAGTCGGTCGAGAAGATGAAGGGTGAACGATGATCCGACGCATGATCGTGGTGACCGGCGGGGCCGGTTTCATCGGCTCGAACATCGTCGCACGCCTGTGCGCCGAGGGGCGGCGCGACATCGTCGTCTGCGACCGGCTGGAGACGGCCGATCTGGGCAAGTGGAAGAACCTGGCCAAACACGCGATCGCGGACTTCTGGTCGCCGGAAGAGATGTTCGAACAGCTGGAACGCAACGCCGAACGGATTGAGGCAGTGGTGCATATGGGGGCCATTTCGTCGACGACCGAGCCGGACGCGGACCTGATCCTGCACACCAATTTCAGCTTGTCGCGGGACCTGTGGGCCTGGTGTGCCCGCCGCGACGCGCGGCTGATCTTCGCCTCGTCGGCGGCGACCTACGGTGACGGCGGGATGGGGTTCGAGGACCATGACGATCTTCGATCCCTGTCGGCCCTGAGGCCGCTGAACGCCTATGGCTATTCGAAATATCTGTTCGATCAGTATGCCGTGCGCCAGGCCGGGTCAGGCACCGCGCCGACCCAGTGGGCGGGGCTGAAATTCTTCAACGTCTACGGGCCGAACGAGGGTCACAAGGGCGGGATGAAGTCGGTGGTGGCCCAGATCTGGCCGAAGGTTCAGGCCGATCAGCCCGTGACCCTGTTCCGCTCGCACAATCCGAACTACGCCGACGGCGGCCAGATGCGCGACTTCGTCTTCGTCGATGACGTGGTCGATATGGTCGAGTGGTTGTTGGACACACCCGAGGTTTCGGGCGTGTTCAACGCCGGATCCGGACAGGCGCGGTCGTTCCTGGACCTGGCCAACGCCACCTTCGCCGCGGCGGGCAAGACGCCCCGGATCGACTACGTCGACACCCCTGAGAGCATTCGCGACAAATACCAGTATTTCACCGAGGCCCGGATGGAGCGTGTCCGCGAAGCGGGCTTCAGCGGGCAGTCGACGCCGCTCGAAGAGGGCGTGCGACGCTATGTGCAGGACTTCCTGGCGACGGCGGACCCCTATCGATGATGCGGTCCCGGCTGACCCTGCGACAGTGGCTCGGCTGGATCGGGCTCGCGATCATCCTGCTTCTGGCCGCCGCGGCCGCGGTCTGGCGGGGGGATATTCTGAGGGCTGCACTGGACCCGAAGGTACCGTTCCAGACCTATACCCCTCCGCCCGCCCCCGACTATGCCACGCCGGGTGCGTGGGCGTTGCGGGACACGCGGACGCCGGGCGCGGGGCCGGCCGCGGTCTTCTTTGTGCATTCGACGACCTATGACGGCGGATCGGAATGGAACGGGCCGATCGGGGATCGCGACGCGGACGCCTATCTGAGCCGGGTCGTCCTGCCCAACTACGCCGGGCCGTTCGCGCGCGCCGGGGCGATCAGCGCCCCGCGATACCGGCAGGGAAGCCTCTACACCCGGCTGACGCTGCGCGAGGATGCGCGCGAGGCGCGGGCCTTCGCCTATGGAGACGCGCGTGCCGCCTTCGACGTCTGGATCGCGAGCCATCCGTCCGGGCCGATCGTGCTGGCGGGGTTGGAGCAGGGCGGTGATATCGTCGAGCGGCTGGTGCGTGAGCGCGTGGCGGTCGATCCGACGCTGCGCCAGCGGCTGGTCGCGGCCTATCTGATCGATGTGGTGGCGGCCGCTGAAGGCCTGTCCCCGGACGTTCCGGCCTGTGCCCGACGGGATCAGGTCGGGTGTGTCGTGGGATGGTCGCCGGTCGGAGACGGCAATGACGGCGCGGCGCAGCGGCGGCTGCGGCGGGCTCTGGTGTGGGACGCGCGGGGGCGGCTGGTCGATCTGGGCGGTCGGACGGCGCTGTGCGTCAACCCGGTGACCGGCTCGACCGACACCGCCCCGGTTGAGGCCCGGTTTCACAAGGGGGCCACCAACGCCACGGGCCTGGAATGGGGCGCGCGGCCCGCGCTGATGGCGCGTGAGATCGCGACCCAGTGCCGGTATGGCCTGCTGCGTCACACCGAGCCAAGCACCGAGTCGTTCCGTGAAACGGGGAACTGGGCAGATCGAAGGAAGTCGCGTCCTTACAATCTCTTCTACGGTGATATTGAAGCAGATGTTCAGGCTCGACTGACGGCGTGGGAAGCGCGTTCGGCCGTCCGGCCCTGATCAGGCACCAGACCGTTACGGTGGACCAGAAAACAAGTCAGCCCCGCCCGGACGGGCGGGGCTGTCATGTTTCAGACCGGCAGGCGGATCAGCCCGCCGGTCAGGGCCGGGTTGGGCCCTTAGCCCTTGGGCAGAAGCACGGTATCGATGACGTGGATGACGCCATTGGTGCAGGCGATGTCCGCGGTGACAACGTTCGCGCCATTGACGGTGACGCCGTCGGTGCCGTCGACGTCCAGCGTTTCGCCGTTGACCGAGGCCGGCGAGAGGGTCTTGCCCGCGATATCGGCGGCATGAACCGCACCGGACAGGACGTGGAGCGTCAGGATGGCGGTCAGCTTGTCCTTGTTCTCCGGCTTGACCAGATCATCGACCGTCCCTGCGGGCAGGGCGGCGAAGGCTGCGTCGGTGGGGGCGAAGACCGTGAACGGGCCTGCGCCCTTCAGGGTCTCGACCAGGCCGGCGGCGGCGACAGCCGCCACCAGGGTGGTGAACGATCCGGCGGCGACGGCGGTATCGACGATGTCGTGTGTTTCAGAAGCCATTTTGACGTTTCCTTGGTTGAAGGACAACGCAACTGGGCGGTTTCAGATGTCATGCAATGGAGTCGCGGCTAGTGAACGCAGTGGCAAAGTGTAGCTTTTTCCGGGCGTTGAACATGGGGCCGCCGTGTCCATCCCGGTGCGGGAGAGGTGCAGGGGTCGTGCCGGCCCCCGCAATACGTTGGTCGAACCGACCTGCAGCAAGCATGGACCAGGTTCAATCGACATTCAGCGGACACGCTGATCGTCCACCAAACACCGTCTTTCCGGGGCCGCGAAGCGGAACCCGGAATCCAGGGGACCGGACTCCAGTCTGGAACGTGAGGCGGACGGCGGCGTCCAGACGCCTGGATTCCGGGTTCTTGTCCCGGCTGCGCCGGTCCCAGCCCCGGAATGACGGGGGAGGGAGAACGGGTACCGACGTCTGAATGTCGATTGAGCCTAGTCGATCCCCGGCCTGTCGTTGCGCCAGTCGAACAGGGCCTCCAGCACCTTGACCGCCTCGCCGCGCGGGGAGGTCAGGTCGGGGTCGCGGCCCAGCACAAGGCGGGCGTCGTCGGCGGCGGTGAGCATCAGCGCCCGGTGGCGGATGGGGTCGGCGAAGCGGTAGGCGGGGAAGCCGCTCTGTTTCAGGCCCAGCGGGTCGCCCCCCCCGCGCAGACGGAAGTCCTCCTCGGCAATCTCGAACCCGTCTTCCGTGCGGCGCAGGGTTTCCAGCCGGGTCCTTGCCGTCTCGCCGAGGCCGTCGTCGCCGCCGCCGTAAAGCAGGATGCAGGCACTGGCCTTGGCCCCACGGCCCACCCGGCCCCGCAGCTGGTGCAGCTGGGCCAGGCCGAAGCGATCGGCGTGTTCGATGACCATGATGGTGGCATTGGGCACGTCGACGCCGACCTCGACCACGGTGGTGGCGACCAGCAGCGGGATGCGTCCGTCGGCGAAGTCGGCCATGATCGCCTCGCGCTCGGCACCCGGCATTTGGCCGTGGGCGAGGCCGACGTCGATCTTGAGGATGCGGCGCAGATCGGCGGCACGGGCCTCGGCGGCGGCGAGGTCGAGGGCCTCGCTCTCGGCCACCAGGGGGCAGATCCAGTAGGCCTGGGCTCCGCTGTCGATCGCCGCCTTCAACCGCTGCGCCACCTCGCCGATGCGCGCCAGCGGCAGGACGGCCGTGGTCACAGGCGTGCGGCCCGGGGGCTTCTCCATCAGGCGCGACACTTCCAGTTCGCCGTACTGGGTCAGTTCGAGGGTGCGCGGGATCGGGGTGGCCGACATGGTCAGCAGATGGACGCCGCCGGTGCGCGGATCGCCCTTGGCCTGAAGCCGCTGGCGCTCATTGACGCCGAAGCGATGCTGTTCGTCGATGACGGCGAGGGTTAGGCGATCGAAGCGGACCGCGTCCTGGAACAGGGCATGGGTCCCTATGGCGACCTGGGCCTCGCCCGAGGCGAGGGCGGCGAGGCGCGACCGACGCTCGGCGGGGGTGTCGCGGCCGGTCAGCAGGACGGCGCGGACGCCGGCCGCTTCCATCATCGGGCCTATGCGCTGGAAATGCTGGCGGGCGAGGATCTCGGTCGGGGCCATCAGGGCGGACTGGAAGCCCGAGGCGGCGGCGTCGGCGAGCGCGAGGGCGGCGACGGCGGTCTTGCCCGAGCCGACGTCCCCCTGCAGCAGCCGGCCCATCTGTTCGCCCGAGGCGAGATCGCGGCGGATCTCGGCGATGGCCCGGGTTTGCGCGCCCGTGAGCTGGAAGGGCAGGGACTCCAGCATCCGTGCCGAGGCGTCGCCGGGATGGATCACCGGCGCGGGGGTGATCTGTCGAGCGCGACGGCGGCGCGCGAGGGCCAGCTGGTGCGCGAACAGTTCGTCATAGGCCAGCCGCTGCCGTGCCGGCGCGTCGGGCTCCAGATCGGTCTCGGCCCCGGGGGCGTGAAGACGCAGCAAGGCGGCATGCCATCCGGGCCAGCGCGTTTTCGCCAGCCAGGCGGGATCCTGCCATTCGGGTGCGTCGGGGGCGAGCGCCAGGGCGGCCTGGACCAGTTTGCGGATGGTGCGGGAGGTCAGGCCCTGGGTCGCCGGATAGACCGGCTCGACCGCGGGAATGTCGCCGGCCTGTTCGGGGGTGAAGATGTCGGGATGGACGATCTGCACCTCGTTGTTGAATCGTTCGACCTTGCCCGAGACCAGCCGGGTCTGGCCGCGTGGCAGCAGGCGGTCGATGTGCTGGGCCGAGCCGCCGAACCAGATCAGGTGGACAAAGCCGGTAGCGTCGGTCGCCCGCACCTTGATCGGGGCCCCGGGTCTGGACGGTACGATCAGGCGGTCGATCATGATCTCGAAGAGGCCGACCTGACCCTCGACCGCGTCCACGGCGGTCATGGGACGGCGCACGATCAGCCCCGACGGCGACAGGAAGAGCACGTCGCGCACCAGCGGCCCGGCCAGCTTCTGCACATGGGGCAGGACCTTGGGCCCCACGCCCTTCAGGGTGGAGACCTCGGCAAACAGGGGAAAGAGAATTTCGGGCCGCATGGCTAGAGCTCATCCTGGCTCAAGAACACCCGGAGGTTGTGTTTCTGAGCCATACGCGGCAATCTGGGGGCGTCGATGGCAAGCTGGGGGGAAGGCAAGCCCATGTCAGTCCAGGATCTGCAGAACAATCTAGGCACCAAGGGATATGATCCCGGGCCGGTGGACGGCCAGTTCGGCCCGCGGACGTTTCAGGCCCTCGCAGCCTACATTTCGGATGGACGGGCACCGGCGGGTTCGGGTCTGTTGATCGCCCAATATGCCGATGAGGGTGGGCTGAACACCCGTCTTCGGCTCATCCATTTTTTCGCTCAGGTCAGTCATGAAAGTGGATTCCGGCCGGTCGCGGAGAGCCTGAACTACTCGGTCGCAGGCCTCAAGCAGACGTTTTCGGCGTCGCGCATCTCAAGGGCCCAGTGCGAGGCGCTCGGTCGGGCACCGGGGCGGGCGGCGGACCAGCAGGCCATCGCCAACGCCGTCTACGGCGGAGCGTGGGGCGCGACCAATCTCGGCAATACCCAGCCCGGTGACGGGTGGCGCTACAGGGGGCGAGGGCTGATTCAACTGACCGGCCGGGCCAACTATGCCCGCACCGGTGCGGCCTGGGAGGCCGACCCCGATCAGGTGGTGACGCCGGCCGGATCGGTGCATTGCGCGATCGACTACTGGCGGACGCGGGGGCTGAATGCCGCAGCCGATGCAGACGATGTCAAGCGGGTTACCCGGCTGATCAATGGCGGCGTTCTGGGACTGGCCGAGCGGACGGCGCTGACCGATCGCGGAAAGACGGTCTGGCCCGCGTAAGCACGGTGGCGGCGGGGCTCCGGGCTCGCTATATCCCCCCGTTCAATGACCGATGACCGTGAGCAGACCTGTCTTGCCCGCGCGCGCTTCCGTGCGTGGCGCCGAGGCTTCCGTGAAGCTGACCTGGTGCTGGGCCCGTTCGTGGACAGCATCGGCCCGTCGCTGAATGAAGCGGAACTGGGGGCGTTCGAGTCGCTTCTGGATGCGGATGACTATGCGCTCTACGGCTGGATTACCGGGACCACGCCGACCCCGGACGAGCATGAGACGCCGGTGATGGCCAAGATCCGCGACTTCATGCGTGACCATGTCGCGGCCGCCGTGGCCGAGGGCGCGGGCTGATGGACGGGGCTCAACCCAGACGCGGCGATCAGGAGCTGGGCGGCGCGCCCGAGGGGCTGGATGCCCTGACGGTCGCCGGGCGGCTGAAAGCCGAGGGCGGCGTCGGGGTCTTCGTTGCGCGCGACTACGCCCGCATGGGCGAGTTCGTTCAGGCATTCGGCTTCTTTGCCAAAGACATTGAGGTCATTGAGTTTCCTGCCTGGGACTGCCTGCCCTACGACCGGCTGAGTCCGTCGTCTTCGGTGTCGGCCGAGCGGATGGCGGCGCTGACGATCTTGGCGCAACGTCCGCCCGCCGACAGGCGGCCGACCCTGGTGGTGACCACGGTCGGTGCGGTCATCCAGCGGACGCCGCCCCGTCAGGTGACCCATGGAGCCGGGTTCGAGACCACGGTGGGGCTGGACCTCGATACGGTGGCCCTGGAGCGGTATTTCGCGGCCAACGGCTATATTCGCGCCTCGACGGTGTCGGAACGGGGCGAGTTCGCGGTGCGGGGCGGCGTCATCGACGTCTATCCACCGGGCTTCGAGGAGCCGGTACGGCTGGACATGTTCGGTTCGGAGCTGGAATCGATCCGTACCTTTGATCCGGCGACCCAGCGCTCGACCGGCCAGCGACGCGAGGTGTCGCTGGCCCCGGTGTCGGAGGTCCTGCTGGACCCCGAGAGTATTTCCCGGTTCCGCACCGGCTATCTGAGCCTGTTCGGGGCGGCGGGCGACGATCCGCTCTATGCGACCATCAGCGAGGGCGCGCGGCGGCAGGGCATGGAGCACTGGTTGCCGCTGTTCTACGACCGGCTGGAGACGCTGTTCGACTATCTGCCGGACGACGCCCGGGTGTTCCTGGACAACCAGGTCGAGGCGGCGCGGGCCGAGCGCTGGACCCTGACGCGCGACGCCTATGAGGCGCGGCGCGACGCGGCGATGACCCAGAAGGCGCGCAACGGCGGCAGCTCGGCGTATCGCGCCCTTCCGCCGGAGCGGCTCTATCTTGTCCAGGCCGAGTGGAACAGCGCCCTGGCAGGCCGGTGGGTGCGGCGGATGTCGCCGTTCCACGGGGCCGGCGAGGATGCCGGCGGCCGGCTGGGGCGCAGTTTCGCGGCCGAGCGGGCGCAGGACAGCGTCAACCTGTTCGAGGCCGTGGCGCGCCATGCAGAGGCGGTGAAGGCGGCCGGCAAGCGGGTGCTGTTTGCGTCCTGGACCGAAGGGTCGTCAGAGCGGCTTGCGGCCATGCTGGCCGACCACGGACTGGATCATGTCGTCGCCGTGCGCGACTGGGCCGACGTCCAGACGGCACCGAAGGACCTGTATCTGCGCGGCGTCCTGCCGGTCGAGCACGGGTTCGAGACGGCCGATATCGCGGTCATTTCAGAAACCGACATGCTGGGCGACCGGCTGGCGCGGCCCAAGAAGAAGCGGCGGGCCTCGAACTTCCTGGCCGAGGCCTCGGCCCTGACGACCGGCGATCTCGTGGTGCACCTGGACCACGGCATCGGTCGTTACGAGGGGCTGAAGACGCTGGAGATCCAGCAGGCCCCGCACGACTGTCTGGAGCTGATCTACGCCGGCGACAGCAAGCTGTATCTGCCGGTCGAGAACATCGACCTGCTGACCCGCTATGGCTCGAACGCCGACGGGGCGCAGCTCGATCGTCTGGGCGGCGCGGGCTGGCAGGCGCGCAAGGCCAAGGCCAAGGCCCGCCTGCGCGACATGGCCGAGGGGCTGATCGCTCTGGCGGCCAAGCGGTCGCTGCGGACATCGGACCCCATCGTTCCGCCGCACGGCCTGTTCGACGAATTCTGTGCCCGTTTCCCGTACGAGGAAACGGACGATCAGCTGAACGCCATCGGCGATGTGCTGGAGGACCTCGGCAAGGGCACGCCGATGGACCGCCTGATCTGCGGCGACGTCGGCTTCGGCAAGACCGAGGTGGCCCTGCGCGCCGCCTTCGTGGTGGCCATGACCGGCCAGCAGGTGGCCATCGTCTGCCCGACCACCCTGCTGGCGCGACAGCATTTCAAGACCTTCAGCGAGCGGTTCGCCGGCTGGCCGGTCAAGGTGCGGCACCTGTCGCGGATGGTGACGGCCAAGGATGCGGCCGAGACGCGGGCGGGGCTCAAGGACGGCTCGTTCGAGATCGTCGTCGGCACCCATGCGGTGCTGAGTGAACAGGTCGGGTTCAAGGACCTGGGCCTTGTTATCGTTGATGAAGAGCAACATTTCGGTGTCAAGCACAAGGAGAAGCTGAAGTCCCTGCGGGCCGACGTCCATCTGCTGACCCTGACGGCCACGCCCATCCCGCGCACGCTGCAGATGGCCCTGTCCGGCATTCGCGAGATGTCGATCATCGCCACGCCGCCGGTCGACCGGCTGGCGGTGCGGACCTATGTGACGCCGTGGGACCCGGTGCTGGTGCGCGAGGCCCTGCTGCGCGAGAAATACCGCGGCGGTCAGGCCTATTATGTCGTGCCGCGCCTGTCCGACCTGCCGGAGATCGAGCGCTTCCTGCGCGAGCAGGTGCCCGAGATCAAATTCGTCGTCGGCCACGGCCAGATGTCCCCGACCCAGCTGGAAGACGTGATGAGCGCCTTCTACGACGGCAGCTATGACCTGCTGCTGTCGACGACCATCGTCGAGAGCGGGCTGGACGTGCCGACGGCCAACACCCTGATCGTGCACAAGGCGGATATGTTCGGCCTGGCGCAGCTGCACCAGATCCGTGGGCGGATCGGTCGGGCCAAGGCGCGGGCCTTCGCCTATCTGACCACCCCGCCCGACAAGCCGATGAGCCTGTCGTCCGAGCGGCGGCTTCAGGTTCTGCAGTCTCTGGACAACCTCGGTGCCGGCTTCCAGCTGGCCAGCCACGACCTGGATCAGCGCGGCGGCGGCAATCTGCTGGGCGACGAACAGTCGGGCCATATCCGCGAGGTCGGGGTCGAACTGTACCAGCAGATGCTGGAGGACGCCGTGTCCGAGCTGCGGCTGTCAGGCGAGGGCGGGGGCGTCGTCGACCGCGGCTGGTCTCCCGCCATCAATGTCGGTGCGGCTGTATTGATTCCAGAGGAATACGTACCTGACCTCAACGTTCGTCTGAGCCTGTATCGCCGTCTGTCGGACGCCGAGAACTCCGAGACGCGCGAGGCCCTGGCCGCGGAACTGATCGACCGGTTCGGGCCCCTGCCGGATGAGGCCAAGCAATTGCTGCGGATCGTCGGCATCAAGGCCAACTGCAAGACCGCCTGTATCGAGCGCATCGACATCGGGCCGAAGGGGGCCGTGCTGACCCTGCGCAACAACGCCTTCCCCAATCCGATGGGCCTGGTCGGGCTGATCCAGAAGAACCACGCCTTCTGGAAGATCCGGCCCGACCAGAAGATCGTGGTCAAGGGCGAGTGGGATACGGCGGCGGACCGGCTGAAGGTCGCCGAGCGGATCACCACCGATCTGGCGCGGGTGGCGGGGGCGGGCTAGGGTCAATCGACACCCAGAAGTCTGTACCCGTTCTCCCTCACACGTCATTCCGGGGCTGGGACCGGCGTAGCCGGGATAAGAACCCGGAATCCAGGCGTCTGGACCCCCCGCCGGCCGCCCGATGCTCAAGAGTCGGGTCCAGTCCCCTGGATTCCGGGTTCCGCTGCGCGGCCCCGGAATGACGGTGTTTGACGGACGATCAGCGGCTCTGCTGAACGTCGATTGACCCTAGCCCTCGTGCGGGTCCGCGTTCTCGAACCGCGCCTCCCACCAGGTCTTCCAGCGGCCTTGCAGATCGGCGAAGGCCGCGTCGGACAGTCCGTAGGTGGTCAGGGTCAGCATCGTCGAACCGCGCGGGCGCTTCTCTGCCTTGGGCGGACTGTCCAGAACCACCAGAAGACCGTCGCCCCAGGCCTCGGCCGTGACGCCGATCTGGTGGCGCGCGGTGAACCAGACCTGGCCGGAGGCGTCGTCCGGACCGAGCGGCATGGCATAGGGTTCGCCCGGTGCCGGGGCGGCATCGAGACCCAGCAGCGACCGGCCCAGCTGATCCGCGCGGGGCGGGCCCGAGAAGAAGATCGTGCGGCGGGTCTGGCCGGGGTGGCGGGCGAAGGCGAACGCGAGCTGCTGCGTGAAGGAAATCCAGCCCTCGATCATGCCGTCGAACACATCGGTCCACTCGCCGACGGGGGCAGAGCGGACGACGCGGACAAGGCTGGTCTCGCCGCGCGCCTCGACCTCATAGCGGTCGTTGACGCCGACGAAGGTGACGGTCCGACGTTCCTCGTCGGCCTCGGCGTGGGTGACGAAGATGAAGTCGATCTCGTCCTTGAGCCCGTCGGTGTCCCAGCCGAACCAGTTCGCGATCTGCTTCGGATCGCGCAGGGCGGCCCAGACCGCGTCGGCGGGGGCGGGGACGGTGACTTCGACGAGGACGTGGTCTTCCATCGGTTTGGCGGCTTCGGTCATGGCATTCAGTTTCTGGCTGGGGCGGATTTTGGCGTCGCCGGATGGGCGGCGGCGGTGAGGCGGTAGCGGCGGCCTGAGGGGGCCGAATATTTGCGGGCCAAGGCCGCGACGGCGGCGCTGACCTCTTCGGTGAAGGCGTCGAAATCGGCGGGCGCGGCGAAGGTCAGGTCGGCCTCGACCGTCAGCGTCAGCAGGCGCGATCCCTCGGCGGCCGCGTCCTGGCGCATCCGGGCGACGTCGCGGACGATGGTCGAGGCGGTGGAGATCAGATGATCAGCGGCGTGGCGATCCTGGGCCTCGACCGCATCCGGGTCGGGCGGAGCCTGCAGAATGGCGGGGTCAAAGACATAGCTCCGGGCGGCGACGAACAGCCGTTCGGTGAAACCGCGTCTGCGCCGCTCTTCGACCAGCTAGATCAGGCCGGCGGCCTCCAGCGCGCGCAGATGATGCCCGATGTTCTGACGCGGCAGGCCGAGCTGCTCGGCCAGACCGGCGGCGGAGGCCGGCTCGGTGAGGGCGGCGAGGATGCGGCGGCGGATCGGGGCCAGCGCCAGGAGGGCGGTGTCCAGGTTGTCGAGCAGGGCTGAGGGACGCGCCGTCATGGCGCAAACCTGCATTAGACAAATCAGATTGTCAAATGGGGCTCAGCCGGGTGACCGCACGTCGTTTGAGGCGCGTTCGAGCACGGCGGCCGGGGATTCCCCGGGTGCGATCTCGGCCACGCCGACCTCGAACTCAACCACGAACGGCGAGCGGTCGGTGCCGGCGTCGAACGCGGTACAGCCGATGACCGCCGCGATCCGGTCGGCGGCGATCCGGGCCGGAGGGCCGTGCGTGGCGGGCAGGGCCAGGGCGAAGACGTCCGCCGAGAGGCGGGCCGCGGTGTCCTCGGTCCGGATCAGGCGCGAGACCATGGCTCCGATCTGGGGCAGGGCCCGGTCAAGCCAGCCGCCCTTGCGCGCCTCGATCACGGCCTCGGTTTCGGAGACCCGCAGGACGGCGACCGACAGGGGGCGGCGTCGCAGGCGCGCACCCTCGGCCACGCGGCCCAGATGGCTGGCGAACAGTTGCGGGGTGAACAGGCCGGTGGCCGGATCGGTCAGGCCCGAGCCGCGCGCGCTTTCCAGCGCCTTGCGGATGGCGACGTGGCGGCGGTGAGCGCGGGCGAGGGCGGTGATCCGTTCGGCTGTTTCGTCTTCAGGGGTGTCCGCGGCGGCGACATCGGCGAAACCCCGATTGTACAGTTCCGCCAGATTGATCTCGCCGGCACCGCGCAGATAGAGCACCGCCGGGATGTGATAGAGCCGGGTATTGCGCTTCATGCCAGACGCGATCGACAGCGCCGGCGTGTGGTCCTCGGCCCCCCAGAGCACAGCCGCATCAAACGGCTTTTCATGCAGATAGTCGAAGGCCGTGTAGGGGGTGGGCGCCGCCACGACCTCGCAGCCGCGCTCGGTCAGGGCATTGGACAGGGCGAGGAAATGGCGGTCCGGCTTGCCTGCGGCGAGGACCCGAAGCGGTGACGCATCGGTTTCGGCCAAGGGCAGGGGTTGGCCCCGCGCGGCGAACGTGGCCTCACGCAGGCTGACCTCCTCTTCGGCGATGGCCGAGCGGATCAGATTCTCCAGACGCAGGGCGGCCTGGGCGGCGTGCGGCGGATTGGACATGACGATGTCAGCCAGGCCGGGTGCCCAGCCGGCGGCCTCGACGCCGATGGCGAGGATGGGAAGGCGCCGGGGCGAGACCGTCTGGCGCAGCGCGTCGACGCCGTCCGCGGCGTCGGGCAGACGGGCGTCCAGCAGTACCGCTTCCAGTGGCCAGTCGATCAGGGTCTGGATGGCACCGGCCAGCGAGCGGGCCGTGACGGTACGCCAGCCGAGGGCGTCCAGGCCCTGACACAGCGGGCCGACCAGGTCATCGTCAGGCGCGACAACCAGAATGCGCGGATCGGAACCCAAATGCGATATCTCCACCCGCGGCCGGCTCGCGGGCGCGCTGTCCATGGCGGCGGACCATAGCGAGCGTCGGCGGCAGGAAGCAACGGCTGCGCGATACGCTATCCCCAGCACCGCTTTCACCCGGGCCGAATTGCGGTAGAAGTGCGGGCTTGAGGGTTGTGGGGACCGGGTTGCAAGCCAGATCAGACATCGAAACCGCCGCGCGCTGGGCCACGCCCATGCTGTGGGGCAGGCTGGCGGTTCGGGCGTTCACGCGCAGCTGGGGCCGCGACGTGATGCTGTACACGGGCGGTGTGTCCTTCTTCGCCCTGCTGGCGGTGTTTCCGGCCATCGCCATCCTGATCGGCTTCTACAAGGCGGTGCTGTCGATCACCCAGGTCAGCGAACAGGCGGCGGCGCTTGCGGATCTCATGCCGACGGCCGCCCGCGCCATCTTCAGGCTCGAGATTGAGCGGCTGGCCAATGCTTCGGCACGGACGGTGTCGGCGCAGAGCTTCTTCGCCCTCGTGATCGGCGGCTATGCCGCGCATCGCGGTTTCAAGGCCCTGCTGGCCGGGCTGAACCTGATCCATGATGAGAAGGAGCCGCACGGCTTCTTCAAATTCAATATGCTGGCCTTCTTCGTCGCCGTCGGGGCCTTCCTGCTGTTCACCGTGGTTTCGGGGGCGGTCGTGACCTCGCGCCTGCTGGAGCACACCGGCCCCGGCGTCGACGGGGCCGCCGCCGGACCGCCGGGCGGCGGGATCGCCCTGGACGGTCTGTGGCCGGCGCTGGGCCTCGCGATCGGTCTGACCATGCTCTACCGCTATGCCATGTCGCACCGGACCCCGGTGGCCTGGGCCCCCTCGATCGCCGGGGGATTGGTGGCGACGGTGATGTCGACCATCTCGTCCTGGCTGTGCGCCATCTATGTCGAGCAGATCGCACCGCTGGGGGCGACCTATGGCTCGGTCGGCGCGGTGGTGGTGTTGCTGATCTGGCTGTCGTGGAACGTCAACGCCATCTTCTATGGCGGGGCCTTCACCACCGAGATGGAGATTGCGGCGCGCTCGGTCGGGGCACCCGAGATCGAACCGGACGCGCCCCTGCCGGAGAGCGTGGTCAATCTGTCGGAGCGGCGGGCGTCTCGACCACGATAGTCAGGACACCGTCCGTGTCGTCGATCGAGACGACGCGACCGCCCAGGCCCGTCATCAGGTGCGGCACATCGATCCGGGCCATGGGATCGGTGGCCAGCAGGGTCAGGCAAGTCAGCGCCGGCGTCTCGCGCATCGCCTTCTGAAGCTTGAGGCTGGGGGTCGGACAGCGATGTCCGCGAGCATCGACGATCATGCGGCGATCCGGTCGAGCAGCAGGCGCAGGGCGACCCGCACGCTTTCCAGACGGATACCCTCGCGGCCGAGGTCGCCGAAACGATGCCGGGCATGAATCAGGCCCGCCGGCCCGACCGCGCCGAAATGGACGAGGCCGACGGGTTTGTCGTCCGAGCCGCCGTCCGGGCCGGCGATGCCTGTGACCGAGACGGAGACCGGCGCACCGGACCGTTCGACAGCCCCCGCGGCCATGGCGCGGGCGACGGGTTCCGAAACGGCGCCGTGGCGGTCGATGAGGTCTGCGGACACGCCCAGCATCCCGGTCTTGGCGGCATTGCTGTAGGTCACGAAGCCCCGCTCCAGCACGGCCGACGAGCCCGGTACGGCGGTGAGAGCCCCCGCGATCAGGCCGCCGGTGCAGCTTTCGGCTGTGGCGATCATCAGGCCGCGGACGAGGGCGGTTTCGATCACCTGTCGGGCCAGTGCGTCAATATCGTCGGGGAACATCGGCGGGGGCCTTCCGAAGGAGCGGCGAGTCGGTCCAGTGTGGGCCTATGCGCCCGGTAACGGCGCCAGCATACGGGGCGGGCATGAGCGACACCACCGGCGACCGGGACCTGGAGACGGGCATCCACACCGGCACGCCTGACACGCCGGCCGACCGGGTGACGCCGCTGCTGTTCGCCCTGGCCATCTTCACCTCGGCGTCGCTGGTGTTCGTGGTGCAGCCGATGGTGACCAAGCTGGTGCTGCCCATGCTGGGCGGATCGCCGGCGGTGTGGAACACGGCGATGGTCTTCTTCCAGACCGCGCTGCTGGCCGGCTATGCCTACGCCCATGCGCTGCAGAAGGTCGGGTCGATCAAGACCCAGGTGGCGATCCATCTGGCCCTGCTGGTCGCGGCGGCCCTGTTCCTGCCGCTGCACATCAACGGCTGGCTGGGCGACCCCAATCCGTCGGCGCCGGTCGGCTGGTTGCTCGCGACCCTGGCGCTGTCGGTCGGAGCCCCGTTCGCGGTGCTGTCCGCGACCGCGCCTCTGCTCCAGGCCTGGTATGCGCGGGTGCGGGCCGGATATGCCGACGGGAAGAACCCCTATGTGCTGTACGCCGCGTCCAACCTCGGCAGTTTCCTGGCCCTGCTGTCCTATCCCATCCTGATCGAGCCGTTGGCGACACTGTCGGGACAGAGGCTGGGCTGGAGTGGCGGCTATGTCGCCTTCATGCTGATGATCGTAGCCCTGGCCTTCGTGGTCTGGGGGCGGCGTCTGGATCGCACTTCAGAGCCCGCGCGGCTTGTCGCCAGCCCGCCGATGACCCTGCGTGACAAGGTCATTCTGGTGCTGCTGGCGGCGGCACCGTCCAGCCTGATGCTGGGCGTGACCTCGCATCTGTCGACCGATGTGGCCTCGGCCCCCTTCCTCTGGGTGGTGCCGCTGGCCCTCTATCTGCTGACCTTCGTCATCGCCTTCCAGAACCGGCCGTGGATTCCGCTGCCGATCACCCTGCCGGTACAGGCGGCGGTCGGGGCGGTGTGCGTGCTGACGGTCGCCTTCCGTTCGTCGAACTGGAGCATGGCGTTCGCCGTCCATCTGACGGCCTTCTTCTTCGCCGCCCTGATGTGCCACCAGCTTCTGGCGGCCCGTCGTCCGGCCCCTGACAGGCTGACGGAATTCTATCTGCTGATGTCGCTGGGCGGCGTGGTCGGTGGAGCCTTCACCGCCCTGCTGGCTCCGGTGATCTTCAACATGGTCTGGGAGTATCCGCTGGTGCTGGTGCTGGTCGGCCTGGCCCGGCCGTGGGGCAGGGGCCGGCTCAACGCGACCCAGACGGGCCTTCTTGTAGCGGCATTGGTGGTCGCGGCTGTGCCGGTGCTGCTGGCGATCTGGCTGAACAGCAATGACGGCGCGCGAGCCGCCTTCTATGCGGCCTCGCCGTTCGAGATGGGCCAGCTGGCGCTGATCATCCTCTTGCCTGCGGCGATCTGCGGCTTCCTCGTGCGGGACCGGGCGCTGGCCTTTACCGCCATCCTGCTGGCCATCACCCTGTCGTCGCAGTGGATCGCGCGCGGCTATGACTGGAGCTATTCAGAGCGCAGCTTCTTCGGGGTGATGCGCGTGGCCAATTCGCCCGATCCCCGTCTGGGCGGCGACGTCAATGTGCTGATGCACGGCACGACCCTGCATGGGGCCCAGGCGCGCGACCCCCGCTTCGACTGCATACCGACCCTCTACTACGCCCCCGCCACGCCGATCGGTCAGGCGGCCGAGATGATCGAAGCTCGCGGCCCGGCCAGGATCGGTGTCGTCGGTCAGGGCTCGGGTGCCATGGCGACCTACAAGCGCGCCCAAGACACCATGACCTTCTTCGAGATCGATCCGATGGTCGACCGGCTGTCGCGCGATCCGGAATGGTTCACCTACATCTCCAACTGCGCTGCGGGCCCGATCGACACGGTGCTGGGCGATGCGCGTCTGACGCTGGCGAAGCAGCCGGCCGGGTCCTACGACCTGCTGATCATCGACGCCTTCTCGTCCGACGCCGTGCCGACACACCTGCTGACGGCCGAGGCCATCGACGGCTATCTGAAGCTGCTGAAGCCGAACGGGGTGGTGCTGCTGCACCTTTCGAACCGCAACCTCGACATCACCCTGCCGGCCGTCGCGGCGGCCCAGGCGCTGGGCAAGGCGAGCCTGCACCAGATTTACTATGAGAAGGACTCCTCGCCGGAGATGGCCGAGGCCTCGACCGAGGCGCTGATCCTGTCGCCGACGCCCGAGGGGCTGGCGGACTTCCGGGGCGATCCGCGTTGGAAGCAGCCGCTGCCGACGACCGTGCGGCCGTGGACGGACGACTACGTCAATCTGTTCGGCTCGCTGTGGCGGAGCATGTTCCCGTCGGCGGAGCGTCCGCTCTAGAGCGGCAGTTCGATCGTCGCGAGGGCCTGGGCAGCGAGACCTTCGCCGCGACCGGTGAAGCCCATGGCCTCGGTCGTCGTGGCCTTGACGCTGACGGCGTCGAGCGGAAGGGACAAAAGCCCGGCGAGGCGTTCGCGCATTGCCAGACGGTGCGGCTTCACCTTGGGACGCTCGCAGATCAGGGTCACGTCGACATTGACCAGACGGCCGCCGCGCGCGGCCAGCCGCTCGACCGCGTGGATCAGGAAGAGGTCCGAAGACGCCCCCTTCCACTGAGGATCAGTGGGCGGGAAATGGTCGCCGATGTCGCCGTCCCCCATGGCCCCCAGAATGGCGTCGGTCAGGGCGTGCAGCCCCGCGTCGGCGTCGGAATGACCGATCAGGGTCTGGTCGTGGGCGATCTCGACGCCACACAGCCAGACCGAGGCACCGGGACCCCAGCGGTGGGCGTCAAAGCCCTGACCCACGCGGGTCTGGCGGGAAATGAGCGCTTCGGCCATGGCGAAATCCTCGGGGTAGGTCAGTTTCATCAGCCGGGCATCGCCGGCCACCATGGCGACCGTCCGCCCGGCGCGGCGCGCGACCTCGACATCGTCGGTCGGCGGTGAGGGGTCGGGCCAGGCGGCATAGGCACCCAGGATGGCCTCAAGCCGGAAACCCTGCGGCGTCTGCGCCCGCCAGAGGCCCTCCCGGTCGACGGACTCGCCCATCACGCCCTCCGAGCCGCGGCGCAGGCTGTCGGCGACCGGCAGGACCGGCACGACGGCCTCATGGTGCTCGAGGGCGGCCAGAACCCGGCGGATCGTCGCCGGATCGAGCAGTGGGCGGGCGGCGTCGTGGATCAGCACCCTCGCGCCGGAGCGCGCCTTAAAGGCGTTGAGGCCGGCCTGGACCGAAGCGGCGCGTGTCTCACCGCCCTTGACGGCGACCCATCTGCCCAGCCCGGTCAGCGCTTCCGCCGCCAGATCTTCGGCGCCGGGCGCGACGACCACCACCAGTTCGGACGCTCCGGCGGACAGCAGGGCCTCGACGGACCAGCGCAGCACCGGCCGTCCGCCCAGTCTGCGCCATTGCTTGGGTTCGCCTGCGCGGGATCCGGTGCCGGCGGCGACGATAATGGCGGAAAAACTCATGGCGACGGTTCTAGCCACCCCATGGGCCGCTGACGAGACCTCCTTGTCATGGGTCCATCCTGTTTGACAACGGACCCGAGTATCGCCAGCCTGTCGAAGGGAGGGTTTTCGATGCCGCATTCGATCCTGCAACCCGTCGTCGTCCTGGTGCTCTGGTCGATGGTGATGTGGGCGTGGCTCTACGCCACGCGCCTGCCCGCCATGGTCCGGGCGAAGACGAAGCTCGACCCGACACAGCCCCGGGAGGTGATGCTGGGCGGTCTGCCGCCTCGCGTGCGGTGGAAGGCGGACAACTACAATCACCTGATGGAGCAGCCGACGCTGTTTTACGCGACGGCCCTGACGCTGGCCTTGGTCGGGCATGGCGACGGGCTGAACCTCGGGCTGGCCTGGGCTTATGTGGCGTTGCGGGTGACGCACAGCCTGATCCAGGCGCTGATCAATGTGATCCCGCTTCGCTTCGCCGTCTTCATGGCGGCGAGCGGCGTCCTGGTCGTTCTCGCCGTCCGCGCCGCAATCGCCGTCTTCCCGGTCTGAGTCCGGGTTGGACCCGAGGCTGTAAAACCCCTATCTGCCCGGCCATGCAAAGCGGCCTCCAGATCGGCGACGTATGGGTGCCCGGCCGGGTGCTGACAGCACCCATGACCGGGATCACCGACCTGCCGTTCCGGCGGCTGGCCAGTCGGCTGGGCGCGGCCTATGTCGCGACCGAGATGGTGGCCGCGGCCGAGCTGGCCCGGGCCCGGCCCGACGTCGTGCGGCGCGCGGCGGTGGGCGAGGGCCTGCCCCTGACGGTGATCCAGCTGGTCGGCCGGGATCCAGCGACCATGGCCGAGGGCGCGCGCATGGCCGAGAAGGCCGGGGCCGACATCATCGACCTGAATTTCGGCTGTCCGGCCAAGGAGGTCACGGGTTCGGCCTGTGGCTCGGCCCTGATGCGGACGCCCGATCTGGCCTGCCGGCTGATGCAGGCGGCGGTCGAGGCGACGTCGCGGCCCGTGACGGTCAAGATGCGGCTGGGTTGGGACGACGCGCACCGCAACGCGCCGCTGCTGGCGAAACGGGCCGAGGAGATCGGCGTGCGGGCCGTGACCGTGCACGGACGGACGCGGGCGCAATTCTACACCGGCCAGGCCGACTGGACGGCGGTCGGTGAGGTCAAGGCGGCGGTGGGCATTCCGGTCATCGTCAATGGTGACATCCTGACCGCAGACGACGCCCGCGAGGCGCTTCGTCAGTCTGGCGCAGACGCCCTGATGCTGGGCCGCGGTGTCTATGGCCGGCCCTGGCTGGCCGCGCACATGGAGCGGGCGCTGGCCGACGGAACCGTGCTGCTGGAGCCGGGACGGGAAAAACGGCTCGGGATCGTCATCGAACACCTTCGGGCGTCGGTCGCCTTCTACGGGCTGCCGCTGGGGCTGAAGATGTTCCGCAAGCATCTCGGGTGGTATGTTGAACAGGCCCCCTGGCCTGAAGATCCGCTGGAGCGGCGGACCGCCAAGGCCCGGCTCTGTCGCCTCGAAAGTCCGGACGAGGTGGAGCGGGAACTGGCGGGCCTGTGGCACCCAGTGACGCATAACGGCAACTCTGCTGTTGATATTCCGCCACAGCTGGTCGAAGCTGGCGTTGCATGACGGATACACCGCCCGCCGACGCAGACTCCGCGCCCGCCGCTGATCGACGCGGCGCTGTGCGATGGTTTGCCGGCTGGTCGGAGGAGCGGCGGCGTAACGCCTTCCTGATCGTCTACACCCTCGCCTTCCTGATTACCGTCGCGGCCATCTGGCTGGTGGCCGTGGCACCCGGCAGCAGCGGTGAAGGGGCGCGGTCGACCGCCAGTCAGGCGGTTCTGGGCATCCTTGGGGCCAATCTCCTGCTCATCGCCGGGCTGGCCCTGGTCGTGGGAAGACGGGCGCTGTCCCTGTTTCGGAGGCGGACCGATGCGGGGGCGCGTCTCCACCTGCGCTTCGTCACCCTGTTCTCCCTTGTGGCCATTGTGCCCGCCGTGCTGATCGCCCTCGTCTTCGGCGTGCTGGTCAACCGTGGCGTGGACCAGTGGTTCAGCGGCAATGTCCAGTCGGCGGTTGAGAACGGGGCCCTGATCGGCGAGGCCTATCTGGATGACGTCTCGGACGAAATGGATGGCGATCTTCGGGTCATTTCGGATCAATTGATCGGCGCGCGACCGCTTTTCGAAAACCGCATCCAATTCTCCGATGCCCTGACGCAGATCGCAGAATTGTTCGGCTATCCTGCCGTCTATATCCTCGCGCCGGACGGTGAGGTTCTGGCCAGTGGCGAAGCGCACGGCGCTCCGCCCTACGTCGCGCCCCCTCGCGCGGTTCTGGAGGCTGCGGCCGAGGGCGGAGAGCCGCCTCAGCAGGTCACCGAGAATCCGGACGCCGTCCGATCGCTCATCGCCCTGCCAGCCTATGGCGATGCCTATCTGTATCTGGTCAGACCCCTGAAGGCCGGCCTCATTGCGCAAATGCGCAATGGCGAGGAATCCATCGTTGCCTATCGCGAAGCCCAGCAAAGCCGCCAGCGCATCCAGGCGGCGTTCGCGCTGAGCTATGTCGAGACGGCGCTGCTGGTGCTGGTCGGTGCCATCTGGCTGGGCATGGGCGCGGCCAGCGCTATCTCGGCGCCGATCGGGCGGCTGGTCGAGGCGGCGGACAAGGTGGCGGCGGGCGACCTGACGGCGCGCGTCGACGGCGAGGACGGGCCGGGCGAGATCAAGACCCTGTCGGCGGCCTTCAACCGCATGACCGGTGACCTGCAGGCGCAGCAGGCCGCGCTGAGGGCCGCCAGTGAAGAGGCGCGAGGCCGGAGTCTGTTCATCGAGACGGTCCTGTCTGGCGTGTCGGCCGGCGTCATCGGCCTCGATCGGATGCGGCGCGTTTCGGCCATCAATGACAGTGCGGTCGAACTGCTCGCGATCCGGGACCCCCACATTATCGGCCGCCCGCTGGGGGATGTTTCGCCCGAGCTCAGTGAACTGGCCGGCCGTGCCGAGGCCCATATCGAGGAAGAGATCGACGTCAGTCTCGAGGGGGAGACGCGGCGCTTGCGCGTACGCATAGAAGGCGGCGTGGGCGGCGAGATGGTGCTGACATTCGACGACATCACCCGTCTGGTCACGGCCCAGCGCAACGCCGCCTGGCGCGATGTGGCGCGGCGGATCGCGCATGAGATCAAGAACCCCCTGACTCCCATCCAGCTGTCTGCGGAACGGCTGCGCCGACGCTATCGCGGCCAGGTCATGGACGATGTCGAGGTGTTCGATCGCTGCACCGAGACCATCATCCGCCAGGTCGGGGACATCGGCCGGATGGTGGACGAATTCTCGTCCTTCGCGCGTATGCCCGCGCCGCGCTTCACCGCAGCCGATCCCGCGGAACTGCTGCGCGAGGCGGTGTTCGCCCAGCGGGTGGCGGCGGCCGACATCGGCGTGGAGCTGATCGAGCCCCTGCCCAAGGTCGTTCTGTACGCCGACCGGCCCATGATCGGTCAGGCGCTGGCCAATATCCTCAAGAACGCCGGCGAGGCCGTGGCCGCGCGACGGGCCATCGCGCCCAGGGACGGTGACGGCCAGCGCCCCGGCATATCGGCGCGGCTGTCGATCGAGGATGAGACGGCCACCTTCGTCATCGAGGACGACGGCATGGGCCTGCCCGCCAAGGACCGAGACCGGCTGACCGAGCCCTATGTG
The DNA here is from genome assembly GCF_049897345.1 of Brevundimonas sp. TWP2-3-4b2. NCBI lineage: Bacteria > Pseudomonadati > Pseudomonadota > Alphaproteobacteria > Caulobacterales > Caulobacteraceae > Brevundimonas > Brevundimonas sp. TWP2-3-4b2. The sequence goes on along the minus strand of NZ_JAFCWB010000003.1, from coordinate 539,000 downwards.
ACGACAAGGGAAAAGGGTACCGGCCTGGGCCTCGCTATCGTCAAACGCATCTGTGAGGACCACGGCGGAGAGCTGAAGCTGGCCGACGCCGAACACCTGTCAGGCGCGCGCGTCTGCCTGATCTTCCCCCTGAAAACCCAACCCAAATCGACCGGCGCTGCCGGGGCGAAGGCGGCGAAAGCCGCTCGATCCCCGGCCGTTCCGGCCGCCGAATAGCGAGGCGTCATGCGATCCACGGGAGCCGACATTCTGGTCGTCGACGACGAGGCCGACATCCGCGAACTGGTCTCCGGCCTGCTTGAGGACGAAGGCCACGCCGTGCGCGTCGCCTCCAACTCGGACGAGGCGCTGGCCGCGATCCGGGCACGGCGGCCGTCGCTGGCCCTGCTCGACATCTGGATGCAGGGCGGCGGTCTGGACGGGCTGGAGTTGCTGGACGTGATCAAGGAGCTGGACCCTGACCTGCCGGTGGTGATGATCTCGGGCCACGGCAATATCGAGACGGCGGTCACGGCGTTGCAGCGAGGGGCCTATGACTTCATCGAAAAGCCGTTCAAGTCCGATCGGCTGGTGGTCGTCGTGCAGCGTGCGCTGGAAGCGACCTCGCTCAAGCGCGAGAACCGCCGCCTGCGCGCCCAGGTCGCGGCTCCCAGTGGCTTTATCGGCCGGTCGGCGGCGGCCCAGGCGCTGCGCAGCACGGTCGCCAAGGTCGCGCCGGCCAACAGCCGGGTGCTGATTTCGGGTCCTCCGGGCTCTGGCAAGGAGCTGGTCGCGCGCCAGATCCACGAGGCCAGCGCCCGCTCCAAAGGCGAGTTCGTCGCTATCGCCGCCGCCGGCATGACCCCGGAACGGCTCGACCTGGAACTGTTCGGCGAGGAGGGCGTCGATGGACGCCCGCGCAAGATCGGTGTCTTTGAACGCGCCCACAACGGCACCCTGTATCTCGACGACGTCGGCGACATGCCGCGCGAGAGCCAGAGCCGGGTCCTGCGGGTGCTGGTCGAGCAACGCTTCCGCCGCGTCGGCGGCGAGCAGGACGTTCAGGTCGACATCCGCGTGGTCACCTCGACTTCGCGCGACCTGAAGCAGGAGATCGCCGAGGGCCGGTTCCGTGAGGACCTGTTCCACCGGCTGAACGTCGTGCCGATCCGTGTGCCCGCCCTGTCCGAACGGCGCGAGGATATCCAGGAGCTGATCGACTATTTCATCGACACCCTGTCGGCGTCGCAGGGCCTGACCCGGCGGCGCATGGGCGATGACGCCATCGCCGTGATGCAGGTCCACCCATGGCCCGGTAACGTCCGGCAGTTGCGCAACAATGTCGAGCGGCTGCTGATCCTGGCTACGGGTGATCCCGATGAACCGATCAGCGCCGACATGCTGCCGCAGGAAGCGACGAACGCCAATTCGACCGGCACCCTGGGCGGCGAACGCATCATCGCCCTGCCGTTGCGCGAGGCCCGCGAGGTGTTCGAGCGGGAGTATCTGGCGGCCCAGATCATGCGTTTCGGCGGCAATATCTCGCGCACCGCCGCCTTTATCGGCATGGAGCGGTCAGCCCTGCACCGCAAGCTGAAGTCCCTGGGCGTGTCGCCGTCGCGCGGCGGCGAGGAAGACATCGAAGAGGTCGTTGAGGAATGAGCCGCGTCGCTTACGTCAACGGCCAGTACCAGCCGCATGGTCTGGCCGTAATCCATGTCGAGGATCGCGGCTTCCAGTTCGCCGACGGTGTCTATGAGGTGTGGTCGGTCTTCGATGGCCGTCTGGCCGATTTCGACGGGCATATGACTCGCCTGCACCGCAGCCTGACAGAACTGCAGATCCCCATTCCGATGACATCCGAGGCGCTCGGCCGGGTCCTGAACGAGACCGTGCGGCGCAACCGCGTGCGCGAGGGAATCGTCTATCTGCAGGTGACGCGCGGCACGGCCCGCCGCGACCATCCGTTCCCGCCCGAGGGCACGGCGCCCAGCGTGGTCGTCACCGCCCGCTCGCTGCCGCTGTCGAAGGGCAATGCCAGCGCCAAGAAGGGCGTGGCCGTGGTCACCCACCCTGACATCCGCTGGGGCCGCTGCGACATCAAGACCGTCGGACTGCTGCCCAACGTCCTGGCCAAACAGGCGGCCAAGGAAAAGGGTGCGGCCGAGGCCTGGATGGTCGACGAAATGGGTCTGGTCACGGAAGGCTCGTCGACCAACGCCTGGATCGTCGATGAGACCGGCACGCTGAGAACGCGCGATTCCCAATCCAACATCCTGCGTGGCATCACCCGCGCGGCGGTGCTGAAGCTGATCGAGGAAGAAGGTCTGGCGTTCGAGGAGCGCGCGTTCAGCGTCGATGAGGCCAAGCGCGCCCGGGAGGCCTTCTATACGTCGGCCAGCGGTTTCGTCATGCCGGCGGTGTCTATCGACGGCACGAAGATCGGGAACGGCAAGCCGGGTCCGATCGCGACCCGTCTGCGGGCCCTGTATCTGGATCAGGCGATCCGCGACGCCATCTAGACGTTGCGGCGCCTGGCGGCCGGTGGCTAAGATGAGGGGCCGGACATCCGATCCAGCCCCGCGCCGCTCCCCCTCGGCCGGAGAACAAGCATTAACAGGCTGAACCTGCCATGTCGCAAGACAAGTCCAAGAACCTTCAGGACACCTTCCTCAACAGCGTCCGCAAGACCAAGACACCGCTGACCATCTTTCTGGTCAATGGCGTCAAGCTGCAGGGCATCGTGACCTGGTTCGACAACTTCTGTGTGCTGCTGCGCCGCGATGGCCAGTCGCAACTGGTCTACAAACACGCCATCTCGACCATCATGCCGTCGGCACCCGTTCAGCTTTACGAGCCGGAGGCGGACGAGGACTGAGTCCTCTGCTCCATCCACCGTTACCCTCGGGCCTGACCCGAGGGCCGGACGTCGTGCGGCGATGCGTCAGGGATGGCCCGATGGCCGGTGACTTCCTATCTGTCGGTCAGCACCACAACATCCGGTCCTCGGGGCAAGCCCGAGGATGACGGCGTAACGAAAGCCCGAGACCTGACAACCAAACACATCGACCACGCCGTCCCGCTGATCCGGGCGGTCGTCATCCATCCCGAGCGCTCCGGCTTCGGCGCGAGCGAGAGCTCGCGTCAGTCGGTCGAGCGTCTGCAAGAGGCCGTCGGCCTTGCGCGGGCGCTGGACCTCGACGTGCGCGCCGAGGAGATCGTGCGCATCCGCAAGCCCACGCCCGCCACCCTGTTCGGGACCGGCAAGGTCGAGGAGCTGGCCGCCCTGGTGCGCGCCGCCGAGGCCGAGGCCGTGGTCGTCGATGACGACCTGTCCCCGGTGCAGCAGCGCAATCTGGAAAAGGCCTGGGACTGCAAGGTTATCGACCGCACCGGCCTGATCCTCGAAATCTTCGGCCGCCGCGCCCGGACCAAGGAAGGCCGGCTGCAGGTCGAGCTGGCGCGGCTGGACTATGAGAAGTCGCGGCTGGTGCGGACCTGGACCCACCTCGAGCGGCAACGCGGCGGCACCGGCTCGACCGGCGGCCCCGGCGAGACGCAGATCGAGCTGGACCGGCGCCTGATCGCCGACCGGATCGTCAAGCTGAAGGTGGAACTGGACGAGGTGCGCCGCACGCGCGGCCTGCACCGCAAGCAGCGCCAGAAGGTGCCGTTCCCGACCATCGCCCTGGTCGGCTATACCAACGCCGGCAAGTCGACCCTGTTCAACCGGCTGACGGGGTCCGAGGTGTTCGCCAAGGACCTGCTGTTCGCCACCCTCGACACGACCCAGCGCACCATCCGCCTGCCGCAGGGCCGGCCGGCCATCGTCGCCGACACCGTCGGCTTCATCTCGGACCTGCCGCACGAACTGGTCGAGAGCTTCCGCGCCACGCTGGAGGAGGTAGGCGAGGCCGACCTGATCCTGCACGTCCGCGACATCGCCTCGGCCGACTCAGAGGCCCAGTCCAAGGACGTCGAGGCGGTGCTGAAGATGATCGATACGCCGGAGGGCAAGACCCGCCGTGTGCTGGAGGTCTGGAACAAGACCGACCTGCTGGCCGAGGACGTGCGCGAGGCCGTGCTGGGTCAGGCCGAACGGCTGGCCCGCGACGGCAAGGCGGTCGCGGTCTCGGCCTGGACCGGGGAGGGGGTCGAGGCCCTGCGCGAGGTCATCGCCGGCCTGATCGACGACGATCCGGAGACGGAACTGGTGCTGCTGCCCTCACAGGGCGAGGCGCTGGCCTGGCTGTACGAGAACGGGCGGGTCACCGGGCGGGATACGGACGACGAGGGCCGGACGCATGTGACGGTACGGCTGCACCCGGCGGCGCTGGGACGGTTCGAGCGGCAGTTCTCCGCGACCCGCTAAGGCGCGCGTGCGCCGCGGCCCCGGCCTGTGCTAGAACGGCGCGCTCACCGGGGTTTACGCGGTTTCGCGTGACACGGTTGAGCCTGGACCCCCCGAATGTCGAAGTCGAAAGCCGCGACGTCCAACTGGGACGTCGCCGAACTGCAACGGGGCCTTGAGGCCGCCGGGGTGGCCCTGTGGTCGTGGAACGTGGACGACGACACCTTCGCCATGGACGAGGCGGCGTTCGGGCTCTGGGGCATGACGGTCCGGCCCCACGTCACCTTCGAGGATCTCTCGTCCCACATCCATCCCGCGGACCGGGACCGGGTGCGGGCCGCCTTCGCCGCCACCCGCGCGGTGGTGGGGCCCTATGAGATCGATTTTCGCATCCTGGTCGACGGCGATGTCCGCTGGGTCTCCGCGCGGGGACAGGGCGACGACCTGGGCATGGTCAGCCGCAAGATGTTCGGCATCTTCATCGACGTGACCGGCCGCAAACAGGCCGAGGAAGGCCATGAACTCCTCGCCGGCGAGATGAGCCACCGGGTCAAGAATCTGCTGGCCATCGCCTCGGGCCTGACGGCCATCACCTCCCGCTCGGTGGATACGACGACCGATATGGCGCGGGAGTTGACCCAGCGCCTGACCGCCCTCGGCCGCGCCCATGACCTCGTTCGCCCGCTGCCCGGCGAGGAAGGCAAGGCGGCGCTGCTCGGCGACCTCCTGTCGGTCCTGCTGGCCCCCTATGACGACCTCGGCGCCTTCAGCGGCCGCATCCGGGTGTCGGTGCCGCGCATGGGGGTGGGCGAGCAGGCGGCCAACGCCCTGGCCCTGATCGTCCATGAACTGGCGACCAATTCGCTCAAATACGGTGCCCTGTCCGCCGAGACGGGGACCCTGGACGTCTCCTGCTCGGCCCACGACACCGAGCTGGTGATCGCCTGGACGGAACAGGGCGGCCCGCCGGTGCAGCCGCCCGAGGGGCCGGGCGGTTACGGCAGCCAGATGGTCGCGCGCGCCATGGCCCGCCAGCTGGACGGGGCCATCGAGAAGGACTGGGCGCCGCAGGGGCTGGTGGTTCGCTTGCGGATGAACAAGGACCGGGTCGCCCTGTAGCGGGCAGGGTTATGTCTCCTCCCCGCTCTGCGGGGAGGGGGACCGCGAAGCGGTGGAGGGGCGCTAGCCTGCCCGCTCCGCCGCCTTGGCCGCGTCCCACAGCCCGTCCATCTCGGCCAGGTCGGACTGGTCCGGCGTCCGCCCGTCCTTTGCCAGTGCCGTCTCGATGAAGCCGAACCGGCGGATGAATTTCGCATTGGCCCCGCGCAGGGCGTCTTCCGGCTCGACGCCCAGTTTCCGCGCCAGATTGGCGACCACGAACAACAGGTCGCCGACCTCGTCGCGGGCCTTGTCGAGGTCGCCGGCGGCGATCTCGACGCGGAGTTCGGCCACCTCTTCGTGCAGCTTGTCGAAGACCTCGTCGGTCGAGGGCCAGTCGAAGCCGACGCGGGCGGCGCGTTTGGTCAGTTTGGCGGCGCGGGCGAGGGCGGGCAGGCCGACGGGGACGTCGTCGAGCACGCCGTGCAGGGCCTTGCCCGCGCGCTCGGCGGCCTTGATGTCTTCCCAGCGGGCCTTCTGGGCCACGCCGTCCGGTTTCGCGGCCTCGTCGCCGAAGACGTGGGGGTGGCGGCGCTCCAGCTTGTCAGCGATGGCGTTGGCCACGTCGTCGAAGGCGAACAGCCCCTGTTCCTCGGCCATGCGGGCGTGGAAGACGGTCTGGAACAGCAGGTCGCCGAGCTCGGACTTGAGATCATCCATGTCACCGCGCTCGATGGCGTCGGCGACCTCATAGGCTTCCTCGAGCGTGTAGGGGGCGATGGTGGCGAAGGTCTGCTCGACGTCCCACGGACAGCCGCCGACCGGGTCGCGCAGCCGGACCATGATGGCGTTCAGGCGGTCGATGGGGGTCATGCGGCGGCCGCGCCGTCGCGCGCGTCCAGCGCCTTGCGGATCTCGTCATGCCGGGCCGGTGTCAGGGGATAGCCCTTGAGGACCAGCGCCGCCGCCGCCAGCAACAGGCCGGGAACCAGGATGAACAGGATCTGCAGCGTCATCAGCGAGCCCTCGCTGTTACCCTCGACCCCCGGGATGGCGCGGAAGCCGACCGCCTGCAGCACCAGATAGGGGATCAGGGCCACGACGTGGCCGATCTTGGTCGTGGCCGACAGGATGGAGAACATCAGGCCGGTGCGGTCCACGCCCGTGTCCAGCCGCACTTCGTCGCCCGCGTCGGCCATCATGGCCCGCAGAAGGAAAAGGCCGGCGGCGTAGGGCAGGCCGGCGATGAACATGGCGGCGGCGGTCAGGGCGAAATTGCCGCCGGGGACCAGGGTCGCGCCGATGTAGAAGACCGCGAAGACCAGGCTGGCGGTGGCCAACGCCTTGTCCTTGCCGATCCGGGTGGCCAGCCAGGCCCAGAAGGGGGCACCGACCAGTCCGGCGACGAAATAGAACAGCATGAACAGCGAGGCCTGGGTGTGATCGTAGCCCTTGATCTGGCCGAAGAAGAAGAACAGCAGCGAGCCGGTGATCCCGGGTGCCACGCCCAGCAGCAGGTCGGCGAACAGCAGCTTGCGCACCGTCTTCTTGCCGAACAGGCCGAGGTAGGCCTTGGGTCCCCCATGGGGAGCCGCGCCCGCGTTGACCGGCTCGGGAACCACGAACATGGCCAGGCCGATGGTGACGGGCAGGGCGATCATGATGGCCCAGCCCATGATGCGCACGCCGGCGGCGTAGTCGCCGAGGCCGGTCTGGACCACCACGGTAGGTAGGATGAGGATCAGGATCACGCCGATGATGTTGAACACCTGCCACCAGCCGTAGACCCGGCTGCGCTGGTCGTATTGCGGCGCCAGCACCGAGGCCCAGCCCAGCTGGCCCAGGGTGCCGATCGAGAAGCCGAGGTAGAGGACCAGCAACCAGCCGAACAGATAGGCCGCGCCGGCTCCGGGCTGGACGAGAACGAACATCATCAGGGCCGACAACATCAGGATCGGAATCGAGATCGCCATCCATGGCCGGTAGCGGCCCCACCGGGTCTTCGTCTTGTCCATGCCCCAGCCGATGAAGGGGTCGAAGACGATGTCGATCAGCCGCACCGCCATGAAGACCGCCGCCACCACGCCCAGCTCCAGCCCCACATAGGTCGCGTAGAACTCAGGCAGGGTCACAGGCAGGGCGACGCCGAAGGCGGCCAGCGGCAGGCAGGGCCCTGAGAAGGCCGCGAGGATGGCGTTGGAACGGCGGGCAGGGACAGGAGCGGCTTCGGCGACGGGGGCGTCGGTCATGGGTGCGTCCGGCGATCCGGCCCGAGTCGGCCGTCAGGGCCACCATGCCGATTTTGAGCGTCACGTGCGAGCCCGGGGCCAATGCGTCTCAAGGGCCTTGCGGCGGCCACACAGACAGGGCCACCATCACCGGATGCCGACGCGTCTGATCCTGCTGCTGTTGAGCGCCGCCAGCCTGTTCGTGGCGACGGCGGCCGAGGCCCAGACTCGCGGGCGGGTGCCACAGTCGGGCAAGGCCGAGGTCTGCGACGCCGATCCGATCGAATGGGCCGGCCCGGCCTTCGCCAACGGCACCTCGTGGCAGCGGATGGAATGGAAGCCGTTCGGGCCCACCGAATATGGCTGGGAGACCTATCTGCCGCTGGTTCAGCATGAGCTGGCGACGGACTGCGCCCCCAGCTCGCCGGTGTTCGCGCGGCGGATGGCCGAGTTCCAGATCGAGCATGGCCTGCCGCCGACCGGCTGGTTCGACGCGGCGACCTTCCAGACCTTCCGCGGCCTGTGGCAGGAGCGCCGGCCCTTCATCATGGCGCGGGTGCGCCAGGAGCCGTGCCCCGACCCGCCGCCGCTCTATCAGCTCGGCTATCTGGTGGAGGCGGAAGAGCACGCCGATCGCCTGACCCGGCTGCTGCGGCGCGACGTGCTGGACGCCTACCGCCGCATGGTCGCCGCCGCCCGCGCGGAGGTACCGGAGATGGCGAACGACCCCGAACTGCTGCAGATCTTTTCCGGCTTTCGCGACCCCGAGGCGGACGCGGCCCGATGTGCGGCGTCCGGCAATTGCGACGGCCTGAGACGCGCGGTCTGCTCGCCGCACCGGACCGGAACGGCGGTGGACCTGTTTGTCGGCCGTCTCGAGGACCTGGGCGTCGACGACACCTCGCCGGCCAGTCGGCTGCACATGACCCGAACCCCGACCTACCGCTGGATGGTGAGGAACGCCGGGCGTTTCGGCTTTACCCCCTATGTCTATGAGCCCTGGCATTGGGAGTGGGTCAGCCCGACAGGCGGTTACGCCGGTCAATGATCCGTATACTGACGAACGGTGAGCGGGCGCTGGCCGAGGCGTCGTTCGGCGATGCCCTGGCGCTCGATCCGGTCCGGTTCCTGTCGTCTCCCTGGCCGTTCGACCGTGCCTTTGTGGCAGGGCGCTGGTTCGGCCGTGACTGGATCGTCTGGCCGGGAGGCTCGCTGCCCGTCGATCTGGCGGTCGCGCCGATCCGGTTCCAGGCGACCTTTATCCACGAGCTGACGCATGTCTGGCAGGCCCAGCAGGGGGTGAATTTGTTGAAGGGCAAGCTGCAGGCGGGGGACCGGCCCTCATCCTACCGGTATCCCGTCGGGGTGGATTGCACCTGGGGCGGATTGAACATCGAGCAGCAGGCGATGGTGGTCGAGCACCGCTTTCGGCTGATGCGCGGGCAGGGCGCGCCCGCCGATCGCGCCTTCTATGACCGGGTTTGTCCGATCGGTCCTTAGGGACGGAACAGACGCACCCGCAGCAAGTTTTCATCCCGAGGCGCTTGCGGCCCGGCACCGATGCCCTACATCAAGCACAGGTACTGTTACGGAATGGTGCCGTGCATTTCCTGGAGGGCTTCATGCCTCGGATTCTGGTTCTCTATCACTCTACCTACGGCCACATCGAAACCATGGCCGAGGCCGTGGCCGAGGGGGCCCGCTCGATCGAAGGCGCGGTGGTGGACATCAAACGTGTCCCGGAACTTGTGCCGGACGAACTGGCGAAGGCCAGTGGCTACAAGCTGGACCAAGCGGCGCCGATCGCCACGGTGGCCGACCTGGAGACCTATGACGCCGTGATCGTCGGCGCGGGCACCCGCTACGGTACCGCGTCGTCGCAGATGCGCAATTTCTGGGATCAGAGCGGCGGCGTGTGGATGAAGGGCGCGCTGGTCGGCAAGGTCGGCTCTGCCTTCACGTCGACGGCGAGCCAGCATGGCGGGCAGGAGACGACTCTGGTCGGCCTGATCCAGACCCTGCTGCACCACGGGATGCTGATCGCCGGCCTGCCCTACGCCTGGGCCGGGCAGTCGCGGATCGATGAAGTGACCGGCGGCTCGCCCTACGGTGCGACGACCATCACCGGCGGTGACGGATCCCGTCAGCCCAGCGCCAACGAACTGGAAGGCGCACGCTGGCAGGGCCGCTATGTTGCCGAGACGGCCAAGAAGCTGTTCGGCTGATGCGCCAGCCGGCCGTCTTCTTTGGCCACGGGTCGCCGATGAACGCGCTGGGCGGTCCCTATGCGGACGTCTGGCGCGAGGTCGGCGAGGCGATCGGCAAGCCGAAGGGTGTGGTCATGATCTCGGCCCATTGGGAGACCGATGGGCCGGGTGTGACGGCGCAGGCGTGGCCACAGACCATCCACGACTTCGGCGGCTTCCCCGACAGCCTGCACGCCATGCAATACCCGGCACCGGGCTCGCCCGATCTGGCAGGACGGGTTGCGGAGCTGACCGGCGCGACGCCGACGACGGACTGGGGACTGGACCACGGCACCTGGTCGGTGCTGGCCCACGTCTGGCCCGAGGCGGATGTGCCGGTGGTGCAGCTGTCGCTGGACCGCACGCTGGACGCCCAAGGACATTTTGACCTGGGTCGCAAGCTGTCGGCCTTGCGTGATGAAGGTGTGGTGATCGCCGGCTCTGGCGATTTCGTGCACAATCTGCGGACCTGGAAACGGACGGGCGGTGACGCCTATCCGTGGGCGACCGGCTTCAACGAGGCGGTCAAATCGGCCCTGATCCGTGGCGATGACGGCGCGCTGATCAACTGGGTCGGACTGGCCGGGGACGCGCAGATGAGCGTGCCGACCGACGAACATTTTCTGCCGCTGCTCTACGTCGCCGCCCAGCGCCTGCCGGGCGACGACGTCAGCTTCTTCAATGATGTCATCGACGGCGGTTCGATCTCGATGACGGGCGTGCGGATCGGCTAGTCGAGACGCTGGTCAGGCGGCCTTGTCGATTTCCGCCAGCCGCTGGATCGACACATAGTCGGTCTTGCCGGTGCCCAGCACGGGCACCTCGGCGACGCGCATGATCTTTTTCGGCACGGCCAGTTCCGGGGCCCCGTGGCTGCGGGCCCATTCGGCGAGGCGCGCGACGTCGGCGTCGTTGCGGTCGGTGAAGAGGACCAGCTTCTCGCCCTTGCGGCTGTCGGGGATGGAGACGACGGCGTGACGCGAGTCGGGCCAGACCGCGCTGGCCAGACCCTCGACGGCGGTCAGGGACACCATCTCGCCGCCAATCTTGGCAAACCGCTTTACCCGACCGAGGATGGCGACATAGCCGTCCTTGTCGATGTCGACGATATCGCCCGTGTCGTGCCAGCCGCCCGCCAGCGGCTCGATCGATTGCGGATCGTCGGCCGACAGATAGCCCCGCATGACATTGGGACCGCGCAGGAACAGCCTGCCGCCCTCCGAAATGCCGTCGACCGGGTCGATGCGCCATTCCATGCCGGGCAACATCTGCCCGACGGTGCCGGGGCGATTGCGGTCCGGATGATTGACCGCCACCACGGGCGCGGCCTCGGTGGCACCATAGCCTTCGAGCAGCTTCAGTCCGTGAAATTTGGTGTTGTAGAGGTGATAGGTTTCGTCCTTCACCTTTTCCGCGCCGGCCACGACGAACTGCAGACTGGCGAAGTCGTCCGGCCCGGCCACGCGCGCCCACTGGTTCAGGAAGGTGTCCGTGGCGAACAGAAGCGAGGCCTTCACCTCGTGAATCAGCTCGACGATCTGTTTGGCGTGCAGCGGCGACGGGTACTGGAAGGCCTTCATCCCGTTCAGGATCGGCAGAAGGACCCCGCCGGTCAGGCCGAAGCAGTGGAAGGTCGGCAGGGGATTGAGCACGATCCAGTCGGGATCCAGCGCGATATGCTGGGCCACCTGACGGCAGTTGGCGACCAGGTTCCACTGGCTGAGCACCACGCCCTTGGGCGCGCCGAAACTGCCCGAGGTGAACAGCACCACGCCCGGCGAGGACGGGTCGGTCTTCACCCGGAAGCGTTTGGGCATCAGGCCCGCCATCAGGCCATAGACCTTGTCCTGCAGGCCGATCGTCTTGCGCACATCGTCCAGCCAGACGATCTCGGCCACCGTGGTCAGGTCGTCCAGCAGGTCGTCCAGCTTGGCCTGTGTGACGAAGCGTTTGGCGGTGAGGATCTTCTTCAGGCCGGACGCCTTGATCGCCGCCTTGATATTGGCCTCGCCCGAGGTGAAATTCAGCATCACCGGCACACGGCCGTGGGCGTGCAGGCCATAGTAGGTGACGACGACGCCCATGCTCGAGGGCAGCAGGATACCGACCCGCTCGCCCGGCGCGGTCATGTCGGCAATCTTGCGACCCAGCACGAAGGCGGCCCGGAGCAGGCCCGTATAGGTCAGGGGCTTGCGGTCCTGGTCTTCCAGAATTTCCTTGTCGCCGTACTTTTCGCGGGCCGCGATCAGGGCGTCGAAGATCGTCTCCTCGCCGGCCTTGGGGTCCAGGGGTACGCGCAAAGACATCCTCCGTGCCGGGTTTATCCCGGCCTTGTGTTGAGCGCGCAAACTAGAGCCGCAATGTCGGCTTGAAAAGATGTGTTACCCGCCGTGAAGCCTGAGCCTGCCTTGCCTTCGCCGCGCGGAAGGACGACATAGCGGTTCCGCATAGCCCGGAGCCCGCGACGCCTTGGTCACGCTGATCGATACACTGACAAAGACGCCGGCTGAATTGCGTCATCCGGAAAAGCAGAACCGTCCGGAGACGGCCGTGTTGCGCAAGCCCGACTGGCTGCGCGTCAAGGCCCCCGGCTCGGGCCAGTACAATGAGACCAGGGCCATCGTGAAGGCCAAGGGCCTGGTCACCGTCTGTGAAGAGGCGGCCTGCCCCAATATTGGCGAATGCTGGAGCCAGAAGCACGCCACCCTGATGATCATGGGCGACACCTGCACGCGCGCCTGCGCCTTCTGCAACGTCAAGACGGGCCTGCCCCAGCCACTGGACACCGAAGAGCCGGGCAAGGTCGGCCTGGCCGTGGCGCAGCTGGGTCTGAACCATGTCGTCATCACCTCCGTCGACCGGGATGACGTCGCTGACGGCGGTGCGGCCCATTTCGCCGAAGTGGTGCGCCAGATCCGCCTGCAGGCCCCGAACACGACCATCGAGATCCTGACGCCCGACTTCCTGCGAAAGGACGGCGCGGCCGAGGTGGTCATCGATTCGACGCCCGACGTCTTCAACCACAACCTCGAGACCGTGCCGCGGCTGTATCTGAAGATCCGGCCCGGAGCCCGCTACTTCCACAGTCTGCGCCTGCTGCAGATGGTCAAGGAGCGCGACCCCAACCAGTTCACCAAGTCCGGCATCATGGTCGGCCTGGGCGAGACCCGCGAAGAGGTCATGCAGGTCATGGACGACATGCGTTCGGCCGGCGTCGACTTCATCACCATCGGCCAGTATCTGCAGCCGACCCGCAAGCACGCCGCCATCGACCGGTTCGTCACGCCGGACGAGTTCAAGGCCTATGAGGCCATCGCCCGGGCCAAGGGCTTCCTGATGGTGTCGTCCTCACCCCTGACCCGCAGTTCGCACCATGCGGGAAACGACTTCGCACGGCTGAAGGCGGCGCGCCTTTCGCACACCGGACGCTGACCACCGCTTGGCCGTCCACCGCGTCACCCGCATCCTGCCCTACACCCCTGCCCAGCTCGCGCAGCTGGTCGCGGACGTCGAGAGCTACCCAAATTTCGTCAGGTGGGTGACGTCCATGCGCGTCTGGAACCGCCGCGAGGAAAGTGCCGGTGTCGATCTGCTCGATGCCGAAGCGCAGGTGGGGTTTTCGTTCCTCAAGGAGCGGTTCTCGACCTGGGTCCGGCATGACCGCAATGCGCCGCTGGTCGAGGTCGGATTGTTGCGTGGACCGTTCCGGCACCTGAAGAACCGCTGGGAGTTCCATGAGGACCCCAAAGGCACGCGGCTGGAGTTCACGATCGATTTTGCCTTCAAATCCCCGCTGCTGAACGCGGCGCTCCAGTCCAATTTCGAGCGGGCGGTCTCCATGCTGATCGGCTCGTTCGAGGCGGAGGCCGCGCGGCGGTTCGGTCCAAAGCCGTGAGCGATTTCGACTTCGACGCCGTCGTCGTGGGGGCCGGGGCCGTGGGCCTTGCCTGCGGCCGGGCGCTGGCGAAGCGGGGGCTGTCGGTTCTGGTCCTGGAGAAGGAACCGCATATCGGGCAGGGCGTCTCGTCGCGCAATTCCGAGGTCATCCACGGCGGGCTCTACTACCCGACGGGGTCACTGAAGGCGTATTTTTGCGTCGAGGGGCGGCGCGCGCTGTACGCCTTTCTCGAGAGCCACAAGGTCGACTACCGCAGATGCGGCAAGCTGGTCGTGGCCACGGACGAGGCCGAGGTGGACCGGATCGAGGCGATCTTCCAGCAGGCGACGGCCAACGGCGTCGAGGGGCTGGAGCACTTGACCGGGTCACAGGCCCGCGGGCTGGAGCCCGGGCTGAACGCCCATGCCGCCATCCTGTCACCCGAGAGCGGGGTGTTCGACAGCCACGGCTATATGCTGGCCCTGCAGGGTGAAATCGAGGACGCGGGCGGCTCGGTCGTCGTCTCGACCCCGTTCGAGCGGGCAGAGCCGCTGCCCGGCGGCGGGTTTAAGATCACCGCGGGCGGGGAGGCCGGGGCGACCCTGACCACCCGGCTGCTGGTCACCGCGCCGGGGCTGGCTGCACAGGCCGTGGCGGCCCGGATCGCCGGCTATCCCGCTGACCGCATCCCGGCCGGGCATTTCGGCAAGGGCGTTTATTTCCGCCTGACCGGCAAGGCTCCGTTCGAGCGGCTGATCTATCCGCCGCCGATCCCCGGCGCGCTCGGCACCCACTACCGCAAGGATCTGGGTGGCCAGGCCGTGTTCGGGCCCGATCTGGCCTATGTCGAAACCGAGGACTATTCGGTCGACGCCGCCAAGGCCGCCGAGTTTGAGGGCTATATCCGCCGCTTCTGGCCCGGCCTTACGGCCGGGGCCCTGACCCCTGACTACGCCGGCATCCGGCCCAAGCTGCATGGGCCGGGGGAGGCGCAGCCAGATTTCCAGCTGCGCGGCCGTGAAGACCACGGGATCGACGGTCTGGTCGCCCTGTTCGGCATCGAGAGTCCCGGCCTGACCAGTTCGCTGGCAATTGGCGAGGCGGTGGCGGGAAGGCTGACTGATGGATGACGTGACGTTCCGCCCGGCGACGGCTTCTGACGTGCCGCTGATCCAGCCGCTGGTGCACCATGCCTACCGCGGCGACCGGGCGCGGGTGGGCTGGACTCACGAGGCCGATCTGCTGGACGCGGCCCGCATCGACGAACAGGCTTTGTCTGAAAGCATTGGCGATCCGGGCCAGGTGATCGTGCTGGCCGAACGGGACGGTTTGCTGATCGGCTGCGTCCATGTGACTGACAAGGGCGAAGGGCTCGCCTATCTGGGCATGCTGACCGTCGATGCGACCTTTCAGGGTGGCGGACTGGGTCGCCGGCTGATCGAGCAGGCCGAGGCCATTGCCCGCTCCCGGCTCGCCGCTGATCGTATGGAGATGACGGTTATCGTTCAGCGGACCGAGCTGATCGATTGGTATGAGCGGCGGGGATATGCGCTGACCGGCGAAACGCGGCCATTTCCCACTACGGACCCCCGTTTCGGCGTGCCCCTTCGAAGTGATCTGGCCTTCGTGGTGCTGGAGCGGGCTCTCACGTGACGCGGATCGTCACCGAGCGTCTGCTGCTGCGCACCGCCGAGTCAGGAGACCTGGACGCGATGCACGCTGTCCTGTCAGATCCGCGCGCCACACTCCGGTGGTCGACCCCGCCGCACGAGACGTTGGACGAGAGCCGGACGTGGCTGGACGCCATGATCGCCAATGGTCCCGACCATCTTGACTTCGTCATCGAGCTGGACGGCCGGGTGATCGGCAAGGCCGGGTTCTGGAGATTGCCCGAGGTCGGCTATATCCTGCATCCCGATGTCTGGGGGCAGGGGCTCGCCGCCGAGGCCGTGGGGGCCGCGATCGACCATGTGTTCGAGACACGCGACCTCGACATCCTGACCGCCGACGTCGATCCGGAGAACGCGGCCTCGATTCGCCTGCTGCAGCGGCTGGGCTTCGTCAGAACCGGCTTTGCAGAGCGCACCTGGAACGTGGGCGGCGTCTGGAAGGACAGCTTCTACTACGCGCTGTCGCGGGCGGATCGGGCCTCCAGGGTGGCCGGACAAGCTCCCGCTTGAACTCCGGGCCGGGTTGAGGCATAAGCCCGCCCTCGCTGGCGGCTCTTTCGGGCCGCCGCTGTTGTTTTCGCGCTCCTGCAGCGCCGAGTTAGAAGATTGAGACGGACATGGCCGTTCCGAAGCGCAAAGTATCGCCCTCGCGTCGCAACATGCGCCGCGCCCACGACTCGCTGGGGACCAATCCCTATACCGAGGACAAGGACACGGGCGAGCTGCGCCGTTCGCACCACATCGACCTGAAGACCGGCACCTATCGCGGCCGTCAGGTTCTGACGCCCAAGGAAGACTAGGTCTTTTCAAGGCTTCGGCTGAAGGATTGACGGCGCGCGGTGACCCGCGCGCCGTTTTCATGCGTTGATGCTCCGAACCAAAGGAGCCAGGCCCATGATCCGCCCCCTGTTGCTGACGACCACCGTGCTGCTGCTGGCTGCCTGTGGCGCGCCCGATGCGGAACCCGGACCCGCCGCACCGGCCGCTGTACCCGCCCCGCCGGCGACGCCCCCAACTCCCGCCACTAACAACGCTGTGACGGCCGAAGGCTGGGGCCCGCTGCGAATCGGCATGACCCGCGCCGAGGTCGAGACCGCCCTGGGGGCCGATTCCAGTCCGGGCACCGTCGGCGGTCCCGATCCGGCGTCTTGCGACATCTTCCATCCGGCGAGGGCCCCGCAAGGGCTGCGGGTGATGGTCGAGGACGGCGCGCTGACCAGTCTCTGGCTGGACCGGGGTGCGACCCTGAAGACTGATCGTGGTTTCGGTGTCGGTGATCAGGCCGCCGCCATCAAGACGGCCTATGGCAAGGCGGCGACCACGAGCCCGCACAAATACAGCCCCGCGCCTGCGGAATATGTCACGGCCTGGAGCCGCGGCGGCGCGGCCGGCTACGTCCAGGATCCGGCCGCACGCGGCCTCAGCTATCACATTGGAACCGACGGCCGGGTCGAGCATGTGGCTGTCGGCGGACCCAGCATCCAGTATGTCGAGGGCTGCGCCTGACGGGTTGAGGTTGGCGATTCGGCGGGGGCTGCGGTAAACCCCGCCGAACTCCCTGACAGCAGAGCGCCCTCATGACCGACATTGCCGACATCGTTGCCCGCCAGATCCTCGACAGCCGCGGCAATCCGACGGTCGAGGTCGATGTGATCCTCGACGACGGCAGCTTCGGCCGCGCCTCGGTGCCCTCGGGCGCGTCCACGGGCGCGCATGAGGCGGTCGAACTGCGCGACGGCGACAAGGACCTGTGGGGCGGCAAGGGGGTCGGCAAGGCGGTCGACAACGTCAACGGCGAGATCTTCGACGCCCTGTCCGGTATGGACGCCGAGGACCAGCGCCGCATCGACGAAGCCCTGATCGCGCTGGACGGTACCGAGAACAAGGGTCGGCTGGGCGCCAACGCCATCCTTGGCGTGTCCCTGGCCGTGGCCAAGGCCAGCGCCATCTCCTCGGGCCTGCCGCTGCATCGTTACCTGGGCGGCGTCTCGGCCCGCATCCTGCCGACGCCGATGATGAACATCATCAACGGCGGGGCCCATGCCGACAATCCGATCGACATCCAGGAGTTCATGATCCTGCCGACCGGGGCCGAGAGCTTTTCCGAAGCTCTGCGCATGGGCTCGGAAATCTTCCATGCCCTGAGGACGCAGCTCAAGGACGCCGGCCACAACACCAATGTCGGCGATGAGGGTGGTTTCGCCCCCAACCTGGCCTCGGCCGAGGAAGCACTGAGCTTCATCACCCGCGCGGGCCAGGCGGCCGGCTACCTGGCCGGCGAGGATTTCCACCTCGGCCTCGACGTCGCCGCGACCGAATTCTTCAAGGACGGCAAATACGTGATGGCCGGCGAGGGCAAGACGCTCGAGGCCGAGGCCATGGTCAACTACCTCGCCGACCTGTGCGAACGCTTCCCGATTGTCTCGATTGAGGACGGCTGCGCGGAAGACGATTTCGACGGCTGGCGGCTGCTGACCGAGCGTCTGGGCGATCGCTGCCAGATCGTCGGTGACGACCTGTTCGTCACCAACCCGGCCCGACTGGCTGCCGGCATCGGCGAGGGGCTGGCCAACTCCATTCTGGTAAAGGTCAACCAGATCGGGACCTTGTCCGAGACTCTGGACGCCGTCGATATGGCCCATCGTGCCGGCTACACCGCCGTCATGAGCCACCGTTCGGGCGAGACCGAGGATGCGACCATCGCCGACCTGGCCGTCGCCACCAACTGCGGACAGATCAAGACGGGCTCCCTGGCCCGCTCGGACCGCACGGCCAAATACAACCAGCTGCTCCGCATCGAGGAAATGCTGGGCGACCAGGGGGCCTATTTCGGCGACGGCATGCTGCTGAACCGGTAGCAAGCGGGCGGCAGTTCTTACGGCCAAGCTACGGTTCGTTAGGCATTTTCGGACAGACTCTGTTGATCTTGAGTCCACGCTCAGAAGGAGCGTTCCTAGTGCCCGAACGTATGAAGCCGTATTTTCCGTCCGCCATCCTGCTGTTGCTGATCGCCTATTTTGGCGTACAGGCCCTGACGGGCCAGCGGGGGCTGCTGAGTGGGCATGAGCGCGACGCCATGCTCGTGCGCCGCGAGGCCCAGTTGTCGGGAATCATGGAGCAGCGGCGCGACCTTGAGGTTCGCGTTCGCTACCTGCGCACAGACAGCCTGTCCCGCGATCTGCTGGAAGAGCGCGCACGGGCCGTTCTGGGCTTCAGTGACCCGCGCGACTACGTCATTCGCATTGCCACGCCGGTGACGGCACCGGGGCCGGCCCCCCGCGCGTGAACTTTGGTTACAGCTTGACCGGAGCGCTTTGCGTTTCGGGAACGAAGGCTGCTAAAGCCCCTTTCCGTAACGACAAGAGGCCCTGCATCCTGCCATTTGGCGAGGGCCCAGCCGGGAGATGACGGATGGCGAAAGCCCCCGCCGCCAAAGCTGATTCCAGCAAGGCGACAAAACTGCCCAACACGCCGGCGGCTTCGAAAGAAGACCTGCTGCGATTCTACCGCGAGATGGTCCTCATCCGCCGGTTCGAGGAGCGTGCGGGCCAGCTTTACGGCATGGGTCTGATCGGCGGCTTCTGTCACCTCTATATCGGCCAGGAGGCCGTGGCGGTGGGCGTGCAGGAGAGCGTGCGCCAGGGTCACGACAAGATCATCACCGGCTATCGCGACCACGGCCACATGCTGTGCGCCGGCATGGACCCGAAACAGGTCATGGCCGAGTTGACCGGTCGCATCGGCGGCTCGTCCAAGGGCAAGGGCGGGTCGATGCACATGTTCGACACCGCCACGGGCTTCTACGGCGGCCACGGCATCGTCGGGGCGCAGGTGGCGCTGGGCACGGGCCTGGCCTTCTCGGGCCGCTATCGCGGGGATGATTCGGTCGCCTTCATCTATTTCGGCGACGGCGCGGCCAACCAGGGCCAGGTCTATGAGAGCTTCAACATGGCCCAGCTTTGGAAGCTGCCGGCCATCTACATCATCGAGAACAACCAGTACGCCATGGGCACGAGCATCGAACGCTCGTCGTCCACGACCCAGCTGAGCGAGCGGGGCTCCAGCTTCGGCATCCCCGGCGAACAGGTCGACGGCATGGATGTGCTGGCCGTCCGCGACGCCGTGGCCAAGGCCGTGAAACGCGCGCGTGAGGGCGGCGGCCCCTTCATTCTCGAGATGAAGACCTATCGCTATCGTGGCCATTCCATGAGCGATCCGGCCAAATACCGCGCCAAGGAAGAGGTCGACGAGGTCAAGAAGACCCGCGATCCTATCGACCATGTGAAGATGCTGCTGGAACAGGCGAAAGCCACCGAGGACGAGATCAAGGCCGTCGACAACGAGGTCAAGATCATCGTCGCCGAGGCGGTCCAGTTCGCCCAGGAAAGCCCGGAGCCGGACCCGTCCGAGCTCTACACCGACGTCTACGTGGAGGCCTGACCGTGACCGACATTCTGATGCCGGCGCTGTCCCCCACGATGGAAGAGGGCACGCTGACCAAATGGCACATCAAGGCGGGGGACACGGTCAAGGCCGGTGACGTCATCGCCGAGATCGAGACCGACAAGGCGACCATGGAGGTCGAGGCCGTCGACGAGGGCGAGGTGCTGGAAATTCTCGTGGCCGAAGGGTCCGACAACGTGAAGGTCAACACGCCGATCGCGCGACTGGCGGGTGAGGGCGGGGCGGCTTCACCCGCACCCAAGGCCGAAGCTGCGCCCGCGGCCGAGCCGGAAACGCCTGCCGCGCCCTTGGCCGTCCCGAAGGTCGAGCTTCACGACCCCGAAATCCCGGCCGGTGCCAAACTGGTCAAGACGACCATCCGCGATGCCCTGCGCGACGCCATGGCCGAGGAGATGCGTCGTGACGACAAGGTCTTCCTGATCGGCGAGGAGGTCGCCCAGTACCAGGGCGCCTACAAGGTCAGCCGGGAGCTGCTGCAGGAGTTCGGCGACAAGCGCGTCGTCGACACCCCGATCACCGAGCATGGCTTCGCCGGCCTGGGCGTCGGCGCCGCCATGGCGGGGCTGAAGCCGATCGTCGAGTTCATGACCTTCAACTTCGCCATGCAGGCCATCGACCACATCATCAATTCGGCGGCCAAGACGCTGTACATGTCGGGCGGCCAGATCCGCGCGAGCATCGTCTTCCGCGGGCCCAACGGCGCGGCCAGCCGCGTCGGGGCCCAGCACAGCCAGGACTATTCCGCCTGGTACGCCCAGGTGCCCGGCCTGAAGGTGATCGCGCCTTATGACGCCGCCGACGCCAAGGGGCTGATGAAGGCCGCCATCCGCGACCCCAACCCTGTGGTCTTCCTCGAGCACGAGATGATGTACGGGCTGGAGTTCGACGTGCCGGACGTCGAGGACTGGCTGGTCCCGATCGGCAAGGCCAAGGTCCGCCGCGAGGGGACCGACGTCACGATCACTTCCCACAGCCGTATGGTCGGTTTCGCCCTCCAGGCCGCCGAACAGCTGGCCGGGGAGGGCATCTCCTGCGAGGTCGTCGACCTGCGGACCCTGCGTCCTCTGGACCATGAAACCATCGTCGAGAGCGTGAAAAAGACCAGCCGTCTGGTCTCGGCCGAGGAAGGCTGGGGTCCGATGGGCGTCGGCGCCGAGGTCGTGGCCCGGGTGATCGAGCATGCGTTTGACTATCTGGATGCCCCCCCGTTGCGGGTGCACCAGGAAGACGTGCCGCTGCCCTACGCCGCCAATCTGGAAACCCTGTCGCTGCCGGGCGTGGACAAGATCGTCGCCGCTGTGAAGAAGGTGATGGCATGAGTGAGCCCGAAGAACACCAGCTGAAGACGCCCGAGAGTGTCGCCGCCGACGCCGAGGCGATCGAGATCATGCGCATGTGGTGGTCGAAGGGCGAGCCGGTGATGTCGGTCAAGCCGGCCTTCAACGACCCGCTCCAGTTCGGGCAGATGCTGGCCTATGCCGCCAAGCACATGGCGCACGGCTATGCGGTTCGGCACGGCCACAACGAACGTCAGGCCTACCAGCGGATCCTCCAGGGCCTGTCTGACGTGATCAAGTCGGACAACGTGGAGACCGTGGCCGAGCCCGTCTCCGGGCCGGGTGGCGTGCAATGACCGACATCCTGATGCCCGCCCTGTCGCCCACGATGGAAGAGGGCGTTCTGGCCAAATGGCACGTCAAGGTCGGCGACACGGTCAAGGCCGGTGACGTCATCGCCGAGATCGAGACCGACAAGGCGACCATGGAGGTCGAGGCCGTCGACGAGGGTCAGATCACCGACATTCTGGTGGCCGAGGGCACGGAAGGCGTGAAGGTCAATACGCCGATCGCGCGGTTGAAGGACGAGGGCGGCGCGGCCGCTCCCGCGCCGAAGGCCGCCGCGGCTCAGGCTGAAGCGCCCAAGGCCGAGGCCACGTCCGCGCCCGCCGCCGCTGAGAAATCCGCGCCCGCTCCGGCGAAGGTCGACGGCGAACGCGTCTTCGCCTCACCGCTGGCCCGCCGTATCGCTGCCCGGAACGGCGTCGATCTGAAATCGATCAAGGGCAGCGGCCCGCACGGCCGCATCGTCAAACGCGACGTCGAGGGTGCCAAGGGCGGGGCCCAGGCTCCCGCCGGATCAACCGCCCCGGCACCGGCCGGCGAGGTCCGCAAGGTCCAGTCCCTTGCCCAGATGGGCATTCCGGACGGCAGCTATGACCTGATCCCGCTGGACGGCATGCGCAAGGCGATCGCCCGCCGTCTGACCGACAGCTTCCGCGACGTGCCGCATTTCCCCCTGACCATCGATTGCGAGATCGACGGCCTGCTGGCCTCCCGGGCCAAGGTCAATGCGATGCTCGAGAAGTCGGGCGTGAAGGTCTCGGTGAACGACTTCGTCATCAAGGCCTCGGCCATGGCGCTGAAGGCGGTGCCGGAGGCGAACGCCTCCTACTCGCCCGAAGGCATCGCCATGCACCACCACGCCGATGTGGCGATGGCGGTGGCGATCGACGGCGGGCTGATCACCCCGATCATCCGCGCTGCCGAGACCAAGTCCCTGTCGCAGATCGCCACCGAGTCCAAGGATCTGGCCAAGCGCGCCCGTGACCGCAAGCTGAAGCCCGAGGAGTTCCAGGGCGGCACCTTCTCGGTCTCGAACCTGGGCATGTTCGGCATCAGGTCGTTCGCCTCGATCATCAACGAGCCCCAGGGTGCTATCATGAGCGTCGGGGCCGGCGAGCCTCGCGCCGTGGCCAGGGACGGCCAGCTGGCCGTGGCGACGGTGATGACCGTGACCCTGACCTGTGATCACCGCGTGGTGGACGGCGCGGTCGGTGCCCGCTTCCTGCAGGCGTTCAAGGCGATGATCGAAGACCCCGTCACCATGCTGGCCTGAGCGGAGACGCCCCATGACTTCGGTCTTTGACTTCAAAGCCACGGCCATCGGCGGGACCGAACAGTCGCTCGGTCAGTATCGTGGCAAGGCCCTGCTGATCGTCAATACGGCGTCCAAATGCGGCTTCACCGGCCAGTATGCGGGTCTTGAGGCGCTGCATCGTGATTACGCCGACAAGCCATTCGAAGTGCTGGGGTTTCCCTGCAACCAGTTCGGCGCGCAGGAGCCCGGCAAGGCCGCCGAGATCGCCAGCTTCTGCTCCACCACCTACGGCGTCGACTTCCCGATGTTCGACAAGGTCGAGGTCAACGGCCCGAACCGGCATCCGCTCTATGCCTGGCTGACCAGCGAGAAAAAGGGCTTCCTCGGCAGCCGCGACATCAAGTGGAATTTCACCAAATTCCTGACCGATCGGGAGGGGCGTGTCATCGCCCGCTATGCCCCCCAGGTCGAACCTTCGGCCATCGCCGCCGACATCGAGAAGCTGATCTGACATGGCCACGACGCCCGGTTCTGAGTTCGACCTCATCGTCATCGGTTCGGGTCCCGGCGGCTATGTCGCGGCCATCCGCGCCAGCCAGCTGGGTCTGAAGGTCGCCATCGTCGAGCGTGAGAATCTGGGTGGGGTCTGCCTCAACTGGGGCTGTATCCCGACCAAGGCGCTGCTCAAGTCCGGCGAGAAATACGAAAGCCTGTCGCACCTGAAGGACTTCGGCCTGTCGGCGGACAAGGTCGGTTTCGACTTCGCCGCCATCATCGCCCGCTCGCGTGGCGTGGCGAAGCAGCTGAACTCCGGCGTCGGCTATCTGATGAAGAAGAACAAGATCGAGGTCATCGAGGGTTCGGCGAAGCTGGAAAAGGGTGCTGCCGCGCCGAAAGTGATCATCGCCCTGAAGGCCGGCGGGTCGCGCACGGTTGAGGCCAGGGTAGTCATGCTGGCCGTCGGTGCCCGCGCCAAGGCCATCCCGCAGATCGGCCTCGAGGCCGACGGCGACCGAATCTGGGCCTATCGCGAGGCCATGGCCCCCAAGACCATGCCCGCATCGATCGTCGTCATCGGCTCGGGTGCCATCGGCATCGAGTTCGGCAGCTTCTACCGCGCGCTGGGTGCCGAGGTGACCGTCGTCGAGGCCGTGGACCGCATCATGCCGGTCGAGGACGAAGAGGTGTCAAAGGCGGCGCAGAAGTCCTTCGAAAGGCGCGGCCTGAAATTCCGCACCGGCTGCAAGGTCACGAAGGTGTCGAAGGGCGGCAAGGGCGTGCAGGTGGCCATCGAGGCCGCCGGCAAGGCCGAGATTCTCGAGGCCGAGGTCTGCATCTCGGCGGTCGGCATCACCGCCAATACGGATGGCATCGGTCTGGAGGCGCTGGGCGTCAACATGGAGCGCGGCCACATCACCATCGACGGTCACTGCCAGACCAATGTGAAGGGGCTCTACGCCATCGGCGACTGCGCCGGCGCGCCCTGGCTGGCGCACAAGGCCTCGCACGAGGGCATCCACGCCGCCGAACACATCGCCGGCTTCAAGACCCCCAACGTCCACTCGCCGATCGCCGGCTGCACCTATGCCCAGCCGCAGGTCGCCTCTGTCGGGATCACGGAACAGGGCGCACGCGAGGCGAAGCGCGAGGTCAGGATCGGCCGCTTCCCCTTCAAGGTGAACGGCAAGGCGATCGCCTCGGGCGATACCGACGGCTTTGTGAAGGTGATCTTTGACGCGACGACGGGAGCCCTGATCGGTGCCCATATGATCGGCGCCGAGGTCACCGAGATGATCCAGGGCTATGTCACCGCCATCGCCATGGAAGCGACCGAGGAAGACATCCACGGCATCGTCTATCCCCACCCGACCATGTCCGAGGCCATGCACGAGGCCGCGCTGGATGCCTACGGGCGGGTGATCCACATCTGACCTCCGACCAGGTCCGGACTCCTTGTCATCCCGGACGCCGCGAAGCGGCGATCCGGGACGGCATGCTGCCCCTTGGCTCCTCCCGGACAGCCCGCTTGGGCTGAGCCGGGAGACGGGTGGCTGCAAAACCCGGTCCTGGAGTTTCCTTCGCCGCCTTCAAAATAGCCCCGTGCGGCGTCCGGCTGCCTCCCGGCTCAGCCCAAGCGGGCTGTCCGTGATCAAGAGGCTAGGGCCGTCCTGCCCGTCCCGGCTCTCCGCTTCGCTTCGGCCGGGATGACAAGCGCCTTATCCCGCCAGCACGTCCGCGCTCATCCGTTCCAGCAACGCGCCGCCCTGACGGACCGCAGCCATGTGGCTGCCGGCCCCGGCGAGCACATTGACGGCATAGACCTCGTACAGGGTGATCTTGCCTTCCAGCCATGCCGGGTCACCCTGGCCGCCGTCCAGCTGGTCACGGGCGTACAGTGCGCCCTGGGCCAGCATCCAGCCGCCGACGACATCGCCGACCAGTTTCAGATAGGCGTCAGCCGCGGCCAGAACGTCGGCGGCGCCGTCGGCAGCGGCCTTGCGGTCGAGGATCCAGACCGTGGCACCTTCCACCGCCGCGACGGCGTCTGCGAAGGCCGTGACCGGCTGGCCGGAGAACAGTCGCGGCAGCCGCTCCAGCGTCGCCTTCATGTCGGCGATCAGGTCATGGGCGGCCTGCCCGCCGTCCTGCGACAGCTTGCGGCCGACCAGATCCATGGCCTGGATCCCGTTGGTGCCTTCGTAGATCGGGGCGATGCGGGCGTCGCGGTAATGCTGGGCCGCGCCGGTCTCCTCGATGAAGCCCATGCCGCCGTGAATCTGGATGCCCTGCGAGGCGACCTCGCAGCCGACGTCGGTCGACCAGGCCTTGGCGATCGGGGTGAACAGGTCCTCGCGGCCCTTCCAGCGGCGGCGCTCTTCCTCGGTCGCCGCGTGCTTCGCCAGATCGGCGGCGACTCCGGTGGACAGGCAGATGGCGCGGGCGGCGGCGATCTTCGCCTTCATCACTGACAGGGTGCGGCGGACATCCGGATGATCGATGATCGGGGCGTTGGCCTCGCCGGTCCAGACCGACCGGCCCTGCCGCCGGTCGCGGGCATAGGCCAAGGCGTGCTGATACGCCCGCTCGGCGATGCCGACGCCTTGGACCCCGACGGCGAGGCGGGCGGCGTTCATCATGATGAACATGTGGGCCAGGCCCTGATTGGGCTGGCCGACCAGTTCGGCGGTCGCGCCCTCATAGGCCATGACGCAGGTGGGCGAGGCGTGGATGCCGAGCTTGTGCTCGACGCCCACGGGGCGGAAGCCGTTGCGGTCGCCCAACGTTCCGTCGGGCTTGACGAGGTATTTCGAGGACAGGAACAGGCTGATGCCCTTGGGCCCGGGCGGCGCATCGGGCAGGCGGGCCAGCACGAGGTGGACGATGTTGTCGGTGGCGTCGTGGTCGCCCCAGGTGATGTAGATCTTCTGGCCGTTCAGGGCATACGTCCCGTCGCCGTTCGGCGTCGCCGTGGTGGTCAGGGCCCCGAGGTCCGACCCGGCCTGGGGCTCGGTCAAAACCATGGCCCCGGTCCATTCGCCGGATACCAGCTTCGTCAGATAGATGTCCTTCTGCGAGGGCGTGCCGTGCGCCTCCAGCGCCTCGATCGCCGCCAGCGACAGCATGGGGCACAGGCCGAAGGCCATGTTGGCGGCGTGGACGGTCTCATAGGCGGCGAGTTCCAGCGCCTTGGGCAGTTGCTGACCACCGGCGTGGACGGGGGCGGACAGGCCGGTCCAGCCGCCCTCGGCGAAATGCCGATAGGCGTCGGCGAAGCCCGGCGCGGAGGTCACGGTTCCGTTGGCGAAGATCGAGCCCTTCTGGTCGCCGATCCGGTTCAGCGGGGCGAGCACCCCTTCCGAAAACTGCGCCGCGGCTTCGAGCACGGCACCGAGCACGTCAGGATCATAGTCCGGAAAAGCTCCGCTGGCAGCCACCTGGTCGATGCCGGCGACGGCCTGAAGCGTGAAGGCGATGTCGCGGACGGGGGCACGGTAGGTCATGGCGATGGTCTCGGTTCGAAGGGGGTGGAATGTTCATGCCGCCTTGCCGCCGCGGCATGCAAGTAGGGCTTGGCGAAGCCCTGGCGCGAGCCCACAATACAGGCTGATCCAGGGGGACTGCCGTGGCTGAACCGCGCAATCGTTATTCGACCGTCTCGCTGATTCTGCACTGGCTGATCGCCGTGATGATTCTGGTCCAGGTGCTGCTGATTACAGCGAACGAGGCGACCGAGGGCCAGGCCATCTCACGCGAGTTCGTGCAGGTCCATAAGGCCCTCGGGTTGACCGTCCTCGTCCTGACGCTGGCCCGGATCGGCTGGCGCATCGCCAATCCGGCCATTCCTCTGCCCGATACGATGAAGCGGTGGGAGAAGATCGTGTCGCGCACGACGCACGTCCTGTTCTATGTCCTGCTGCTGGCCATGCCGCTGACCGGATGGGCGGCCGTGTCGGCCACGGGGCGTGAGCTCAGCTGGTTCGGCCTCTTCAACTGGCCGCTGTTGCCGATCAGCGGCGGCCGCGACGCCTTCAAATCCATCATCGGCATCCATGAGCTGGTGATGAAGGGGATGTACGCCCTGATCGCCCTGCATGTCGTCGGGGCGCTGAAGCACCAGTTCGTCGACCGGGACAATGTTCTGCACCGCATGATCCCGTGGATCCCGCGCCGCCCATGAGACCGCTCTTTGCCCTTTTGCTGGCGCTGCTGACGCCCCTTCTTCTGGGAGCCGCGCCGGCCCCCTGGACCTTCGACCGCGACGGGTCCCGAATCGAGATGTCGGTCCGCGCCTTCGGCGGGTCGCACACCGGGCGGTTCGATGACTGGCGCGGGACGGCCGTTCTCGACCCGACCCGCCCCCAGGACGCGCGGGCGTCGATGACGGTCCAGGCCGGTTCGTTGAAGATGTCACCCTCGGTAGCGACAGGACGCGCCATCGGGCCCGCCTTTCTCGACGCGGCCCGCTATCCGACGATCCGCTTCGAACTCAAATCGCTCGAGCCTTTAGGGGGCGACCGCTATACGGCGCACGCGGACCTTACCATGAAGGGACGGACCCGGGCGATCGACTTCCCCCTCGACCTGCGTGTCACCGGGACCCGGGCGCAACTGGCGGGCGCGTTCATGATCGACCGCGCGGACTTCGGCATAGGGACGTCGGGGCCGTGGAACAGGCTGGTGGGACGTCAGGTGACGGTGCGCGTGGCAATTCAGGCGCGGCCGGGCTGAGCGTGCCCCGAGCGAGTGACTCCGACGCCGAGGCCGTCAGGGTGCTGGGCACCGGCGGCCTGGTCATCATCCCGACCGAAACCGTCTATGGCCTTGCGGCCGACGCCGGCAATGCCGAGGCGGTCGCCGCCATCTTCGAGGCCAAGGGTCGTCCGCGCTTCAACCCCCTGATCGCCCATGTCGCGGACGCCATGCAGGCCGAGGCGGTCGCCCTGTTCGACCCCCGCGCCCGGGCGTTGGCCGAAGCGTTCTGGCCCGGGCCGCTGACGCTGGTGGCCCCTGTTCGCGACCGGACAGGCGTCTGCGACCTGGCCCGCGCGGGGCTGGACAGCGTCGCGGTCCGCGTACCGGGCCACGCCCGCGCCCGGGCGCTGATCTCGGCCTTCGGCCGTCCGGTCGTGGCCCCGTCCGCCAATCGCTCGGGCCGGCCCAGTCCGACCACCTTTGCCGATGCCGTCGAGGAGACGGGCTTCGCCGCCCGGGCCGCCATCAACGGCGGACCCTGCGCCGTCGGGGTGGAGAGTACGGTCGTCTCGGTGCTGGACGGTCGCGTCGCCCTGTTGCGCCCCGGCTCGGTCACTCGCGAGGAGATCGAGGCCCTCGTCGGCCCGCTCGCCAGATTCGGAGAGGGGGGCGGGGAGGGGCATCGCTCTCCGGGCCGGCTGACGCTGCACTATGCGCCCGACGCCCCGGTGCGGATCGAGGCGGCTGATGCGCGTGGCGGGGAAATCCTGCTGGGGTTCGGCCCCGGTGCCGGCGATCCGCGCTGGAGCCTGAGCCCGACCGGCGATCTGCGCGAGGCCGCCGCCAATCTGTTCCGTCGACTACGAGAAGCGGACCGCGAGCGGCCGACGGGGATCGCGGTGTCGCCCATCCCGGCGCACGGCCTCGGCGAGGCCATTAACGACCGACTCCGGCGCGCGGCGGGCTATGTCGGTTGAGGTCGATTCAGCGTGAACCGCAGGATTTCGCCGACCTCGGCATCGAAGCTGGATCCGGTGAGGACGAAGCCCTTGCGGGTCAGTACCCGTTGCGATGCGTTGAGCGCGGGCAATGTCTCGGCCGCAATTGACGTGACTTGCGGATTGTCAAACGCCCGCGCGACCAGCATGGCAACCGCCCGGCCGGCATAGCCTCGCCGTTGATCGCCCTCGACAATCGAATATCCGATCTCGACACATCCCGAATCGTTCGGCGGACCCTTGAAGCCACCGATACCCACCGGTCGCCCGTCCGCCAGAATATACCACATGCCCCAGCCTGGCCGGTTCGGATGGTCGCGTATCAGGGACCGCATCCAGTCGCGAGTCGAGGCATCGTTATGTTCCGGCGGCCAACCAACCGGGTCTGTGGCATTCAGGGAGCGCGCCAGGGCGGGGCCACCGTTATCCTCGGCATCCAGAGTTTCGAGCGTGCAGGCGATGATCTGGACAGTGCCGTCCTGCTCCGAAAGCGCAGTCACTGCCCTACGATCAGGGCCGGTGTTCACTGCGCGGTCCAGCCGCCGTCGATCGAGAAGCTGGCCCCGTTGGCCGAGGCCCCTAGGTCGCTGACCAGATACAGCATCATCCCGGTCAATTCGTCGGTGGTGACGAACCGCTTGGTCGGCTGGGCGGCCAGGATGACATCCTTCAGCACGGCTTCTTTCGACATGCCGCGGGTCCGGGCCTGGTCGGCGATCTGCTTCTCGACGATCGGCGTCTCGACGAAGCCGGGGCAGATGGCGTTGCAGGTGATGTTGTCCTGGGCGACCTCGAGGGCGACGGTCTTGGTGAAGCCGATAACGCCGTGTTTGGCCGCGACATAGGCCGACTTGAACGGGCTGGCGACCAGGCCGTGGGCCGAGGCGATATTGATGATCCGCCCGCGCCCCTGGGCCTTCATGATCGGGATCGCCGCCCGGGTCGCATAGAAGGTCGAGGACAGGTTGATGGCGATGATCTGTTCCCACTTGTCGGAGGGGAATTTCTCGACCGCCTCGACGTGCTGGACGCCGGCGTTGTTGATCAGGATGTCGAGACGGCCGAGCTGGTGCTTGCCATAGGCGACCATGTCGGCGACCTCGTCGCCGCGCAGCATGTTGGCGGCGTGATAGCGGACGCGAACGCCGCAGCTGGCCTCCAGTTCGGCCCGGGTGCGTTCGATCTCGGAGGGGTCGCCCAGCCCGTTCAGGACCACGTCGCCGCCGCGTGAGGCGATGGCGCGGGCGAAGGCGAGGCCGATACCCGACGTCGAGCCCGAAATCACTGCGACCTGACCTTTCAGGTCGCCGATGTCGCGGAAGGGTTCGCGCGCCGTCTCGGTGCTGTCACCACGCTTTGGCCATTGGAACATGAGGGTCTCGTCCGTAAGTCAGTCTGCCCAGCCTAGCCGTTCGCGGATGCGAAGGCGACTGCCGGGATTAATTTCCCGATCTGGTGAATATCCAGTCTGTGTCGCTCGAGGCGGTCTTGTCAAAGCGATAGCCGTCCCGGTCGAAGGCCTTGAGGTCCTGGGCCCGCTCGATTCGTTCGTCGATGGCGAAGCGCGCCATGCCGCCCCGGGCCTTCTTGGCGAAGAACGAGATGATCCGGCTCTCGCCGTCCTTCGATTCCCGGAACTGCGGTGTGACGACCGGCAGTTTCAGCGCTTTCGCGTCGACCGCCCCGAAATATTCCTGGCTGGCCAGATTGATCAGGGTGGGGTCGGTCTGGCCCTCGGCGTCGGCGTTCAACTGTTTCGACAGCCGGTCTCCCCAGAAGTCGTAAAGGCTGGACCCGCGCCGGGTCTTCAGCCGCGTGCCCATTTCCAGCCGATAGGGCTGGATGCGGTCCAGCGGCCGCAACAGTCCGTAGAAGCCGGACAGGATGCGCAGACGGTCCTGGGCCCAGGTCAGGGAAGACGGGTCCAGTTCGCGCGCCTTCAGCCCCTCGTAGACGTCGCCGGCGAAGGCGAAGGCGGCCTCCACGCCGGCGTCGACCGATTCCGGTTCAAAGGCCTGGAATCTCTGCCGGTTGAGGTCGGCCAGTGTGTCCGAGATCGACATCAGCCGGCGCAGGTCAGCGCGTGTCAGCCGCCGCGTGGTCTTGGACAGGGTCGCGGTGTCCTCTGCGAATCGCGGCGCGGTCGCGGGCGCAGTCGCAGGGCCTTCGGTGAAATCCAGCCGCTTGGCCGGGGACAGGACGATCAGCAAGGCTTTTGGCTCCGGCGGCGCTGCCGAGCAGATAGGCCGGTTCGATGACGAATTGAACCGGGTCCGTCGTCGCGGTCAGCCGGTCTGTGGGTAGAGTGCCGCCAGCACGGCCGGAAGCCGGTCGGGAAGATCCTCGGCGATCAGGCCGGGACCGAAGCCTCGCGCGGCCTCGGCATGCATCCACACCGCCGCCCGGGCCGCGTCGAAACTGTTCATCCGCTGCGCCATCAGCCCGCCGATCATGCCCGCCAGCACGTCGCCCGAACCTGCCGTCGCCAGCCAGCGGACACCGTTGCCGTTGACGGCTAGGCGACCGTCCGGCGCGGCGATCACGGTCGCGGCGCCCTTCAGCACGACCACGGCGCCGCTGCGCCGTGCCGCCGCGCCGGCCGCGGCCTCGCGGCCGAGGTCGAGCAGGTCGGGGAACAGGCGTTTGAACTCGCCCTCATGCGGGGTCAGGACGTCGTCAGGATCGAGGACGTCGAACAGATCGCCGGGCCGGTCCTCGAACACCGTCAGGCCGTCGGCGTCGACGACCAATGCCGCCCCGGTTCCGGCAAGAGCCTCGACATTGGCACGGGTGGCAGCGGTGATCCCGGCGGCCGGGCCGATGACAACCGCGTCCATACCCTCCGCCAGCGCGATCAGGGCATCCGTCGAGCGGAAGGGGCTCAGCATGATGGCCTCGATCGCCGGGGCGATCACCATCGCCGCGTCCGGGGGGCAGAGGATGCGGACCACGCCAGCGCCGATGCGCAAACCCGCGCGTGCCGCCAGCCGCGCCGCGCCGGTCTGCGTGGCCTCGCCCGATACGACACCCAGTCGCCCGCGTGCATGTTTGTGGGCGTCCTGGCCGGGCCAGGGCAGGGACAGGCGCCAGTCAGGCAGGTCGGCTGCGGTCAAAGCCACGGTCCTCCGTTCACGGATGGCACCGGCGAAGGAAAAACACTTGCCTTATTGTGCAATGCAATGTCCCTTTACCTCCCGTGTGCGCGGCATGATAACGCCCGCCTGGGATCGCCAATGAAAAAGATCGAAGCCGTCATCAAGCCGTTCAAGCTGGATGAAGTGAAGGAAGCGCTGCAAGACGCAGGCGTGCAAGGCATGACCGTGCTGGAGGCCAAGGGATATGGCCGCCAGAAGGGCCATTCCGAGCTGTACCGCGGCGCGGAATACGTCATCGACTTCCTGCCGAAGATCAAGATCGAGGTGGTGGTGTCCGACGACATGGTCAACTCCGTCGTGGACGCGATCCAGGCCGCCGCACGCACCGGCAAGATCGGTGACGGCAAGATCTTCGTCACCGACGTTCTCGACGTCATCCGGATCCGTACCGGCGAGACGGGTGCGCAGGCCGTCTGAATTTCCAGCGGTCGCCTTCCGGGGCGGCCATTTTCACAACCTCCCCGAGCCACAGGACGTCGACCATGAGCGCCAGCAAGATCCTCAAGGAGATCAAGGAGAAGGACGTCAAATACGTCGACCTCCGCTTCACCGACACCAAGGGTCGGATGCAGCATGTGACCTTCGATATTGACCTGGTCGACGAGGAGTTTCTCGAAGAGGGAACGATGTTCGACGGCTCCTCGATCGCCGGCTGGAAGGCGATCAACGAAAGCGACATGCTGCTGAAGCCGGACCTCAGCGGCTCCTGGATCGACCCGTTCTACCAGCAGACGACGCTGTTCCTGTTCTGCGACGTGCTGAACCCCGATACCAACGAGCCCTACAATCGTGACAGCCGCTCGATGGCCAAGAAGGCGCTGGCCTATGTCCAGTCGTCCGGCGTGGGCGACACCGTCTTCTTCGGCCCGGAAGCCGAGTTCTTCATCTTCGACGACGTGCGCTGGAGCACTGCGCCGCACGACACCGGCTACACCTACGACTCGATCGAACTGCCTTCCAATACGGGCGCGGAATATTCCGAAGGCAATATGGGCCACCGGCCTGGACCCAAGGGCGGCTATTTCCCGGTCAACCCGACCGACAGCGCCCAGGACCTGCGCGGCGAGATGCTGGGGGTCATGCGCGATCTGGGCATGCAGCCCGAGAAGCACCACCACGAGGTCGCACCCGCGCAGCACGAGCTGGGCCTGAAGTTCAGCGACCTGCTGACCATGGCTGACCGGCTGCAGCTGTACAAATACGTGATCCACAACGTCGCCGCCGCCTACGGCAAGTCGGCGACCTTCATGGCCAAGCCGACCTTCGGCGACAACGGTTCGGGCATGCACGTCCACCAGTCGATCTGGCGTGACGGCAAGCCTCTGTTCGCGGGCGACAAATACGCCGGCCTGTCGGATCTCTGCCTCTGGTACATCGGCGGGATCATCAAACACGCCAAGGCCATCAACGCCTTCGCCAACTCGACCACCAACTCCTACAAGCGACTGGTGCCCGGATACGAAGCGCCGGTGAAACTGGCCTATTCGTCGCGCAACCGGTCGGCGTCGATCCGCATCCCGTTCGTCAACTCGCCCAAGGCCAAGCGCATCGAGGCGCGCTTCCCCGACCCGATGGGCAACCCCTATCTGACCTTCGTCGCCCTGCTGATGGCGGGCCTCGATGGCATCGAGAACCGGATCGATCCCGGTGCTCCGGCCGACAAGAACCTGTACGACCTGCCGCCCGAAGAGCGGGGCAACATCCCCGAGGTCTGCGGCAGCCTGAAAGAGGCCCTCGAAAATCTCGACAAGGATCGCGCCTTCCTCAAGAAGGGCGGCGTCATGGATGACGATTTCATCGACAGCTACATCGAGCTGAAGATGGAAGAGGTGATGCGTCTGCAACTGCACCCGCACCCGGTCGAATTCGACATGTACTACAGCTGCTGACCGTCGGCTGAGGCTGGACGATCAAAGGGTGCCGGAGGCCACTCCGGCACCCTTTTTCGTGGCTCGTTCAGACGTCTAGTTGCGGCGGGTGGTCTCGACCTCGATGCCGTTCTCACCGGCGCGGACCGTGGTGCTGTCGGCGGGGCGGCCATCCCGCTCGACCACGATGGTCGGCGGCGCGACGGGCACGGGCACGGCGACTTCGCGGGTCTCGACGATGGTGCGGGTTTCAGGTGCGGGTGCCGGGGCGGCCGGAGCGGGCTGCTGTTGCGTACAGGCTGCGGCGGCGATGGTGACGGCGGCGAGGGCGACAAGGCGAAGAGCTGACATGGACCGGTCTCCTGATGGACGGTCCCGTTCAAACACCGACGGTCAACGCCGGTTCCGGTCAAGCTGTCGGGCCAGGGTCAATCGACATGCAGACGTCGGTACCCGCTTCGCTCCCACGTCATTCCACGGCCGGGACCGGCGGTCCGGGTTCCGCTCCGCGAGCCAGGAAAGACGGTGATTTATGGACGACCAGCGGGTCTGCCGATTATCGATTGAACCCGGGGGAGCCTGAGGTTCCCGGCACGGCGACGATCAGGCCGCGGCGTCCGTCGTCTTGCGGCGCAGCTCTATGATCCGGACGCACCAGATCGAGATTTCGTACAGCAGCACGAGCGGTACGGCGAGCATCAGCTGGCTGATCGGATCCGGCGGGGTCACTATGGCCGCCAGCACCACGACGGCAACGATGGCGTAGCGGCGGCCCTCGGCCATGACTTTTGATGAGATGATGCCAGCCATGCCCAGCAGCGTCGTCACCACGGGCAGCTGGAAGCAGAGGCCGAATGCCAGGATCAGCGAGGTAACGAGGTTCAGATAGTCAGAGATCTTGGTCGTCAGCAGGACCGTGATCCCCTCGCTTGAAATCTGCTGGCTCAATGAGAACAGCATGACGAAGGGCAGCATGACGAAATACACCAGCGCGCCGCCGAGACAGAACATGACGGGCGTGGCGAGCAGGAAGGGCAGGAAGGCCCCCTTTTCGTTTCGATACAGTCCCGGCGCGACGAAGGCGTAGAGCTGATAGGCAAGGATCGGGAACGCCAGAACGATCGCGCCAAAGCCGGCGATCTTCATCTTGGTGAACAGCTGCTCAAGCGGGGCTGTGGCGATCAATTCGACGGCGGCGAGCCCGCCGGGCGGAAACGGTTTCAACCCTGCAGTGATGGCCAGGAGGTCCAGCGGATTGCCGTGCTGACCCTTGGCGGCGGCCGCGGCATGCACGGCGGCGGCGGCCTGGAACGGCTTGATCAACTCGACCTGAAGCTGGGCCGCAAAGTAGAAGCACAGGATGAAGGCCAGAAGGAAGGCCACGACGCACCAGACCAGCCGCCCGCGCAGCTCGATCAGGTGATCCATCAGGGGCGCACGCGACTGTTCGATCTCGGCTTCGTCGCGATCGAGGGCACTCATGCCGTTGGTGCCTTCTTGCGCGAGGCCCGGGGTTTGGCGGGGACGATCGGGGTCGTCGCCTTCTTTGCGGCGGGCTTGGCCGGCTTGACGCGCGGGACCGGTGTTTTTCTGGCAGCGGCGGACTTCGCGGGCTTCGTGGCCTTGGGAGCCGGCAGTTCCAGCGGTGCCATGACGGGCGGACTGTCGGGCCATTCGTCCGGCGCGGACAGCATGGGCGGGTTTACCGGCTTGTTCAGGTCGTCGCGGATTTCACGAAAGGCCGTCTCGGCGTCCGCGCCGAGGGCGTGCATGCCCTGACCGGTGCGCAGCGCCTCGACCTCCTTGCGCAACTCGTCCAGTTCGGACTGGCGCGCCATCTCGTCGAAGCTGGAGCGGAACTCATTGGCCATGCCGCGCGCCTTGGCGACCATCTTGCCAAGCTTGCGCAAAAGCAGCGGCAATCGCTCGGGCCCCACCACCAGCAGGGCCACAATCGCGATCACCAGATACTCACCGCCCCCGATGCCGGGGCCCAGGCCACCCATACGTCAGCTCTCCGCCGTCAACAGCGGCCTAGGACTTCAGGTCTTCTTTTTCAGCGTCGGTGCGGGGCAGGGCACCTGCGCGTTCGTCGCGCGGCTTGTCATCGTCCGTATCCTTGAGGCCGTCCTTGAAGGCTTTGACGCCCTTGGCGGCGTCGCCCATCAGTCCCGACAGCTTGCCGCGACCGCCGAACAGCAGAAGCACGATCACCGCGACGATGGCCCAGTGCCAGATGCTGAATGAACCCACGGAATACTCTCCTCAGTCCGGCCATCTCGGCCTGGTCGAAATCTATTGCCGCATATAGGCCGTTCGGTGGCGCGACGCCAAGCGAACCTGTTAGGACGCGCCCATGAGTCACGTCATCATCCACACCGACGGCGCCTGCAAGGGCAATCCTGGTCCGGGGGGCTGGGGCGCGATCCTGCAGACCGGCGGCGGTCACGAAAAGGAACTGTGGGGCGGTGAGCCGCTGACCACCAACAACCGCATGGAGCTGATGGGGGCGATCTCCGCGCTCGAGGCCCTGACCCGGCCGTGCCGCATCGATCTGCACACCGACAGCAAATACGTCATGACCGGGATCACCGAATGGATCCACGGGTGGAAGGCACGGGGCTGGAAGACGGCCGACAAGAAGCCGGTCAAGAACGAGGACCTGTGGAAACGTCTCGACGCGGCCCGCGCCCGTCACGAGGTGAAGTGGCACTGGGTCAAGGGCCATGCGGGCCATGAGCTCAACGAACGCGCCGACGGCCTCGCGAATCGGGGAATTGCCGACCTGCCGCGCTAGACCAGACGCACCTTGAGTTTCGGGCCGTCGATGGCGTCGACCATGACGCTCTCGCCGACCAGAGGCCCGGCCCCCTCGATTTCGGCCACCCATTCGGCACCCGAGACAAAGACCCGGCCGCGGCCATCGACGAAGGCCTGGACTACCTGGGCCCGCTGGCCGACCAGCCGGCTGTCGCGGGCGTTGATGTCGGGGGTGTCCAACGGATTGACCCGCTGGATCAATCGTCGCGACAGCAGGGTCGCGGCCACGGTCAGGGCGGCGAACAACGCCACCTCACCGAGGAAGCCGAGCGGCAGGCCGAGGGCGGTGACCACGGCCACCACGCCGGCCGATACGGCCGGCCAGAGCAGCCATTCGGTCGAAAAGGCCGCTTCCACCGCTAGCAGGATGACGCCGATGGCCAGCCAGATCCAGAACGGCTGGGCCGCGTGCAGATCAGTCAGGGCTTCCATGGGTCAGGTGCTCGGAACAGAGGGACGGGGCGGGCGGGGCGGCGTCGAACGGGGCGGAGGCGGCGGGGCGTCGCGGCGCACGTCGCTGCGGCTTTGCTGCTGTTCCTTCGCCAGACTGACCAGTTCGCCGAGGCCGGCGATGGTGCCGACCAAGCCGGACATTTCTGCCGGCACGATCACGGTCTTCTGGGTCGGGTTGCGGGCCAGCTCGGCGAAGGCCTCGACGTATTTCTGGGCCACGAAATAGTTGATGGCGTTGACGTCACCGGCGGCGATGGCGTTGGACACCATCTCGGTCGCCTTGGCTTCGGCCTCGGCTTCGCGTTCGCGGGCCTCGGCGTCGCGGAAGGCGGCTTCGCGGCGACCTTCGGCTTCCAGAATGGCGGCCTGTTTGGCCCCCTCGGCGCGGGCGATGGCGGCCTGTTTCTCGCCGTCGGCCTCGGTGATGACCGCACGACGTTCGCGCTCGGCCTTCATCTGGCGGGCCATGGCATTGGTGATATCAGCCGGCGGAGTCAGGTCCTTGATCTCGATCCGGTTGACCTTGACCCCCCATGGCTCGGTCGCGGCGTCGATCACGGTCAGCAGGCGCGAGTTGATCGAGTCGCGCTGGAACAGCACCTCGTCCAGCTCCATCGAACCGACCACGGTGCGCAGATTGGTCGAGCACAGCTGGGTGATGGCATAGGGCAGGTTCTCGATGCGGTAGGCGGCGGCCGAGGCCTCCATGACCTGGATAAAGACGATGGCATCCACCTTCACCATGGCGTTGTCCTTGGTGATGACCTCCTGCTGCGGCACGTCGAGGACCTGTTCCATCATGTTCATGCGCCGGC
This sequence comes from Brevundimonas sp. TWP2-3-4b2, assembly GCF_049897345.1. Taxonomy (NCBI): domain Bacteria; kingdom Pseudomonadati; phylum Pseudomonadota; class Alphaproteobacteria; order Caulobacterales; family Caulobacteraceae; genus Brevundimonas; species Brevundimonas sp. TWP2-3-4b2. Next base: position 500,908 of record NZ_JAFCWB010000003.1, on the reverse strand, counting down.
CGATCCGCTCGACGAAGGGCGTCAGGATGCTGATGCCGGGCGCGAGGGTGCGCGTATATTTGCCGAACCGCTCGACGGTCATTTCCCGCCCCTGGGGCACGATCTTGACCACGCTGAACAGCAGCACGAAGGCCAGGATGACGAGGGCGAGGGTGAAGAATAATGACGTGTCCATAAGACCTCCAAAATCCCGTTCAGGTTAGCACCCTGTGGCCGAAGCGCCACGGAAACCGGACAGTGGAAGATGACATCCGCGTAATCTTCGCCGTTCAGCGCGACGCAGCGGCCATCCCGATGATGCGGCGGGTCTCTGACCAGTCGATCAGGGTCGCGACCTGATCCAGAGGGACAAACCGGGCCTCCATCGCGTCATCGCCCGCGGTGGGCTCGCCGGACACCCAGAGGGCGGCGTAGTCGATCAGGACATAGTGGCGGCCGGCCTCCGGAAAGAGCCCGTCCACGACATCGATCAGACCGGTGATTGTGGCCTCGACCCCGGTCTCCTCGCGCAGCTCGCGCAAGGCGGCATCGACGGCCCGCTCGCCTGGCTCGATCCGCCCGCCGGGCAGGCTCCATTCGCCCTGCCGAGGGGGCGTTCCGCGCCGGATCAGCAGGACCTCTTCGCCGCGCAGGCAGACGACTCCGACGGCGGGAACGGGGGCTGGGAGGGCGGTTGTCATGGCGATAGCGTGGCTTGGCCCTTTCGCCGCGTCCACGACTTTGAGACAAGGGCGTATGACGCCTCCCTCCGACGCCGCCCTCCAGACCCTGAAATCCGCGGCTGGTGCCGGCGGCTGGACCGACGATCCCGCCGAGATCGCGCCCTGGCTGACCGAATGGCGCAACCGCTGGCAGGGCCATACGCCCCTGATGCTGACGCCCCGATCGACCGACGAGGTCGCGCGTCTGGTCGCGATCTGTGCCGAACATCGGGTCGCGATCACGCCCCAGGGCGGCGACACCGGACTGGTCGGCGGACAGATTCCCTTCGGCGAGGTCCTGCTGTCGACGCGCAAGCTCCGTGTGATCCGCGATGTGACCCCGCTGGATGACGCCATGACCGTCGAGGCCGGGGTCACCCTGCTGGAGGCGCAGCAGGCCGCCGCCGCCGCAGACCGTCTGTTCCCGCTCAGCCTCGCTGCGGAGGGCACGGCCACCATCGGGGGTGTGGTTTCGACCAATGCCGGGGGCACCGCCGTGATCCGCTACGGCGTCATGCGCGATCTGGTGCTGGGGCTGGAAGCGGTGCTGCCGGACGGCCGCATATTCCATGGTCTGAAACGGCTTCGGAAGGACAATACCGGCTATGATCTCAAGCAACTGCTGATCGGGGCCGAGGGCACGTTGGGGATCGTCACCGCAGCGACCCTGAAGCTGTTTCCGGTGATGCGCAGCCGGGCCACGGCCATGGTCGGACTGGAAACGCCCGCCGCCGCCATCGAGCTTCTGGCCCGGGCCAAGGCCGAGACCGGCGGCGGCGTTGAGGCGTTCGAACTGATGAGGCGGATCGGCATGGGCTTCGTCCTCGCCAACATTCCGGACACACGCGAGCCGCTGGGCTCCACGCCCCCCTGGTACGTCCTGATCGAACTGGTTTCGGGCGAGCCCGGCGCGGCCGACGCGGCGATGGAGCGGCTGCTGACCCACGCCTTTGAAGCCGGCCTGATCGTCGACGCCGCCATCGCCCAGAACGACACCCAGCGTGCCGCCTTCTGGAAAGTGCGCGAGGAACAGTCCGCGGCCCAGAAGCCCGAGGGCGGGGGCTGGAAGCATGATGTCTCGGTGCCCGTGTCGCGCATCGCTGACTTCCTCGATGAGGCCACGACAGCGGTTGAGCGCTTCCATCCCGGCGCGCGGGTCAGCGCCTTCGGCCATGTCGGTGACGGCAATATTCACTACGACGTGCTGTGTCCGCCGGGCGGCGACCTGAAGGCGTTTCTGGCCCGCTGGGAGGCGGGCTCTCAGATCGTCCACGATATCGTCGCACGGTATGACGGTTCGATCTCGGCCGAGCACGGCCTGGGGCGGCTGAAGACCGAGGAGGCGCGGCGCTACAAGTCGCCGCTGGAGATCGGGACGATGCAGGCCGTCCGCGCCGCGATCGACCCGCAGCGGATCATGAACCCCGGCATTCTCTTCTAGCTGTCCGGCTTGCCCGGAAAGACGGTTCGTCCTACCACTCGGCCTCAATTCAAGCCGTTCGGAGCCCTCCATGACCCTCGCCCTCCTGTTCCCCGGACAAGGCAGCCAGTCGGTCGGCATGGGCGCGGCGTTGGCCGACGCCTTCGCTTCGGCCCGTGAGGTCTATGCCGAGATCGACGAGGCCCTCGGCCAGAAACTGTCGGTCCTGATGCGCGAGGGGCCCGAGGACCAGCTGACCCTGACCGAGAACGCCCAGCCCGCCCTGATGGCGGTGTCGCTGGCCGCCGTGCGGGTGTTGAAGGTCGAGTTCGGCATCGACGTCAGCCGCGCGGCCTTTGTCGCGGGCCATTCGCTCGGCGAATATTCCGCCCTGTGCGCGGCCGGTTCGATCACCCTGGCCGACACCGCCCGTCTGCTGAAACTGCGCGGTCAGGCCATGCAGCGCGCTGTTCCGGTGGGCCGGGGGGCGATGGCGTCGCTGATCGGCCCGAAGACAGACCTGGCCCTGGCCGAGGCCGCCGCCGCCGCAGGGTCCGAGGTCGGCGTCTGCGTCGTCGCCAATGACAACAACGCCGGCAATATCGTCATCTCGGGTGACAAGGCCGCCGTCGACCGGGCGATCGAAAAGGCCAAGGAACTGGGTGCCCGCGCCATTCCGCTGAACGTCTCGGCACCGTTCCACTGCCCGCTGATGCAGCCCGCCGCCGACGAGATGGCCACGGCCCTGGCCTCCGCGACCATCGTCGCCCCCTCGGTCGCCGTCGTCGCCAACGTCACCGCCCGCCCTGAGATCGACCCCGAGGTCCTGCGCCGTCTGCTGGTCGAACAGGTCACCGGCCGCGTCCGCTGGCGCGAAAGCATGGAATGGATGGCCGGCGAGGGCGGCGTGACCCGCTTCGTCGAGATCGGCTCGGGCAAGGTCCTGTCCGGCATGGCCAAGCGCATTGCACCGGAGGCGGAGAGCGGGGCGTTGAATACGCCGGAAGATCTGGAAGCGTTCGCGAAGTCTGCAATTTAAGCCGTGCATCCCCGCGAAGGCGGGGACCCAGGCTTTTGTTTCGTACTGGGTTGCGGCGGCTAAAACCTAGGTCCCCGCCTTCGCGGGGATGCACGGAGATCAAGATGTTCAATCTCACCGGCAAGACCGCGCTCGTAACCGGCGCGACCGGCGGCATCGGCGGGGCCATCGCCCGGGCCCTGCATACCCAGGGCGCGACCGTGGTCCTGTCTGGCACGCGCGAGTCGGTGCTGCAGGATCTGGCGAAGGAACTGGGCGAGCGCGCCTTCGCCGCTGCCGCCAACCTGTCGGACCCGGCCAGCGTCGACGGCCTGATCGCGCGCGCTGAGGAGGCCGCGGGTGCCCCTCTGGACATCCTGATCGCCAACGCCGGCATCACCAAGGACGGCCTGCTGATGCGGATGAAGGACGAGGACTTCCAGGACGTCATCCGGGTCAATCTGGAGAGCTATTTCCGCCTGTCGCGGGCGGCGATGAAGGGGATGATGAAGCGCCGCTCGGGCCGGATCATCGGCATTACCTCGATCGTCGGCGTGACCGGCAATCCCGGCCAGACCAACTATGCCGCCTCCAAGGCCGGCATGATCGGCTTCTCCAAGTCGCTGGCGCAGGAGGTCGGCTCGCGCGGGATCACCGTGAATTGCATCGCCCCGGGCTTCATCGCCTCGCCGATGACCGACGTCCTGAACGAGACCCAGCGCGGATCGATTCTGAAGACCATTCCGCTGGGCCGGCTGGGCGAGGGCGACGAGATCGCCGCCGCCGCCGTCTATCTGTCGTCCGACGAAGCCGCCTATGTCACGGGGCAGACCCTGCACGTGAACGGTGGTATGGCGATGATCTGAGCCTGAGGGGAAGCCCATGAAAATCCTGCGAATCCTCGCCACCATCCTCAGCGGCCCTATGCTGCTGATCGGGATCATCTGGGTGCTGCAGGGGCTGAACATCCTGCCGGGCAGCTTCATGACCGGCCAGATCATCTGGGCCATCTATGGCGCACCCCTGGCGTTGGTCGGTGGCGGGCTGGTCTGGTGGGTCAACCGGGGCGTTCAAACCCGGTAACGGGCCTTCCCCGTCGCCGTGGCTGTGCTAAAGCCCGGTCAGCCGCTGCCGCCGAGTCCCGTTAGAGGCTTGCGTAAGTGGTGCCGTCGTCATACGGCAAGGACTGAGACAACAACCGCCCGTGCGGCCTGAAAGCAGAGACACCCATGTCCGACACCCTGGAACGCGTCCGCAAGATCGTCATCGACCACCTGGACGCCGATCCGGAAAAGGTCGTTGAAAAGGCCAGCTTCATCGACGATCTGGGCGCTGACTCGCTCGACAACGTCGAGCTGGTCATGGCCTTTGAGGAAGAATTCGATATTGAGATCCCGGACGACGCCGCCGAGCACATCCAGACGGTCGGCGACGCCGTGAAGTTCATCGACGAGAAGCTGGCGGGCTGACCGCCCCCACTTCGATACGGCTTTGATGGCCGCCGTGGCGCACCCCTAGCGGGGTCGCCCGGCGGCCATTACTGTTTGCGGTCAGGATTCTCTAGCGAGGAGCGCATATGCGCCGCGTCGTCGTCACCGGACTCGGTCTGCTTACCCCGCTCGGCTGGGGCGTGGAGCATAACTGGAAGGGCATCCTTGAGGGGCGTTCGGGCATCGGTCCGATCACCTGCTTCGATACCGAAGGTTACGGCTGCACCATCGCGGGCGAGATCCCTTCGGTCGACGGCCGCGGCGGCGGTGCGCCGGGGCAGGTGGGCGTGTTCGACCATGAGAAGGTCATGTCGCCCAAGGACCGCAAGCGCGTCGACGACTTCATCGTCTACGCCATCGCCGCAGCCGATGAGGCGCTGGCAGATGCCGGCTGGAAGCCCGAGACCGAGGAACAGCGTGAACGGACCGGCGTCATGGTCGGCTCGGGCATCGGCGGCCTCGGCCCCATCGCCGAGACGGCCATCATCCTTAAGGAGCAGGGGCCCCGCCGGGTCAGTCCCTTCTTCATTCCCTCCTCCCTGATCAATCTGACCTCGGGGCAAATCTCCATCCGGCACGGGCTGAAGGGGCCGAATCACTCGGTCGTCACCGCCTGCGCCACCGGGGCTCACGCCATCGGCGACGCGGCCCGGATGATCGCCTGCGACGATGCTGATGTCATGGTGGCCGGCGGAGCAGAAAGCTCCATCGTGCCTATCGGCATTGCCGGCTTTCTGGCCTGCAAGGCCCTGTGCACGGCCTATAACGACACGCCCGAGAAGGCCTCGCGTCCGTGGGACAAGGACCATTCCGGTTTCGTCATGGGCGAGGGTGCCGGCATCGTCGTGCTGGAAGAATACGAACACGCCGTCGCGCGTGGCGCGACCATATACGCCGAGGTCATCGGCTACGGCATGAGCGGCGACGCCTGGCATATCACCGCCCCTGCCGAGGACGGCAACGGCGGCCTGCGCGCCATGCAGATGGCGGTGAAACGGGCCGGGATCGAGGTTTCGGACATCGACTACGTCAATGCCCACGGCACCTCCACCATGGCCGACTGGATCGAGGCCGGTGCGATCGAGCGTCTCATGGGCGACCACGCCCCAAATGTGGCCCTGTCCTCGACCAAGTCCATGACCGGCCACCTGCTCGGCGCGGCGGGGGCCATCGAGGCCATCTTCTGCATCCTGGCCATCCGCGACCAGGTCGCGCCGCCGACGATCAACCTCGATAATCCCGAGCGCGAAACGGCGCTGAACATGATCCGTGACAAGGGTCAGCCGATGGCCATCGATGTTGCGATGTCCAACAGCTTCGGCTTCGGCGGCACCAATGCCACGGTCATCTTCCGGAAGGTCGGCTAGATGTCGGTCGACCGGCGTTCGGGCCGGAAGACGGCGTTTCTGGCGGCCACCGCGACCCTCAGCCTGTTCGTGATCGCTGCCCTGGTCGCCGCCTGGAGCGTCTTCTATGCGCCGGGTCCGTCGGCGCGGGAGGGTCAGGCCACCATCGTCACCCTGCCCAGCGGCGCAGGCGTATCGGCCATCGCCGCCACGCTGAAGTCGGCCGGCGTGATCCGCTCGACCGACATGTTCAAGGCCGCGGCCACCCTGACCGGTGCCGACCGCAAGCTGCGGGCGGGTGAATATGAGGTGCCGTCCAAGGCGTCGCTGCGCTCGGTCCTCGTGCTGCTCGTCGAGGGCAAGGTGGTCCGCCACTATGTGACCCTGCCCGAGGGCTGGTCCTCGGCCCAGGCCGTCGACATCCTGAACAACCAGCCCATTCTGACCGGTACCGTGGCCGACACGCCGGACGAGGGGTCCCTGTGGCCCGACACCTATGAGGTCAGCCGCGGCGAGACGCGGGCCTCGGTAATCGCCCGCATGAGCCGCGCGCGCGACGAGAATCTCGCCCGACTTTGGGCTGCCCGCAGCCCGGCCACGGTCGTCCGCACGCCTGACGAGGCGATGGTTCTGGCCTCCATCGTCGAGAAAGAGACAGGCCTCGCGGCAGAGCGTCCGCGCGTTGCCGCCATCTTCACCAACCGCCTGCGTGCCGGCATGCGGCTGGAGAGCGATCCGACCATCGTCTACGGCATCACCCGCGGTCGACCCCTGGGTCGCGGCATTCGGCGCTCCGAGCTGGACCGGGCGACGGTCTGGAACACCTATCAGATCGACGGCCTGCCTCCGACGCCCATCGCCAACCCCGGCCGCGACGCCATCGCCGCCGTGCTCAATCCGCCGCGCACCGACGAGCTGTTCTTCGTCGCTGACGGGACCGGTGGCCACGTGTTCGCCCGAACCTATCAGGAGCATCTCGCCAATGTCGCGCGCTGGCGCGAGATCGAGCGCCGCAAGGCGGGCCTGCCGCCCGGCGCGCCTGAAGCTCCAACCCTGACGCCGGTTCCGGCCGTCCCTCCGGCCGACCCCACATCTGGCATGGCTGTTCCTTCCGGTGCCCGCGTGATTACCATTCCCGCTCCCGCCCCCGCCGGATGAGCGCCATCTCCGGCATGACCGGCTTTGGTCGGGCCGACGGCGCTGAAGGCGACTGGAGCTGGTCGGTCGAGGCCCGCTCGGTCAACGGCCGCAATCTGGAGGTCCGTTTCCGCGGCCCGCCCGGCTTTGATACCCTCGAACGCCACGCCAAGGTCTCGGCCCAGAGCCGGCTGAGCCGTGGGCAGGTCACGATGGGGGTCCAGGCCAAACGGGCCGAGCTCGGGGCTGCGGCCCTGAAGGTCAATCAGGATATCCTCGCCCGCTACCTCACGCTCGCCAATCAGCTGGCGGAGGAGGGGGCCACGCCGCCGTCCGCCGACGGCCTGCTGTCGCTGCGTGGTGTGCTCGAAGCCCCGGAAGAGATCGACGACCCCGAGGCCCGCGCCGCCGTCGAGGCCGCCATGGCCGGCTCGATCGATCAGGCCCTCGACGCCCTCAAACTCTCGCGCGATCGCGAGGGCGGTCAGTTGTTGCCGGTCGTCACCGATTTCATCGACCGGATCGAGGGTTTTGTCGCTGCTTCGGGGACCGAGGCAGCCGCCCAGACAGACGCCATCCGGGATCGCTTCGCCCGGGGCATGAGCGAGCTGGCACCGGACGCACCCGGCATCGAGGAACGGATATTTCTTGAGGCGGCTGTACTGGCGACCAAGGCCGACGTGCGCGAGGAACTGGACCGGCTGACGGCCCATGTCGCCTCGGCCCGCACCCTGTTGCAGCAACCCCCCGCCGGACGGAAACTCGACTTCCTGATGCAGGAATTCATGAGAGAGGCGAACACCCTCTGCTCGAAATCGGCTACGACCGCGCTGACCGGCCTCGGCCTCGAGCTGAAGGCCGTGATCGAACAGTTGCGCGAACAGGTCCAGAATGTCGAATGAACGCACGCCCCGACGCGGCGTCCTGCTGATCGTTGCCAGTCCTTCGGGTGCCGGCAAGACCAGCCTGTGCCGACGCCTGATGGCCGACCATGGCGGGCTGGAGCTGTCGATCTCCATGACCACGCGGGGCATCCGTCCCGGCGAGGTCGCGGACCGGGATTATCATTTCGTTTCGGATTCGGAGTTTCAGCGTCTGATCGACGCCGACGCCTTCCTGGAGTGGGCCGACGTCCATGGTGCCCGGTACGGCTCGCCCCGCTCGCCGATCGACCGGGCTTTGTCAGAGGGCCGCGACGTCCTGTTCGATATCGACTGGCAGGGTGCCCGCGATATCGCGGCCAAATGCCCGGAGGACGCCGTTCGTGTCTTCATTCTGCCCCCCAGCCTGGAAGAGCTGCGCCGCCGTCTGGTGACCCGCTCGCAGGACGCGGATGACGTGATCGAGCGCCGCATTGCCAACGCCAAGGGCGAGATCGAGCACTGCGGAGACTTCGACTACGTCTTCGTCAATGACGACTTCGACCGGTCCTATGCCGAGCTCGCCCACATCTACCATGCCGAGCGGTCAAGGCGGTTCCGGAATGTCTGGGTTGATAACTACAAGGCCGCCCTGCTTAACGAGGCGGTCTAGTCCCGGGCGAGCCGGCCGGCCGCTGCGCGTCTGGCCTCCGCCGCTGACCACGGAAAAGGCCGCTCCAGCAGGAGCGGCCTTTTGTCTGTCATAAGAGACCGATGATCTAGGCCTTCTGGATCGCCTCGGCGATCTGATCGGCGGAGTGGCCCGTCAGGTCTTTTGAGATCTCGCCGACGATCCGCGCGGCCGTCTCCTTGTGCCAGCCCTTGCGCAACTGACCCATGGTCTTGGGCGCGGCGATGACCAGCAGGTGTTCGATCTTGTTGGCCAGCACCGATTTGTTCAGCACGTCGGCCACGCCCATGGCGAAGCCGTCTTCGGCCTGGGTGTCGTTGTCGGGATTGGCTTCACTGGAACCGCGGCCCGCCGCGCCCGAGGCGCGTTCAGCGATTGCGGGCGTCGGACGCGGGCTCAGGACGATTGACTGGTGTCCGGTGTTCTCGAACAGCGCCAGCTTCTCGCCATCGACGACCGCTACGAGCGTGCCTGGGGAAAGTATCATTTGCAGTCTCCGATGGTGGGGGGGCTGGTTGAACGTACCGCGAAGGTCGCGGTTGCCGATGGTGCGTGAGCGCGCGTCCCTCCAGTCGACTCACCTTCGGCATCCTTCCCGGAAATATGACAGGCCCGGCCCGTCATCGACGCCGCCAGCCTAGTCCGGTTCCTCGCCGGAACCTTGATTGAGATCAATCAGGGAGTCGCGTGAGTCGTGGCTGCGGGCGGCACGACGCCGGCTCGCCCCGGCTGCCGGCGCCGGTGCCGGCGCTCACCCCCGCTTGCGTCGCATCATGGTTTCCCCGGAATCATCCGGCGCGGCCGGCTGCGGCTGACCCGCGACGGCCCGCGCCAGACGCAGGAAGCCGGCCAGATCGATAACTTCGGCCCGATCTTCGGGGCTGAGGCCCGCCGCTTCACACAGCTCGGCCCCGCCCAGCGGCTTCAGGCTGGAGCGCAGCATCTTGCGCCTCTGGCCAAAGGCCGCAGCCGTCACCCGCTCAAGCGCCTTCAGCAGCTCCGGGGCAGGTCGCTCTTCGCGCGGGACAAGATGCACCACGGCCGAAGCGACCTTGGGCGGCGGGGTGAAGGCGGCGGCCGGCAGGTGCATCACCAGCCTGGCCTCGCACACGGCCTGGCTGATCACCGCCAGCCGGCCGTAGGCATCATCGCCCGGCGCGGCCGTGATCCGCTCGGCCACCTCCTTCTGGAACATCAGGGTCAGGGCGTGCGGGTGCCATGGCCCCGTCAGCCATTTGATCAGCAGGGGCGTGCCGACATTGTAGGGCAGGTTGGACACGACGTGGGCCGGCCCTTCGACCAGATCGGCCTCGCGCACATTTAGGGCGTCAGCCTCGACCACAGTCATCCGGCCTGAACCGTCGTCCAGTTCGGCCAGCAGGGGCAGGAAGCGGGGGTCCTTCTCGACCAGCACCACCTTGCCCGCATCGCTTTCCAGCAGGGCCCGCGTCAGGCCGCCGGGACCGGGCCCGACCTCGATCACGGCGCGGCCCTCGAACGGCCCGGCCAGACGCACGATCTTGCGCGTCACATTGAGGTCCAGCAGGAAATGCTGGCCGAAGCTCTTCTTCGCCAGCAGGCCGTGGGCGTCGAGGGATTCGCGGAGGCTCGGGAGATCGGTCACGGGCGTTGCTTACAGCGCGGCACGCGCCGCCGCCATCTGTCCTGCCAGACGGATCGCTGCGATCAGGCTGTCCGCTCGCGCCACGCCCTTGCCGGCGATGTCGAAGCCGGTGCCATGGTCCGGCGAGGTCCGTATGACAGGCAGGCCGAGGGTTGTGTTGACCCCACCCCAGAAATCGAGGGTCTTGACCGGGATCAGTGCCTGATCGTGATACAGGCAAAGCACCGCGTCATAGGTGGCGCGCGCTTCATCGTGGAACAGTGTGTCTGCGGGCCGGGGATCGGTGATCAGGATCCCCTCTGCGCGCAGGGTCTCGACCGCCGGCTGCAGGACCGCGATCTCCTCCAGCCCGATCGCGCCGCCTTCGCCCGCGTGAGGGTTCAGGGCTGCGAGCGCCAGTCGAGGGCGCGCGATGCCGAAGTCGCGCTTCAACGCCTCGTGCACGACCCGCGCCGTACGGCAGACGCGCTCCACTGTGACGAGTTCCGGCACCTCTGCCAGCGGTGAATGGATGGTGACGAGACAGGCGCGTAAATCCTTTGCCGTCAGCATCATGACCGGACCGCGCGTTCCGGCGAACGGCACGTCTGCGGTCAGTTCGGCGATGAACTCGGTGTGGCCGGGAAAGCGGAAGCCCGCGGCATAAAGCGGGGCCTTGGCTATCGGGGCGGTGACCACGCCTGACGCCTCGCCCGACATTGCCAGATTGACGGCCTGCTCGATCCAGTCCGCGACGGTTCCGGCGTTGGCGGCATCCGGATGACCGGCTTTCACGGGTGTACGCAAGTGTGTGTCGAGCACCGGAATGGCCCGGCCGAAGACGGCGTCGGCATCTGACGCCGCGAGGACGGTCTGCACCGGCTGCCCCTGGGCCCGCAGAAGGGCCGCGTCACCAACCACAACAAAGACCGGACCTTCGGCTTTCAGCGCCGACCAGGCCCTGGCGATGATCTCGGGCCCCACGCCCGCCGGTTCGCCCATGGACAGGGCCAGCGGCGCGGGGCCGGTCATCACTTCATCTCGATGAGGGCGTCCTCACGCAGGTCACGCATGTAACGCTTGCCGAGTGTGCCCAGATTCTGGCGGAACAACTGGTTCTCGATTTCACGCGCGTCTGCCACCTGGACCCCGCCGGCCCGCCGTCCGCAGACACCCAGAAGGTGAACTCCCAGCGGCGTACGCACCGGCGTACTGACGGAACCGACCTCTGCAGATCGGGCGACCTGCTGGAACTGGGGCGCCAGGTTCTGGACATCGGCCTCGCCGAGATCGGAGCCCAACAGGCCCTGCTCGGAGGTGGCCCGCGCCAGCATTGTGTCGCAGGTCAGCTGGGGACGCAGGGTCTCCAGCCGCTGGGTGGCAGCCGCTACATCGGCGTCGTTGGCCGATTCCGGCAGCTCGATCATGATCTGCTTGATCTGAACGAGGCTGGCCGACGCGCCGTCCCGCTTGTCGCGCATGTAGATGATGTAGACGCCGCCATCGACGGGGATGGGCCGCGACAACTGTCCGACCGCCAGCTGTTCCAGCGCCTGTTGCAGGGCCGGCTGTACGGAGCCTTCCACGACCCAGCCCGCGTCGCCGCCGCGGGTGGCCGAAGGCGCTGCCGAGAACTGCTGTGCGACGGCCTGGAAGGGCGCGCCCTGCACCATTTGCTGGACCAGCTGGGTGGCACCGTTCAGTGCCGCCTGCTGGCCGCCGACCCGGCTGGCCTCGATGAAAATTTCGCCAATCAGATACTGTTTTTTCGATGCCGCTTCGGAGGCCTGGCGCAAGGCCGAGTCGATCGCCGACTTGCTGACCCGCGCGCGGCTCTGGAAGCGACCACCGACCAGTTGGGACCAGCCCATCTGGGTACGGATCTGTTCCCGAAGCGTGGACGGGCGGATCCCGCCCTGGGCGAGGAATTCCATGTAGGTCGCCGGCGCGGCACCGACTTCCTGGGCCATCGACCCGAGTTCCTGATCGACCTGTTCATCGGTGATCACCAGGTCCTCGAACTTGGTCAGTTCCTGAGCCTGAAGGCGCTCGTCAACCAGCAGGTTCAGGGCCTGTTGCTGAATGGCGGGAATATTTTCCGGGGTGGGCTGGACCTGGGTCATGGCGATCAGCAGCAGCATGCGCTGGCGCAGGTCGAAGCCTGTGATCACGCTGTCGTTCACGGTGGCCAGGATGCCGTCGGACATCTGGAACGCCGGTGCAGCCGGTGCGGCCGCGGGTGCGGCCTCGGCTGCCGGGTTGAGTGTTCCCGCTGCTGCCGGAACCTGGACGAGCGGCGCGGTCTGCGCCATGGCCGTACCGGCCAGGAGGGCGGCCATCGCAACGCCCGTCATAAAACGCGTCAAACCCATATCAGTCCGTATTCCTCAAGCGGCGTTGGCCCGGATATGATCCGGATGTTCATTCCGCGCGCCCCCGGGCCGCACGGCGTCCAGCGCCCGTCGCTGTGTCAATACCCTGTACCGCCGAAAGTGGCGAGGTTTAGGCGTACATAGACGCCCTCGGACGGGCCTGTCGGGCGCACGCGGGTGTTGTCGCGGCGATAGCCGAGCTCGAACCGGAAACAATCGTCGTCGAAAAGCAGACCCACTTCCGAGCGGGTGATGACGTCCCGCTCCAGATCGGCAATGCCGGTGACGGCCACGCCCCAGTTGCCGTAGACGAACTGCTGGCCCGAAAGCTGGACGAATTCATAGTTGCGGTTCATGGGACCCGCGACCGGGTTGGAGCGGTCAATAATGTAGCTGACCGTGGCCAGGTTGCGACGCCCCCAGTGCCCATCGACCGCCACTTCAGCCCGGCGCACCTCACCCGACGAATCGATCGTCGCATGGCCCCAGCCGCGGATCCGGTCGGATGGGGAGAAGCTGCCCTGGACCACCCAGTCCGAAGTCTGGGATGCCAGACCCGAGGGATCGTAGAGCTGGGCGGGCAGAACGGGCATGGGGATCGGCGGCACGGGCACGGGAACGAGGAAGCCCGGCTCCTCGGCGTCCCTCATGCTCCGCCCGACAAACAGGCTGATCTGGCGGCCCTGGTCCCAGCGCAGGGTTGCCCGGGCACCAGCCGTGAAGCGCAGGCCCCCTTCCAGAAGATCGTAGCCAGGGAATCGGTCGATCCGGAACAACGAGCTCTCGTCCAGTTCCAGCGTCTGACTGTCCTCGTTGGGAATGCGGGCGTCGAGGTCCGGATTTGTGGAGGCCGAGATCTGCGCCATGGGCTCGAGGATCAGATCCGCGCTGTCACTGAGCCGCCGGATCAGCGGGTAGCTGATATCCACGCCCGCGGTGGCGCGCGTCCGGGTGATCGTCTCGTCGTCCAGCCCGAGTATGGGCGGCAGGTCGCTGACGGAATAGGCGTCGGCGCGCATGTCGAAGAACGGTTCCCAGCGCACGCCGGCACGGGTTGTCATGGCGCGGCGCCATTCCATCTGGCCCGAGACCCGGCGGCTGTCGACGCCGGGCAATCCCAGAATCGAGCCGCCGGGAATGATTTCCGGCCTGAGAACGGGGCCGCCCACATAGGCATCGCGGTACAGCGAGACGGCCGTGCCGCGCAGCCGGAGCCGCCCTCCCAGTACCGGACCGTCCGGTTCCCAGCGCGCTTCGATCAGGGGAGCCACAAAGGGCAGGCTGTCGTCGCTCTCGAAGATGTTCAGGCCGGGCGCATCGACATTCGGGACCGCAACACGAAGGCTCTGGATGTCGAAGGCGGCGATTGACAGATAGGACCGCAGGGTCTGTCGTTCGACATAGATCTGGCTGATCAGCCGGCGGCGGTCGCCGTAGTAAAGACCGTTGTCCTGGTAGGGGTCGCGAATGTCGTAGCGATCGAACAGCGTCTTGTCCGACGTCCGTTCTGCAGTGAAGCCACCACGCCAGGGTCCATTGGGATCGAAGCGGCCCCAGGCCAGCAGATAGCTGCGATGCTCGGCCGAGATCGGGATGTCCGGCACGTTATCGCCGTTGGCGTCGAAATCCCCGAAATTTTCTTCGTAGGTGTAGCCAGTCCGGGCCGACACTGTCCCGTTCGAGAAGCGGCGGCGATATTGCAGATTCAGCAACGGCGCGACGTCGGTATTCAACTGGGGGCTGATCAACCAGTCTTCCGAGGCCGAAACAACGCGGAGATAGGGGACTTCCAGACTCAGCCCTCGCCCTTCGTCGAAACTGGGGATCGGCACGAGGAAGCCCGAGGCCCGCTCGACTGTGGGATCCGGATGGGCGAAGTAGGGCAGATAGAAGACGGGCACACCACCGACGCGGAAGATCGCATTGCGATAAAGAATGGCCCGCAGCTCTTCATTCTGAACCACCTCCTCCGCCTGGATCGAAATGCTCGGCTCCTTGGGATCACCCTTGGCGTCGCAGATGGGGCAGGGCGTGAAGATCGCATAGTTCAGCTCGTTGACGCGCTCGCTCCGGCGCACGGCCGTGGCCGCCATAAGACTGGCGCCGTTGCTGAATCGGGTGGCGAAATCGACGGCCACGCCCGCCTTGAGGTCGGAATCGAGTTCAAGCTGGCTGGCGAAAATGACCGAACCGCCGGAGTCCGTGAATTCGACCTGCCGGTTGGCCGTCGCAATGCCCAGTCCCAGGTCGTAGCTGATATTACCGGCTCTCAGGGACACGTCCCGGAACCGTGCCAGAACCCGATTCTCGCCGGTCGCGCTGGCGGTAATGAGGTCGCCCGTACGCGTGGCCGCGTCGGCTTCCATATAGACCGCGCCGGGCGTCAGTCCGTCCGAACCGGCCGCGGCCGGGGGTCTGGAGGGTGCCGGTGCCGTCTGCGCGCAGGCCATGGAGCCCGAGGCCGCCAGGGCCACGGCAGCCGCGCCGGCCAGAAGCCGGAGGCGCAGGGCTGTCGTGGCGGGCGCGCGGCGGTCACGCTGCATACAAGGAACTCTGGGTGGCGGACGGGACGGCGGGGCTTCGCTTAGCCGTCTTCGGTATAGAACAGCAAGGTGAAGGCGGCGAGCGCCGTCAGGAGTGGCGGCAGCCAGGCCGCGAGCCATGGCGGGATGACTTCGGCGGATCCGAAGGCGGATGCGGCCTGGTTGACGAAGAAGAACCCGAAACCGAGGACGACGGCGGCGACGCTCATCTTCGCCAGATCTCCCAGCCGCATCAGCCGCAGGGAGAACGCCGCCGCGAGGATCGACATGGCGGCGAACATCAATGGCGTGGACAGCAGTTGCTGGAGACGCAGCCTGTAGGCCGTGGAGGAGAAGCCGGCGTCCTCGATCCGGGTGATCTGCGCCGGTAGCGACCAGAACGGCGTGGACTGGGGACGGGCGAAACGCTCGAACGCCTCCTCGTCCGCAAGGCTGGAGGGCAGGTCCAGCGTGGCATAACGAACCGCGCGCTGGCCGATCTGGGCACCGACGGCGTCGACCAGCCGCCAGCGCCCGGCCGCCAGCGTCGCCGAGGCGGCGTCGATCCGTTCCGAGAAGGTCCGCGCACCTGCAGTGTCGTTGGTGTAGATGAAGAAGCTGACGCCCAGCAGACGCGCATTGGCGCGGTCCTGCCGCGCGGCGCGGATGACCATCTGCCGGGTGTCGTCGCCTTCGCGAATCCAGACGGCTTGCTCCGTGGACCTGTCGGTCGCCGAGCCCGACAGGCGGGACCGTTCACGCTGGAACAGTCCGTCAGCCGAGGCCGCCAGAGGCCCGAGAGCGGCGACCGTGATCACCCCGAACATCAGGGCAGCGCCCGCCGCCGGCAGCACGAACCGCCAGGCGGACACACCGGCCGCCCGCATGGCGATCAGTTCGCTGCGCCGATTCAGCCCGACGAAGGCCGCGAGCGTTCCGAACAGGAAGACGAAGGGTAGCAACTGCAGGATCACTTGCGGCGATTTCAGCAGCATCAGACCAAGGATACGGACACCGGACAGGTCGACGTCGGAGCCGATTCCACGCGAAATCTCGACGAAGTCGATCAACATGATCAGCGCGCCGATCACACCCAGGGCGACGGCCAGAGACCGGGCCTGCTGGACCAGCACATAGCGTTCTATGCGACCCAGACGCAGGCGGGGGACCGTCAGGACGAGGCGTTTCATGCGAACCTCGCCTTCAACCGCTCGAGCGCGGGCCAGGCGCGGCTGCGGCGCGGCTTCAGCGCGCTGAACAGCAACCGGAGGGCGATGGCGGTGGCGACGAGGGGCAGCAGATACTGCAGCACGTTCAGCCATCCGTTCCAGGCGCTGGCGGACACAATGCCGTAGCCGGCCACGCGCACGATCAGGAAGGCCGCAGCCGCCTTGGCGATTCGCAGGCCATAGCCGGTCCGGCTGAACTGGCCCCCCATGATCGCCGTCAGGGCCATGGCCATTGCCAGCAGGGCGTAGAGCGGCGCGGAGAGCCTCGAATGGGCCTCTGCCATAAGTTCGCCGGCTGAGCCCACGCTCTCAAGGTCTCCCGGCGAAGGGTTGAACAACTGTGGCAGGTAAAGATCAGAGGGTTTGTAGCGAATCCGGTCGGTCAGATTGGCGTACGGCGAGAGATCGACGACCGTTCGACCGAAGGACCAATATTCCAGCACGCCTCGGGATGAATAGCTCTGTCGCGATCCGTTCAGCAACGTCAGCACCGGCGCTCCGTCGATCCGCCCGAAACGCGCCTCTGCGGCATCCCACGTCGTAACCTTGTCTCCCTTTTCGATGTAGACAAAAAGGTTCTTCAACAGGCCATTCTGCTCGATCTGCTGAACATAGACCGTCAGCCCGTCAGGTCCCTGGACGAAACGTCCTTCCTCGATCAGCGCCGCGGCCAGATCCGTGCGAATGGCGAACGCCTCGGCGCGCGCCTGCCGCTGGCCCCAGGGTTGAAGGACGGTGGTGATCGACAGCGTCACCAGGGCTGCCATGACCGCCAGCATGATGGCGGGGCGAATGGCTGCCAGGCGGGTCACGCCCGAGGCGAAGATCGCGGTCAGTTCCTGCTCGCGCTGCAGCCGGGTCAGGGCGATGAGGGCTCCGACGAACATGCCGATCGGCACGATCACCGCCAGCAGCTGGGGCACGGCCAGCAACGTCAGCTTGATCATCACCCAGACGCTCTGGCCGCGCTCGACGATGACCTGAAGTTGATCGAGGCTCTGGCTCAGAATGCCGATTCCGGTCAGGGCGGCGCAAGCGTCGACGACGGGACGCGCGATCTGCCGGAAAAGATAGCCTTGGATGAGGGTCATGTTCGGAAGAAATCGCCCGTTGCAGGCGGCGGCGAGGGAGAGCATCTAATACACACCCGACTGCGCCGGTGAAACCGCGTGCGCTCATTCCAATCGACACCAGACCGGGGCGTAACGCCCGGTGGAGCAGTATATGAAGATCGAATTCGTCGCGTCGGCGAGCGCCGCAGAGGTTCTGGCCGTTCTCGTCAGTGAGGGCCGTGTTTTTGTGGGCATGGGAAGCCAGCTCGACACCGCGACTTCGGGTGCCCTGACCCGGGCGATGAACGCCAGCCGCTTTACCGGTGGTTCCAACAGCACCCTGATCGTTGCTGCCCCGACGGGCGTGGACGCCGCCACGATCGTGCTGACCGGCGCGGGCGACCCCGCCAGGTTCGATGACCTTGCCCTGGAGGCCGCTGCCGGTGCTGCCTATCACGCGGTCAAGATGTCGGGTGCACGGTCGCTGACCATCGATGCCCACGGCCTTACGGCCGATCAGGCCGCGCGCGCAGCGTTCGCCGCCCGGCTGGCATCCTATCGGTTCCTTAAATACCGCACGACGCTGAAGGCCGAGAAGACGCCGTCGATCGAGACGATCAGGGTGGTCGCCGCCGATCCCAAGGCCGCGAAGAAGGCCTATGAAGACCTGTCGGCCGTGGCCGCCGCCGTCGAGTTCTCTCGCGATCTGGTCAGCGAGCCCGCCAACATCCTCTACCCGGAAGAGTTCGCCAAGCGCGTCAAGGCGTTGGAGAAGCTGGGCCTGGAGGTCGAAATCCTCGGCGAGAAGGAGCTGGAGAAGCTCGGCTTCCGCACCCTATTGGCTGTGGGCATGGGCAGTGTTCGCGACAGCTATGTCGCCGTCATGAAATGGAACGGCGGCAAAAAGGGCGAGCAGCCAATCGCCTTCGTCGGCAAGGGCGTCTGCTTCGACACCGGCGGCATCTCGATCAAGCCGGCCGACGGCATGGAAGACATGAAGTGGGACATGGGTGGCGCCGCCGCCGTGTCCGGCCTGATGCACGCGCTGGCGGGCCGCAAGGCCAGGGTCAACGCCATCGGCGTCATCGGCCTGGTCGAAAACATGCCCGACGGCGCTGCCCAGCGGCCGGGCGATGTGGTGATGTCCCTGTCCGGTCAGTCGGTCGAGATCCTCAATACCGACGCCGAGGGCCGCCTCGTGCTGGCGGACTGCCTCTGGTACACGCAGGAGCGGTTCAAGCCGAAATTCATGCTCGATCTCGCGACCCTGACGGGGGCGATGATCGTGGCTCTGGGGCTAGAATACGCCGGCGTCTTCTCGAACTCGGACGAACTGGCGAACAACTTCCTGGCCGCCGGACCCAAGGTCGGCGAGAACGCCTGGCGGATGCCGATCCCGGCCGCCTATGAGCGCCACATCGACACGCCGATCGCCGACGTGAAGAACACCGGCAACGGTCGTGCCGGCGGCTCGATCACCGCCGCCCTTTTCCTGCAGCGCTTCACCAACGGCACGCCCTGGGCCCACATCGACATCGCGCCGACCGCGTGGGTCAAGGACAGCAAGAGCCCGACCGTGCCCGACGGTGCCGTAGGCTGGGGCGTCCGCACGCTGGACCGGATGGTGGCGGACTCCTACGAGTCCTGATCCGCTGCGAGAGGTAGAACCGGGTGTCTGACGCCGAGCCGGAAATCTGGTTCTACCACCTCGAGCGGTCGACGCTGGATCAGGTCCTGCCCGGCCTGCTGGAGAAGACGCGCGAGCGCGGCTGGAAGGCGCTGGTCAGGGCATCCGACCCGCAACTGCTTGACGATATCGACGAACGATTGTGGACCTATCGCGACGACAGTTTTCTGGCCCATGGCCGGGCGTCCGAGGCCGATGCGTCGCGCCAGCCGATCCTGCTGACCGAAACGACCGAGAACCCGAACGCCGCTCAGGCGCTGTTCATCGTGGACAGCGCCGAGTTGGGCGACACGAAAGGCTTCGAGCGATGCTTCATCATTTTCGACGGACGGAACGACGAGGCAGTTTCAGCGGCGCGCGTCCGCTGGAAGACCTTGAAGGATCAGGGGGCCAACATGGCCTACTGGAAACAGTCGCCCGAAGGTCGTTGGGAAAAAGCAGCCTGATCGCGCTCGCGGCCCTTGCCGCGTGTGCGTCTCCCGCGTCCGACGCCGTGGCACCCCGGACGGTCGAACGCGCCGAGCAGAACCAGCCGATCGGCACCCACACGCCCCAGAACCCCACGGTCGACATGTGCCGGGCGGGCGAGCTTCAATGGCTGGTCGGCAAGTCAAGGACCGAAATCCCCGTTCCCGTTGATGTCGTGAACCGCCGGGTCGCCTGCACAACCTGCCCCGTGACCGAGGATTATTCGCCGCAACGCCTGAATATCTTCTTCAACGAACAGACGCAGATCGTCGAGCAGGTCCGCTGTGGCTGATGTGGTAGCCAGAGGGCCGAGTCCGATGAAGACGCTGGTTTTGTGTGGCCTGGCCGCTGGCCTTGCCGCCGCCTGCGCACCTGTCGAGACGCCGGCCGCGAGCCCGCCCCCCCAACGCTGTGACGCCGAGGCCTCACGATCGCTGATCGGGTCGCATGTTGGAGCCGTGGATTTTCAGGCCGGTGCAAATGTCCGCATCGTCTGCACGACCTGCGCGACGACGAAGGATCTCCGGCCTGACCGTCTGAACATCCGCTTCAATCAGGCGACCGGGATCATCGAGCGCGTCGACTGCGGCTGATCCGGTCTTGGCGTCCGACGCCTTTCCCGGCAGTGTCGCGCAGGGACAGGGGGAGACGACGATCATGCGCAAGATGTTGACGGCGGGTGTCGCGCTGGGCGCGGCTCTGATCGGGCCGGCGGCCGTCGCCGATGCTACGGCCGACAGCGCCGTACGCGATCTGCTCGAACGGCCCCAAGTCTGCGGCCAGGCGGGGTCTGCGATTACCGGCACACCGGTCGCTGACATGGTCATGGTCGAGGGTTTCGGAACCGGGGGCTTCGCCGTCGACACGGCCAATCCCGACGCCCAGGCCTGGTTCAACCACGGTGTTCGTCTGCGCTGGGCCTTCGAGCACAAGGAATCCGTTCGCGCCTTCCGCAAGGCGCGGCTGCTGGACCCGGCCTGCGGCATGTGCGCCTGGGGCGAGGCCTGGGCCCTGGGCCCCAATCTGAACGGCGGCGGCAGCGATGACGAGAGCCAGGCCGCTGCGCTCAAGTCGGCGCGGGAGGCGCGCCGCCTGGCCCGGCAGGCGACGCCGATGCAGCGCCAGATGATCGATGCCCTGATCCAGCGCTATTCGGGCCTGGAGGGCTCGCGGGACCGCCGATTCGCGCAGTCCATGGACCGGATCGCCCGCAACAATCCGGCAGACGTCACCGTCGCCGCGATCACCGCCGACGCATGGATGCTGAAGGTCGACGAATGGTGGGACGACGACGGCAAGGCGGCTGATCCCGGCATCACGCGCGCCATGGGCATTCTGGAACAGACACTGGCCCAGGTCCCGGACGATCCGGGGGCGATCCACCTCTATATCCATCTGACCGAATGGTCGGATGACCCCCACAAGGCCATTCCGTACGGCGAACGTCTGGCCGCCCTGGCCCCCGGGGCCAGCCATCTGGTGCATATGCCCTCGCACACCTTCTACCGGGTCGGGCGCTACAAGGACGCCATGATGTCCAACGTCAACGCCGTGGCGCTGGATCGCCGCTACGACGGACTGGCGCGGCCGCCCGGCGGCGTGCCCGGCATGGCGCTGCATGGACATAATATCCATTTCGGCATGGGCGGTGCCCTGATGGCGGGTGGCGGCGAGGAAGGCCTGAAGCTGGCCGAATGGTTCCTGGCCACCTATCCCGAGATCCCGGCGACCAATGTCTGGCGTCAGGCCATGGCCAACAACGCCTATGCGATCTATGGCCGCTTCGGCTCGGCGGCGCAGGTCGCGGCCCTGATCGAGCCGGACGAGAGCCGCCCCATGCTGCGCGTCAGCTGGCGCTTCGCCCGGGGCGAGGCGGCTGCACGGGCAGGGGACGCCGCGACTGTCAGAGCCGAGGCCGAGGCGATCGCGGCCTTGCGCGCCGTTCCGAACTTCGCCGCCGGCCCAATGGGCGAGATGCGAAACGCCTTCACCGAGGTCTCGCAGCGGGTGCTGGAGGGCCGGGCCGCCATGATCGAGGGCAATGCGGACGCCGCGATCGCCGCCTTCACCCGTGCGGCCGGAATTCAGGCCCAGGACTCCGAGGGCGGCGACCCCCCGATTCTCTGGTACCCGACGCGACGCAGTCTCGCCGCTGCCCTTCTGCTCAAGGGCGACGCGGCCGGTGCGAAGGCGAAGATCCTCGAACTGCTCGAGGACTGGCCCAGCGACCCCTACAGTTATTTCGTCCTCGCCGAGGCCGAGACGGCGTTGGGCCATGCCGGCGCGGCCGCCGAGGCGCGGCGCAAGTCAGAGGTCGAATGGATCGGCGGCGCGATGGACCTGAAACTGGCCTGAGGCCGGCTCAGGCCGGTGGGGCGACCGCCATGTTGTCGATCAGCCGCGTGCGGCCCAGCCAGGCGGCCGCGAGGATCCGGGCGGGCGCGTCCACCACGCCATTCCTGAAGGATGCCAGATCGTCGGCGCGCCGGACGGCGACATAGTCGATCCGTTCGAACCCGGCCTTCAGCAGGGCGGCGTGGGCGTCCCGTTCGACCGCCGCGAGGGGGCGTCGGGCCGAGGCCTGCGCCCCGGCCTCGGCCAGCACCCCGTTCAGGCACCGGGCGATCTCCAGTTCGGTCTCGCTGAGGTAGGCGTTGCGTGACGACAGGGCCAGGCCATGACCATCGCGCTCGGTCGGCGAACCGACGATGTCGGTGGGGATGTCGAGATCGCGGGCCATGCGCCTTACGACCATCAGTTGCTGATAGTCCTTCTCACCGAACACGGCGACGTCCGCCTGGACCTGGTTCAGCAGCTTGGCCACCACCACGGCGACGCCACCGAAGAAGTGGGGCCGGAAATCGGTCTCGAGGCCCGCCGACGGTCCGCCGACGCTGACGGCGGTGACGAACCCTTCCGGATACATTTCCTCGACTGTCGGCGCGAACAACAGGTGACACCCCGCTCCGGCCAGCAGCTCAGCGTCCTGGGCTTCCCGCCGGGGATAGGTCCCGAGGTCCTCGTGGGCTGCGAACTGGGCTGGATTGACGAAGACGCTGGCGACCAGGCGATCCGCCCGTCGGCCCGCCTCCCGCACCAGGGTCAGATGACCTTCGTGCAGCGCGCCCATGGTCGGGACGAAGCCGACCGTGAACCCCTGGCGTTTCCACGCGCTGATCTGTTCACGCAGCGTGGCGACGGTACGGACCACCGGAAGCGAGTTGGGCTCGGTCATGATGAACGGATTAACCTTTCGGCTTAAGCGTGCTTGTGAACCGGGCGGCAAAAGCTGCCGTGCGAGGGTTGGCTTATGACGCCCAGCCTCCTGATCCGTCCAGTGTTTGTGCTGCTCGCCGCCTCGGGCCTGAGCGCCTGCGGCATGGTCGACAGCGATCCCCATCGGTTCGAGACCCTGGCCGAGGCCGTCGCCGCCATTCCGCTCGACAGCACACCGGCTGTGACGCGGGTCGCGCATCGAAGCGCCGCCGAAGCCGGTCTGCGACCAGCCATCCGGGTCGAGGTGCTGGACCCGCATGCCCTGTGGGACGCTCGCGACGCCGAGCTGAACGGAATCGCGCAGCAGGTCGCGCCGCGCCTCGTGGCCGCCGCTGCACCCGCCGTGGCCGATGCGGTGGTGCAGCAGGTCTCGGCCCGTATCGACGACGCCTCGCAGCGCGCCGGATTGCGGCCCGCCTTCGAGGCGCGCCCGACGCCGCCTGCTGCCGCCGCCAAAGGCCGTGCGCTGGTCCAGCTGGGTGCCTATTCCAGCGCAGCTTCCGCCCGATCGGCCTGGACCCGGCTCAAGAGCGGGCAGGCGGCATGGGCCCTCAACGGCCTGTCTCCGGTTTACGAATCCGTCGAGGTCGGCGGCCGCACCTTGACCCGACTCAAGGTGCAGACTCCGGCTGCGGGTGCCGGTGCCCTCTGCGCCGCGGCAGGGGTCGACGACCCGTGGTGCCGCCGCACGGCCTGAACCAGGCGTCCAAAGTCACGCATCCACAGTCGTCCTGTCCCGACGCGTTGACGCCGGGGCCGACGGTCGCGATTCTGCATGATCTTGCCGCGCGTCTGAGTCGGCGGCCCAACACAGGTATGAGTGCTCCATGGCTGACTCCACGGTCATCGTCGTCGGCAACGAAAAGGGCGGGGCGGGCAAGTCCACCCTGGCCATCCACATCGTCACGGCCCTGCTGCACGCGGGCCGGCGGGTGGCGATCATCGACCTGGACCTGCGCCAGCGCTCGATGGCCAAATTCTTCGCCAACCGCGCCGCCTGGATGGCCGGTAACGCTCAGGTCCTGCCCATGCCGGTCGAGCCCGACATGGGCGACGGCAAGCTGCTGGCGCGCGCCACCGAGGCCGAACAGCTGGCCCGGTTCGAAACGGCCTTCGCCGAGGCGAAGGCTTCTGCGGACGTCATCCTGATCGACACCCCCGGCGGCGACACCCTGCTGTCGCGGACCGCCCACGGCCTGGCCGACCAGATCGTCACGCCGATGAACGACAGCTTCGTCGATTTCGACCTGCTGGGATCGGTCGATCCGGTCACGCTCGACCTGCTCAAGCCGTCCATCTATTCCGAAAGCGTCTGGGAGGCCCGCAAGCAGCGCGCCATTGCCCAGGGCCGCCACGCCCAGATCGACTGGATTGTGGTCACCAATCGCCTCGCTGTCGCCGCCGCCCGTAATCGTCAGCGGCTGGAAGAGCGGATGGAGAAGCTGGCCCGCCGCGTCGGCTTCCGCATGGGCCCCGGCCTTCGCGATCGCGTCATCTATCGCGAACTGTTCCCGTTCGGGCTCACTGTGGCCGATCTGTCCAATGAGATTCGTCCCGTCTCGGTGTCGCTGGCTCACGTGGCTGCCCGTCAGGAGATGCGCAGCCTGATGCTCGCCCTGGGCCTCGAAGCCGGGGCGTTGGACGCACCCCTCGACGCTGCGGCATGAGGCGTTGAGCCTGATCTGGCTGGTTCTGGCCGCCATTGCCGTCTGGGCCCTGATCCGGCTGGGGCGGCAGGGCGAGGGCCGTGGACGCGGTCAATGGCGGGTCGCCGCCACACTGTTCAGTGCCGTGATGCTGGCAGGGGGTGCCTTGCTGGCGTTCAAGGGGGCCTGGCTGCCGGCCATCGGTCTCATCGGCGCGGGCCTGTGGCTGACGGTGGCGTCGCGGCAGCGCTCGGTACCGTCGCGTCAGACCGACACTGTTTCCGACTCCGAAGCCCGCTCGATTCTCGGCGTGCCCTTCGACGCGACACCCGAGGCCATCAACGCCGCGTGGCGCCGCCTGATGGGCCGCGCCCACCCGGATCAGGGCGGCACCGAAGGCCTTGCGGCGCGACTCAACGCGGCCCGTGATCAGCTGTTGAAGCGCTGATACCGGTTCTCCCTCCCCCGAAGTGGGGAGTAGAGTGATGATCGGCGAAGCCGATCAAACGACGGGGCGTGCAGCGATCCGGGTGGGGAATTGCAGCGGCCAGCACGGACGGCGGTAGCTTCACACTTCCCCACCCGGGCTCCGCTGCGCTCCGCCGTCCCTCCCCATAAAGGGGAGGGAGAATCCTAGTTCAGGCCGTCGGTTTGGCGGCCTTCTTCACGGCGGGCTTCTTGGCAGCAGCCTTCTTCGCTACCGGTTTCTTGGCGGCCGGCTTCTTCGCCGCAGCCTTTTTCGCCGGGGCCTTCTTGCCCTTTGCCGCCGGTGCGGCCAAGGCCCGCGCCGCCAGCAGCGGCAGGGCGTCCTCCAGCGTCAGGTCTTCCGGCACCGTGCCCTTGGGCAGGGTGGCGTTGATCTTGCCTGACTTCACATAGGGACCGAACCGGCCCGCCATGACGTGGATCGGCTCGCCCGTTTCGGGGTGGGCACCCAGATCCTTCAGCGGTGCCGTCGCTCCGCCGCGACCGGCGAACTTGCCCGCCCGCTTCTCGGCCAGCAGCACGACCGCCCGGTTCAGACCGACCTCGAACACCTCGTCGATGTCGGCGACGTTGGCATAGGTCCCGGCGTGCAGGACAAACGGTCCGTAGCGCCCCAGGCCTGCCGTGATCGGCTTGCCGTCCTCGGGGTGCATCCCGACCTCGCGCGGCAGGGCCAGCAGGCGCAGCGCCTGCTCCAGGCTCAGTGACTCCGGCGACCAGCCCTTGGGCAGGGACGAGCGTTTGGGCTTCTCCTCGCCGGGCGGCGTCGTCTCCACATACGGACCGAACCGGCCGATCTTCAGGGCGACGGGCTGGCCCGTGGCCGGATCGATGCCCAGGTCCCGGTCCCCGCCGTCGGCGGCGCCGTCCGCCGCATCGGGTGAAGCCACGGGACGGGTGAATTTGCAGTCGGGATAGCGCGAACAGCCGACGAAGGCTCCGAACCGGCTGGTCTTCAGGCTCAGCTGGCCCTGATGGCACAGGGGGCATTCGCGCGGATCCGAGCCGTCTTCCTTCTGCGGGAAGATGTGCGGACCCAGCGATTCGTTCAGGGCATCCAGAATGGCCGTGGTGCGCAGTTCGCCGGCGGCCTGGGTCGCGACATGGAAGTCGGACCAGAATTCACGCAGCAGCACCTTCCAG
Source organism: Brevundimonas sp. TWP2-3-4b2 (assembly GCF_049897345.1). Lineage (NCBI taxonomy): Bacteria > Pseudomonadati > Pseudomonadota > Alphaproteobacteria > Caulobacterales > Caulobacteraceae > Brevundimonas > Brevundimonas sp. TWP2-3-4b2. Next base: position 474,761 of record NZ_JAFCWB010000003.1, on the reverse strand, counting down.
TTCAGATTGCCCGCCGACACCTCGTCCAGCCGCGTCTCGAGCGCAGCGGTGAAGTCATACTCGACCCATTTGGCGAAGAACTGCTCGAGGAAGGCCGTGACCAGCCGTCCCTTGTCCTCGGGATAGAAGCGGTTCTTGTCCGTGCGCACATATTCGCGGTCGCGCAGGGTGGTGAGGATGGATGCGTAGGTCGACGGCCGGCCGATGCCCAGTTCTTCGAGCTTCTTGACCAGGGTCGCTTCCGAATAGCGCGGAGGCGGCTCGGTGAAATGCTGTTCGGTGCGAATCGCTTCGACCTTGGCGACGGCACCTTCCTTCAGGGCCGGCAGGCGGGTGGTGTCGTCGTCGTCTTCAGCGCCGTCCTTCGGCTTTTCGTCGCGGCCCTCTTCGTACACGGCCATAAAGCCATCGAAGGCCACGACCTGACCGGTGGCGCGCAGGGCCGTCTGGCCCGTCGGTTCCTCGATCTCGACCGTCGTGCGGTCCAGGCGCGCCGACTCCATCTGGCTGGCGATGGTCCGCTTCCAGATCAGTTCGTACAGCTTCTGCAGATCGCCATCGAGCCGCAGGGTCTCGGGCGCGCGGGCCATGTTGGTCGGCCGGATGGCTTCGTGCGCTTCCTGAGCATTCTTCGCTTTGGTTTTGTAATAGCGCGGTTGTTCCGGAACATAGGCGGGTCCGAAACGCTCACCGATGACTTCACGCGCCTGGGCGATTCCCTCGGGGCTGACCGACAGGCCGTCGGTCCGCATATAGGTGATCAGGCCGCCTTGGTCGTCGACGCCTTCATACAGTCTCTGCGCCGCCTGCATGGTGCGTTGCGCCGTGAAGCCCAGCTTGCGCGACGCTTCCTGCTGCAGGGTCGAGGTCATGAACGGCGGGGATGGCGCGCGCTTGACCGGCTTTTTCTCCACCGAGGCGATGGTGAAGGTACCGGCGTTGATGGCCTCCCGCGCGGCGGTCGCCATGGCTTCCGAGGTGATGTCCAGACGCTGCACCCGCTTGCCGGCGTGCTTGACCAGCCGGGTGGTGAAGGGCGGGCTGTCGGCGTTGAGATCGGCCTCGACGGACCAGTATTCCTGGGCCTTGAACTTCTCGATCTCCATCTCGCGATCGACGACGATGCGCAGGGCGACGGATTGCACCCGTCCGGCCGAGCGCGCGCCGGGCAGTTTGCGCCACAGCACCGGCGACAGGTTGAAGCCCACCAGATAGTCCAGCGCCCGGCGGGCCAGATAGGCCTCGACCAGCTCCATATCGATCTGGCGCGGGTTGGCCATGGCCTCCAGCACGGCGCTCTTGGTAATGGCGTTGAAGGTGACGCGTTCGACGTGCGTGTCCTTCAGGACTTTCTTCTTCGTCAGGATTTCCAGCACGTGCCAGCTGATGGCCTCGCCCTCGCGGTCGGGGTCGGTGGCCAGGATGACGCGGTCGGACCGCTTGGCGACCTCGGCGATCTCGGACAGACGTTTGGAGGCCTTGGCGTCGATCTCCCACGACATGGCGAAGTCGTCATCGGGCAGGACCGACCCGTCCTTCGACGGCAGGTCACGGACATGCCCGTAGGACGCCAGGACGGTGAAGTCCGGGCCCAGATATTTGTTGATGGTCTTGGCCTTTGCGGGGCTCTCGACGACGACGAGGTTCATGCGGGGAGGGGGCCTTCGACGGGCTCGGAAAGGGGGCGGAACGTGGTTGGCGCGAGGGCCGCTGTCAATCGGCGCTGAAATTCGGTTGCTTCAGATCGATGCCAGACCGCCCGGCAGCAGGGTCGCCCGGCCCGACAGGCTGAGCTCAAGCAGTGCTGCCGCAACAGCCCCGATCGGGGCACCGGCCGCCCGGGCCAGCTCGTCGCGCGGCGTCGGCGTGGGCGACAGCAGTGCGGCGACGCGCTCCAGCAAGGCCGCGTCCACCGCGTCCGGTGCGTCGCTGAACGGGTTGTCCGGCGTCGGCTCGCGCAGAGTGCGCAGGGTCGAGAAGGCGCGCTCCACATCCTCCAGCCCCTCACACAGGATAGCGCCCTGCCGCAACAACTCGTTAGGACCGCGCGAGCGGGGGTCCAGCGGCGAGCCGGGCACGGCGAAGACGTCGCGACCCTGTTCCGCCGCGAGGCGAGCGGTGATCAGTGAGCCGGACCGCAGTTCCGCCTCGACCACGATCACGCCGCGCGACAGGCCCGAGATGATGCGGTTGCGACGCGGAAAGTCCTTCGCCTGGGCCCGCGCCCCGACCGGGCTTTCGGAGACGATGCAGCCTTGTTCGACGATCTGGCGATAGAGGTCTGCGTTGTCGGGAGGATAGACGTCGTCCACCCCGCCGCCGAGAACCGCGACGGTGCCGGTCGGCAAGGCCCCTGCATGCGCAACGCCATCGATGCCGCGCGCCATCCCCGAAACGACGACGTGACCGGCCTCTCCAAGCTGCTGCGCCAGCCCCCGTGCGATCCTCTGGCCGCCGGCCGAGGCGATCCGCGCTCCGACCACGGCGACGCAGGGCCGGCTCATGAGACGGGCATCTCCGAGCGCCCAAAGTACGGGCGGCGGCGGGTCCGCGGCCGCCAGAGGTTCGGGATAGGCGGTGTCGCCGAAAACGATCAGGCGCGCGCCGATCCGATCACCCGCGGCGCACTCCCGGTTGATCTCTTCCATGGACTGAGAAACGTCGCCGCGCCCGCCGGAGCGTCGAACCAGATCAGGCAAGGCCTCCAGCGCCCGTTCGGCGGTCCCGAACCGCTCCAGAAGCTGGCGGAAGGTGACGGGTCCGACCCGGTCGGTGCGCGCCAGCCGCAGCCGCGCGAGCCTTTCCGCCTCCGACAGGGGCGGCGAGGGGCTCACCCCTTCGTGGCGCCAATGCGGGGTTCCGTCCCCTTCAGCAGCCGGGCGATGTTCTCATGGTGACGAATCCAGATCAGCACGGCCGTGAACAAGGCCAGGGCGGCGACCGGCGCAGACGCCGGCAGGCCGAGCAGCGCCAGAGGCAGCAAGGCGTAGATCGGGGCCGCTGCCGAGGCGAGCAGGGCCGCCAATGACGACATGCGCAACAGCGCCGCGATCAGCAGCCAGGTGGCGCCCGCCAGCAGCCCCAGCGGCCAGGCGGCCGCCAGCAACAGGCCAAAGAAGGTCGCAACCCCCTTGCCGCCCTTGAAGCCCAGCCAGACCGGGAACAGGTGGCCGAGGAAGGCCGCCCCGCCGGCGATGGCCGCCAGCGCCGGCACCCCCGGGAACAAGGCCTGCGCAGCCAGGTAGGCGGCGGCACCCTTGCCGGCGTCCAGAATGAGGGTCGCGAGCGCCAGATCCTTGCGTCCGGTCCTCAGGACATTGGTCGCGCCGATATTGCCCGAGCCGATGCTGCGGACATCGTCGCCCGTGACCAGACGCGTCAGGATCACGCCGAACGGTATGGACCCCAGCAGGTAGCCGCCCGCCGCCACGAGGGCGAGCGTCCCGAGAGCGGGGCCGACCAGATCCTGCAAGTGATTCGCTCCCTTTTAGCGTGCGTCGTGGACGATGCGTCCGCCAACGACGGTAAGCAACACCCGGCCCTGCAGTCGGCGGCCGTCGAACGGCGAGTTCTTTGATTTCGACTTCAGGGCGTCGGCGTCGACCACGATCGGAGCGCCGGGATCGAACAGGGTCAGGTCGGCCGGCGCGCCCGCTTGAAGGACGCCCGCGTCCAGCCCCAGCAATATCGCCGGGCCCTGCGTCAGCGGGCGCAGGATATCCAGAAGCTCCAGGCCGTCCTCATGGTGCAGCGACAAGGCCGCGGCCAGCAGGGTCTCCAGTCCGACGGCACCCGGCGTGGCCTCGGCGAAGGGGCGGCGCTTGTCCTCGGCAGGGGCCGGGGCATGGGCGCTGGTGATGGCGTCTATCAGCCCGTCGCGCACGGCCTCGATCAGGGCCTGCCGGTCGCTTTCAGGCCGGAGCGGCGGGTCCAGCCGGTAGAAGGTCCGATAGTCACCGATGTCGATCTCGTTGAAGCACAGATGGTTGATCGAGACGGAGGCGGCGACCTCCAGCCCGCGGGCCCGGGCCCTCGCCAGGGTCTCCAACGCGCCCTCGGTCGAGATCTGGTCGACCAGGAATCGCGCGCCGGTCTGTTCGACCAGGGCCAGATCGCGTTCGAGCTGGATGCGCTCGGCGATGGCCGGCACCGAGGCCAGACCCAGTCGCGTGGCCAGTTCGCCCGACGTCGCCACCGCGCCCTCGCTCAGCCAGGGATCGGCGGGACGGCAGGAAATCAGGGCGTTGAAGGCGGCGGCATAGCTCATCACCCTCTGCAGGGTGCGGGTATTGGCGATCACCCGGTCGACGTCCGTGAAATACAGGGCACCGGCCTCGTCCATCAGGCCGATCTCGGCCATCCGGACGCCGTCGCGGGCCCGCGTCGCCGCGCCCGCGACCCGGACGTTGACGAGGCCGAGGGCCGCGCCGCGCCGCTGGATGAATTCGATCATCGCGGGGTCGTCGAGTGCCGGGTCGGTGTCGGGCTGGATGACGATGGTGGTCACACCGCCTGCCGCCGCCGACAGGCTGGCCGACTTCAGCGTTTCCTTCGGCTCTGCGCCGGGCTCGCCGGTCTTGACCCGGATGTCGATCAGGCCGGGTGCCAGGCACAGGCCGCCGGCGTCGATGACCGTCACGCCCGCCGGTGCGATCGCCCCGACGCCGTGGATGACCTCGGTGATACGCCCGTCCTCGACCAGCACCGCCCCGGGGCCGTCATAGTCAGTGGCCGGGTCGAGCAGCCGGGCGTTCAGGATGGCGATTGCGCTCATACGGCCGCTCCATCCAGACGCGCTGACAGGGCCGCCAGCACGGCCATGCGCGCGGCCACGCCCATCTCGACCTGGTCCTGGATCAGGGAGACGGTCAGGTCGTCGGCGACGTCGGAATCGATCTCCACGCCGCGGTTCATCGGCCCCGGATGCATGACCTTCGCCCCCGGATTGGCCCAGGACAGTTTCTCGCGGTCCAGACCCCAGAAGCGGAAATATTCACGGGTCGACGGCACCAGCGCGCCCTCCATCCGCTCCAGCTGCAGGCGCAGCATCATGACGACGTCGCAGCCCCTCAGGCCTTCGCGCATATCGTGGAAGACCTCGCAGCCCCAGCGGTCGGCGTCGCCCGGCACCAGTGTCGGCGGACCGATCAGCCGCACCCGCGCGCCCATCATCGACAGCATCGACACATTGGATCGGGCCACGCGGCTGTGGGCGATGTCGCCGCAGATGGCGACGGTCAGGCCGCCCACATCCCCGAACGCCCGGCGCAGGCTCAGCAGGTCCAGCAGCGCCTGTGTCGGATGCTCATGCCGCCCGTCGCCCGCATTGACGACCGCGCAGCCCACCTTCTGCGCCAGCAGGGCGGCCGCACCCGAGGCCCCGTGGCGCACCACCAGCAAGTCGGGCTTCATCGCGTTCAGCGTCGCTGCGGTGTCGATCAGAGTCTCGCCCTTGGCCACCGACGAGGTCTTGGGCGACAGGGCCGTTACATCGGCGCCCAGACGCTTGGCCGCGATCTCGAACGAGGCGCTGGTGCGGGTCGAGTTCTCGAAGAACAGGTTCATCACCGTGCGCCCGCGCATCAGGTCGAGCGACTTTGCCGATTGGCGGTTGAAGTCGACGAAGGCGTCAGCCAGATCCAGCAGGGGCGGCGTGGTGGCGGCGTTCAGATCGCCGGCCGACAGGAAATGGCTGCGCGGGAACGGCGCCAACCGCTCGAGAATCAGATCGGTGAGTGCAGCGGCCTTGCTCATCGAGGCCCGCCTATAGGGCGCATCTAGGCCAAATGGAACAGGGCCAGCAGGATCGGGATACTCAGGGCGCTCCCAACGGTCGTCAGCGCCACGATCCCGGCCATCAGCGGTGCGTCCCCGCCCATCTGTCTGGCGAGGATATAGCTGGCCGCCGCGCCCGGTGCCGCGCCGCACAGAAGGGCGACGCCCTGGGCCATCTGGTCGCCGCCGAGCAGCACGCAGAGCCCCCACATCAGCGGTGGCATGATCATCAGCTTGACGAAGCTGACGCCCATCACAGTCCACTTCCGTCGCGCTACCTCGGCGAAGCTGAGCCCCGCGCCGGCCACGATCAACCCCAGTGGCAGGGCAGCCCCGCCCAATAGCGTCAGTGTATCGGAAATCCCGGGCAGCCGCGGCACATGGGCGAAATTCAGGGCCAGTCCGATCAGACAGGCCAGCAGGATCGGATTGGAGAAGACCGCCTTCGCCAGCGCCAGAGGTCGCGTGCCCCGCTGATCCGCGCCCCACCGCGCCAGGGCGACGACGCAGACGATGTTGGTCACCGGAATGATGGCCGCGATCATCACCGCCGCCAGCGCCAGCCCCTCGGCCCCGAAGACCGACTGGATCACCGGCAGGAAGACGAAGCTGTTCCAGCGGATCACCCCCTGCAGCACGCTGGTGAAGGCGGGCCCGTCGAGGGTCATCAGCGGCTTCGACAGCAGGGTGATCGCCGCCACGATCAGCACCGCGATCACCGCGCTGGCCCCCGCCGCCCCGGCGCTGCCGCCGGACAGGTCTGCGTTCCAGATCGCCGGGATCAGGAAGCCCGGATAGAGCAGATGGATCGACAGTTTCTCGATCGGCCGCCACGTCGCATCGGGCAGGAAGTCCGACTTGCGCAGGCCATAGCCGATGGCGATCAGGACGAAGACGGGGACGATGCCGGGAACCAGCCCCGCCATCAGGGCCTCAGCCGGTCCAGCGCGCCCTGAAGGATCCAGGCGGCGGCCGTGCGGTCGACGACGTCGGCGCGGCGTTTCCGGCTCAGGTCCAGTTCGCCGATCAGGAACCGTTCGACCGCGCTGGTCGACAGCCGCTCATCCTGGAAGGCGCAGGGCACAGGGCGGATGCGCTGCAGATTGCGCGCGAAGGCCCGGCAAGACTGCGCGCGCGGCCCTTCGGTCCCGTCCATGTTCAGGGGCAGGCCGATCACCAGGGCCGAGGCGTTGCGGCCATCCATCAGCTTCAGAACGGCCTGGGCGTCGTCGGTGAATTTCGTCTTGCGGACCAGCGATAAAGGGCTGGCGATCATCCGCGTCGTGTCGCTGACGGCCACGCCGATGGTCTTCTCACCCAGATCCAGCCCCAGCCACGGCGTACCGGGGGGCGTCGAGGCGGCGAGGTCTTCGAGCGATAGAACTTTCACAGCGTGGCGGTAAGACTGGTGTGACGCCCTGTCAAAGGGCATGGTCGCGTAACACTGATGGGGGAATGTCCGATGAAGCCAGTCACCTTCCTTGTCGCCGTCCTCGGTCTGGCCGCCTGTGACTCCCAGGTCGAGACCCGAAAGGTCGAGGTACCCGCCGCCGAGCAGGCCCGGAGTCTCCCCGCAGCCGCGCCACTGAGCGCGGCCGGACCGGCCGCCACGGTCCAGCCTGACACCGACGCGAACCAGCAGTGGGCCGCCTCTGTGGTCGAGCTGACCCCGCTGACGCGTCAGGGCGACCGCACCGTCAAACTGTTCGGCACGGCGGGCGGCGATCCGGCCATGAACGGCCTCTACACCCATGTCGCCTTCTTCGATTCGCCGGCCGAGGGCTGGCGCGTGTTCCGGATCGGCGATTTCCTCGACTATCGGGTCCTGTCGGAAACGCCGGGCCGGGTCGATCTGGAAGTCAACGAGAGCAGCATGGACGGGGCGACCGGCACGATCGGCAGCCGCAAGAGGCGGGTCATCATCGGCTGGGCGGTCGCGACCGACGGCTCGGTGCCGGCCACGATCAGCGTCACACCGGCGCAATAGCGGCCCGCGACGTCAGAATCCTTGTGAAAGTCAGGCCGGGCGGCTAATCCCGCCCGTTCCGCTTTAGCATTGGAGGGCCGCATGGCCATCGACGCTGCGACCGTGCGCCGGGTGGCGCACCTCGCCCGTATCAAGACCCCCGAGGACCGGCTGGAGCCTCTGGCCGGCGAGCTGAACGGCATCCTCGCCTGGATCGAACAGCTGAACGAGGTCGACGTCGACGGCATCGAGCCGATGACCTCCAACGTGGCCCAGCCCCTGCGCCTGCGCGACGACGTCGTCACCGACGGCGGCAAGGTCGCCGATGTGCTCGGAAATGCGCCGCGGTCCGCCGACGGCTTCTTCGTTGTGCCCAAGGTGGTCGAATAGAATGTCCGACCTTACAAAACTCACGCTCAAGGCCGCCCTCGACGGCCTCAAGGCCCGCGACTTCTCTTCGGAGGAGATCACGAAAGCCTTCGTCGCCAATATCGACGCCGCCAATCCGCGCCTGAACGCCTTTGTGGTCCAGACCACGGACAAGGCCATCGCCATGGCCCGTGCCTCCGACGCGCGTCTGGCCAAGGGGGAGGGCGGGGCGCTCGAGGGTGCGCCGCTGGGGATCAAGGACCTGTTCTGTACCGACGGTGTCCAGACCACGGCCGGCTCCAACATGTTGCGCGGCTTCGTGCCGCCCTATGAGTCCACCGTCACCGCTAACCTTTGGGCCGACGGCGCGGTCATGCTGGGCAAGCTCAACATGGACGAGTTCGCCATGGGCTCGTCCAACGAGACCTCGGCCTTTGGTCCGGTCGTGAACCCATGGAAGTCAACGACGTCCAACGCCGACCTGACTCCCGGCGGCAGCTCGGGCGGCTCGGCCTCGGCCGTCGCCGGCGACCTGTGTCTGGCCGCCACCGCCTCGGACACCGGCGGCTCGATCCGTCAGCCCGCCGCCTTCACCGGCACGGTCGGGATCAAGCCCACCTATGGTCGCGCCAGCCGCTTCGGCATGGTTGCCTTCGCCAGTTCGCTGGATCAGGCCGGCCCGATCACGAAGACGGTCGAGGACGCCGCCATCCTGCTGCGCTCCATGTGCTCGTTTGACGTCAGGGACTCGACCAGCCTCGACGTCGCGACGCCCGACTGGACACAATCGCTGAACAAGGGCGTGAAGGGTCTGCGCATCGGCGTGCCGAAGGAATATGTCGTCGACGGCATGCCCGCCGAGATTCAGGCCCTGTGGGACCAAGGCGTCCAATGGCTCAAGGCCGGCGGTGCCGAGATCGTCGAGATCAGCCTGCCGCACACCAGATACGCCCTGCCGGCCTATTACATCATCGCCCCGGCCGAGGCCTCGTCGAACCTGGCCCGCTATGACGGCATGCGTTTCGGCCATCGTGCCGAGGGCACGACCAGCCTGACCGACCTGTACGAAACCAGTCGCGCCGAGGGCTTCGGCAAGGAGGTCCAGCGCCGCCTGACCATCGGGGCCTATGTGCTGTCGGCCGGATTCTATGACGCCTACTACGTCCGGGCGCTGAAGGTCCGCCGCCGCATCGCCATGGATTTCGACGCGGTCTGGGATCGCGTCGACGCCATCCTGACGCCGTCCACGCCCTCGGCCGCCTTCGCCCTGGGCGACAAGCAGATCGACCCGCTGCAGATGTATCTGAACGACATCTTCACCGTCACCGCCAACCTCGCCGGCCTGCCGGGCATTTCGGTGCCCGCCGGCCTCGACAAGGGCGGCCTGCCGCTGGGCCTTCAGGTCATCGGCAAGGCGCTGGACGAGGCGACCGTGTTCCAGGTCGCGAGTGCGCTGGAAGATGCGGCGGGGTTTGTCGCGAAGCCTGAGAAGTGGTGGTGAGCATGACCGAGAACACCCAACTCCTCCAGGGCCGCACCGGCCCTTGGGAAATCGTCATGGGGCTGGAGATCCACGCCCAGGTGGCGTCAAAGGCCAAGCTGTTCTCGGGCGCGGCCGTCGGTTTCGGCGCGGGGCCGAACGAGCAGGTGTCGCTGGTCGACGCCGGCTTCCCCGGCATGCTGCCGACCCTGAACGGCCACTGCGTCGAACAGGCGGTGCGCACGGGCCTTGGCCTCAATGCGCAGATCAACAGGCGCAGCCAGTTCGACCGGAAGAACTATTTCTATCCCGACCTGCCGACCGGCTATCAGATCAGCCAGCTGTATTTCCCCATCGTCGGCGAGGGTGTCGTCGAGGTGGAGGCCGAGGACGGCTCGTTCTTCAACGTCGGCATCGAACGCCTGCATCTGGAGCAGGACGCGGGCAAGCTGATCCACGACCTGTCGCCGACCGAGAGCTATGTCGACCTGAACCGCGCGGGCACGGCCCTGATGGAGATCGTCTCCCGGCCGGACATCCGCTCGCCGGAAGAAGCCGTCGCCTACGTCAAGAAGATCCGGACCATCCTGATCTATCTGGGCACCTGCGACGGCGACATGGAGAAGGGCAATCTGCGCGCCGACGTTAACGTCTCGGTCTGCCGCGAGGGCCAGTACGCCAAATACAAGGCGACCGGCGACTTCAGCCATCTGGGCACGCGCTGCGAGATCAAGAACGTCAATTCGTTCCGGTTCATCAGCCAGGCCATCAACTACGAGGCCCGACGTCAGATCGAGATCCACGAGGACGGCGGCAAGATCACCCAGGAGACCCGCCTTTACGATCCGACGGCCGGCGAGACCCGGTCGATGCGCTCCAAGGAAGAGGCGATGGACTATCGCTACTTCCCCGACCCCGACCTGCTGCCGCTCGAGCTGGAGCAGGCCTGGATCGACGGCATCAAGGCCTCGCTGCCCGAACTGCCGGACGCGAAACGCCGCCGGTTGATGGCCGACTACGGCCTGTCGCAATACGACGCGGTCGTCCTGATCTCTGAACGGGCCAAGGCCGACTATTTCGAAGCCGCGGCCAAAGGCCGTGACGCCAAACTGGTCTCCAACTGGGTCACCAACGAGCTGTCGGCACGTCTCGCCGCGGAACACCTCGACTTCGACCAGAGCCCGGTCCCGGCCGCCCATGTCGCCCAGCTGGTCGAACTGATCGAGACCGACGTCATCTCCTCCCGGATCGCCAAGGAGGTCTTCGACCACGTCTGGAACGGCGAAGGCTCGCCCGCTGAAGTGGTCGAGAAGCGCGGCCTGAAACAGGTCACCGACACCGGCGCCATCGAAAAGGCCATCGACGACATCATCGCCGCCAATCCGGACAAGGCGGCAGCGGTGGCCGAAAAGCCCCAGTCGCTCGGCTGGTTCGTCGGTCAGGTCATGAGGTCCACAGGCGGCAAGGCCAATCCGGCGGCGGTGAACGATATCCTGAAGGCCAAGCTGGGGCTGTAGGTCCTGATCCTTCTCCCCTTGCGGGAGAAGGACGTTCAATCGTCAAACAGCTCGCCGCTCTCGTCCGCGCCTTCCAGAGCTTCCCGGGCCAGCGCCCGCGTCACCGGCTTGTGCAACCCATCCAGCCGCTCGACGACATCCGCAGCCGCGGCCGCGGACCGGTCGATGCGGCGCAGCAGATAGGGCACGACGTCCTTCTGCGGGCGAATGCCGCGTTCAGCGAACCGCGCGTCCAGCATCGCTGCCAGCACGGCGTCGTCGGGGGCCTCCATGGGCACGCTGATGACCGCATCGAGGCGCGAGCGCAGGTCGGGCAGGGTCACCGCCCAGCTCGACGGCGCGGACCGCGCAACCAGCAGCAGGGCACCGCCGGACCCCTGGGCCAGATTGATCAGGTGAAACAGGGTCTCATCATCGACGTCGCGGGCCGGGTCGAGCAGCACCGGCCGGCCCTCGAGCTCCATTGGGGCGATCACAGCGGCCTCGGCCCCGTGAATGGCGACCGCCCCGACCCGCTCGGCCCAGATCTGCGCCAGCCGGCTCTTGCCGCAGCCGGCGGGCCCGCAAATCGCCATCGCCCCGCCGATCCGGTTGGGCCAGTCCGCCAGCGCCTCGACCGCCGCCTTGTTGCAATCGGACACGACGAAGCCGTCGGCGTTGTCCGGCAGGTCGCGTTGCAGCGGCAGTCGCATCTGGCGGGGAGGAGCGGGGCGGGTGGTCATGGTGGGACCGCTATAGCAGACGATCGCCCGGGTTCCTTACGGACCCGTGGACAAGGCCTCGGGGCTGTGGAGCCTTCGCAAGCAATTCCGGGACGGTTTTCGGATGGTTTCAGTGACAACGGCGACCGGCCATTCCCGCGTCGATGTTCCGGCAAACCTTGACTTTCCGGGGCGATGATGCGCCCTTCCGGCCTCCCGAATTACGGCCCTCGCGGCCCCTGATCCAAGACGAACCTGCCATGCACGCCTACCGCTCCCACACCTGCGGCGCCCTCCGTTTGACCGATGCGGGCGCGAATGTCCGCCTGTCCGGCTGGGTGCATCGCAAGCGCGATCACGGCGGCCTGCTGTTCATCGACCTGCGCGACCACTACGGCCTGACCCAGCTGGTGCTGCACCCCGAGACGCCCGGCTTCGAAGCCGTCGAGCGCCTGCGGGCCGAGAGCGTCATCCGCGTCGACGGCGAAGTCGTCGCCCGCGAAGGCTCGGTGGTGAATGCCAACCTGCCGACCGGGGAGATCGAGTTGCGCGTCACCGGCGTCGAAGTTCTGTCCGAGGCTGCCGAGCTGCCGCTGCCGGTCTTCGGTGAGCCCGAGTATCCCGAGGATATCCGCCTCAAGCACCGCTATCTCGATCTGCGCCGCGAGACCCTGCACAAGAACATCGTCCTGCGCTCGCGCGTCATCTCCTCGATCCGCCAGCGCATGGTCGGTCAGGGCTTCCTCGAATATCAGACGCCGATCCTGACGGCCTCGTCGCCCGAGGGCGCGCGCGACTTCCTCGTGCCCTCGCGCCTGCATCCCGGCAAATTCTACGCCCTGCCGCAGGCCCCGCAGCAGTTCAAACAGCTGCTCATGGTCTCGGGCTTCGACCGCTATTTCCAGATCGCGCCCTGCTTCCGCGACGAGGACCTGCGCGCCGACCGCTCGCTGGAATTCTACCAGCTCGACGTCGAGATGAGCTTCGTCACCCAGGAGGACGTCTTCGCCGCCATCGAACCCGTCATGCACGGCGTGTTCGAGGAGTTCGCCGACGGCAAGACGGTCGACCCCTATCCCTTCGTCCGCATCCCGTACCGGGAAAGCATCGCCCTGTTCGGCACCGACAAGCCGGACCTGCGCAACCCGATCGAGATGAAGGACGTCTCGGACCATTTCCGCGACGGCGGCTTCGGCCTGTTCAACAAGATCCTCGCCGGCGATCCGAAAAACGCCGTCTGGGCCATTCCGGCGCCGACCGGCGGCTCGCGCGCCTTCTGCGACCGCATGAACAGCTGGGCCCAGGGCGAGGGCCAACCGGGCTTGGGCTACATCTTCTGGTCCGAGGACCAGGGCACCTGGGGCGGTCCGATCGCCAAGAACCTCGGCGCCGAGGCGACCGACGCCCTGATGAAGTCGCTGGCCATGGGCAAGGGCGACGCCGCCTTCTTCGCCGCCGGCGACCCGTCGGTCTTCTACAAATTCGCCGGCAACGCCCGCACCAAGCTGGGTCAGGACCTGAACCTGATCTCGGATGACGAGTTTAAATTCTGCTGGATCGTCGACTTCCCGATGTTCGAATGGTCCGAGGAAGAGAAGAAGGTCGACTTCTCGCACAACCCCTTCTCCATGCCACAGGGCGAGATGGAGGCGTTGCAGACGCAGGACCCGCTCGACATCCTCGCCTACCAGTACGACATCGTCTGCAACGGTTATGAGTTGTGCTCGGGCGCGATCCGGAACCACAAGGCCGAGATCATGCTCAAGGCTTTCGAGATCGCCGGCTACGACGCCTCGGTGGTCGAGGACCAGTTCGGCGGCATGCTCAACGCCTTCCGCTACGGCGCGCCGCCGCACGGTGGTCTGGCTCCGGGTATCGACCGGATCGTCATGCTGCTGGCCAACCAGGTCGCGATCCGCGAGGTCATCGCCTTCCCGCTGAACCAGCAAGGCCAGGATCTGCTGATGAGCGCGCCGGCCGAGGCGCAGGAGCGTCAGTACAAGGAGCTGCACATCCGTGCGGCGCTGCCGCTCAAGACCTGATCGGTCCGAGCTACAGACATGAAAAAGGCCGCTGTCCCCGGGGACGGCGGCCTTTTTGTCAGTTCCCGGCGCTGGCCACCACGAGGTTGCGCACTCGGGGTGGCACCGGCGGAGCCGGGGGTGCCGGCGGTGCGTGAGGCGCGATCCGCACCATGCTGACGCCGCGGCAGACGCGAACGGTCAGGCGGACGGGCAGGCGGGTGCCGACGTCGCCGCACGTTCGGCCGATCTGTTCCTGGTTCAGACCGCGGGCCTCTGAAAGATCGGCTCCACGAATGTCCGTGCGATTCATCTCGGCGTCGCGGAAATCGGCTCCGACGAAATTGCCGCCCGTCAGCCGCGCGCCATTCAGCGTCGCTTCGCGGAACGACGCCTCCCGGAAGTCGCCGTTCGACAGGTTGGACATGGCGATCTCGGCGTTGGCGAAATTCGCCGATCGCGCATTCACATTGGCAAGCGTCGTGGCGTTCATTTCTGCCGAAGACAGGATCGCATTGGTCAGGATGGCGCCGTTCAGATTGGCACCGGTCAGCTCCGCGCCGGACAGATCGGCCCGGGCCAGACGCACCCGGACGAGGGTGGCACCCATGGCCTCGGCCCCGGACAGATCGGCCCCCGTGAAGTTGGCTCCGGTAAAGTTGGCACCCACCAGCTCCGCGCCAGACAGGTCCGCGCGGGTGAAATCGCTGCCCGAGAAGTTGGAGCCCACCAGCTCGGCCCCACGAAGATTGGCGTCGACAAGGGTGGCATTGATGAAGACGGCACCGGTGAAGGCCGCACCCGTCAGATCACGTCCGGACAGTTCGCAACTGTTGCAGGTGCCGCCCAGCGAGACCATCCGCGCCACGTCGCGGTCCTGGTATCCAAACTGGAATGTGACCTCTGCACTTGCCGATCCGGCGACCGCGAGCGCGGCGACGGCCGCGCCGAGCGCCAGTGTAGCGCTGGAGAGGCGGCGGGCCATGGGTGCGACAGGCTGTTTCACGCCTCTGTCATGCCGCCAAACCTCGACAAACCCTACTTAAATCGCGGTAAGGTGCACGGCTGTAATGGGTCAGCTTAGCAGTGCGGAATGGACAGTCCGCGGGGCAGGCGGGTGGCTTCGTCACCGCAGGCCTGGTTCAGTCGACCCTGCGTCAGGCCCGTGGCCCGCTGAAGCGACGCTCCCGAGAAATTGGCCCCCGTCAGCGTCGCGCCCGGGAAGGCCGCGCCGTCCAGATAGGCACCGACAAAGCTCGCGTTGGTCATGTTCGCGCCCGCGAAGTTCGCACTGGAGAAGACGCCGCCATAGGCTTCCACGTCACGCATGTCGGTATTCGAAAAGCGGGTCCGGTTCATCACCGCAAGGCTGAGGTCGGCCTGCCGCAGGCGAGCGCCCGACAGATTGAGCCCTCGCGCTTCCAGGCCGCTGAAATCCCCCTGGAAAAGATTGCAGCCGGGGCAGCTTGCGCCACCCCGAACTCGCGCGATCTGTGCCGCGTTCTGGGCCCAGGCGGGAAGCGCGGTGGCTGCCGTAAGGACCGCGGCCAGGGTAAGGGTCAGGATGGCTTTCATGACAGGCTCCGGTCTTGCCTTCAGTTGTGCAGGACACAGACGACCATGCCAGCCAATGGTTGACTAACCCTGCATCGACGGAGCCGCGCCGCAGGTGTCGCAGGTCCACCCGGCACCCCGCTGTTGCAGGGCGAAGTCACCACACGCCGGGCAGGCGACGGCCTCCGTGGGCTCAGCGGCTGGCAGCAGTGCCTCGCGCGGCTGGCCGAAGGGCAGCACCACCAGGTTGTCGGGAGCGGTGCCGCGGGCGAAGCCCTTGGAGATGAACCGGGCCGCCGGCACGGTTTCCGGCTCGCCGTCATCGGCCTTTCCGGTTCCCAGTCCGTCGGCGTTCAGACTCTCGGCGTCGGCATTCGCCAGCTCGCGCCGGTCCAGATAGGAGACGCCCAGTTCGCGGAAGATGTAGTCGAGGATCGAGGTCGCTGAACGGATCGAATCGTTTCCGGTCACCCGGCCCGCCGGCTCGAAGCGTGTGAAGACGAAGGCGTCGACGAACTCGTCCAGCGGCACGCCGTATTGCAGACCGATCGAGATCGCGATGGCGAAATTGTTCATCAGACTGCGGAAGGCGGCACCCTCCTTGTGCATGTCGATGAAGATCTCGCCGAGTTCGCCGTCTTCGTATTCCCCGGTGTGGATATAGACCTTGTGCCCCCCGACGGCGGCCTTCTGGATATAGCCCTTGCGCCGGTCGGGCAGTTTGCGGCGGGTGCGGTCGCGTTCAACCACCTTTTCAACCACGCGTTCGACCGCGCGGGTTTCCGGCTCCCACCGGCGCTGGCGCACCGTCTCCTCGGGTTCGGCCAGACTAAGCAAAGGGCCTGGAGGTGGCGTGGCGCGTTGCAGGCGAACGGCACGACGGCCCTCGCGCGCCGCGTCGCCCAGCAAACGGCCAGCCTGGATCGCCGTGGTCCGCCAGTCGATCAGTGAGGCCGCCGTATCCGGCGCGGCGCTGAACTGTGCGGCGGCCCCGCGCAGCGTGGATTCGAATCCAGACAGGTCGGTCAGGATCGCTGCCAGTTCCGCCGGTGCGTCCGCCCACCCCGTCAGGCCAGTGCCACCGAAGGCCCAGGCGTTGGCGAGGGCAATGGCCTCCGGCGTGAACCCGAGCTGGCCCAGCAGGTCGTCCGCCGCGGCCTCGATCCCGAGGACGTCCCGCACGAAGCCGGCATCCAGAACCGGTGCCCGGACGGCGTCGGCCAGCCGGTCCACCTGTGCCAGGGCGATCTCGACGGACTCCAGTTCGAAGTCGGTGAAGCCCCTGGTCCGAAGAGCCGTGTGGTCGATCCCGGGTGCGTCGATCAGGGTGCGTCGGCCGAACAGGTGACGCTCCGCCGAATTGACGTCACCGTCGGCCTTCCGGATGGCCGCAGCCAGGGCAGGACGCAATCGGTGGGCGATCTCGCCGTCCGCGGTCTGCCAGGCCTCCGTCGCCGAAAGGGGGCTCAGACCCAGACGCAGCGACGCTTCGGCGTCGTCGACGAACAGGGAGGGAGCGACAGTCTCGCATGCGGCACCGACCGTCCCGGCAATTTCAGCGGCCCGCGAAAGCGCATCTGGCGCAGCGTCCGCCAGAAACAAGTCACCCAGCCCGCCCAGGCCGATCGCGAGGGATGTGCAGCCCGCGGCGCTCAAGGCGTCCGACCAGAGCCGGACAAGGTCGGTCAGGGCGGCGTCCAGTTTCGGACCGGCGAGCTGCCGCAAGGCCGGCAACGACAGCAGAACCGCCGGCGCGCGCGCGAGGCTGACAGCGGCGTCAGCGTCATCGGGCTCGAACGTCAGCAGCAGGTCGCCTTCCAGCGACGCTTCGGCAGCGAGCAGGGCGTCGGGTGCTCCGGACGCGATCATGGCGCGATCGGCGAGGGCGACGATCAGGGGCGGCGTCAAGGCGGGCAGGAGGACCGCGTCGAACCGCTCGCCGGCGATCGCGTGGAGGATATCCGCGTCCGATGCTCCGGCCCGGCGCGCGGCCAAAGCCACCCGGGCCAGAGCCGGGTTCGAGGCAGGGTCGGCACAGTCAGCCCGGGGGCCCTCGCAGCGGTCCACCGCGTCCGACACCCTTGCAAAGGCGCCAGCCAGCGCCCCGACGGCACCGGCGGCACGCCGGTCCGCGCGTCGGCGCGCGCCTTCTGCCGCCAGCCGCATCCCGGCACCCGGTTCCGACAGGTTGAGAATGTCCGGGTCCACTCGCGCGGACCTTGCCGGTGAGGCGAGCCCGAGCAGCATCGTGGCCGTCAGGTCGATGGAGACGGGGCTGGACACCCGCGACGCCCATGCGACCATGGCCTCGGCCAGTGGATCGGTGCTGCCCGGAGGGAGACCCTCGGCATCGGCCCAGTCCAGCCAGGCCTCGATCTGGACGTCGGTCCAGCCTGCCGGCGCGAGGACGGTGACGACACGCCCGCACCGTTCGACCTGGCGCGCGGGCCGTACGAGGGCGGCGGCGTAGGATGTGAAGGGAAAGCGCATACGGCGGTCTCGGCGTGGCCTTTGTGGCAGCCTAGCGGCGTTCGAGCCTCCCTCGCAATAAATCTGGCGTGTCGTTGCCTGGTTACCCCCAAGATGTTGAGGTTTGCGATCTGGCGAGGACGCTGGACGGAAGCCTCGCCGGTTTCTATGATTGCGCCTGCGTCGCCGGCCCCCGCCGCTGTGACGGATCGTGAGTGGATTTTCCGACGTGCTAGGCAGGATTTTCGGCTGGACCAGCGGTGCCACCATCGGCACCTTCTTCACGATCGCCAAGCGTGGCGAGCACGTGGGGACCGATGAGTTCGGTAACCGCTACTACCTGTCGCGCGATACCTCGAGCTACGACGGCCGACGTCGTCGCTGGGTGACCTACAACGGTTATGCCGACGCTTCGAAGGTCCCGCCCGACTGGCACGGCTGGCTGCACTACACCTACGACGAACTGCCGACCGAACACCCGCTGCCGCGCCGCAAGTGGGAAGAGGATCATCTGCCCAACCTGACCGGCACGCCGATGGCCTGGCGCCCGCAAGGGTCGCTGGCCTCGGACGGCAAGCGACCGGCCGCCACGGGCGATTATGAAGCGTGGCGACCCGAATGACGGCGCGGAGTCTTCTCCTCGCCGGTGTGACGGCGCTGGCGCTCGCCGGGTCCGGCGCGGTCGTCGCGGCGGCCCTGAACGACCTGCCCCAGGACGCCGTGCCGGTTCAGGACGCCACTTCGGCCCTGAACGCCCAGCCGACACCCCCGGCTCCGATCGAGCCGGCCCCGGCAGGTACGTCCGCGCCCGCGTCGCCCGTCGCCGTGACGCCTCCGGCACCTGACGTTGCCACTGCGACCGAAGAGACCGCTGACCCGGGGGCGGGTGAAGAAGAGAAGGCCGGGCCTGTCGAGGTGAAACGCGCCGAGACGCCGCTGGAGCCGGCCCGGCGTCAGCGGCGGCGCGTGGCCATCATCGAGGCGATCGACAAGATCACCGCCGAATCCATGCGCTTCGAGGTCGAGGTGGGCGGTCGGCCTGTGCGATTCCAGAAGACACTGATCTTCACCGCCAAGGCCTGCGAGGTGTCGGCGGCGGACGAACAGGTCTCCGACGCGGTCGCCTATATGGAGGTGACCCTGCAACCCCGAGGAGTCATTCAGGTCAGCGAGCCGCGCCAGATCTTCCGGGGCTGGATGTTCGCCTCCGCACCCGCCATCAGCGGGCTGCAGCATCCGGTCTATGACGCCTGGGTCGTGGGCTGCAAGGCATAGAATACGGCTTCCGGGCCCATCATCGGCTTGAACAGCGAGCGCGGGTCCGCCTGGATCGCGAGCGCGGGTTTCAGGCGTGCCAGATAGTCGGCTTGCGGCATTTCGACAGCCCCGAACTGGCTCAGGTGCTGCGTCAGGAACTGGGCGTCCAGCAGGCGCCAGCCCCCCCGCTTGAGCCGCGCCACCAGATGGACCAGCGCCACCTTCGAGGCGTCGCGTTCGCGGCTGAACATGCTCTCGCCGAAGAAGGCACTGCCGAGGGTCACGCCGTACAGGCCGCCCACCAGCCGTTCATCATGCCAGCACTCGATCGAGTGCGCGCGGCCGCGGGCGTTCAGCTCCATATAGAGGCGGCGGATCGGCCCGTTGATCCAGCTGTCCTCACGACCCGGGCCCGGCGCGGCACAGGCGTCGAGCGTGGCTGAAAAGGCGGTGTCGATCCGGATCTGGAACGGATCCGAGCGGACGGTTCGCCTGAGCCGGGTCGGTATGCGGAACTGGTCGAGGGGAATGACGCCGCGCTGATCCGGCTCGATGAGGAAGACGCGGGGGTCGTCGCGCGCCTCGCCCATGGGGAAGACACCGGCGGCATAGCACTGCAGCAGTTCTTCCGGGCCGAAGCCACCGAACGGGCTGCTGGCGGTGACGCCCGGCTCTTCCACCACTAGGCCTGGGTGCCGCCCTTCTGGCGTTTGGCCCAGGTCTCCAGCCAGTGGATGTCGTAGTCGCCGGACAGGATGTCGGGCTCCTGCAACAGCTTCTGGAACAGGGGAATGGTGGTGTCGATGCCGCCGACGACCATCTCGTTCAGGCTGCGCTTGAGGCGGGCGATACACTCCTCGCGGTCGCGGCCGTGGACGATCAGCTTGCCGATCAGGCTGTCGTAATAGGGCGGGATCGAATAGCCGGTGTAGATGGCGCTATCCAGCCGGACGCCCAGCCCGCCGGGGGCGTGGAAGTCGGTGATCGTGCCCGGCGAGGGGGTGAAGGTCTCGGCGTTTTCGGCGTTGATCCGGCACTCGATGGCGTGGCCGTTGAAGGTCACATCGTCCTGGGTGAACGACAGGGGCAGGCCGGCGGCGATGCGGATCTGCTCGCGCACCAGATCGACGCCCGTGATCATTTCCGTAACCGGATGCTCAACTTGCAGGCGGGTGTTCATCTCGATGAAGAAGAACTCGCCGTCTTCCCAGAGGAATTCGATGGTGCCGACGCCGAGATAGCCGATGGCGGCCATGGCCTTGTTGACGGTCTCGCCGATGGCGACCCGCTCGGCCGCCGACAGGGCCGGCGAGGGGGCCTCTTCCAGCACCTTCTGGTGGCGGCGTTGCAGCGAGCAGTCGCGTTCGCCGAGGTTGACCACATTGCCCTGGCTGTCGGCGATGACCTGAAGCTCGATGTGCCGCGGCTTCTGGAGGTAGCGTTCCATATAGACCGCACCGTTGCCGAAGGCGGCCAGCGCCTCGGACTGGGCGGTCTGGACGGCTTCGACCAGGTCGTCGGCGGTCAGGGCGACCTTCATGCCGCGGCCACCGCCGCCGGCGGCGGCCTTGACGATGAGGGGGAAGCCGATGGTCTTCGATGCCGCGATGGCGGCCTCGATGGTTTCGACCTCGCCGGCAGAGCCCGGAACGCACGGAATGCCGGCCTCAAGCACCGTCTGTTTGGCGGTGATCTTGTCGCCCATGACCCGGATATGCTCGGGCCGCGGGCCGATGAAGGTCATGCCGTGGGCCTCGACGATCTCGGCGAAGCGGGCGTTTTCGGACAGGAAGCCGTAGCCGGGGTGGATCGCCTGGGCACCCGTGATCTCGGCGGCGGCGATGATCGAGGGAATGTTGAGATAGGATTTGGCCGCCGGGGCCGGGCCGATGCAGACGCTTTCGTCGGCCAGCCGCACCCACATGGCACCCCGGTCGGCTTCCGAGTGAACGGCGACGGTGGAGATGCCCATCTCCTTGCAGGCACGGTGGATCCGCAGGGCGATTTCACCGCGGTTGGCGATCAGGACTTTCGTGAACACTGGCTCAGGCTTCCAGCAGGACGAGCGGTTCGCCGAATTCGACCGGCTGTGCGTCGCCGACCAGAATCTCCCTCACCACGCCGTCGCGGGGCGACTGGATCGGGTTCATCGTCTTCATCGCCTCGACGATCAGCAGGGTCTGGCCCTTCTTGACCTTGTCGCCGGCCTGGGCGAACGGCGGAGCCTCGGGTGAGGCCTGCAGATAGGCGGTGCCGACCATGGGCGACTTCACCTCTTCGCCCTGTTTGGCGACGATCGTGGCGGGGTCGGACGGCATCGTCAGCGGCGCGGTGGCCGCCGGAGCCGCAGCCGGCGCGGCATGAGCCATCGGCGCAGCGGCATACTGCATCACGGGGGCGGCGGTGACCTCGCGGGCGACGCGGATGCGCAGCTCGCCGCGCTCGACCTCGATCTCCGTCAGGGACGTGTCGTTCAGGATGTCAGCCAGCTGACGCACCAGGGTGGTGTCGATCTCGGCGTCGTTCTTGAGCTTCGGCGCGGGGGATTTGGAATCGGCCATGGGTCTTTGTGCCTCTTTACGTCGTCGTTTCCGAACGGCCCGCGGACTGGCTGCGTTCCTGCGCCAGTTTGAGGGCGGCCTTGACGGCCAGTTCGTAGCTGAATGAGCCGAAGCCCGAAACCACGCCCGCCGCGACCGGCGAGACATAGGAGCGATGGCGGAAGCGCTCGCGCGCCGCCGGATTGGAGAGATGGCATTCGACGATCGGGATCGTCAGCGTCTTCAGGGCGTCCAGCAGGGCCACGGAGGTGTGTGTGTAGCCTGCGGCGTTGATGACGAGGGCCGAGGCCTTTTCGCGGGCTTCGTGCACCTGATCGATCAGTTCGCCCTCGTGATTGGTCTGGCGGAAAACCACGGTCGCGACACCGGCGGCCGCTTCGCACAGCGCCTGGATGTCGGCCAGGGTCTCATGGCCATAGATGTCGGGCTCGCGCACCCCAAGCAGGTTGAGGTTCGGGCCGTTCAGGACGTAGAGGACGGTGTGTTCGGGCATGCGCTCGTGAAACTACGGGTTCCGACCGGAATCGGACGGGCCTTTTAGCTGAGGCGTGGCGGTTATCAAACCGCGACGCGGAAAGAGTGACGTAGCGTCATGCATATTCAGGTCAACGGGGAATTCCGTCAGGTCGCGGCCGGCACCATTCTGGCGCTGGTCGAGGAACTGGGTCTGGACGTCCGCAAGGTGGCGGTCGAGCGCAATCTGGAGATCGTGCCCCGGTCCCTCCACGCCACGACGGCACTGGCCGACGGCGACCGGATCGAACTGGTGCAGTTTGTGGGCGGGGGCTAGAACGACCGCATGAACGCCCATTCGCAGATTACATCCGACACCTGGACCGTCGCCGGCCGGACCTTCAACAGCCGGCTGATCGTCGGCACCGGCAAGTACAAGACCTATCAGGAGAACGCCGACGCAGCCGAGGCGGCGGGGGCCGAGATCGTGACGGTGGCGGTGCGGCGGGTGAACCTGACGGATCCGGACCAGCCGATGCTGGTCGACTACGTCCGGCCGGACCGGTTCACCTTCCTGCCCAATACGGCGGGCTGTTTCACGGCCGAGGACGCGGTGCGGACGCTGCGGCTGGCGCGTGAGGCGGGCGGCTGGGATCTGGTCAAGCTGGAGGTGCTGTCGGACACGGCCCATCTGTATCCGGACATGATCGAGACGCTGCGGGCGCTGGACCTGCTGATCAAGGACGGCTTCCAGGTCATGGTCTATTGCACTGACGACGTGGTGATGGCGAAGCGGCTGGAGGCGGCGGGTGCCGCGGCCATCATGCCGGCGGCGGCGCCGATCGGCTCGGGGCTGGGCATCCAGAACCGGGTCAATATCCGGCTGATCGTCGAACAGGCCAGCGTGCCTGTGCTGGTCGACGCGGGCGTGGGCACGCCGTCTGACGCGGTGCTGGCCATGGAGCTGGGCTGCGATGCGGTGCTGATGAACACGGCCATCGCCGGGGCCACCGATCCGATCCTGATGGCATCGGCGATGAAGCATGCGGTGATCGCCGGGCGGCAGGGCTATCTGGCCGGGCGGATGCCGCGGCGGATGTATGCCAGCGCCAGTTCGCCGCTGAGCGGGCTGATCTGAGGCATTTCAGACTCCGGACCGGACAAAAACCGGGTCTGAATCGTCTGAATCGTCTGAAATCCCGGACATGAACGGCGGCGGGGGTTAGGTGCGACTGTCAAAGACCGGGGCGGCGCGCAAATCCGCAGTATCTCACGGCCCGGCGTCGTGTTGGGCAGAAGGCGCGGATTTGAGAGTGCGTGCAGGGATATCAGACGGTTAGGGGACCGGGATCGTCTGGCTGGGGGCGAAGCGCCCGGATGCCTTCATGCGGACCGGACAGGCCGGTCCCGGCGCAGGCTGAGCACCGAAGGCACGTCGCAGCGCCAGACCTTCAGACGCAGGGTGATGGCGAAGGCCTCGAGCTGGGAGGCGATGCCCAGCGCGAACACGCCCCACAGGATCACGCCGGGTCGACCTGTCGCGAACGAGACGGCAAACAGCAGCCACAGGCCAAGCCCGAAGGCCTTTGACAGATAGTGGTGGGGCGAGGCTTCCCGGCGGAATTTGGCGAAGCTGAAGGCGTGGTTGCCGATCTCGAGGGCGGCGATGACGGCGGCGGCGGGCCACAGGGACGGGATCAGCTCGGGGCGGAGGACGGCCACGGCGATCGCGGCCGACAGCCAGAAGGCGACATCGGCGCGGCTGTCCCACGTCCGGAGCGCGGGCGTGGCCACCCCGAGGCGGCGGGCGATGATCCCGTCGAAGATGTCGGACAGCACCCCGAGGGACAGCAGGACCGCCCCGGCGATGCCCTGACCGGCCAGGGCGAGCGCGATCATCGCCGGGCCGGCGGCGATGCGGAAGATGACGAGGAGCCAGGGCAGGCGGGTGAGCATGGGGGGAGAATAGCGTGGCGGATGGATCGGGGAAGGCCGCCGTCGTCACGCGGGCACGCGGCTTCGTTGGACAGTGGTGCGGGGATGCACGGTGTTTTCCGGCGATCCGGCGGGTTGGCGGAATCTGCGGCGGGGGCTAGAGCATCGCTTCCTTGCCCAGAGACCGACCATGCACGACATCAAAGCCATTCGAGACAACCCCGCCGCTTTCGTGAGCGGCTGGTCCTCGCGTGGGGTCGAGGATGCGGCGACGTTGGTCGACCGGATTCTGACGCTGGATACGGCCCTGCGCACGGCGCAGACGTGGGAGCAGACGGCGCTGGCGCGACGCAACGAGAGCTCGAAGCGGATCGGGGCGGCGATGGGTCGGAAAGACCTCGTCGAGGCCGAGCGGCTGAAGGTCGAGGTCGAGAGCCTGAAGGGCGAGATCGCCGCGGCGGGCGAGGCGGCGACGCGGACGGGCAAGGAATTGCACGACCTGCTGGCCGCGCAGAAGAGCCTGGCGGCGGACGATGTGCCGGAGGGCGAGGACGAGGCCGGCAATGTGATGGTCGGACAGCCGTGGGGCATGCCCCGCGAGGGCGGACCGGCCAAGGATCATGCCGATCTGGGCGAGGCTCTGGGCCTGCTGGATTTCGAGGCGGCGGCGAAGATGTCGGGCTCGCGGTTCGCGGTGCTCAAGGGCGGGCTGGCGCGGCTGGAACGAGCCATCGGCCAGTTCATGCTGGACGTGCAGACGAATGAGCACGGCTATCTGGAGGTCAATCCACCGTATCTGGTACGCGACGAGGCGATGTTCGGGACGGGGCAGTTGCCGAAATTTGGCGAAGACCTTTTTCAGATCGTGACTCCGGCACAGCTGGCCCGCGCTGAACTGCTGGGTGTCGGCGAGGTAGTTTATGAGCTGATGCAAACAGCGCACCGTACCGGACTGGTTCTTGATTCCCTTGGCGTCCCACAGGACGCCACATCGGAGGATCTGTGGGCCTCGGCCCGTGAGCAGATCGAGAGTCTTGTCACGACCGCAGGGGATATAAACCAACGGAGACAACTGAAAGATGACCTCGGGGGTCAAAGAGCTTATCTCATCCCCACCGCCGAAGTCTCCCTGACCAATCTCGTGCGCGAGCAGGTTCTGCCCGAGAGCGAACTGGCCACGCCGATCCGCTTCACCGCCCTGACGCCCTGTTTCCGGGCCGAGGCGGGGTCGGCGGGGCGGGATACGCGCGGGCTGATCCGGCAGCACCAGTTCCATAAGGTGGAGATGGTCTCGATCGCCAAACCCGAAGATTCCGACGCCGAGCACGAGCGGATGGTGCGGTGCGCCGAGGCGGTGCTGGAGAAGCTGGAGCTGCCCTATCGCCGGATGCTGCTGTGCAAGGGCGACATGGGCTTTTCGGCGAGGAAGACCTTTGATCTGGAGGTCTGGCTGCCGTCGCAGGGGACCTATCGCGAGATCAGCTCCTGTTCCAACTGCGGTGACTTCCAGTCGCGGCGGATGGACGCGCGGTTCAAGCGCGACGGGGAGAAGAAGACCGAGTTCGTGCATACGCTGAACGGCTCGGGGCTGGCCGTGGGCCGGACGCTGGTCGCGGTGATGGAAAACTATCAGCAGGACGACGGGCGGATCGCGGTGCCGGCGGCTCTGCTGCCCTACATGGGTGGTGTGACGCACGTGGGCGGCTGACACCCGTCCGTGCATCCCGGCGAAAGCCGGGACGCAGTGCTTTCGTGAGGCATTGGCGGACGGGATGAAGGGCGGCGCGAGGCTGGCGGTGCCGGATCGCCCAAAGAACCGGGTCCCGGCTTTCGCCGGGATGATCGGAGTGAGGAGAGGCATGATGAAATCGATCCTGACCGTGACCGCCTTGCTGGTTCTCGGTGCCTGCGCCACCGGCGGCCCTTCGTCGAACACCTACAGCTATACCGCGGGGGACACCGCCTTCACGGGGTGGGTGCGGTTCTCGAACGGGGAATTCCAGCTGTACGGCGATGAGGACCAGGTGCGGCGGCCGTTCTCGCGGCCCTGCGTCTCGGGCGCGGCGTCGCGGGGCGAGATGCAGCAGGCCATGGCGGACCTCAGCGGACAGAAGGTGCGGGTGACCGGGCGGACCGTGGCGTGGAGCGAGGCCGGGAACGGCCGTATCGAGCACGCGCGCTCGGACATCCGCAACGATTGCGGCGGATCGTTCGTGATCCTGGCCGACGACATCCGTCCGGCGAACTGAGCGAAGCCGGATGCGTATTCTTCTGACCAATGACGACGGCATCGAGGCCGAAGGGCTGGCGTGTCTCGAACGGATCGCCCGGACCCTGTCGGACGATGTCTGGGTCTGTGCGCCGCAGGTCGAGCAGTCCGGCAAGGGGCGGGGGATCACCCTGACCGAGCCGTTGCGGGTCAACGCCCTGGGTGAAAAGCGGTTCGCGGTGTCGGGAACCCCGACCGACTGCGTCGTGCTGGCGGTCAACGACCTGATGCCGGAGCGGCCCGATCTGGTGCTGTCCGGGGTCAACCGGGGGCACAATGTCGGCGAGGACTGCTCCTATTCGGGGACGGTGGCGGGGGCCTTACAGGGGATGGCGTTCGGCATCCGCTCGATCGCCCTGAGCCAGAGTCTCGAGCGGTTCCACGACGACGTCATCGCCCACTGGGAGACGGCCGAGGCGTTCGCGCCGGCCATCATCTCGCGTCTGCTGGCCCAGCCCTGGCAGGCCGGGGTGGTGATGAACCTGAACTTCCCCAGCCGGCCCCCGGAGGCCGTGACCGAGGTCGAGGTGACGCGGCAGGGCTTCCGCAATATCGGCGAGATGCATGCGGTCAAGCGGACGGACCTGAGGGGCCGCGACTACTACTGGATGAGCTTCCGGGGGACGAAGCACGACCACCCGGAAGGCACCGACCTGCGGGCCATGGACGACGGCAAGATCTCGGTCACGCCGCTGCATATCGACCTGACCCACGCGCCCAGCATCCACGACCTAAAGGGCGTGCTGGGTGGGGCCCCGCCGAAGACGCTGGCGGCGGAATGAAGCTCAATGACGACAGGGCCGGGCGGCTGATCCTGGGGCTGCGGCAGCAGGGGGTGACGGACGCGCGCGTGCTGGCGGCCATGGAGTCGATCGACCGCGCCGTCTTCGTGCACGAGAAATTCCTCGATCAGGCGTGGGAGGATCAGGCCCTACCGATCGACTGCGCCCAGACCATTTCCCAGCCCTATATCGTCGGGCTGATGACCCAGGCGCTGGACGTTCAGCCGCGCCACCGGGTGCTGGAGATCGGTACTGGCAGCGGCTACCAGGCCGCCGTGCTGAGCCGGCTGGCGCGCTATGTCTATTCGATCGAGCGCTATCGCAGCCTGCTGACCGAGGCGGAAGGCCGATTGAAGGACCTGAAGATCGACAATGTGATCACCCAGCACGGCGACGGGGGGCTGGGCTGGCCCCAGCAGGCGCCGTTCGACCGGATCATGGTGACGGCGGCGTCGCCCGGCGAGCCGACCGAACTGCTGCATCAGCTGAAGCCCGGCGGGGTGCTGGTCTGTCCGGTGGGGCGGACCTCGGTGCAGATGCTGCATCGCTACGTCGGCCAGGACGACGGCTCGTTCCGCCGCGAAAGCCTGAGCGAGGTGCGGTTCGTGCCGCTGGTTGAAGGGACGGCGAAGGAGGGGTGAGGGCTTAGGGCTTAGGGCTTAGGGCCTAGGCGTTAGTGATCAGAGGCCGGGAAAACCTCTGGGTGTCCGGTCCTCGCCGTTTCTGCCGTCGTCCCTACTCCCTAATCCCCAATCCCTAAGCCCTCACCTCCGTTAACCTTCGCGCCCAACTTTGGCGCGGTTTTACAGGTTGTTTGGTCGGACGGGACGGCGCGCTACAAGAGATGATCGAGGGGCGGGAGACGGTATGACCATGCGATTCGCGATCAGGGTTCTGGCGATGGTGGGCGGCGTGATGACGCTGGGGGCCTGTGCCAGCCTGCCGGCCGAGCCGCGCTATTCGATCCGGGCCGACGGATCGGCGCCGGCACGCGTCGCGACGCGGACGCCGGCCTATCCTGCGGCGCCGATCCCGAGCGGCGAGGGCGTGCGCGGGCCGACCCGACCGATGACCGAGGCGCCGCCGCCACGCACCGCGCCGGTCGAGGCGATCGAGGGCGGGGTCCTGTCCGCGCCGGTCAGCACCGCGCCGCGGGTCTATGCCGAAGGCACCATGCCGGCTGCGGGGCCGGCGTCTGACGGATTCCGCGAGCCACCGCCGATGCGCCCCGGCGCGGCCTCTGTTGAAGCCGGCGCGACCTACGAAATACAGCCCGGAGATACCATCTCGGGGATCGGCCGGCGCTTCCAGGCGTCGGTGCAGAGCCTGATCGACCTCAACAGTCTCGGCCCGCGCGCGGCCATCTCGCCCGGCCAGCGACTGATCCTGCCCGCCAGCGCCGTCGATATCGGCGGCGATCCCTATGCCACCGGGCCGTCGCCGAGCGGCGTCTTCGTGCCGGAAGGCGGACCGCCGCCACCACCACCGCCGCCCACGCCGGTGCCCGCACCGCCCCCCGCGCGCAGCGCAGCCCTGCCGCCGCGAGAGCCGGCCGCGACCGCCGTGCCCGTCAGTCCGGCTCCGGCGACCACGACGGTGAGTCTGGACTGGCCGGTGCGCGGCGACATCCTGCGGCGCTTCGGCCCCGTCGGGATGGGAGAGCGCAACAACGGCGTGAACATCGGCGCGGCCGCGGGGTCAGAGGTGCGCGCCGCCGCGGCCGGACGCGTCGGCTATGTCGGTGACGACCTGGCCGGGCAGGGGCTGACGGTGCTGGTCGTGCACCGCGACGGCTGGCGTTCGGTCTATGGCCACCTAGGCTCGGCCGTGGTGCGCGACGGCGACGAGATCCGCTCGGGCCAGCAGATCGGGACCGTCGGCACGACCGCCGGCGACGGGCGGCCCTCGGTGCATTTCGAGACCTGGCGCATGCGCGGGGACCAGCCCACGGCCGTCGATCCGCTGACCGTGTTGCCGCGATAACGCAAAGCGACACAGTGACGACGCATCGCGTTGCAATGTGCGACGGCGTACCCTAGTTTCCGCGCCTCATTTTCAACGGCCGCCTTGCGCGGCTGCAGACGCCTTCGGAGACCATCGTGCAGGAACTTATGGCGGGGCCTTTCGGCACCCTGATCTTCTTCGTCCCCGTAATCATCCTGTTCTACTTCATGCTGATCCGTCCGCAGCAGAAGGCGGCCAAGGCGCACCAGGAGCTGGTGTCCAGTCTCAAGCGCGGCGACACGGTGGTGATGTCGAACGGGATGATCGGAAAGGTCACCCGCGTCGAGAACGACGAAGCCATGGTCGAGATCGCCCAGGGCGTGAACGTGCGTGTCATCAAGCAGATGATCACCCAGGTGCGCGACCGCACGGCGGTGGCCGCCAACGACACCAAGACCATCGCCAAGTCCTGACACCGTTCTGAATAGGTCGGGGACGCCCGTATGATCCATCTGTCGCGCTGGAAGGTCATCCTTCTCGTCTCCGCCCTGCTGTTCGGGCTGTTCTTCGCCTATCCCAACGCCCTGACCCCCGCCCAGCGCGAGGCTCTGCCGGGCTGGCTGCCGAAGAGCGCCCTGAACCTGGGGCTGGACCTGCAGGGCGGATCCTATCTGCTGCTGGAAGTCGACGTTCCGGCCATGCGCGAGAAGCGCCTGACCAACCTGGTCGAAGACGCCCGCACGGTCCTGGCCGAGGCCAGGATCGGGGTGAACAGCATCGGGCGGGATGGAACCAATGTGGTCGTCACCCTGGCCGACCCGACCCAGATGGACCCGGCGCTGCTGGCGATGCGGGCGCTGATCAGCGGCGGCACCAGTGGCGTGGCAGACCGGACTGTCCAGAAGGTTGGCGACAACCGCATCCGCTATGCCTTTACGGAACAGGCCCTCGCTTCGATGGGGTCGGACGCCGTGACCCAGTCGATCGAGGTGGTGCGCCGCCGGATCGACAGCCTCGGCACGCGCGAGCCGTCGATCACGCGTCAGGGTGCCGACCGGATCGTAGTCCAGGCCCCGGGCGAGAGTGATCCGGCCCAGCTGGAACGCGTGATCGGCCAGACGGCCCAGCTGACCTTCCAAATGGTCGACGTCGAGAATTCGGTGGCCGAAGCCGAGGCCGGTGCCGTGCCGCCGGACTCCGAACTCATCCCCGGCGCGGAGGCCGGCGGCCCGGCCTTCTACCTGGTCAAGCGCCGGGTGCTGGTCTCGGGCGAGAACCTGACCAAGGCCGAGGTGACGTCCGACTCGAGCAACCGCACGGCTATCGGCTTCCGCTTCGACGGGGCCGGTGCGCGTCGCTTCGGTGAGGCGACCGCCGCCAACATCGGCAAGCCCTTCGCCATCATCCTGGACGGCAAGGTGATCTCGGCACCGAACATCCGCGGTGCCATCACCGGCGGCTCGGGCATCATCGAGGGCAATTATACGATCCAGCAGGCCGCCGAAATGGTCAACCTGCTGAACGGCGGGGCCCTGCCGGCCCCGTTGAAGGTCGAGGAGCGTCGTACCGTCAGCGCCGAACTGGGTGCCGATGCCGTGTCGGCCGGCGGCCTGTCAACCGCGATCGGCTTCGGCATCATCGTGCTGTTCATGTTCCTCGCCTACGGCTTCCTGTTCGGCGGCATCTCGGTCGTCGGCCTGGTGCTGAACGGCCTGTTGATCATCGCGGCCATGAGCTTCACCCAGGCCACCCTGACCCTGCCCGGCATCGCCGGTCTGATCCTGACCTTCGCGGTCGCCGTGGACGCCAATGTGCTGATCTACGAGCGGATGCGCGACGAGGCCCGCGCGGGCCGAAGCGTGATCGCGTCCATGGACGCGGGCTTCAACAAGGCCATGGGTACCATCATCGACGCCAATGTCACGACCCTGGTGGCCGCGGCCATCATGTTCATATTCGGCGCCGGGCCGGTACGCGGCTTTGCGTGGACGCTGTCGATCGGTGTGTTCACCTCGGTGCTGTCTTCGGTGCTGGTGGCCCAGGTGCTGCTGGCCTACTGGCTGAAGATGGCCAAACCCAAAAAACTGCCGATCGCGGAGTGATGGCGATGCGTGGATGGCCTTTCATCAGACTGCTGCCGCAGAAGACGAATTTCCGTTTCGTCAGCTACGCCCGCTATGCCGCGGCGCTGTCGGTCGTCTTGTGCGTCGCGGCGATCGTCGCCTGCTTCTATCCCGGCCTGCACATGGGCATCGACTTCCGGGGCGGGGCCTCGATGGAGGTCTCCAAGCCCGCCGGCCAGGTCATTGAACTGGATCTCGTCCGCAGCGCGGCGAACCGGCTGGAGCTGGGTGACGTCCAGGTCCAGGGCATCGCACGGCGCGACACCAATATTGAGGACGGCTCGACCGCCATCCTGCGGTTCCAGGTGCCGCAGGGCCGGGACCAGACCGAGGTCGTCAACCAGGTCGAGAGCGCCATCAGCGGTGCCGTGGGCGAGGTGACCTATTCGGGCGTCAGCGTCGTCGGCTCCAAGGTCTCGGGCGAGTTGTTCCGCTCGGGGATCATGGCTCTGGGTGTCGCGATCCTGTTGATGTTCGCCTATATCTGGTTCCGGTTCGAGCCACAATTCGGCTTTGGAGCCATCGCCGGCCTGCTGCACGACGTGATCCTGACCTTCGGCCTGATCGTCCTGTTCAAGCTGGAGTTCAGCCTGACCATGGTCGCCGCCATCCTGACCGTCATCGGCTATTCGATGAACGACACCGTGGTGGTGTTCGACCGCCTTCGCGAGAATCTCCGCAAATACAAGACCATGCCGCTGCGTGAGGTGATCGACCTGTCGCTGAACGAGACCCTGTCCCGTACGATCATCACCGGCATTACCGCCGTGATGGTGCTGGCGGCGCTGGCCTACTACGGCGGCGAGGCCCTGTTCGGCTTCTCCATCGCCCTGATGTTCGGCATCATCGTCGGCACCTATTCCTCGATCTATGTCGGTGCGCCGATCATCCTGCTTTGGGGTGTCAGACGCGGCACGCGCGACAAGGAAGATCTGAAGCCGATCAAGCTGGGGATGGCCAGCCGGCCCTAGGAAACGCGTTCTCCCTCCCCTTCATGGGGAGGGATGTCGGCGCGCAAGCGACGACAGGGTGAGGTGCATCCGGATAATCCCCACCCGGTCGCTTCGCGACCACCCTCCCCATGAAGGGGAGGGAGAGCTATCGTGTCGCCACAACGAATCGAACCGCTCCGGGAGGGGGCTGACCATGGGCAAGCTGCTGTCGAATTTCCGCACCACGATCCTGCTCAGCCTGGTGCTGGCCGGGGTCATGATCCTGTCGTTCGGGCGTATCGCGCCGGGCGGCTTCGACCAGAGCTTCTGGCAGGCGGTCTTCCGCTGGACCCACGTCGTGGCCGGCATCCTGTGGATCGGCCTGCTGTACTATTTCAACTTCGTCCAGATCCGGGTCATGCCCAATATTCCGGCCGAGCTGAAACCGGCTGTCAGCAAGCATATCGCGCCCGAAGCCCTGTTCTGGTTCCGCTGGTCGGCGCTGGCGACCGTGGTTGCGGGCCTGGCGGTCATGCTGATGCGCGGACACGCTTACGCCGCAGAGGTGATGACCTTCGGCCTGGCGCAGGGGCTGACCGAGGACCAGAAGGGCTTCACCCTGATGGGGATCGGTACCTGGCTGGCCATCATCATGTTCCTGAACGTCTGGGGCATCATCTGGCCGAACCAGAAGCGTGCCCTGGGCATTGTGGTCGTCGACGACGCCGCCAAGGCCAAGGCGGCCCGTGTCGCCATGCTGGGCAGCCGCACCAACCTGCTGCTGAGCCTGCCGATGCTGACCTCGATGGCGATGTACCAGACCCTGTTTGGCTGATCCGGCCCACAGTCCCGACGCGCAGGTCCGCGCCGCCGATCCTGACCGCTGGCTGTCCAGTCGCTTCGTGGCCGAGGCCGGCCTGCGCGCGGACCTGATCACGCTCTACGCCTTCGAGGCCGAGCTGATGGCGATCCCGACGCGGGTGACCCAGCCGCTGCTGGCCGAGATGCGATACGTCTGGTGGCGCGAGCAGATGGACGGGGTCTTCGCCGGGACGGCGCGCAAGGGCCATCCGGTCCTTGAAGCGTTGACCGATCTGGTCAGCCGGCATGGTCTGCCGCGCCCGCCGTTCGACGCCCTGATCGAGGCCCATATCGGCCGGGTTCATGGTCAGCCGCACGATCTCGACGCCTTCTATGTCGGCCCGATGCAAACGGCCGTGCAGGTGCTGGCGGGACCCGGGCAGGACGCCAGGGTGGCAGAGGCCGCGCAGGTTCGAGGCCTGTCACAGACCGGGCGGGCGGACGAGGCGAAAGCCCTGCGGGCGGCGGCCAATCGTGACCTGGCCGGTCTGCCCGTGCACGCCTTTCCTGCCGTGGCGGCCGCCGCGCTGACCCGGCCGGAGGCCCCCGAATTCCTGAAGCGACTGACGCTGGTCGTCGCCTCGGTTCGCGGCCGGATCTGACCCCTCAGGCGACCGGGACGGGTCCGCAAGATTGTCGACCCCGCTCAGAAAACGGTGCAGGTTCCAGAGATCGCTGATTGGCGAAGGGGGACTCTGAGGACGATGCGAACTTTCCTGACCGCCGCGGCACTGGCCGCAGCCGCCCTGGCGAGCCCGATCACTGCCGCGGCAGAAGCGCCTGCGCGGGCGATTGTCGCCAATGCAGCGAGTGACGCGGCCAACCAGGTCGTGGTCGAGAGCCTGTACCGCGCCTTTGCAGCGTCCGACGGGGCCGCCCTGGGCACCCTGCTGGCTGTCGACGTGGTCTGGGTCGAGGCCGAGAGCGGTCCCTATGCCGACCGCAACCCCTATCTCGGCCAGGGTGCGGTGTTCGAGGGTATCTTCGGCCGGATCGGCGCGGCCTTCGAGGGTTTTGTGGTGACGCCGCAGACCTATGTCGCCAGTGGTGACAAGGTCGTGGCCATGGGGCGCTACACCGGGACCAACCGCGCCACCGGCGAGGCGCTGGATGCCCAGTTCGTGCACGTCTTCACCGTTGCGGGCGGGAAGGTCACGCATTTCCAGCAATACACCGACACCGCCCGGTGGGTGGATGTGATGACGCCGGACTGACGGGCCGCCTCAGTTCAGGGTGCGCTCAAGGCTTTCGATACGGCGGTCGAGGTCGGCGACGACGGTGTCGAGCCGGTCCCTCTCCGAGGCCATGTCGATCAGCGTGCCGTCCTCATAGGTCAGTTGTGCGCCGCGCGCGATCAGGTCGAGCCGATACAGGGCCGTGACGCGCCTGGCCTTCAGGCGGTCGAGTTCACTGTCTGCCATCAGGCCGCGTCCCGCCAGAGTTTCAGCGCCTCGAGCGCCCGGAGGCTCATCAGGCGCTTCTTGGCCCGGCCGCGTTCCTTGAGCGGGATCTTGACCCCCGCCTCATCGATCTTGGGGGCCTCAAGCGGGGGCAGCAGGCCGTAGTTGATGTTCATCGGCTGGAATTTCGAGATCCCGCCCGGACCCTCGAGATGGCCGCCGGTGATGTGTTCGACGAGGGCCCCCATGGCGGTGTGGACCGGCGGAGCCTCCAGGGGCTTGCCCAGCCGCTCGGCGGCGGCGAGGCGGCCGGTCAGCAGGCCCATGGCGGCGCTCTCGACATAGCCTTCGACGCCCGTGACCTGACCGGCGAAGCGCAGGCGCGGCATGGCTTTCAGGCGAAGCTGGCGGTCCAGGAGTTTGGGACTGTTCAGGAAGGTATTGCGGTGCAGGCCGCCGAGGCGAGCGAACTGGGCGTCCTGAAGGCCCGGGATCATGCGGAAGACATCGGCCTGGGCCCCGTGCTTCAGCTTGGTCTGGAAGCCGACGATGTTGAACAGGGTGCCGAGGGCATTGTCCTGACGCAGCTGGACGATGGCGTAGGCCTTGACCTGGGGGTCGCGCGGATTGGTCAGGCCGACGGGCTTCATCGGGCCGTGGCGCAGGGTTTCGCGGCCGCGCTCGGCCATGACCTCGATGGGCAGGCAGCCGTCGAAATAGGGGACGTTCTCCCACTCCTTGAACTCGGCCTTGGGGCCGTTCAGCAGGGCGTCGATGAAGGCCTCGTACTGGGCCTTGTCCATCGGGCAGTTGACATAGGCGGCGGCGTCTCCGCCCGGGCCCTCCTTGTCATAGCGCGACTGTCGCCAGGCGATGTCGAAGTCGATGGTCTCGGCGTGGACGATGGGGGCGATGGCGTCGAAGAAGCTGAGGCTTTCCTCACCGGTGGCTTTCAGGATGGCGTCGGCCAGAGCCGGGGAGGTCAGGGGGCCGGTGGCGACGATGACATTGTCCCAGCCGTTCGTCTCATCGGCCTCGGGCGGCAGGCCGGCGATCTCCTCGCGGAAGATGGTGATCAGGGGGTGGGCCTCGAGTTTCGCGGTGACCGCCTGCGAGAAGCCGTCCCGGTCGACGGCCAGGGCCCCGCCGGCGGGGACCTGATGGGCGTCGCCGCAACTCATGATGATGGAATCGAGCGCCCGCATCTCGGCGTGCAGCAGGCCGACGGCATTGTGTTCCCAGTCGTCCGAGCGGAACGAGTTGGAACAGACCAGCTCGGCCAGGCCATCGGTATGGTGGGCGTCGGTCTTGACCCCCGGCACGCCGCGCATCTCGTGCAGGAGCACGGGCACGCCGGCGCGGGCGATCTGCCAGGCGGCTTCCGAGCCGGCGAGGCCACCGCCGATGACGTGGATGGGCTTGAGGGGGTTCGTCATGGGCGGTTTCTAGCGGGGGCGGCCGTCTTGGGCTAGGTTGCGCGTGGGTGGGGTGATGAAATGGCGCGATTTTCAATCGGGGCTGCGATCGGCGACGCGTTCGGCCTGATCCGGCGACGGCCTGTGTCCGTGTTTGTCTGGGGTTTTCTGCTCATCGCGCCGGCGCTCGGTTCCGCCGCCCTGGTGTTCCCGGCGATGGGCGAGATTTTCGCCGACATGCCGATGCACGGGCAGCAGGGCCCCGACGACGTCATGGCCGCACCCATGGTCGGCCAGATGATGCAGTTCCAGCTGGCGTCGATGCTGCTCAACATCGGGCAGTTGCTGGTGTCTGTCCTGGTCTATACGGCGATCTTCCGCGCGGTTGTGAGACCACGGGAAAGCGGCTTCTTCTCGTTGCGCATCGGCATGGACGAGCTGCGCGTGGCGGTCGTGGGGCTGGCCATCGGCATCGGCCTTTATGCCGCGCTGTTGCTGCTGATCATCCTGGGCTTTGTGATCGGATTTGCCGTCTCGACCGCCGGTGACACGGCCGTTCTGGTCGGCGTGGTCTGCGTCATGGTGCTGGTCATGGTGCTCGCGATGTTCCTCGCGCTGGCGCGTGTGTCGTTGATGGCGCCGGCCAGTGTGCTGTACCGCGATTTTGCCTTCGTCCAGGGCTGGCGGCTGGCCTCCGGAAAGATGTGGCCGCTGTTCGGGCTGATGATCGTGGCGTTCCTCACGATCCTGGTGATCGAGGCCGTTGTGTTCGCGGGTGCCGCGCTGATCTTCCTGGCAAGCGGAGCGGCGGCTGGCTTCAACTGGATGCATATGGACGAAGCTGTGAACCCGTTCGCGGGCATGGACACCTGGCTCGTCGCCAACTGGTACTGGGCCGTGCTAGGCGGGGTCCTGGCCTCGCTCGTCTATGGAGTTGTGCTGACGTTGGCTGTCGCACCGTTCGCGTCGGCCTGCCGACAGCTCGCCGGAAATGAAGCGCAGCGCGGTGCAGACGATCCTTCGCCAGCACCCGCAGCGTGAGCCGGGATCGCGACCGGATACAAGGAGAGATCATGGCGTTTTCGGCAACTGATGCGGCCTTTGAGGGCTTCCGTCTTGTACGACGCAATCCGCTGGCGCTTGTCGCCTGGACGCTGCTTTACGCGATCCTGACGCTGACCGCCCTGTTCTCGATGTCCAATGTGGTGGGGCAACTCGAAAGCTGGAGCGCGCAGGCGGAGGCGATGGATGCCGTCGAGTCGCCCGGCCTCGACCAGGTCTGGGCGCTGATGTCGGGCTTTGGCGCGATCATGGCCCAGGTGGCCTGGCTGCTGCCGATCAGCCTGCTGGTCGGAGCCATGCTGGCCGCGGCGGTGTCGCGCGGGGTGCTGAAGCCGTCGGGCGGGCGTTTCGGCTATCTGCGCCTCGGCATGGATGAACTGCGCGTGCTGGTGGTCACCTTCGTTCTCGGACTGGTCATGAGCCTTGTGGCCCTGGTCGCCTTTGTGGCCGTCGGGGTCGTGATCGCCGCCGCCAAGACCGCCGGCGGCAGCGGCCCGGCGGCGATCGCGGGCCTTGTCGGCTTCCTCGGCGTGATCTGCCTGATGATCTGGCTGTCGGTCCGTCTCTGCCTGGCGGTGCCGATCACGGTGGCGGAGCGCCGGTTTGCCTTCTTCGATTCCTTCAGCCTGACCAAGGGCCGGTTCTGGCCATTGTTCGGCATGGCGATCATCGCCGTGGTCATGGTCCTGCTGGTCCAACTGCTGTCGTCCATCGTCAGCATGCCGCTGAGCGTCATGTCCGGTCTGCAGAGTTTCTCGTTCAATGGCACTCAGGATACCGAGTCCGTGCGGGCCGCGCTGGACGTCGGCAATCCCTGGGTGATCGCCAATGCGGTCGTGGAGGCGATCGTCTCGGCCATGACCGTCGGCATCATGTACGCGCCGTTTTCGGCCGCCTATCTCAACATCAAGGGCGGTCAGCCGGCGTAGCGGCGCCCGGTAATCGGGGTCGGGTGGAAGAAACCTGAACGTCCCTGCATCCATGGGTCGCTCCGACCGCCTCTTCGATCGCGGCTTCGTGTCCGCGCGATCGTCACAAGGAGCTCTGGATGGCCGGTATTGAACTCTACGCCCCGCGAAAGGGCCGTCATCGGCGGACCTGGACGATCGCCGCGATTGTGCTGGGTGCCGTCTTTCTCATCGGTGGACAGGTGGGGGCCTTGCTGCCGGCGATCGCGACGGGCTTTGTCACTCCGGGGGGCGGGGCCGACGGCTGGCCGCAGATGGCCTATGAGCTGGGGGCCGCCTTTGGCCTGGGCTCGGTTCTGTTGCTGCTCTGGGCCTGGCTGTTCGAGCGCCGGGGACCCGCGGCGCTGGGGCTGAACGCCCGGGGACCGTTGCGGTTCGTGCGCGGCTATCTGATCGGGCTGGCCTTCCTGATGACCGTGGTCGGGGTGATCTGGATCGCCGGTGGCTATGTGGTCGAGGGCGCGGGCGCGTTCGGCTCGGCCGCCGTCGGTGCCGCCCTGCTGCCGATCGGCGTGCTGATGCTGGGTTTCATCATCCAGGGCTCGTCGGAAGAGCTGCTGTTCCGGGGCTGGCTGATGCAGCTCATCGCCTCGCGCCACGGGCTGTGGATCGCGGTGATCGCCAACTCGCTGCTGTTCGCCGTGGCCCACGCCGGCAATATCGAGCCGTCGAACGAACTGTATGTGGGCCTGGCCAACATCGTCCTGTTCGGCCTGTTCATCAGTCTCTATGCCGTCCGCGAAGGATCGCTGTGGGGCGTGTGCGGCTGGCATGCGGCCTGGAACTGGCTGCTGGGCCTCGGCTTTGGGCTCGAGGTGTCGGGCCAGGTGATCGAGACAACGCCTCTGATCACCGACCTGACCGGGGCACCCGGCGCGGCCTGGTGGCTGACCGGCTCCAGCTTCGGGCCCGAGGCCAGTGTCGTCACGACGGCGGTGCTGCTGGCGGGTGTGATCGTGCTGCTGGTGCGCGGCCGGACCTGGGACCACGGTGTGGAACCCGCAGCAGCAGCGCCGCAAGAGGCTTGACGAACCGTCAGCCGGACCGGACCCTCGCCGGGGTGCTGAGGGGCCGTCCATGATATCCGCGGGCAAGGAATCGGGGGCCCGGGGCCGGAGAATGGTCCGGATCGCCGGGCGGATCGTCGCCATGGTGGTCACCGGCCTGTTGCTGCGCGGCGCGGCCGGGCCGGAACCCCTGTGGTGGCTGGCGTGGACGGCTCCGGCGCTGCTGCTGTGGCTTGCGCTGAAGTCCAGCGCTACCGACGCGCGGTGGATGACCTTGGGCGCGGCCCTGATCGGTGCCGGGGCGAACCTGCACTATTTCACCATCGTCACCCGGTCGCCGCTGCTGGCGATCGTGCTGGTGACCGGGATCGCCCTGTTTTGGACGCTCGCGGCCGGGGTGACCCGTCGCGCCGTCCTGTCGCGCCGCAGCGCATGGGCGCTCTTTACCTATCCCGCCGCCTGGGCGGCCATCCATACGGTCATGGCGACGCTGGCACCGGACGGGGACTGGGGCCTGATCGGCTATTCGCAGGGGGACCATCCCGTGATCCTGCAGATCGCGGCCCTGGGGGGCGTCGCGGCCGTCGCCTTCCTCGTCTCCTTGCCCGCTGCGGTCGTGGTGACAGCCTTCACGCTCGCGGCCTCGGGAGAGGGATGGCGGCGCGGGTGGACAGCCTATCTCGCGGCCGCGGTTCTGGGGCTGGCGGCGATGGGCTATGGCGCTGTCCGGCTGGTTCAGCCCGTGACGGGACAAGCCGTCGTCTTCGGGCTGATGGCGCTGGACGCCGACATCAGACCCCGAGCGGCAGCGTCCTGGATCTCACCCATCCGGGACCGGTATCTTACCGGGGTCGAAACGCTGGCGAAGGCCGGGGCCGAGGTCATCGTCCTGCCCGAGAAGATCGCGGTCGGGGATCCGGGACAGATCGACGTCTGGCGCGCCGCCTTGGCCGGGGCCGCCCGGGATCAGGGCGTCTGGCTGGAGGCCGGACTGGCGATCACCCATCCCGACGGTATCCGCAACATGGCCTATCTCTACGCCCCTGACGGACGGGAGGCGGCGGCCTATCGCAAGCAGTTCATGGCTCCGCCGGAACGGACTGAGGGATACAGCGCCGGCAGCGACTATTCGGTCACGCCCGTCGGCGGTGCCCCCTATGGCCTGGCCATCTGCAAGGACATGCATTTCGCCCGTCTGGCGCGGGCCTACGGCCAACTGGATGCGGCCGTCATGCTGGTTCCGGCCTGGGACTTTGGCCACATCGACCAGTGGATGGGCACTCGGATGACGGCGATGCGAGGCGTCGAACAGGGCTTTGCTGTGGTGCGGACCAGCAAGGAGGGCCTGTTGTCGATCAGCGATTCACACGGCCGTATCCTGGTTGAGGCCGAGAGTGCGGCCGGGGCAGGGCGGACCCTGCTGGCGACGCTGACCGTCGAGCCGCGTCGTCCTACCCTCTACGGCCGGATCGGTGACCTGTTCGGATGGCTGTGCCTGGCCTTTGTGGTGGGGATGATATTCCCCTGGCCGCGCCGCCAATCCCGGACCGTCTAGGCCCGCTTTTTCGCACGCGCCGGCTTAGCGGCCGAAGCCGTGGCCCCGCCGGACAGGGCCGCGACGCGCGCCTTGCGGCGGATCTCGTGACGGTCGAGGACCTCCTTGAGGTATTTTCCGGTCCAGCTGTTCGGATGGGCGGCGACCTGTTCGGGGGTGCCGACCGCGACGATCTCGCCGCCCCCGTCGCCGCCCTCGGGGCCGAAGTCGAGCAGCCAGTCGGCGACCTTGATGACGTCGAGATTGTGCTCGATCACGACGATGGTGTTGCCGTTCTCGACCAGTTCCTGAAGCACCTCCAGCAGTTTGCGGGTGTCCTCGAAATGCAGGCCCGTGGTCGGCTCGTCGAGGATGTAGAGGGTCTTGCCGGTGGCGCGTTTCGCCAGCTCCTTGGACAGTTTGACCCGCTGGGCCTCACCGCCCGACAGGGTGGTCGCGGACTGACCGACCTTGACGTAGCCGAGGCCGACGCGGTTCAGGGTCAGCATCTTGTCCCGGATCGAGGGCACGGCCTTGAAGAAGCTGCCGGCCTCTTCAACCGTCATATCCAGAACGTCGGATATGCTCTTGCCCTTGAAGACGATTTCCAGCGTCTCGCGGTTGTAGCGTTTGCCCTTGCAGACGTCGCAGGTGACGTAGACGTCGGGCAGGAAATGCATCTCGATCTTGATCAGGCCGTCGCCCTGGCAGGCCTCGCAGCGGCCGCCCTTGACGTTGAAGCTGAAGCGGCCGGGGCCGTAGCCGCGGGCCTTGGATTCGGGCAGGCCGGCGTACCAGTCGCGGATGGGTCCGAAGGCCCCGGTGTAGGTGGCCGGGTTGGAACGCGGGGTGCGGCCGATGGGCGACTGGTCGATGTCGATGACCTTGTCGAACATCTCCAGCCCCTCGATCCGGTCGAAGGGCGCGGGGGCGTCCGAGGCGTTGTGCAGCCGGCGGGCCGCCGCCTTGTAGAGGGTCTCGATGGTGAAGGTCGACTTTCCGCCGCCCGACACGCCGGTGACGCAGGTGAACAGGCCGGCCGGGATCTCGCCGGTGACGTTCTTCAGATTGTTGCCGCTCGCGCCGCTGATCCTGAGCATCTTCTTGCGGTCGACGGGCCGGCGGCCGTCGGTCGGCAGTTCGATCTCGCGCTCGCCGGTCAGATATTTGGCGGTCAGGGATTTGGGATTGGCCATGACCTCGGCGGGCGTGCCC
Source organism: Brevundimonas sp. TWP2-3-4b2 (assembly GCF_049897345.1). Lineage (NCBI taxonomy): Bacteria > Pseudomonadati > Pseudomonadota > Alphaproteobacteria > Caulobacterales > Caulobacteraceae > Brevundimonas > Brevundimonas sp. TWP2-3-4b2. Next base: position 433,191 of record NZ_JAFCWB010000003.1, on the reverse strand, counting down.
TGGGCGCAGACCTCGCCACCGTGGATGCCCGCGGCCGGGCCCATGTCGATGACATAGTCGGCCGTCAGGATGGCCTCCTCGTCATGCTCGACGACGAGGACCGAGTTGCCGAGGTCGCGCAGGCCGCGCAGGCTTTCCAGCAGGCGGAAGTTGTCGCGCTGGTGCAGGCCGATGGACGGCTCGTCGAGGACGTAGAGCACCCCCGTCAGGCCCGAACCGATCTGCGAGGCCAGGCGGATGCGCTGGCTCTCGCCGCCGGACAGGGTGCCCGAGGCGCGCGAGAGGCTCAGATAGTCGAGGCCCACATTGTTGAGGAACCGCAGCCGGTCGGTGATTTCCTTCAGGACCCGACGGCCGATCTCCATCTGTTTGTCGGTCAGCTTCCCGTCCAGGTCGGTGAACCAGGCGTGGGCGTGTTTGATCGACAGCCACGACACCTCGGCGATGTCGGTGCCGGCGATCTTGACCGCCAGGGCCTCGGGCTTGAGGCGTTTGCCGTGACAGACCTCGCACGGGGTCTCGGACTGGAACCGGCCCAGTTCCTCGCGCACCCAGGCGGAATCCGTCTCGCGCCAGCGGCGTTCGAGGTTCGGCAGAACGCCCTCGAAGGCCTTGGAAACCTCGTATTTGCGGGCGTTGTCGTCGTAGGTGAATTTGATCTTATCGCCGCCCGAGCCACGCAGGATCACGTCATGCGCCGTGGCCGGCAGCTCGCGCCACGGCTTGTCCATCGAGAAGCCGTAGTGCCGGCTGAGCGACTGCAGGGTCTGGGTATAGAGGGGCGAGGGGCCGCGCGACCACGGCGCGACCGCACCCTTGTGCAGGGTCTTTTCGCGATCCGGGATGACCAGATCGGCATCGAAGGCCAGTTTGACGCCCAGGCCATCACAGGCCGGACAGGCGCCGAACGGATTGTTGAACGAGAACAGCCGCGGCTCGATCTCGGAGATGGTGAAGCCCGAAACGGGGCAGGCGAATTTCTCGGAGAAGGTGAGCCGGCGGGGTTCGGTCTCGCCGTCTGCGGGACTGGCCCATTCGGCCACGGCGATGCCCTCGGCGAGGCCCAGCGCGGTCTGCAGGCTGTCGGCGTAGCGGCTTTCGAGGCCCTGTTTGGTGACGATGCGGTCCACGACGATGTCGATGTCGTGCTTGAATTTCTTGTCGAGGACGGGGGCGTCCTCGATGGCGTGGAACTGGCCGTCGATCTTGACGCGCTGGAAGCCCAGCCGTTGCCACTCGGCCATTTCCTTGCGGTATTCGCCCTTGCGGCCGCGCACGACGGGGGCCAGCAGCAACAGGCGTTCGCCGTCGGGCAGGGCCGTCAGCTTGTCGACCATCATGGAAATGGTCTGGCTTTCGATCGGCAGGCCGGTGGCCGGCGAATAGGGCACGCCGACGCGCGCCCACAGCAGGCGCATATAGTCGTGGATCTCGGTCACCGTGCCGACGGTCGAGCGCGGGTTCTTCGAGGTGGTTTTCTGTTCGATCGAGATGGCGGGCGAGAGACCCTCGATCAGGTCGACGTCCGGCTTGCCCATCAGTTCCAGGAACTGGCGGGCGTAGGCACTCAGGCTCTCGACGTAGCGACGCTGCCCCTCGGCATAGATGGTGTCGAAAGCGAGCGAGCTTTTGCCCGAGCCCGAGAGGCCGGTCATGACGACCAGCTGCTCGCGCGGGATGTCGAGATCGACGCCCTTGAGATTGTGCTCGCGCGCGCCGCGCACGCGGATGAAGTTGTGCTTTTCGATCATGGAGTCCGGGAACGCGGTGGAGCCGGTGAGGGTCCGGCGCGACCACGCTATATGGGGATCAATTCGGCTGATTCAGCAAGAACAATATGGGAACATGGCGGCCCCGCTGACGCAGGTCGTCACTGGTCGAGGAAATCGCCGGCGTTGAAGGTGAGCACGCAGCGATGATCCGCTCCGTCGACCGCGGAACAGGAATCGACGCCGAACAGGTTGGCCTGGACCTTCGCCGTGGAGCGGTAGGTGCGACCGTCATGGTCGAAGGCCGAGTCGATCCGGGCGCTCCACGGGCCGAGCGCATCGAAGAAGGCCCGGGCGGGCGCGCCGGTGCAGGTGAACAGGATCAGCTCCTCGCCGCCCCCGTCCGCGGCCCGCCGGAACGCGCCTGACGTGGCGGCCTGGGCGAGACAGTCGGCATAGAGGCGGGCGTTGGCCGGGGCGGGCTGGCCGGCCAGAGGGGCATAGTCCGGAGCAATAATGACGGGCTCAACGCCGTGAGCGCAGGCCGTGAGGCTGCCACCGAGGGCAAGGGCCGCGAGCAAACGGGTGTGGCGCATGATCTGGTCTCCCCGGGCATCGTGTCACGGTCCCAGCAGCGGTGCTATTGCCGAAATGGCTTGCACCTCAGCGACTTCGACCCCATTCTTCCGTCTCGACAGAGTTCATTGGAGGCCAGACGATCATGATCAGCGCCCTGGAAATCGGTTTCGCCCTTTCCGCATCGCTGCTCGGGCTCGTCTATGTGCTCAGGAACCAGCCCCGTCCCAAACCCGTCCGCATCCGTGCGCGTGACGCCGCTTCGCGTCGCGGACCGCACGCCTGACGGTTTCCCGGTCTTCGTCAATCTGAGGTCAGAGGCGCGTTGGCGATCGCCGGCGTGTGCCCGGTTGATCGGGTGTGCCTAGCCCCAGCCCGCGACCGCGCCGAGCCGACGGGCAGCGACGGGCTGCGCAACCGGTACCGCGGGCTCTGCCGTCGGGCGGCCGAACAGCCAGCCTTGGCCGAAATTGACACCAAGGCCCCGGACGACGGCCGCCTGCTCTTCGGTCTCGACCATCTCGACGACGGTCTTCATCTTCAGGTCACGGCAAAGCTTGATCACATGGGAGATGAGCGCGCGGGACCGCTCGTCGGTCGTGACGTCGCGCACGAAACGCCCGTCGATCTTGACGATGTCCGCCGGCAGACGGTGCAGATAGTCCAGCGAGGCGGCCCCCACGCCGAAATCGTCCAGACAGACGTGAATGCCCTTGTCGCGCAGGGCTGTCAGGCGGCGGGTCGCGGCGTCGAGGTCGCCAATGGCGGCGGTCTCGGTCAGTTCGACCAGGAGGCGCGAGCGGATCGTGGGTGAGGCCGCTGTCATCCGCAGAAGGCCCTCGACATAGCCGTCAGCGCCGATCGACGCGCCTGAGACATTGACTGCCACCCGCGTCGTACCGAACCGCGGCTGTTGCAGCATCTGGAGCGCCTTTTCGGCCACGGCCAGGTCGAAGCTCTCGATCAGACCGAGGGACTCGGCGAGGTGGATCGACTCTGGCGTACCGTGACCGCTGAAACGGGCGAGGGCTTCAAAATGATGGGCGGTGCCGCTCGTGAGATCCGCGATCGGCTGATATTCGAGGGTGAAGCTCCGCTCACGGACAATAGCGCGGAACTTGTCGGCGTCCTTGAAGGTGCGCTTCAGGCTCTCGGAAAAGGTCGCGCCCGCCTGGCTCACGCCGTCCTTGAGACAGGCCTCCAGAGCGAAGCGTAGCGCCCGGACTGTCGGTTCCGCCGGCCCGTCGGTGGCCAGCGCGATTCGGCTGACCATGGCGACCAGATCCAGGCCTTCGGCCATTGCTGCATTGTGGACTTCCTCGGTCAGGTCAGACGCCGTGTCAGCGTCGCAGACGACGGCGAACCGCTCCGGTGACAGGCGCGCCGCTGACGCGCCGTCCACGGACGCGGTCTGAAGGGCGGCCTCGATCCGGGCTGCGGCGCGCTGGCTTGCTTCGCCGGGCTGGGCGAGGCCGGGAACCTCAAGGAAGGACACCGAGAGAGCACCGGCTGCAGGATGAAGGCCGGCCTGGACCCGGCCGAGCAACCCTTCGGCACTCAACAGGGCCGGCGCGGCAGGGATTGCGAGTGTGAACGCGGCTCCGACGTAGGCGAGCGCGCATGAGACAGCCGGCGCGCGTTCGGGCAGTTGGAACAGCCGAATTCGCGCGCGGCGCACGCGGTCGGCACCACATGAAATCAAACCCTCGAGCGGCTCGACCCGAAGGCTTGGCCGGATATCCTGAAGAGCCTTTGTAATGGGCTTGCGGCTGGCCTTGCCGAAGAGGTCCGCCAGCATCCGGCCATGCCAGGCTGTTGCCGGCTCGTCGTCAGGGCCGGGACCTGACCCCAGAACCAGAACAACCCGCCCTTTGCCATCGACCTCCAGCAGCGCATCTGCTGCGGGGATGGCCAGTCCGAGAAGGCTCGTTTTGGTGGTCATCGCTTCCGGTAACATGCGGAGTGTAAAGCCTTGTTCGAGGAACAACCTTAACGGCCGCGTCAGGCCTGACGATTGAGGGCCACGGCGCGGCCGTCACCGGCGGTGGCCTTGCCCGACGCACCGTAGGCGGAGGGCGACCCGCGCTGGCTGGCGACCTCGGCGGCGATTGTCCGGACCAGCCCTTCGGAAATGATACGGGCGGCCTCCACCGCACGGGCGTGACCGGACAGCACAGCCTCGAAGGCCTGGGTCGCCTTGATCAGGGCGGTGCGGTCGGCCGCCGGGGCCGCGGCGAGCACGCCCGGATCGGATTTCAGCTGGGCCGACTCGCGGCGATAGATATTGGCCAGTTGCTGGGTCTCGGTCAGGGTGGCCGCGGCGTCCTGGGGACGGCGCGATTCAAAGACCCGGGACTCTTCCACGAGACGGGCGGTCAGACGGGTCGTCAGGTCAGTCAGCTGGCGGATGCGGGCGCGGGCATTGACGGTGGCGGACTCGGTCATGCGGCGGTCTCCCCGGCTTCCTGCATCTTCAGCATCTGGGCCACGACCTGATCGGCCAAGCCGATGCCGCCGGCCTTGACGGTCTGTTTGGCCATGGCCTCGACCAGAAAGCCGCGCCAGGTGCCTTCGGCCTCACCGCCGCCGAAGGGGGCTTCGGTCGACAGTCCCTCGAACATCGGCTTCATCATCTGCGACAGGAAGGACGCCTCGAACGCCTCGGCCGTCTCACGCATGCGGGCGGTGCCGCGGGCGGATGCGGATGGCGGTGCCGCGGCGGGTTGCAGCAGGGCGGCGGGGACGGACAGTTCGCTCATGTTCACATCACCTCGATGTCGGCTTGCAGGGCACCCGCGGCCTTGATGGCCTGCAGGATGCTGATCATGTCGCGCGGGCTGACGCCGAGGGCGTTCAGGCCGTTGACGAGAGTCGAAAGAGAGGTCCCGCCGCCGACGATCCGCATCTCGCGGCCCAGCTCCTCCTCGACGGCCACCGTCGACTGCGGAACGACCACGGTCTGGCCGCCGCGGCTGAAAGGCTCCGGCTGGCTGACCTCGGAGCTTTCCTGCACCGAGATGGTCAGATTGCCCTGGGCGATGGCGACAGTGGACACGCGGACGGCCTCGCCCATGACGATGACGCCGTTGACCTCGTCGATGATGACCTTGGCGGGCGCGTCGACCTGGACCGGCAGGTTCTCGACCATGCTGATGAACCCCGCCATGCCCATCTGGCCCGGCGCGCGCAGGGCGATGACGGTGCCGTTCTCGGCCAGGGCGGTATTGGGGTAGCTCTGGTTGATGGCGGCGGCGACGCGCTGGGCCGTGGTGAAGTCCGGGTTGCGCAGCGTCAGCCGCACTTCGTTCATATTGGCCAGCTGGAAGCCGGTCTCGCGCTCGACCGTGGCCCCGGAGGCGATCCGACCGGCGGTCGGCACGCCGCGCGTGACCGACGAGCCCGAGGCCCCGCCGCCCGAGACGGCCCCGGTCTGGATCGAACCCTGCGCCACCGCATAGACCTGGCCGTCCGCGCCCTGGAGGCTGGTGACCAGGAGCGTGCCGCCCAGCAGGCTCTTGGCGTCGCACATGCTGGCGACGTTGACGTCAACCCGGGCACCGGGTGTGGCGAAGGGGGGAAGTTCAGCCGTCACCATGATGGCGGCCATGTTCTTGGAGTTGGCATTGGCCCCGCGGATATTCACGCCGAGCCGCTCGGTCATGCCTTCGAGCGATTGCCGGGTGAAGGGGCAGTTGCGCAGACTGTCGCCCGTTCCGTTCAGCCCGACCACCAGGCCGTAGCCGACCAGCTGGTTGGTACGGACACCCTCGATGGCCGCTATGTCCTTGATCCGCGACTGGGCGGACGCCGGCGCGGCGAAACCGGCCACCGCCGCGGCGGTCAGGAGAGAAGCGAGCAGTTTCTGCATAGGCAGGGCGTCCACATACTGTTGCCCCTCCCGTTATGCGAGGGGCGTGCCAGTGAAATAAGTCTGTAAAAACAGTGCCTGCTTCTGTGGATGCCCGTGGCCTCACGGCAGAATCTGCCGGGGCGTTAACCAAACAGTGACGGGCCGGCGGCGATGGTCGCCTATGTGCTGGAGTCGGATCGTATGAAGGTCACAGGCCCGTCCGGACCGTCGTCGCCGCAGGGGTCGCGCCCCGCGCGCGCCGGCGGTGGCTTTTCCGTGCCCGCGACGGCGGCGAGCCCGACGGCCGCTGCGACGGCCTCGACGTCCGGTCTGTCGGGAGTCAGCGACGTCTCGGCGCTGATGGCGCTGCAGGGCGTCGAGGACGTGACCGAGCGTCGGCGCCGGGCGATCCGGCGCGGCGGCGGGCTTCTCGATCGGCTGGAAGATTTGAAACTGGCCCTGTTGCAGGGCGAGGCGGGGGAGGGTGCGCTGGACCGGCTGTCGCGGACCTTGCGTGAGGAGCGTCCCCTCGACGCCGATGCCGGGTTGAACAGCCTGCTGGACCAGATCGACCTGCGCGTAGCGGTTGAGCTGGCCAAGGCGGATTTACGCCGCACTGCAGCATAAGTCGCCGAATTGTCTTGAAAAAGCACGGTCAGAGAGCACCGGGTGATGAAGAAATGTCACGCTCGCGTCTGGACTTCAAGCTTGGCCGGTCACGCTCTTGCGAGCGTTGTTGCTTCGACTCCTCACCGCCCCTACAGGCATGGCTGCGCCACAGGGGGGCGCTGTTGAGAGCGTGAGTGCGATATGACCGCATTGGCGTCTGTGATTGTCGATCCGGCCGCTTACCGGCCGAGCGACGACGAGCCGTTCATGAGTGAGCGGCAGCTTGCCTATTTTAAGGGCAAGCTGATGGACTGGAAGGATGACATCCTTCGCGAGTCCAAGGGGACTGTCGTCAATCTGAAGGCCGAGACGGAAAATCATCCGGATCTGGTCGACCGGGCGTCGTCGGAATCCGACCGGGCGCTGGAACTGCGCACCCGGGATCGCCAGCGCAAGCTGATCTCCAAGATCGACGAGGCGCTGCGCCGCATCGAGGACGGTTCCTACGGCTATTGCGAGGAGACCGGTGAGCCGATCAGCCTCGGTCGGCTGGAAGCGCGCCCCACGGCGACGCTGTCGGTCGAGGCCCAGGAACGTCACGAACGCCGCGAACGGGTTCACCGCGACGACTGACAAAGGCGGCGACGCCTTGACTTGGCCGGTTTCGAGGGCGACCTAGCGCGCCTTGCGTTTCAAGGTCTGCTCATGCCCGTCAAGGTCCGTTTCGCCCCGTCGCCGACGGGTAAATTGCACGTCGGCAACGTCCGCACCGCCCTGGTGAACTGGATGTTCGCGAAAGGGCAGGGTGGCTCGTTCGTCCTGCGCATCGACGATACCGATCTGGCGCGTTCCACGCCCGAGTTCGAGCAGGGGATCGAGGACGACCTGAGCTGGCTGGGTCTGGTCTGGGACGAGCGTCACAACCAGTCCAAACGTTTCGACCGCTATGAAGAGGCCGCCGCGCGGCTGAAGGCCTCCGGGCGGCTGTACGCCTGTTATGACACCTCCGAGGAGCTGGACCGGCGTCGGAAGGTGCAGCTGTCACGCGGCCTGCCGCCGATCTACGACCGGGCGGGTCTGGCGCTGACGGATGCCGAAAAGGCGGCCTATGAGGCCGAAGGGCGCAAACCGCACTGGCGGTTCAGGTTGAACGGTAGCCGCGTGGCCTGGGAAGACCTGTCGCGCGGCCATGCCGAGGTCGACACCGCCTCAATGTCGGACCCTGTGCTGATCCGCGAGGACGGGCTCTTTCTCTACACCCTGCCGTCGGTCGTCGATGACATCGACATGGCTATCTCTCATGTGATCCGGGGCGAGGATCACGTCACCAACACGGGCGCGCAGATCGAGATCTTCGAGGCGCTGGGCGGGCCGACGCCGGCTTTCGCCCATATGCCGCTGCTGGTGGGTGAGGACGGGCAGGCCCTGTCCAAGCGGCTGGGCTCGCTTTCGATCGCCGAGATGCGCGACCAGGGCTATGAGCCGATCGCCATCACCAGCCATCTGGGCCGTATCGGCACCAGCGATCCCCTGGAGGTCGGCGACTCGATCGAGGCTCTGGGTGCCAGCTTCGCCTTCACCAAGATGGGCCGGTCGCCGGCGCGTTATGACACCGCCGATCTGGACCGTCTGAATGCCCAGGCCCTGCATGCGATGTCTTACGACGTGGCAAGGCCGCGGCTGGCCGCGCTGGACGCGGATCTGGGCGAAGTCTTCTGGAACGGCGTGCGCGGCAACCTTCAGAAGTTCGCTGATGTCACTGAAATGGTGACCATTGTGCGCGGGCCGGTGACGCCGACGATCGAGGACCCGGCGTTCGCCCAGGCGGCGCTGGCGGCCCTGCCGGAGACCATCGACGAGACACTCTGGCCGGTGTGGACGGCTGCGGTGAAAGAGGCGACGGGGGCCAAGGGCAAGGCGTTGTTCATGCCCTTGCGCCTCATGATCACGGGTCAGGCCCACGGGCCCGACATGGCGACGCTGGCACCGATGATCGGCCGCGAGCGGATCGTGAAACGGCTGATGGGCGAAACCGCCTGAACCTTTTCGTCAGCCCGACAGCAAAAAGGCCGCCCCTCGCAGGGCGGCCTTTTCGTTTCAGTCATCAAACGCGTCAGGCGTTGCAGACGGCCAGCTGTTCGGCCGACAGGGCGACGCCCTTGTAGCTGAACGACGACACCACGCCGAAACGGGCTACGACCCGGCGGCAGGCGCGCGGGGCGGGCTGGTTCGCGCCGCCGCTGGCGGTGCAGGAGCCGCCGGTGCAGCGCCAGGAGGCACCGTCGATGATGGTGGCGGACGCCGGAGCCTTGGACGCGTCCGCGAGGACGGCGCTGGACGCAGGCGACTGGGCGAAGGCGGGGGCGGCGACGAAAAGAGCCGCGGCGACAAGCAGAGCACGCATGGGGAGGTCTCCGGACAGGCGGAAACGACCATCGTTCCCGCAACGCCAATGTCCGTTGTTTTTAGAAACTGTCAAGGCAAGTTTCTAAAAGAGACGCACAAACACCGGCTAACTGACCCGTGATTACTTAACGCTGATCATGTTGCAAGTGCGGCGTGGTGCCCGCGCCCTTCATGGCCTCGATCGCTGCCTCGACCGTGTCGCAAACGACCCAGGCCTGCCGGAACGACGCCGGGGTCATGCCTGACTCGATACTGTGTTCCATGACGGCCAGCAACGGCTCCCAGAAGTCGTTCAAATTCAGGAAGATGACCGGCTTTGAGTGAAGGTCCAGCCGCTTCCAGGACAGCACTTCGATGACCTCTTCGAGGGTACCGACACCGCCCGGCGCGACGACGAAGGCGTCCGACTGGTCATACATGATGGTCTTGCGCTCATGCATCGAGGGCACGACCAGGGTTTCGACCTCGTCAAACAGCCGCTCGCGGCTGCGCAGGAAGCCCGGCATGACGCCCAGAACCCGTCCGCCGGCCTCGTGGGCCCCCCGCGCGGACGCCCCCATCAGACCGACGCCGCCACCGCCGTAAACCAGTCGCCAGCCGGCACGGGCCGTCTGCTCGCCGAACGCACGCGCCGCCACGGTATAGGCGGGATCGGAGGCGTCCGAGGACCCGCAGAACAGACAGACGGATTTTCCGTCGAAGGGCTGGATGACGACAGGCGAAGACATGGGGCCTCGAGACACGATGGGAGACAGCGGCCCGCCGGGCGCGCTATCTGGACGCCTACTCCTAGCGGGCGGATGCAGGCGATGAAACGGGCCATGTTGGGCAAGGCGGGAACGGCGGCTATTCTTGTGGCCCTGACAACGGCCTGCAATGCCCCCGCGCCGCCGAAACGGACCGAAGCCCCGGATGCCACGTCGTCGGGCTGGACCCGCCCGCCGGCCATTCTTTCGGTCCGAAGGGTTTCGGCCAGTCTGGTCTTCACCGGCGAGGCTGAACCCGGCACCCGCGTTGTCCTGCGCAACGATTCGGGCGCGGCCTATGCGGCGGCGGCGGACGGGCGCGGACGGTTCGAGATCCGCATGGCGGCACCGGCGGGTGATCTGTGGCTGCAGCCCGAGACCCAGATCGGCCAGGACGCCGCGCCCTCGCCCGATCGGCTGCTGATCGTCGCGGGCGGGCGCGGGCCGATCGCGATCCTGCGGTCGGGCGGACCGACCCGGCGTCTGGACAGGGCACCGGTGCTCGGCGCGGTCGACAGTGACGGTCGGATGCGACTGGCGTCCGGCCAGGCGACTGGAACGGTGCCGATCGAGGTGCAGGCGGGCGGCGAATCCGTCCGCGTTACGCCCGCGGCGGGCAGATGGAGCCTGATGCTGCGCCCCGCGAACGGGCCGGACGGGATCGCGGTCGGCGGGTCGCGCTTCGCCTGGCCCGGGGAGTCCGGATCCGGAGCAGTGCCGCGCGTCGAACGGGCAGGACAGGGGTGGAGGGCGGTGTGGACGGGCGCAGGCGGTGCGCGGCAGACGACCTGGCTGCCGGATCCGGCCTGACGCGATTTACGTTCGGTTAACCAATTCACGCCACCGAAAGACTGTCTTCCTTCTTCGAGGACACCCACCATCACCGAACTTCTTCAGCCCGGCGCTCGCGTCGGGCTTTTTTTTCGGTCTGACGCTGTGGGGAAGGGAGAGAGTGGCTCCGCGGGTAGGATTCGAACCTACGACCAGCCGATTAACAGTCGGCTGCTCTACCACTGAGCTACCGCGGAACACTTCCTCTCGGGAAGGCGGGCGCTATAGCAGCGCGAGTCAGACTGACGCAACGGGAAATATCCGATCTTGGCCGTGATCCGCATCGACCACCCCGACGATCCGCGCATCGCGGGCTTTCGCGACATCAGGGAACGGGACCTGACGGGCAGGCAGGGCCTGTTCGTGGCCGAGGGCGAGGTGGTGCTGAACGTGCTGACGTCGCCGCAAGCCTTGTGTCGACCGGTCGTGCTGCTGCTGGATCAAAAACGGGCCGAAGGACTGGCCGGACTGATCGGCCGGGTCGATCCGGACACGCCCGTCTATGTCGCCGACCAGGCGATTCTGGACGCCATCGCCGGGTTTCACCTGCACCGCGGCATCCTGGCGCTCGGCCAAAAGCCTGAACCCGTGACCATGGATCAGGTCCTCGAGCCGCTGGGGCCGGAGGCGGTCGTGGTCGCGGCCTGCGGGATCGGCAATCACGACAATATGGGCGGCCTGTTCAGAAACGCCGCGGCGTTTGGAGCCGGGGCCGTACTGCTGGACCAGACCTGCTGCGATCCCTTCTACCGCAAGGCCATCCGGGTGTCGGTCGGGGCCGTGCTGAGGACGCCGATGGTCACGGGGCTGGACCTGAATGACATCATTGACGGGCTGGAGCGGGCCGGGTTCGCCGTGCTGGCCCTGACTCCCGGCGCTGAGGCCTCACTGGACCGGATGCCCCGCGGCGGGCGTGTCGCGCTGATGCTGGGTCCGGAAGGCCCCGGACTTGCGGCTGGTGTGATCGCGCGATGCCGGCCGGTGGGGATCCCGATGTCGGGTGGCTTTGATTCGCTCAACGTTTCGGTCGCCAGTGGAATCGCCCTGCATCATTTCACCCGGCAGGCGTGAAACGATCACGGAATTGCGATTAACCCTTCGTATACCTTGATGAACGGTCGGACTTGTGTCGCTGTGACGGCGTCCGGGAGAGTTCAATCATGTTTGGTGGCGTGTTCGTCTTCATTCACCGCAATGCGCGGATCGCGCTGGTGGTGAGTATCGTCGCAGCCGGGGTCGGGGCCGCCAGTGTGATCGGCTGGATCACCGCGCCGATCTAGCGGGCCTGCAGAGCCCGAGACGGCTTCTGTCGAAAATCGCGATGGAGGCCTGACCGAGAATCGAACTCGGGTGCAAGGATTTGCAGTCCTCTGCGTAACCACTCCGCCATCAGGCCCTGGGCCGCTCCGGAAATGATCCGGGGACGACCTCGCCATCGCGAGGGGCGTTCGCTATCAGATCGGATTGTCGCCCGCAACGCACAGACCTATAAGCGCGGCAGATTTCCCGGCCGTCGCCGGGAGCCGTCAGTTGCAGGAACGTCGCTCCATGGATTTCGCCGCCGCCCGCAAGGTCATGGTCGACAGCCAGGTCCGCGTGAACGACGTCACCGATCGCGCCTTGCAGGCCGCGCTCCTGTCCGTCCCGCGCGAGCGTTTCCTGACCGCGGATCGCGCCTGGTCGGCCTATGCCGAGATCGAGCCCGAGATCGCCGCCGGCCGCCGGCTGATGATGGCGCGCGACCTGTCGAAGCTTTTGATGGCGCTGGATGCCCAGCCGGGCGAGACGGCCCTGGCGATCGCCGCCCCCTATGCCGCCGCGGTGCTGGCACGGCTGGGGCTGGCCGTGACAGCCCAGGAAGCCGACGACACCGTTTTCGGCGTCACGGGCGCGGTCCTGGCGGAGGAGGGCGTGCAGACCGTGGTCGCGCCGCTCTCCCGGCCGGTGGGCGAGGGCTACGACATCATCATTTCGGAAGCGGCGGTTCCGGCCCGGGCCGAGGCCTGGCTGGCCGCGTTGAAGATCGGCGGCCGCATGGCCGTGGTCGAGCGCAGCGGCCCGGTCGGCAAGGCGGTCCTGTATGTCCGGGGCGAGCAGGGGCTGTCGCGGCGAGAGCTTTTTGACTCGACCCCGCCGGTCCTTGCAGACCTCGCGCCGGAACCCATGTTCGCTCTGTAAGCGGGCAAGACGGAAACGCCCCGGCTCCGCGTGAAAAAAACTTAACTGGCGCGGGACCAAACGGTCACGCATCAGACAGATGTAGACGAAGGGCGTGCTTCCCCGCGCCAGGCAGGAAAAGACATGCTGAAACGTTCGCGCGCGCTCGCCTCGGTCGCCGTCATCGCCGTGCTCTCGAGCATGGGGGCCCCCGCGTGGGCCGAGACGCTGCGGGACGCCCTGGCGCTCGCCTATCAGACCAATCCCTCGCTCCTGGCCCAGCGCGCCAGCCAGCGGTCGCTGGACGAAACCATCGTTCAGGCCCGTGCCGGCCTGCGGCCCCAGCTCGATGTCACCGCCAGCGCGACCTACAGCCGTTCGGACACGGACACGTTCGGTGTGGTCGAAAATGACGGTGCCGGCGTTTCGATCGGTCTGTCGCAGACGCTGTGGTCCGGCGGCCGAATCGGCCACGGCATCAGCGCGGCCGAGGCCAACATCATGGCCGGGCGCGAAAATCTGCGCGACATCGAACAGACGGTCCTGGCGTCGGTCATCCAGGCCTATGCCGATGTGATTCGGGACAGCGAAATCGTGCAGATCCGCCAGTCCAACCTCGGCGTGCTCGGGCGTCAGCGGGATGAGTCCTCGGCCCGGTTCGAGGTCGGCGAGATCACCCGCACCGATGTGGCCCAGTCTGAAGCCCGGCTGGCCCAGTCCGAAGCGGACCTGGCCAATGCGCAGGCCCAGCTGTCTGTCTCGCGCGCGGTCTATGCGGCTGTAGTCGGCCAGGCCCCCGGTGACCTGGCGCCCATGCCGGTCCTGCCGAACCTGCCCACCGATTTCGACAGCGCGCTGGATGTTGCCCTGCAGGACAATCCCGGCGTCCGTGCCGCCGGCTACAGCCTTCAGGCCGCGGAAGCCAACGTCGCGGCCGCCCGTGCGGAATACATGCCCTCGGCCCGCCTGACGGCATCCTACGGCGGCACAAGCAACGACATCGGACGCCCGGGCGACATCGTCGACAACACCAGCCTCCAGGCGGGTGCCTCGATCTCGGTACCGTTGTTTACCGGCGGGCTGAACAGCTCGCGCGTCGCCCAGGCCCGCGAGCGCGCCAATGCCGCCCAGATCAACGTCGAGGGTGAACGCCGCCGCACCCTGCAGTCGGTCAGCACGGCCTATGCCCAGTCGCTTTCCGCCCGCTCGACCCTGACGGCCGGACAGGAGGCGGTTCGCGCCGCCACCGTCGCCGCCGAGGGCGTGCGTCAGGAAGCCCAGGTCGGCCTGCGCACGACCCTGGACGTGCTGAACCAGGAGCTGGAGCTGCGCAGCGCCGAGGTCACCCTGGCCAGTGCACGCCGCAACGAATACGTTGCCCAGGCCAATCTGCTGGCCGCCATGGGCCGACTGGAGGGGCAGGATCTGGACGCCTCGCTGGCGGTCTACGACCCGGCGGCCAACTACAATCGCGTGCGCAATCGCGGGGCCCTGCCGTGGGACGGTATTGTCGAGGCCATCGACCGGATCGCCGCGCCGCCCGTCATGCCCGCGAACGACGCCGTTGACGCGCCGATCGATACCCAGCTGAAGTCCGACATCATCCAGACCGCGCCGCGCGACTGATCGCGCGTGGGGCGACTGGAGCCCGTTAGAGTTAACCGATCAGGCGAAAAACGCCCGTTGATTCCAGCGGGCTGAGATGCGACGACAGGCGTGTGGGGCGGCTCGTCGGCCCCGCGCCGCCATTCGACAGATTGTGCGCCTCGACCGCGCGCCCGGGGTTTCGACATGACCGACCAGACCGCCGCCCAGGAACCGACGATGGAGGAAATCCTGGCGTCGATCCGCCGGATCATCTCCGAGGACGACGCACCCGCCGAGACGGCGACGGCGGCCGTCGCCCCCGAGCCTGAAGTCGAGGCCGCCCCGGTCGTCGATGTCTCGCCCGCCCTGATGGACGAGACGCCGTCGATGCAGGAGCCCGAGCCGGCCGATGAGGACGTGCTGGAACTGACCGAGGCCTGGCAGGCACCGGCCGCCGAAAGCATCGGTGACCTCGACGTGTCCGCGCCCGAGCCGTTCCCCACCGAACCGGTCAGCGAGTCGATCTTCGCCGCCGCACCGGTCGAGGTGCATACGCCCGAACATCCGTCGGTCCCGACGACCTCCTATGACAGACTGGTCGGCGACAGCGCCTCGGCCAGCGCCGCCTCGGCCTTCGCCGGGTTCGCCTCGTCGCTCCGGCAGCCCGAGCCCGCCGATGTGTCGTTCCCGTCGGGCCCGACGATCGACGAAATGGTCCGCGGCCTGCTGCGCCCGATGCTGAAGGAATGGCTCGACACCAACCTGCCGACGATCGTCGAGGCCCAGGTATGCAAGGAAGTCGAACGCATCGCCCGTACGGCCGGCTGACTTCACCTGCGACCTGATCAAGGCTAGATCATTCCGGGGCGGCTCCAGTCGGGGCCGCCCTTCTCTTTTGTCTACCGCCCTCAAGCAGCGACGCGCCGCGCGCGGAGCGATAGGGAACCAAGAAAAGTCCCCCCCATGCTCGACAAGACCTTTGACCCGACCGCCGCCGAACCACGCATCTATGCGCAATGGGAACAGAGTGGCCTGTTCGCGCCGAAAACCGACGGGGCCGCCGAGGCCTATTCGATCGTCATTCCGCCGCCCAATGTGACCGGCTCGCTGCACATCGGCCATGCGCTGAACAACACCCTGCAGGACATCTTGGCCCGCTATCACCGGATGAAGGGCAAGGCCGTGCTGTGGCTGCCCGGCACCGACCATGCCGGCATCGCCACCCAGATGGTGGTCGAGCGCCAGCTGGCGGCCGCGGGCAATGTCAGCCGCCGCGACATGGGCCGCGAGGCCTTCCTGGCCAAGGTCTGGGAGTGGAAGGCCGAGAGCGGCGGGACCATTGTCCAGCAGCTGCGCCGACTGGGGGCATCCTGCGACTGGAGCCGCGAACGGTTCACGCTCGATCCGGCCATGAATGCCGCCGTGCGTAAGGTCTTCGTCCAGCTGCACAGGGACGGGCTGATCTATCGCGACAAGCGGCTGGTCAATTGGGACCCGCATTTCCAGACAGCCATCTCCGACCTCGAGGTCGAGCAGAAGGAGATGGACGGCCACTACTGGCATTTCGCCTATCCGCTGGCCGACGGCGTCACCTATGAGCATCCGGTCGCCTTCGATGAGGCGGGCGAGGCGACGGAATTCGAGACACGCGACTACATCGTGGTGGCGACGACCCGGCCCGAGACGATGCTGGGCGACACCGGCGTGGCGGTGCATCCGGACGATGCGCGCTATGCCGGGCTGGTCGGGAAATTCGTGATCCTGCCGATCGTCGGGCGGCGCATCCCGATCGTTGCTGACGACTACGCCGATCCGGCCAAGGGATCGGGTGCCGTCAAGATCACCCCGGCGCACGACTTCAACGACTTCCAGGTCGGCAAGCGGGCCGGGCTGGCGGCGCTGAACATCATGGACGCCTTCGGCCGGATCACCGCCGCCGATACGCCCGATGTGCCTGCCGAATACGAGGGCATGGACCGCTTCGCCGCGCGCAAGGCCATCGTCGCCCGCGCCGAGGCCGAGGGCTGGCTGAGGGAGATCGAGAAGACCCGCCATGTCATCCCGCACGGTGACCGCTCGGGCGTGGTCATCGAGCCGTGGCTGACGGACCAGTGGTACGTCGACGCCCACACCCTCGCCCAGCCGGCCATCAAGGCGGTGGAGCAGGGCGATACGGTCTTCGAGCCCAAGTCGTACGAGAAGATCTATTTCGAATGGCTCCGCAACATCGAGCCCTGGTGCATCTCGCGTCAGCTGTGGTGGGGTCACCGGATTCCGGCCTGGTATGACGCCGACGGCAACATCTATGTCGCCGAGACCGAGGAAGATGCCCTGGCCCAGGCGGGCGGCAAGGCTCTGATCCAGGACGAGGACGTGCTCGACACCTGGTTCAGCTCGGCCCTGTGGCCGTTCTCGACCATGGGCTGGCCGGACGAGACCGAGGATCTGCGCCGCTTCTATCCGACCAGCGATCTGGTGACGGCGGCGGACATCATCTTCTTCTGGGTCGCCCGGATGATGATGATGGGCCTGCATTTCATGGACGAGGTTCCGTTCAAACGGGTCATCATCAACGGCCTCGTTCGCGACGAGAAGGGCCAGAAGATGAGCAAGTCCAAGGGGAATGTCATCGACCCCCTGGGCATCATCGACGAACTGGGGGCCGATCCCCTGCGCTTCACCATGGCCATTCTGTCGGGCACGCGCGATATCAAATTGTCACGTCAACGCATTGAAGGGTATCGCAACTTCGGCACCAAGTTGTGGAATGCCGCCCGCTTCGCCCAGATGAATGAGGCCGCGCGCGTCGAGGGCTTTGATCCGGCGACCGTGGACCAGACGATCAACCGCTGGATCCTTGGAGAGCTCACGAAAGCCGAGCGGCAGGTGTCGTCGGCGATCGAGGGCGGGCGTTTCGATGACGCCGCCTCGGCCCTGTATCGATTCGTCTGGAACGTCTTCTGCGACTGGTACCTTGAGCTGGCCAAGCCGGTGTTCATGGGTTCGGACGCGGCGGCCAAGGCCGAGACCCGGGCCATGACGGCTTGGACGCTCGACCAGACGCTGAAGCTGATGCACCCCGTCATGCCCTTCATCACCGAGGAGCTGTGGGACAAGCTGGCCGGGGAGGGGGCCCCGCGCGCCGAGGCCACCCTGATCGGTGCCGCCTGGCCCGATCTGCCGGACGCCTTCATCGACGCCGGTGCTGAGGCCGAGATCGGCTGGCTGGTCGATCTGGTCACTGAAATCAGGCAGTTGCGGGCCGAGATGAATGTGCCGCCTTCGGCCAAGCCGCCGCTGGCCTTCGTCGCGCCGGATGCGACGACGGCGGAGCGGATCGCGCGGCATCGGGACCTGATCCTGACACTGGGCCGGGCGGGCGACCTGACGACCCTCCAGGCGGCTCCGGCCGGGGCCGTGACCTTCGTGTCCGGCGGCGCGACGGCGGCCCTGTCGCTGGCGGGCATCATCGATGTGGCGGCGGAGAGAACCCGCCTGACCAGGGAGATCGCCGCCTTCGACAGCGACATCGGCCATGTGAACAAGAAGCTGGGCAATCCCAATTTCGTCGAACGCGCCGCCCCGGCCGTGATCGAGGAACAGAGGGCCAAGCTGGCCGAGGCCGAGGCCGGCAAGCTCAAGCTGCAGGCGGCGCTGGTCCGGCTGGACGGACTCTAGCCCAGCATCGCCGGCATGGTCGGGCTGATCGACTGCGCGTTGATCAGCGTGCCGTGGCCGGACAGGGACACCAGCAGAATGACGCTCCCAAGGATGCCGAGGGCGAAAAGGATGTTCAGGAAACGCATGGCTCGGTCTCCTGTAGCGGTGTCGAACGGGGCTTCGCCCAACACCGCCCGGGGGTTAGGGGTGATGGATCAGGCGGCCTTGCGGGGCTCGAAGGCATTGGCCTGGAAGGCCGCGTCCACCGGGGTCTCGGCGATGTGGTTGATGTAGTTCGAGATGGTCTTGAGCCCGACGCCCAGGACGACCTCGAGCACATTGGCGGCGGTGTAGCCCGAGGCGATCAGGCGGTTGACGTCGGCGTCCGAGACCCAGCCGCGCTCGCGCACCACCCGGGTAGCGAAGTCGCGCAGGCCTTCCAGTTTCACATCGGCGATGGGGCCGCCGTTGCGGACGGCCTGAACCACTGTCTGGTCCAGCTTCTGGCCCTGGGTGACCGTGGTGTGGGCTGCGACGCAGTAGTGGCAGGCGTTCTCCACGGCGGCGGCGATCAGCACAACCTCGCGCTCCAGCGGGGTCAGGCCGGACTTCTGATAGGCGGCGGCGAGGGACAGATAGCCCTCGATCACAGCCGGGCTTTCGGCGAACTCCCCGACCAGATTAGGCACCAGGCCAAAGGCGGCCTTGGCGGCGGCGATATAGGGACGCGAACCCTCGGGGGCGGTTTCGAGGGTGTGGATCGGGAACTGGGTCATGGCGGTCTCCGGTGCGTGGCGGACGCGGGGTGCGTCGTCGGAGAGGAAGATGCGTCGAACCCCGGCCCGCCAGTAGCCGGAAAGATCGACTTTGACTTATGCGCAAAACGCATGAAAACAATCGGCATGGATCGCCTGTCGGCCCTTCGCCTGTTCGTTCGCGCCGTCGAGACCGGCAGCTTCTCGCGGGCGGCGCGCGATGCGGGCCTGTCGCAGCCGGCCACCAGTCGGGCGATCGCGGCGCTGGAGGCGGATCTGGGGGCCCGGCTGCTGCTGCGGACCACGCGGCGGCTGTCGGTGACCGAGGCCGGCCAGCGCGTCTATGAACAGGCCCAGCGCTTGCTGGATGAAGACTCCGCCCTTGTCGAGGCGGCAGCGGGCGCCGACCGCGAGCCGGTCGGACGCCTGCGTGTATCGACCTCGATCGCCTTCGCCACCGACGAGGTCGCGCCGCATATCGAGGGCTTTCTGGCGTCCTTTCCCCGCGTCCGGCTGGATCTGGCCGCGACGGACGCTCGCGTCGATGCGGTGGCGGAAGGGATCGATCTGATCCTTCGCCTCGGTCCGCTGAGCGACAGCGGCATGACCGGGCGGCGGCTGGGGGTTTATCGCCGCTGGCTGGTCGCGTCGCCCGAAATGCTTGCACGGCTGGACGAGGATGCGCCGCTCGAGGATCGGTTGCGGGGCCACTGTGTGGTCTGCTCGGGGTCGACCCTGGGAGGGCGCTGGCGGCTGGACGGGCCGCAAGCCACGGTCAGCTTTGAAGCCTCCGGAGCCGTTACGGCGGGGGCAGGGTCCGTGGTCCGCAGTCTGGCGATGGCCGGTGCCGGCGTCGCCCTGCTCCCGTCTTTCGCGGTTCGGGAGGAACTGGCCAGCGGACGGCTGGTGCGGGTCGCGCCGGACTGGTCCGGCCCGCCGATCGATCTGACCGCCCTGTGGACTCACCGGGAGTTGCCGCGCAAGGGACGGGTCTTTCTCGACTATCTGTCGCCGCTTCTGGGCCTGGACGAACGATGACGCGCCTGGATGTGCTGCTGGTGTCGAAGGGGCTGGTCGACAGCCGGGCCCGGGCGAAGGCGGCGATCCTCGCCGGGGGCGTCAGCGTGGACGGTGTCGTGGCAAAGGCCGCGTCGCAGACGGTGGCCGAAGACGCCGTGCTGACCGTGGTCGAGCCGCATGGCTGGGTCGGGCGCGGTGCGCTGAAGCTGGATCACGCCCTGAACCTTTGGCCCGTCCCGGTCGAGGGGCGGGTGGTGCTGGATATCGGGGCCTCGACCGGGGGCTTTACCGAGGTCTGTCTGACGCGGGGGGCCGCGCAGGTGTTCGCCGTTGATGTCGGTTCGGCCCAGATGCATGCGCGGGTCGCCGCCGATCCTCGTGTGGTCAATCTGGAGCAGACCGACGCGCGCACCCTGACCACGGCTCTGATCCCGCAGGCCCCGCAACTGATCGTTTGTGACGCCAGTTTCATCGGCCTGGCCAAGGTCTTGCCGGCGGCGCTGGCGCTGGCTGCGCCGGATGCGGACCTGGTCACCCTGGTCAAGCCTCAGTTCGAGGCGACCGGACCAGGCGGGTCGAAGAAGGGGGTGGTCAAGGATCCCGGGGCCCGTCAGGCGGCTCTGGCGTCGGTCTCGGACTGGCTCGAGACCCAGGGCTGGACGGTGCTGGAAACGACGGAAAGTCCCATCACCGGGGCTGACGGCAATGTGGAATATCTCCTGTGGGCGCGCTCAGGCCGCCAGCCGCCGCGCGGCGAGGGTTAGCGCCTCAAATCCCGCGCTCAAGCAGCGAGAAGCCGCGCGGCGCGCGATAGCGCATCAAACATGGAAAAACCCCCGGTGGATTGCTCCACCGGGGGTCTCCGTCACGTCGCCGGTCGACAGGGGGGCTGAAAAATAACCGGCGACGCAATTCTGTGGTCAGTAGCGGCTCGGGCAGGACTGCTCGATGCGGGTGACATAGCGGCCGTACTGATCACGGCGGCGAACCTCTACCGTGCGGCAGCCGGTCTCATAGCCCGACGGGTTGCCGTAGCCGGACTGGTAGCGATCCTGGTACGAACGGTCGGACCCGTAGGAGCGGTCATAGCCATAATCCCGGTCGTAACCGCGATCGTTCGACTGGTAGCCGTCGCCGTAGCGGGCCTGGTCGCCATAGCGGGACTGATTGCCGTATTGCGACTGGTCGTAGCTGTAGCCGTAGCCGCCGGCGCGGTCGCCGCAGTCACGCGCCGAACTGCTGCCCACACCCGCACCGACGACGGCACCGAGGACGCCGCCGAGGATGCTGCCTTCGGTCCGTCGACCGCGTGCTGCCAGCTGCGACCCGACGACCGCGCCGAGCGTGGCACCGACGGCGACGCCGGTTCCCTGACGGTTGCTGCGGTCGGAGCGGCACGCATAGGCGCTGTTGCGGTTATCGCCGTAGCGGTCATCCTGGTAGCCATATCGCGACGACTGGTCGTAGTTGTAGCCTTGGCTATAGGCACCCGAGCCGTAGTTCTGGGCCCCCTGGTAGGTGTAGGCTTGGGCCGAGGCCGCGGTCGGGGTCAGCAGGGCACCCACGGCCGCGAGGGCGGTGGCGGCGGCTGCGGTCTTCATGGTCAGGCGGGCGAACATCGCGTTGATCCTCGTTTGTGGAGACGAGGGCCGAACGGTCGGCTCCCTGTCTGTTGCACTGAGGAATA
The DNA here is from genome assembly GCF_049897345.1 of Brevundimonas sp. TWP2-3-4b2. NCBI lineage: Bacteria > Pseudomonadati > Pseudomonadota > Alphaproteobacteria > Caulobacterales > Caulobacteraceae > Brevundimonas > Brevundimonas sp. TWP2-3-4b2. The sequence continues at coordinate 411,598 of NZ_JAFCWB010000003.1, read as the reverse complement.
GGCGGGTGAAGCTGAACGGCTTTTGAGTGGGCCGTTCATCTTCGTTCAGGTTTCACAAGCCGCCCGGAGTCTCTAGGAACGGCCGATGACGGAAACACTGACGATCGCGCGCGTGGGCGGGCAGGGCGACGGCATCGCCGATACGCCCGACGGCCCGGTCTTCGCGCCGCTGACCCTGCCCGGCGAGGTGGTGCGGGGAGAGGTGCGTGACGGGCGGCTGGAAGCGGTCGAGATCGTCACCGCCAGCCCCGACCGGATCGCGCCGGTCTCGCTTCACTATGGCGACTGCGGCGGGTGTTCGCTGCAGCACTGGGCGAACGGCCCGTATCTCGACTGGAAACGCGACCAGGTCCGGTTGGCACTGGCCCGCGAGGGGATCGAGACCGAGATCGAGGCGGCGGTGGCCGTGCCGTCGGCCAGCCGACGCCGGCTGGCGCTGCATGCGCGACGCGGGGAGGACGGGCGGGTCGCGCTGGGCTTCAAGGCCCGCAAGAGCTGGCGGCTGGTCGAGGTGACGGCCTGTCCGGTTGCCCATCCGCGGCTGGTCGAGGCCTTGCCGGCGCTGGCGCGGATCGCGGAGGCCTTTCTGGAGCATCCGAAATCGGCACCGACCCTGCATGTCACCCTGACCCTGACGGGACTGGACATCGATGTGACCGGCGTCGAGCGTCGCTCGGGCGGGCTGTCGGGTGACGCGCAGATGCGGGCGATCCGGGCCGCCGCCGGGGCCGATGTGGCGCGGCTGAGCCTGGCCGGCGACACCTTGATGATGGAGCGACAGCCGACGATCGCGTTTGGCACGGCGACCGTGCCGCTGCCACCCGGAGGCTTCCTGCAGGCCGTACCCGAGGCCGAGGCCGCGATGGTTCAGCGGGCCGTCGAGGCCGTGCAGGGCGCGAAGAAGATCGCCGACCTGTTCTGCGGCGCGGGTGCCTTCACCTTTCCGTTGGCCGCCGTCGCGCCGGTGCTGGCGGCGGACGCTTCGGCGGCGGGCATTGCGGCGCTGAAGGCCGGCATGGGCTCGGCCCGAGGCCTGAAGCCGATCACGGCCGAGGCCCGCGACCTGTTCCGGCGACCACTGGCTCCGTATGACCTGCGTGGATGCGACGCCGTGGTCATGGACCCCCCGCGCGCCGGGGCGGTTGAACAGACGCGACAGCTGCCGGGGACGAAGGCGGCGGTCGTGGTCGGGGTGTCGTGTAACCCGGTCACCTTCGCCCGGGACGCGCGCATCCTGATTGAAGGCGGCTTCCGGCTTGAGCGGGTCACGCCGGTCGATCAGTTCCTGTGGTCGGCCCATGTCGAGCTGGTGGGGATTTTCAGGCGATGACGATGAATGACAATCTGCCGGACGAGGATGGCGGTGGCTTCGACGCCGACGACTGGACCCGGCTGAAGCCGTTCACCGGCACGGTAGCGACGCTGGACGATGTGCAGGCCCGTCGCGCGGTCTTTGCCCTGGGCGAGACGGATGACCCCAGACCGATCGCCATGGAGCTGCCGCAGCCGGTGATCTGGTGGGATGACGACGGCGAACAGGCGGCCGTCGCGGTGCAGGCGGAAACGCACCTCGGACCCGACGGCGAGGAGATGGAAGTCCTCGGCCTGATCCTGCCCGACGGCGGCGGGGCTGTGGCCCTGATGGAGGACGTCGATCTGGTCGATGCCACCGATCCGACGTGGCGGGCGCTGGTGACGAATGCGATCGATCCGGGTGCGGCGGAGGAGGACTAACACTCCCGGATTCCTTCCCCCATTTCGGGGGAAGGTGGCAGGCGAAGCCTGACGGATGGGGGCTTGCCGACGACCTCACGGATCGCTGCCAGCACGTGGTTTGGTCGTGCAAGGATATCGGAGTTCGATAATCGCAGGACCCGAAAGCCCTGCAAGGTCAGCCAGCCGTCGCGTTTGGCGTCGTCGAAAGTGCGCAGCGCCTGGACGCCGCCGTCCGCTTCAACGATCAGGCGGGCGGACAGACAGGCGAAGTCGACGACATACTGCCCGATCGGGACCTGTCGCCGGAAGCGAAGACCGTCGAGCGTCCTGTCGCGAACCAGCGACCAGAAGAAATCCTCCGCGCGGGTGGGTGTCTTGCGCAAACGGCGAGCCATCTTGATCGTCTGTTCAGGCTGCATCCGGCAGGCCCCCATCCGTCTCGCTCCGCGAGCCACCTTCCCCCGAAATGGGGGAAGGAAGATCGAACAGGTCCATCTGCTTCTTCATGTCCGCCGGCACGCGGAATTTCGTCTCGTCCAACGGAAGCCGGGGCCGGTCGAGGCCATAGCGCTTCACCGCCGCCTTGAACCGGGCCGAGATCAGATCGGCGACCGGCCCCGTTCCCGTCATCCGCTGGGACCAGTCAGGGTCGTAGTCGCGGCCGCCACGGGTCTGGCGGATCAGGGACATGACGCGCGCCGCGCGTTCCGGCCGGGCGTCGGCCAGCCACTCGGCGAAAAGGGTTTTGATCTCGAGCGGCAGGCGCAGGGTGACGTACATGGCCGAGACCGCGCCCGCTTTTGCGGCCGCCTCCAGAACCGCCTCAAGCTCATGATCGTTGAGGCCGGGGATGACCGGCGCGAAACCGACCGTCACCGGCACGCCCGCATCGGCCAGCCGGCCGATGGCCTCCAGCCGCTTCGCCGGGGTCGAGGCGCGTGGCTCCATGGCGCGGGCCAGACCTCGGTCCAGGGTGGTGATCGAGACGCAGGCCGAGGCCAGCCCTTCGGCAGCCATCGCCCCGAGAATGTCGACGTCGCGCGTGATCAGGACCGACTTGGTAATGATGCTGAAGGGGTGCCGGAACCGCTGCAGGACCTCGAGCATCGAGCGGGTCGAGTTCAGCTCGCGCTCGACCGGCTGATAGGGGTCGGTATTGCCGCCCATGTGGATGCGTTTGCAGACGTAGCGGGGCTTTGAGAGTTCCTGCTCCAGCAGACGCGCGGCCTCGGGCTTGAAGAAGAGGCGGCTCTCGAAATCCAGGCCCGGGGATAGGCCCATGAAGGCATGGGACGGACGGGCGTAGCAGTAGATACAGCCATGTTCGCAGCCCTTGTAGGGGTTGATGGACCGGTCGAAACCGATGTCCGGACTGGTGTTCCTCGCGATGATGGTCCGGGCGTGTTCCGGCGTCAGGGTGGTGCGCAGGGGCGCGGCCTCGGCGTCGTCGATCGTCCAGCCGTCATCGAAGGCCTGCACGGTTTCGGGCTCGAACCGACCCGTCGCATTCGATCGGGCCCCTCGTCCTTTTGCCGCTTCAGCCATGGGGGCAGGATAGCAGCGAAAAGGAACAAAGCAAGAACCTGTGACTCAACGAAAAAGCCCGGCCATCAGGGCGGGCTTTCAGGATGGTGCGGATGAGAGGACTCGAACCTCCACGCCTCGCGGCGCCAGAACCTAAATCTGGTGCGTCTACCAGTTCCGCCACATCCGCTCAGGTAGGCGAAAGCGTCTAGGCGAGCGGGAGCGGGGCGGCAACGAAAAAGGCCCGGGATCGCTCCCGGGCCTTTCGTCGTTGGGGACCTGATCGCAGGGATCAGTCCTTCTGGTTGTCCACACCGGAGCCCATGGCCTCGGCGGGGGACGACATCGTGGTCTCTTCGGTGATGTCGATGCCCTTGGCGAGCTTGGAGTGCCAGAAGCCGTAGATGATGTAGATCACGGCCCCGACCGCGGCATAGGCACCGAGGATGGTGAGCGGCAGCGGATTGCCGTCCATGGCGTGCTGGATCATCGGCCAGAAGTTGAAGCCGGCCAGGGCCAGGCAGGAGATGATGCCCGCAACGGCCGTGGCGATGCCGCCCGGTACCTTGAACGGGCGCTCCATTTCCGGGTGCTTGATGCGCAGGAAGATCACGCTCAGGCAGACGATGGAGAAGGCGACGGCCGTCCCCAGCGAAACCAGGTCACCGAGGATGGAGATCGGCAGGAAGGACGCGCAAACCGCGATCAGGATGCCCAGAAGAATGGTGCCGATCCATGGGGTGCGGAACTTCGGGTGGATGACGGCGAAGGCGCGCGGCAGCAGACCGTCGCGGGCCATGGTGTAGAAGATGCGCGTCTGGCCGTAGCACAGCACCAGCATCACGGAGGACAGGCCGGTGATGGCGCCGATCTTGATCAGGAAGCTGATCAGGTTCAGCTGACCGCCCTCGGCCGAGGCCACGGCGATATTGGCCCATTCCAGACCCATGCGATCGATGGCGACGGCCACCGGTGCCGGGCTGGCAAGTTCCAGGTAGGGGACGACGCCGGTCATGACGGCAGCGACGGCCATATAGATCATGGTGCAGACGATCAGCGCGCCGAGGATACCGACCGGAACATCTTTCGAGGGGTTCTTGGCCTCGGCTGCGGCCGTCGAGACCGCTTCGAAACCGACATAGGCAAAGAAGATGATCGAGGCGCCGCGCAGGATGCCGGTGGCCCCGTATTCCCCGAATTTGCCCGTCGTGTTCTCGGGAATGAAGGGCTGCCAGTTGGCCGGGTTGATGTATTGAACCCCCACAGCGATGAAGGTCAGCAGAACCACGATCTTGATCATGACGATGACGTTGTTGATCGAGGCGGATTCGCTGACGCCCAGAACCAGCAGGCTGCAAACCGCAGCGATGCCGATGGCGGCGACGAGGTTGAAGGTGCCGGTCAGGGGAAAGCTGTTGACGCCGTCGACAGTGACGGCCTGGATCAGCGGCGTGGCCCAGGACGGGCCTTCGCCGCCGGCGTACTGGATCATCGGGAACAGACCGTCAGCAACGCCGAAATCCTTCAGGATCGAAACGACATAGCCGGACCAGCCGACCGCCACGGTCGAGGCCGCGACACCGTATTCCAGAACCAGAAGCCAGCCCATGATCCAGGCGAAGACCTCGCCGAGAGTGCCGTAGGCATAGGTATAGGCCGAGCCGGACACCGGCATGGTCGAGGCCAGTTCGGCGTAGCAAAGACCGGCGAGCCCGCAGGCGATGCCTGCGACCACGAACGACAGCATGATGGCCGGGCCCGCATGGGCGGCGGCGACCTGGCCGGTCAGAACGAAGATGCCGGCACCGATGATGGCACCGATGCCCAGGCTCATCAGATTGATGGGGCCCAGCGAGCGCTTCAATTCGCTCCTGGCCGCTTCCTTCTGGATCTGGGCTACGGATTTCTTGAGGAACAGACGGTTCCCCTTGGGCCTAAGGCCTTCTGCGGACATCGAGTCTCGCCCCCTGATACACGGCGAGTCCTCCCCGGACCGCCTTCAATGGCGCGGACGCTAGCGGCGCAGGACCCCGCTGGCAACGCGGTTTCCGATTGATGAAGGGACAACGACGCTTTCGTGACCGGCCTCGTTGCAGGTAGACCGCAGGTGATGTTGCCAATCCACGCCGTCCTTCAACCGCTCAAGACCGCCCTGTCTGCGGGCAACGTCGCCGTGCTGGCTGCGCCGCCGGGGGCCGGCAAGACGACCGTCGTGCCACTGGCCTTGCTGGGTGAGGCCTGGCTGGGCGAAGGCAAGCTGCTGGTGCTTGAGCCCCGTCGTCTGGCGGCGCGGGCGGCGGCGGAGCGGATGGCGTCGTCACTGGGCGAACGCACCGGTGACAACGTCGGCTATCGCACCCGTCTGCAGAGCCGGATCGGCCCCCGGACGCGGATCGAGGTGATTACGGAGGGCGTGTTCACCCGGATGATTCTGGACGATCCGGGGCTTGAGGGCGTCGGCGCGGTCCTGTTCGACGAGTTCCACGAGCGGTCGCTGGACGCGGATCTCGGGCTGGCGCTGGCCCGCGAGTCGCAGGGACTGCTGCGCGAGGACCTGCGGCTGCTGGTCATGTCGGCAACACTGGACATTGCCGGTGTGTCGGCCCTGCTCGGTGGAGCGCCGGTGATCGAGGCCGAGGGCCGGATGTTCCCCGTCGAGACATTCTATATCGGCCGGGGTGCGGCCGAGCGGATCGAGGACGCCGCGGCGCGCGCGGTGAGGCTCGCGCTGGGTGAGCAGACGGGATCTGTGCTGGTCTTCCTGCCGGGTCAGGGCGAGATCCACCGCACGGCGCAGCGGCTCCGGGAGACGGTGCGTGATCCGTCGGTCGATATCGCGCCGCTTTATGGTGCCCTGGATGCGGCCGAGCAGGACCGGGCCATCCAGCCGTCCGCCGCGGGGCGGCGAAAGGTGGTGCTGGCAACTTCGGTGGCAGAGACCAGCCTGACGATCGAGGGTGTGCGCGTGGTCATCGACGGCGGCCTGTCGCGCGTGCCCCGGTTCGAGGCCTCCAGCGGACTGACCCGGCTGGCGACGGTGCGCGTCAGCCGTTCTTCAGCGGAGCAGCGTCGAGGCCGGGCTGGGCGCATCGAACCGGGCGTCTGCTATCGCCTTTGGGACGAGGAAGCGACGCGCGGCCTCATCCCGCATCAGCGGCCCGAGATCCTGGAGGCCGATCTGACCGCCTTCGCGCTGGACCTGGCGCGCTGGGGGACCCGGACGACCGAGGGCCTGGCCCTGCTCGACCAGCCGCCGGCGGGTGCCTTCGCCGAGGCGCGCAAGGTGCTGGAGCGGCTGGATGCGCTGGACGGCGAGGGGGCTCTCACGGCCCACGGACGAAGGCTGACGCCCATTCCGCTGCCGCCGCGCCTGGCGCATATGGTCGCCGCCGCCAGTGATGCCGGCGACGCCGCGCTCGGTGCCCGGATCGCCGCGGTGCTGAGCGAGCCGGGGCTGGGCGGAAACGACGTCGACCTGCGCGAGCGGCTTCGGGCGCTGGATCGCGACCGGTCACCGCGGGCGCGCGATGCGATGAACCTGGCCGACCGCTGGGCGCGGGCGGCCGGGGGCGGGCAGGGCGGCGATGCGGACCCCGGCACCCTTCTGGCCGAGGCCTTCCCCGAACGGGTGGCCAGGGCGCGGGGCAAGCCGGGTGAGGTGCTGCTGGCCTCGGGCCGCGGGGCCTTCGTCGAACCGACGGAGTTGCTGGCCCAGGAACCGTGGCTGGCGGTGGCGGAACTGAGCGGGGGTGATGCGCGTGACCGCATCCGTCTGGCCGTACCGGTCGATATCGCGTCGCTCGAGCGAAGGATCGAGATCGAGGACCGGCTCGGCCGCGAACCGTCTGGCCGAATGACGCTGCGGCGTGTCCGCCGCATCGGGGCGATCGTGGTCGATGAGAAGATCGTCGGCGCACCCGATCGGGCAGCGATGACGGCTGTGCTCAAGGCCGAGGTCGAGCGCGACGGGCTCTCCCGTCTGAAGTGGGGCGGGCGGGCGACGGGCCTGCGAGCGCGGCTGGTCTTTCTCGGGTCGCTGGAGGTGGGCTGGCCTGATGTGTCGGAGGCGGGATTGCGGGCCGAAGCCGAGCGCTGGCTCTGGCCATTGCTGGAGGATGTGCAGGCGGTGGACGCCATCAGCGACACGGCGCTGGAGGCCGGGCTGAAGACCTTGGTGCCGTGGGATCGGGCGCGTGCGCTGGATGAGCGGGCACCCGCGCGGCTGCAGACGCCGCTCGGCTCGGCCGTCATCGACTATGCGGCCCCCGGCGGGCCGCGCGTGGATATCCGCGTGCAGGAACTGTTCGGTGTGACCACCCATCCGACCGTCGGCGGCGGGCGTGTGCCCCTGACGCTCGCCCTGCTGTCCCCGGCGCGGCGGCCGGTGCAGGTGACGAAGGACCTGCCCGGCTTCTGGGCCGGCAGCTGGACCGCGGTGCGCAGCGAGATGCGCGGACGTTACCCCCGACACCCCTGGCCGGAGGATCCGACGAAGGCCGAGGCGACCAGCCGGGTCAAGCCGCGTGGAACCTGACCTGTCAGGCCGGTCCGCGCCACGACGCTTGCCTTTTGCGGCCATCCCGCCTACATGCCCGCCCACTTCACACGCAGGCGTGGCGCGGCCAGGGAGAAATCCTGTTCGCTCCGTTCCGAGGACTTCGGTCTTTACAGCGCCTGCGGCGGATCAATCGGATAAAGGACTAACCTCATGGCTCTGCCAGAATTCTCCATGCGTTCGCTGCTCGAAGCAGGCGCGCACTTCGGCCACCAGACGCACCGGTGGAACCCGAAGATGGAGCGCTACATCTTCGGTTCGCGCTCGAACATCCACATTATCGACCTGTCGCAGTCGATCCCGCTGCTGCACCAGGCGCTGGTCGCCGTGCGCGACGTCGCCGCCAAGGGTGGCCGCGTCCTGTTCGTCGGCACCAAGCGTCAGGCCGCCGATCCGGTCGCCGAAGCCGCCAAGCGCTGCGCCCAGTATTACATGAACAACCGCTGGCTCGGCGGCACCCTGACCAACTGGCGCACCGTGTCGGGCTCGATCGCCCGCCTGCGCGAGCTGGAAGGCCTGCTCGAGTCGGGTGGCGACGGCCGCGTCAAGAAGGAGCTGCTGAACCTGCAGCGCGAAAAGGACAAGCTCGAGCTGTCGCTGGGCGGCATCAAGGACATGGGCTCCATCCCGGACATCATGTTCGTGATCGACACCAACAAGGAGGCCATCGCCATCCTTGAGGCCCGCAAGCTGAACATCCCGATCATCGCCATCCTGGACACCAACTCGGACCCGGACGGCATCACCTATCCGATCCCGGGCAACGACGACGCCGCCCGCGCCATCCAGACCTACTGCGACCTGATCGCCGACGCCGTCCTCGATGGTCTGGCTGCCGGCCAGGCCTCCTCGGGCGTCGACCTGGGCGCTGCGGTGAACCCGGACGAGCCGATGCTGCGCGAAGCCAGGGCCCCCAAGGCCAAGGCTGAAGACGTCGCCCCGGCCGGCACGGAAGCCGTCGCCGAGGAAATGATCGCCGCCGCCGAACCGGCAGCCGAACCGGCCGTGGCCGACGAAGCCGCCCAGGCCGCGACCTCGGAAGCCAACGACGCCGTCGAAACCGAGAAGGCCGCGGTCTAAGCGACCCCGACTTTCCACCGACGGCGAAACTGACATACGGCCGGGCTAAACGCCCGGCCGTTCCCGCATACGAACAGACTTCAGGAGATATCCCCCATGGCCGAGATCACAGCCGCCCTCGTGATGGACCTGCGCGCCAAGTCCGGCGTCGGCATGATGGACTGCAAGAAGGCGCTTCAGGAAACCGACGGCGACATCAATGCCGCGATCGACTGGCTGCGCGCCAAGGGCCTGTCCAAGGCCGCCAAGAAGGCCGACCGCGTCGCCGCCGAAGGCCTCGTGGCCGTGGCTTCGAAGGAAGTCGGAGCCGGTGAAGTCGGTGCCGCCATCGAGTTCAACGCCGAGACCGATTTCGTCGCCCGCAACGACCTGTTCCAGAACGCCGCCAAGTCGTTCGCCCAGCTGGGCCTCGAGCATGCCACGCTCGAAGGTCTGCACGGCGCCGAGCTGGAAGCCGGCAAGACGGTCCAGGACGAGGTCACCCAGCTGATCGCCACCGTCGGCGAGAACATGCAGCTGCGTCGCGCCGCCCGCCTGTCGGTCGATGAAGGCGTCGTCGCCTCCTACGTCCACAATGCGGTGTCGCCGGGCCTCGGCCGTATCGGCGTGCTGGTGGCCCTGCACGGCGGCGGCGACAAGGTTGCCCTGCGCGAACTGGGCCGCAAGATCGCCATGCACGTGGCCGCCACGGCCCCGCTGTCGTTGAACACCGACGATCTGGACCCCGCCGCCATCGAGAAGGAACGTCAGGTCCTGACCGAAAAGGCCAAGGAAGAAGGCAAGCCGGAAGCCATGATCGCCAAGATCGTGGAAGGTCAGATCAACAAGTTCCAGAAGGAAGTCGTGCTGATCAAACAGCCCTTCGTGATGAACCCCGACGTGACCATCGAACAGCTGGTCGCCGACACGGGCAAGGAACTGGGCTTCCCCGGCCTGCACCTCGCCGGCTTCGTCCGCCTTGCCCTCGGCGAAGGCGTCGAAAAGGTCGAAGGCCCCGACTTCGCCAGCGAAGTCGCCGCGATGTCGGGCGGAGCCGTCTAAACTACGGATCTGCTCTGCGACGGATCATCCTCCCCCGTATGCGCGGGGGAGGATTTTCTTTATGTGCTCCCCATGATCGGAAGACTGAACCACGTCGGCGTCGCCACCCCCTCCATCGAGGCCAGCGTCGCGATGTATCGCGACATGCTCGGTGCCACGAATGCACACGCGCCGTTCGACCTGCCGGCCCAGGGCGTGCGCGTTTGCTTCATCGACCTGCCCAACGCCCAGATTGAACTGATCGAGCCGCTGGGCGACGACAGCCCGATCCACGGCTTCCTGGCCAGGAACCCCAAGGGCGGACAACACCACGTCTGTTTCGAGGTCGAGGACATCATCGCCGCCCGCGACGCCCTCCGGGCCAGGGGCGCGACCATCCTCGGCACGGGCGAGCCGCGGATCGGCGCCCACGGCACGCCGATCATCTTCGTCCATCCGAAGGACATGGGCGGGGTCCTGGTCGAACTGATGGAAACGCCGAAACCCCATTCCGAAAGCGGAGGCCACTGATGCCTATCGGCCCGATCACGATGTTCGCCATCTATGTCGTCTGCTGGTGGACCGTGCTGTTCGCCGTCCTGCCGCTGGGGACGACCCGGGAAAGCCATGAGCCGCCCACCGACGGGGGACAGTGGGGCGCGCCCGACAAGCCGGACCTGAAGCGCAAATTCACCACCACGACGTGGGTGTCGTTCCTCGTCTGGCTGGTGGTGATGGTCCTGGTCTTCATCGGCTGGATGCCTCTGCCGAACCTGGCGCCGCCGGTCTAGGGTCGCGGCATGACCGACCGCCTGTTTCTGCTGAACCCGGGCTGGACCGACGATCAGGGCGGGCCGTGGTACTGCCCCGCCGGCGCGATCGTCGAAGGGGTGATGGCCTTTTATCCGGCGCTCAAGACGCAGCTCGACATCACGCGCCTCGATCACGCGCGGCCGCGCCCGCCGGTGATCGAGATGGTCGGCGAAGCGCACCAGAGCTGCCCGATCCTGGTGCTGGACGGGACCTTCGACTGGCCCGCGGCACAGACCAGCGAAACGACCGGAAAGCGCTTCCTGCAGGATGAGGCCATCATCCCCTATCTGGCCGCCAGATACGGCATCAGCCTGCCGCATCCCTGAAGCGCGCAAGCTGGAAACCCCGTCTTAATGCAGGCGCGTCAGGTTGACGGGATGACCGCCGCGTCCGACCTGCACTCGCTGCATTCGGCCGACGGCCGCTTCATGGCGCTGGACGGTCTGCGCGGCGTGGCGGCGCTGGTGGTGCTGATCCTGCACATTTCGTCGCTGCGCCATCTGGTTTTCCACGGTTATATCGCGGTCGATCTGTTCTTCATCATGTCCGGCTTCGTGATGGCCCACGCCTACGAGGGACGGCTCAGGGCCGGCTGGAGTCCGGGTGCCTTCATCAGGGCGCGGATCGTCCGTCTGTGGCCGTTGTAAATACTGGGCACCCGCATCGGCGCCGCCGTTTACGCCGGAGCAATCAACGACGCCGGGGGTGTCATCGGCCTCGGGGTGCTTTTCGCCGCAGCCGCGATGATGATTCCGACGCCGCTGGACGCGAACTCGCAGGTCTTCCCGCTCAACCCGCCCGGGTGGTCACTGTTCTTCGAGATGGCGGCCAACATCGTCTACGCCTTCGCTGCGAGCCGGCTCAGCGACCGGGCGCTCAAGGTCGTTGTCGGCTTGGGCGCGGCGGCGGTGCTGGTTGCCTTCCTGATGGCTGAAGAGGGCTCGATCGGCCAGCGCGGCTGGTCTCTTGCGGGCGGTCTGGCCAGAGTCGCGTTCGGTTTCCCACTCGGCCTATTGCTGCACCGGATGTGGATCGCCGGACGACTGACCTTGCGCTGGCCTGTCGCCCTGACCGTCGCGGCCTTCATCGCTATGGTCGTGGCGCCGGACCTCGGCCGCTGGAACGGCCTCGTTGACGCCGTGGCGGTCCTGTTCGTCCTGCCGTTCATCGTGGTCGCCGCCGTGACCGCGCGCCTGTCGCCCCGACTGCAAACCGCAGCAGCCTTCCTCGCCGCCCTGTCGTATCCGCTTTACATCCTGCACGGGCCGCTCCTCATGGTCGCCAAGATGCAGTTCGGCGACGTGCCTCTAAGGGAAATCATTGCCGGAGCCGCCTGCCTCGTCGCGGCGTTCGTCGCGGGGCGCTGGTTCGATCCGCCAGCGCGCGCCTTGCTCGGGCGAATGTTGCAACAAAGACGCCGCGCGCCGCTGACCGCCTAGCTTTCGCCCCTTCGTCCCGGCTAAAGCACTGTTCCACGCCCTGCTTGCCGGATACCGACTCATGCGCCTGTCGCGCTATTTCCTCCCCACGCTGAAAGAAGCGCCCTCGGACGCCCAGATCGTCTCGCACCAGCTGATGCTGCGCGCCGGGATGATCAAACAGGAGGCGGCCGGCATCTATGCCTGGCTGCCGCTGGGCCTGCGGGTGCTGAACCGGATCGAGCAGATCGTGCGCGAGGAGCAGGAGCGGGCCGGGGCCGTCGAGCTGCTGATGCCGACCCTGCAACTGGCCGACCTGTGGCGCGAGAGCGGCCGTTACGACGCCTACGGTCCGGAGATGCTGCGCATCACCGACCGGCATGAGCGCGAACTTCTGTACGGGCCGACCAATGAGGAGATGATCACCGACATCTTCCGCGGCTTTGTGAAGAGCTACAAATCCCTGCCGCTGAACCTCTTCCACATCCAGTGGAAATTCCGCGACGAGCGCCGCCCCCGCTTTGGCGTAATGCGCGGCCGCGAATTCCTGATGAAGGACGCCTATTCGTTCGACATCGACGAGGCCTCGGCCCGCAAGGCCTACAACCGCATGTTCGTGGCCTATCTGAACACCTTCGCCCGCATGGGGCTGAAGGCGGTGCCGATGCGTGCCGATACCGGCCCCATCGGCGGCGATCTGAGCCATGAGTTCATCGTCCTGGCCGACACCGGTGAAAGCCAGGTCTTCTGTGACCGCAAACTGGTTGAAATGCCGGCCCCCGGGACGGGCGTCGACTGGGACGACCTTCAGGCCATCGTCGACGAGCGTATCGGCCTGTACGCCGCGACCGAGGAAATGCACGACGCCGGCCAGTTCGAGACCCAGACCGCCGAGGCCGACCGCCTGACGGCGCGCGGCATCGAGGTCGGCCACATCTTCTATTTCGGCACCAAATATTCCGCGCCGATGAAGGCGCGCGTCGCCGGGCCGGACGGCAAGGATACCGACGTCCATATGGGCAGCTACGGCGTCGGCGTGTCGCGCCTGCTGGGGGCCATCATCGAGGCCAGCCACGACGACAGCGGCATCATCTGGCCGGACTCCGTCGCCCCGTTCGACGTCGTGGTGATCAACCTGCGCGCCAACGACGACGCCGTCTCAGCCGCCTGCGAGGAAGCCGTCGCCAAGCTGGAGGCCCTGGGCAAGGACGTCCTCTATGACGATACCGACGAGCGGCCCGGCGGCAAATTCGCCACCGCCGACCTGATCGGCATTCCCTGGCAGCTGACCATCGGGCCCAAGGGGCTGGCCGACGGCGTGGTCGAGCTGAAGCGTCGGGCGACCGGCGAAAAGGTCTCGATCCCGCTCGACGAGGCTCTGGCCAAGGTGCGCGGATGACGGTCGTCGCGGCGGACAAACCGACCAAACCCGCCGGGCCGTTCTCGGCCTGGGAAATCGAGCTGGCGCTGCGCTATCTGCGTGCCAAGCGGAAAGAGGGCGGCATCGCCCTGATTGCCATCATCTCCTACGTCGCCATCTCGCTGGCGGTCATGGCCCTGATCGTGGTCATGAGCATCATGGCTGGCTTCCGGTCCGAGCTGCTCAGCCGGATGCTGTCCTTCAACGGCCATATGTACGTCCAGGGCCAGATCCTGAGCGATCCGGAGCGCGAGGCGGCAGTGACCCGGATCAGCCGCGTGCCCGGTGTCATCAGCGTCTCGCCGGTGACCGAGAACCAGGCGCTTGTGCGCGGCGGGGGGCAGACGACCGGGGCCGTCGTCCGCGGTCTTCGGCCTCAGGACCTGGACTCCATGTCCTTCGTCTATGACAGCCTCGGCGACGAGGCGAAGCGGACCTTCGGCCAGGGGCCCTATGGCGGCGACAATGTCCTGATCGGCAAGGCCTTGGCCGAGGGCATGGGGTTGCGGGTCGGCGATCCGATTACGCTCTATTCCCCGACAGGGGCCGACAGCGCCTTCGGCAATCTTGGCGGGCTGGAGAAGGTCTATCGTGTCGGTGGCCTGTTCACCTCGGGCACGGCTGACTTTGATCGCGCCTTCATCTTCATGCCGCTGGAACAGGCCCAGCTCTTCTTCGGCAAGGAGGGCGTCTGGGACGTCATCGAGATGAAGGTCGACCAGCCCGACCGCGTGGCCGAACTCTATGATCCCGTGCGCACCGCCGCCGGACCCGGGGGTCTGGTTAGCGACTGGCGCGACCGGCTGGCCGCCTTCTGGGGCGCGCTCAAGGTCGAGCGGGTGGCGATGAGCATCATCCTCGGCCTCGTCGTCGCCATCGCGGCCCTGAACATCATTTCCGGGATCGTCATGCTGGTGAAGAACAAGACCCGCGACGTGGCCATCCTGCGCACCGTCGGGGCCAGCCAGATGTCGATGCTGCGCATCTTCTTCGTCGCCGGGGCCGCGATCGGCGTGGCGGGCACGGCGACGGGCCTGTTCCTCGGCCTCGTCTTCTGCCTCAACATCGCCCCGATCCAGCATTTCCTCGAGGCGCTGCTGGGCATCCAGCTGTTCAACGCCGACGTCTATATGCTGGACGCCATCCCGGCCCTGGTCGATCCCGGCGACGTCTTCTGGGTCACCGTCTGGTCCCTGTTCATGAGCTGTATCGCCAGCCTGCTGCCCTCGTGGCGGGCCGCGAAAATGGATCCGGTCGAGGCGCTTCGGTATGAGTAACCCCGTCCTCTCCGTCCGCGGCCTGACCCGCACCTATGAAACCGCGTCCGGCGGCCTGACCGTGCTGCGCGGCGTCGATCTGGACGTGCGGCCGGGAGAGGTCGTGGGCCTGATCGGGCCGTCCGGCTCGGGCAAGTCGTCGCTGTTGCATGCCGCCGGCCTGCTGGAGCGGCCGACCGCCGGGCAGATCCGGATCGACGGCGTTGACGTCGGCCACCTGGACGAGCGCGCCCGCACCCATATCCGCCTCGCCAAGATCGGCTTCGTCTACCAGTTCCACCATCTGCTGCCCGAGTTCGACGCGCGCGACAACGTCGCCCTGCCGCTGCGGATTGCCGGCGTGGCCCAGCCGCAGGCCCGCGCCCGGGCCGCCGAGGTGCTGACCGCGCTCGGTCTGGGCGAACGCCTGACCCACCAGCCGGCCCAGCTGTCGGGCGGGGAGCAGCAGCGCGTCGCCGTCGCCCGCGCCCTCGCCAACCGCCCGCGCCTGTTGCTGGCCGACGAGCCGACCGGCAACCTTGACCCCGCCACCAGCCAGACCGTGTTCGAAGCCCTGCACCGGCTGGTCAAGGACACCGGCGTCGCCGCCCTGATCGCCACCCACAACATGGAGCTGGCCGGGCATATGGACCGGGTGTTCGCGCTGAAGGACGGCCATCTGGAAGAGCGGCCGGCGGAAAGCCACGCCTACTGACATCAGCGGTGCTAAGGCTCCGGCATCTGCGGAGCCACCCATGACCGACGCCATTGAGGCCCATCTGACGACGGCGCGCGAGGCGATGGCGGAGGGCCGGTCGCCCGACGCCCGCAATGCCTACGCCCGCGCCGCCGCCCTCAGTCGCGAGAGCGGCGCGCCGTTGCTGCAGGCCCATGCCCTGCGCCATCTGTCCGACCTTGATCGCAAGGCCGACCATCTGGAACAGGCGCTGGCTCACGCCGAACAGGCGGCCGCCCTGTACCGGTCGAACGGGCAGGGGACATCGCCGGACATGGCCAACGCCCTGCGGCTGACCGCCCTGGCCCTGGACGGATTGCGCAAGATGGCACCGGCCCGCGCGGCCTGGTCGGCGGCGCGGGACCTGTACGCCGGGGCAGGGATCGCGGACGGCGTGGCGGAATGCGAGCGGCGGCTGGATGCGGACGCCGGGGAGTAGTGACATTCGTTCATCCCGGCGAAAGCCGGGACCCAGTCCTTTGGGCGTTCAGTCTGGCCGGGTCCCGCGACTGCCGATCCCGTCCACCGTGCCTCACGAAAGCTCTGGGTCCCGGCTTTCGCCGGGATGAGCGGACAGAATTATTTTTTCCCCGGAGGCGTGGTGAAGGGCGAGCTGCTGCTGACCGACACGGACGGCTTGGGCTTCTCGGCCTTGGGTTTGCGGACTTCCTTGTTGCTCTTGACTTGACCCTTGGCCATGGCCGTTCTCCGGCGACGCCTGCCGCCGGGAGGGCGGGTGTGTGTGGCGCGCAACCCATCCTACAGGGCGGGACGAGTCGTGTTCACCTCAAAAGCGCTTGACGGGATAAGGCCAGGCTGCGGAACAGCCGCAGAACAGACACCGGGCGAGCCGAGCTACCCCTCGACCGTGGCGGAAGCGCCGGGCAGAGCGGCCAATCTCTGGGCGAACGATTCCATAGACGATCTGGCATCCGGTCCGCCGTTTAGGGCAGTGAACCAGCGGATGCGGGGTGAAGTGGTTCCATTGGCATTGGGTACGCGGACGCAGGTTCGGACGGTGATCGGCAAGAATTCCGCAAAGGCATCGTGATAGCTGGAAAGCTGGTCAGCATGACTGCTCAACCGGTGGGGAAAACGGATCAAAAGAACCAATCGATCAGCGCCACACAGCGATGAAATCTCCTGAACTGTAGCGCTCTTTCGGCTGACGACGCCCGGTCGTGAAACCCCGTTGTCCGGGTCTGCAAAAACAGCGGAGCATTCGGCGAGCTCAGCCTCCATGCGCCTAGCCCATGCATCCCTCCCCACTTTTCCGGCCACGGGATCGCGAAAAAAGCGGGTTGAAGACGGCAGTACGCCAAGCGCCTCCAGCTCTGACACGGCTCGTTCGGATCTCTGCGCCAGCCGATCAAAAACTCCAGGCGACAAAAGCCGCCAGTTTGGGTCCGACAGATACTCGTCATGGCGACCGTCTGCCCGACCGTCGTGCCCCGGAAGATAGTACCACGCCACACCGAGCGTTGAAGCTGCGGGGAGCATGGCGTTGATGAATGCAAACTTCAGATAGTCCGAAATATCACCGGCGTATTGATCACGCACCCGTCGCACCTCGCTGACTTAGTTCGCTCTTATGGACCCACGGTCAGTAGGCGACCGCATGTCCAAGGGACCGGAGCGCTTTGCTGGTCCGACTGTTTCGAGGCGGGTACCTGTCAGGGAGCGCCCAGCCCACTATTTCGCCGAGCGCGCTCTGTCCGATGTGATCAATCTTCCATTTCGGGTTCTTCAACCCCTCCCAGAGACGCGAGGGGACCTCGCTCGGATCTCCGTCATGAAGAACAAAGCGCAAGAGGTCGAAGACCGTCGCGCCGCCGTCGGAACGCGCATCGAATATGCGTTGAGCCAGAGCGCTGGTCTTCTCATCCATCGAGTACTGTCGAGTGCTGGGCAGGTTTACGAGCTGGTTGGGAATGCGGCGAGCATGATCCGCAATCGCGTGGACGCGCTGAAATATCCCAAAAAGGTGCTCTGGGGTTTCGTTCCTGAGCCCATCTATCGAGAGAGCATCTCGAAGGTATGGGGCCCAATCATTGAGCATCCGGTCCTCGTTGGAAGGCGGCGCTTTCAAGTTGCGCCACCATTCCATCGCTTTGCGCTCTGCGGAATCCGGATCTTGGACATTTTCGAGATGATGCTCCTCAAACAGCGAGCGCCCCTTCTCCATCACTCGGTTGTAGTAGTGAGCGTGAAGGAATTGATCGACGTGGGCACCGGCTGGCGCGTCCCGCCGTACCCAAGCTGGCCTGTTATCATCCAGCTTGACCGAAAGATTGCGCAACAGGGTGAGCGTGCTGTTCCATTCTTTGAGAAACTCATCTCGCTGCCGGTCTGACGCAGCTTTGCGAGGTGTTTGAACCAGGCCGTCCCATGGCTGAATGTGCGGATTATCGAGCGCAGCTTTCGCGTCGGCCGCATCGGCGTCCCTAATCTTCGCTAGCTGTTTGGCCCGAAGTTCGATCGCGCTGCATATCTCGTCTGTCAGCGGTGACCCGTGGAGCTCAAGGGTGCTGAAGAAGTGCTTCAGCTCGGTGTCGAGCCCTAGCGCTGCGAGCTCAGTTTCATCGTAAAATGTGCCAGCCTCGACGTTGCTATACCACGCGCTGTCCGAGAGATTGGCGGACCCGATGTAAGCGCCCACGCCATGCCACCAGATAACTTTTGCGTGGAATTTTCGAACAAGCTTGCAGGTGTATCGAGCTGATCTTCGATCCAGAAACCGGCGCAGAATGGGCGGGCTGATTGGCACCGTCTCATCGTAGCGGCCGAAGAATCTTAATGGGATTTCGTACTTCCAACACCAGTTGAACAGCAGCTCTTCACGAGAAACATAAGCGACCGCAGCATCGACCCGCTCCGTACTCTGCCCGGCTCGTTCAATGACGTCCCGTAGGTACTCGCCGTTTATGGCACTTAAGACGAGATGCATGGCGTCCGGTCCAATATTCGATCCGTGGGAGTTTGTTGTTCAGCCGGTCAGTTTTGGACGCCGGATTGGCCGCCGCTAGGCCGAGCTGCGGTTAGGACCAATTGATGTAGCCGCTGGACAGCTTTTTGAAATCAGCGCTGGTTCCGCAGCCGGGATCTTTCTCGATTCGATCAATCAGAAAATCCAGACATTCGAGAAGTCTCTGATTGATCACGTTTGCCTTTACGATTTGAAGCGCCGTCTTTGCGTGCTGGCGACAGATCGAATTGTTTAGGCGGTTTCGAATTTCGAATTCTCCTAGAGACGCCATGACATGCGGGGCGAATTTGTCTCCAGCAAAGGATAGCATCGCCTCATAGTACGGCTTACCGCCAGGAGAGACCCCCGAATTGTAGCTTACGCCATTCCCGATACGGCACATGAGCACGGTCTTGAAAAGACGTTGAGCAAGGTTGCCTAGAACCGATGCCTGATCAGGATTGTACGAGTATAACTGCGCTGCCACGGGAGCTTCATGATGAAAGTTGTCCCAGCTATTATGTTTATCGTGGAGCTCAGTGATCAGATCATCAACTATGATGACTCTTTCGGACGTCGATTTATAAGCGTTTCCACCAACGATGCCAAAGAACTGGCTCCCGAGTGCGTGTTTGTCCTGATATAAGTTGACGTTGTAGCCCTCTAGGACAACGCCAAGCTTGTATTTGGTCTCATCGCTGCATGTCCCCCAGAGCGACGGGGCAATCAACGAAATGTTTTTCCTCACGGCAGGATCGGTATCCACGGTTACATAGATGCCGAAAATCGTCCTTAGGAGGCTGCCGCATAGGTGGCTCGGTAGTTGGCCGAAGCGATTGCTCAAGCCCTGGACGGCTGCGTTATCCAAAGGAGCTAGTTGGGTTTTCAAGTTCGAGACGAAACTCTGGACCTGAAGTGCGGCTTCGGTCGGATTGTCGTTCAGGACCTCCGAGACGCACGTCTGAAGCCAACCCAACAGCTCGTATGCATTTATTGAGTAAGTTGTCGGGTGAGAGATGCCGACATTATTCCGCATATCCAATATGTGCTTTAGTTTCTTGTACGTCGTCTCCGATATAAGCTCCAACTTATAGGACGTATCTAGCAATACCGAATCCTTTAACGACGCCAGATCGTCTTCTGTCTTGTAAAATTCCCTCGCCTTGCTGCCGCCGACGGCCGAGTCGAAGAATATGTCTAACCCGTATACCGTCGCTTTTCGCCGCAGATGTATTACAACCTCATTCCATATTGCATTCAGGGAGTAGTCAAAAAGTCCAAATCCTGCCCCAATTACGAAACGGGACAAATATCGGGCATCAGTCTTAGCGTCGGCGGGAAGTGCATTGATTACAGTGTGGAGATTGTCTCCGATGGCTCGCCGCTGATCCTGATCAGCGATGATATTATCTGCTGGAAGTCCAAGTTCCTTAAGAAACTCAACGAGAAGTTGGGCCTGAGGATCAATTAGCTCGTTGGATTTCTTCACTACGACGTCTGACATTGTCCCCCCTCGGGCGTTCCTTTGTGCGACAGGGCGACCATACACGTCGAACTCTGCCGTGAAACCCAAGGTGGTTCGCGCTAAATCGAGCCAGCTTCAGACAGGCGCGGTTCTTGGATGTGACTCGCACGCCGATGACCGGCTGGCGGACTGGCCAGCGGGTATCGCCATCAACTGTTCGACTCGCACGGCGAACTCCGCCGACGCGGGGCGCTCGCCCCTCAGAATCCGGCCGACATATTGGCGTGTCATACCCAATTCGCGGGCCAGGCTCGCGACCGACCCGAAGTGATCCACAAGACGGTAGGCCTTCTGCCCAAGCAGCTTTGATGCCTGCTTCTCAGCCAGCCGGGCTTGGCGCGTGGTCTCGACCGCCTGGACAATCTTCAGGATGTTCGACGTTCGACCGCCCAATCGGCGCAGCTTGGTCAACGTGTGGTGAGAGAGCCCGGCTGCGGCGCTCAGTTCCCGGTCGCTCAGCTCCAAAGCGGCCTGTTGTTTCCAGGCGTGCGCCAGAAGCTTTTCGAGGTCTGGAGCCCCCAAAGGCAGCGTACGATCCGGTTGGAGATCCTCTCCCAACGCCAGTCGGCCCTCAAGATCGTGGGCCTCCTTTCCGATGGCGCGAAATGCCAAGACCCGAACATGACGACGGCTCAGAACACCGACAGCGTCCGCGTCACCGTTCTGAAACTTGGCTTCGGGGTGCAGGTGATAGCGCACGAGATTCCGCGCGAGCGTCTTCAGCATGGCGGGTTGAACGGGCTTCCCCGTTCCACGGTCAAAGGCAGTCCGAGCCGCGTCAGCCGGATGAAGGGAGAAGGGGGCGGCCGGTCGTGGCGCGCGGGCTCTTCCGCGATCCGTCAGGTCGTCGGGGTGAGAGGGGGCAATTTCCATATCCGAGCGCAGTTGAAGCGACAGCATGAAATTGAACGGTTTGATCTGCTCCGAATATGGCTTCCCCTCATTGAACTCGGAAAACCAAGACAGCAGTTCCGGCGTCGTCGCCGCGTAACGGCTGCGCGACGGTTCGTTGAAGCCGGGCAGATGTCCTAGGCGCACGACGTCAGGCCGCCCGGCATCAACTGCGCCTATGATCTCCATCCACACCTCAGCCTGCCAGCGCGGCACACCGATGCGCTTGATCCAACTCGATCTCACTTCTGCCGGGTCGTCGAAAGGGTCCATCAAATGGCCCAAGCCATGTCCCGACGCCTTGCGGATAATGGGCCTGCCGTCGGAATCCCGATTGAATAAGACGTAGCGCTTCGACGAGATCGCCAGGCAGAACAGCGGCTCTAAATTTAGCGTGCCGTCTTCGCGGGCAGCACCATAGTTCACGTCCTCGATCTTCAAGATCGAACCGGGCTTCGCATACGGGTTGAGGTCTGAAAACCAAGCCTGGACCGCCTCGGCACGCGGCAAGAATTCTTCGCGGGCCATGCCGGATGGATTCGCAATGGCGATGCTGTCGGTATCGCAGAACGCCCAGTCTAGGCCCTCGTCCAGAACCTTGCGCTCTGCCAGCGCCAGCATCAGACGCGCCGCGCCTGTCGTGAGTGCGCCCAAGAGCGGGTGAAACATGAGGCCCGGCTTTTCGACAGAGCGCGAGGTGAACGCGAAAGGGTGCGCCCCCGCGCCATAACCCATCATCTGCACAGGCTTCGAGCTGTCCTCAGGGTTGAGCTCCATGAAGATGCCGTAGGCAGTCGAGTTGGTGAGAATTTTCGCCGCGAGCTGCTCAGCGTCGAAGCGAGCCGCATCAGGGCCGCCCTCACTCACCTTGCTTTGCAGGACACCGCGATGATCGATTAGCTCGCGGTAGAAATCGGCATGCTCTGGATCCACTGATTTACCAGCAACCATGATCGGACGGAGACCGGACTGCACATCGCGCGGCACGAACCGGGTAGCCTTCAAGATCTTTGGAGCCGAGCCGTTGAGGACCTTTGCTGCGATCACGTCCGCTAACGTGAACCAAAGCGGTTCGTCGGACGAAAGGTGATTGAGCCCGATGTTTGCCGAAGGGCCCTCACCGTAACAGGCGCGAACGGGCAAAATGTCGGCCTCTGGCGAGATTTGCACCAGCACTGCCAAGTCACGCCATCCGGCTTTGGATTGGAGATCCGCCGCCGTGATCGACGAAAGCCGATCACGGGTTTCCGCCGTCACATCGACAAAGTCGATGCCCTTGGAAATCACGAACCGCCATAGGCCCATCAGTGTGGAGACGGTCGGGTACATCGACCGAAAATCACAGTGCACGACTTCGACGATTTGCCGTCGGATATGCACCTCAGCCCGCCCGCCGAAGTAGGCGCTCATAATCCAGCCTTGGACCTCACGCGAAAAATCCGGCTGAAGCTCACGCCAGGGCTTCACGCCCATCGCCTTTAGGTACGCTTTTCCAAGGCTGGCTTCGCTGAAGAGGTCGTATAGGCCAACGCCCGGAAGACCGAAGCTCGCGACCCGCCGCGCGAGAATGTCGAAGCACTCCCAAGTGGCCTGCACATCATCCAGCGCATAGGCCAGATATTCCGGGGTCAGCGGCGCACCATGCTCGTCAGCCGCTTGCTTCTGCGTTGGGGCTTTCAAGAGCTTGCATAGCCCGGCCAACGAATGCGAGCCGCCCGTAAGCGTGGCCGCGAGCGTTTTGACGTCGACGAAATAGCCCCGATCGGTGATCACCCGTTCGGCGGACTTCCGCGATCGGCCAGTACTGGCCCCAGTGAACCGGATCAGCGCCGCGCGAGCGGACAGATGTTTGACCGCCACATTCGGGATTCGGCGATCGTCTGAAAGCACAAAACTGAAGCCGCCTTTCATGCTGTCGCGTGCGTTGACGTGCCGGATGGCCAGCCGCGAGAGATCGAAAGGGAGGTTGAACCCGACGATTTGAGCACCGACGGCGAACCCACGCTTGAGGAAAACTTCGGACACGAAGGCCTCCCGCGACCGCAGGAAAATTCGTTCGCCATCGGAGCTCGGGCGCTCCAGAAGCATAAGATCCGAGAGTGTTTCGAACTCGTCTTCGCGAAGTCCTGCGGTGTCGTAGAAGACGCCACGCTCCCAAAGGCGGCCTCTGAACCTCAGCTGGTAAGCTCCAAACCGCAGGCTTAGATCGGGTGTGATGCGGGTTTCGCAGTCGAAGATCAGCACCCAGTCGGACGGCGACGGCCTTTCGTTGCGCGTCCAAGATTTCCCAGGCTTCCCCCTCGGCTCGGTGTAGGCCCGCAAAGCCAAAACTAGCCAATCGGTGACTTCAGGCTTGTGAGTGGTGTCCCCGATTGGCGGCATGGCTTTTCCTCAAGGGCCGCGAATTCCTTTCCCGGCCAGGGCAATCAGCAGGTGGGCGGCGGCGCGCATTTCGTCGACGATCGATTCCAGCAGATCGGCCGCTGAAAGCAGGAACCGGCCCATACGCTCGACCGGGTTGTCGGGGTCGGGGCCGTCCGGCGGATGTTCCTCCATCTGCCGCCTGGTCATTTCGCGATGGCTGGTAATCGACAGCGGAATTGAGGCTTCGCCGTACTTCTCGCGGGCGATGTGATGCACTTCGGTCCGGATCATCACCTCGCCGGACAGTGGATCGATCATTGTCTTGATCGCGCCGGATTGGAGCTTAGCCCGCCATTCCGCCGCAGCGCGGATCTGCATTCGCTCATACTGGTCCATGCCGATCACCGCGCCACGTCGGCGTAAATCGCGATGAAGTTCAGCTCGCCGATGCTGTCGAGTTTGCGAAGGACGTTCGGCCTCACTTCGAACCGATGGAAGGTCCCGAATACGTCGCGCACTCCCTGGCCCCACAATGGCTCCAGGTGTTTGATGTCGTTCGTTTCAAGAAACTTGGAAACGGCGGCCCAGTACCGGCCAACGTCGGACGTATCGTCGAACGCAACGGTCACAGACCTCAGCTTGCCACCGATCGGCAGCCAAACCGGCTGAGGGCGAAGATCGAAGATCACCCATTTGCCGCCCTGATATTTTGCGGTGGTGCGCTGTTTTATGTGCCTGCGAAGGCGTTCGGACTTCAGGCCAAAGTCGGTTGAAGCAGATTTCAGTGAAGCGCCACGCTTCACGGCTCTGAGCGCTTTTTCATAGACGCTGTTTCGCTCGACCGGCGCTGGCGGTAGCGGGCCGAGATCCTCCGCTCGCGCGTGGCCGCGGGCGGCAGAGCGGCTTTTCCCAGATTTTAGTCCGCGTTCAATGCGGCGTTGGTACTCTGCCCGATAGTCTCGCCGTTGGCGGCGGGTTGGGGTGGTAGGCATGGCTGCTCTCGCTTTGCTGAGTTGAGAGCGCGTTTAGTAAGGGGCGCGAATCGCCAGGATTCAGCGTTTGGCGGGGAGCTCGGATATGCAGACGACGCCTCTTGCCTGGATATCGACAGCGGACGTTGAGGCTCAGCTTCAGCTTGAGGGGAGTTCAGTCACATCACGGCAGCTGGAGCGATGGCGCTCAGAAGGCCTGCTTCCCCCCGTCCTCCAAATCGGGGCCGGCGCGGGAAGCGTGATTTGGCATCCGCCGGTCACAGCGCGTCAGGCCGTCGCGATCGAGCGTGCGCTCGCCGCAAAGAACCGAGTCGCCTTTGCGGGTGAATTGCTATGGGCGGCTGGTTTCGAGGTCGACGATCGCCATTGGCGACCCCAGCTGGAGCAATCTCGCGCCACGATGGCCCGCGTTGGAAAGTTCGCGCGCCGCCTTGCAGCCGATGATGATCGGCCGGACACCTTTGGCGACCGGCTCGCAGCCGAGAGGCTAACCGGTCAAATCTCGAAAATCGCGCGTCGATTGGGGAAAGAGCAGATGGCTCGCTTCGCCAACGTTACCCTCGAAATTCTGCAGGGCGATTTCCAGGCTGAAGAGGATTCTCGATACGGCGGCGAGGAAGTCACTACCCTCGGTGTCGCGCTTCGCGGCTTGGATCTAGAGGCTGGCGACAATGACAGGGTGATGGGGCAGGGGTTCAGCTTTAGTCGCGCCGTGGGCGACCTCTTGCACCTAGCGTCCGGTGCCGCGCTTGACGACCAGAGCTGGCATTTCAGCGAAGCCGAAGTTCGCCAAGCCTGCGACGATGTTCGAAACGGCTTCAAGATTGCGGTCTGCATGCATGAGGCGTTGGCGTGGATTTATGGGCCGAAGGCCCTTGGTCTTGGGCTCGCGTCATCAATGGGTAAAGCGGCGACGCCAGCCTTGTTGCGCACTTATTCCCTGGCGTTTGCTCGGCTGCGGCATGAGCCCAATGACTTCCTGACATCGTCGGAAATCGCCCGGCTCGCGAACCAAGCTGAGGGAATCTGGCTGATGTCGAATTGGCTCCGCGACTTGCAAGATCGCCGTCCGGATCTCCGGAAATTCATTGGACCAAAAGTCCTCAAAATCGCGCTGACGGATTCCCCTCGGTGCCGAAATTTGTTAGAAGAATTAGGAGGGTGCGAGTTCCCAGCGCCGGATTTCAGACCGTGGAATCAATGGGCCCGATTGTCGAAGAAGACGACGACACAGACTGGGCTGCTCGCAATGAGCATTGGCGCACCCACAAGGTTAAAGGCGGCCGACGTTCTGCTAAGAGAGAGCGCCGCCGTGAACCTCTGATCCTTTGTGGACGCGGCGTGTCTCTGCAAGTCGACAAGGGCACGCTGCTTATCAGGGATGGCTTCACCCATTGGCCGCAGGAGAGGACAGAGCATCGCTTTTTCAAAGGCTCGCAGGAGCTCCCGCCGCGTATCGTAATGCTCGATGGCAGCGGAAGCCTCTCGTTTGACGTCATCACCTGGTTGTCGGACCAGGGAATCCCGCTCGTTCGCCTCAACTATCGAGGGGAGGCGGTGAGCGTGATCGGAGGTAGCGGCTACGCGGGCGATCCTGAGAAAATTCAGTGGCAGATCAACACCCGAAACGATCCAGAGCGCCGCTTGAATTTCAGCTGCGATCTTATCGTGAGAAAACTGGAGAGCTGTCTGGTCACATTGCGAGACGTCATTCCCAACCGCCCGTCCCGCGAAGTCGCGATCAGCCGCACCGAGACCGCGATCCGCCAAATCGAGACGGGTACGGTACGTTCAATCGAAGATCTGCGGATGCTCGAAGCGGGTGCAGCCGCAAGCTATTTCAACGCCTGGAACGGCCTCCCGCTCGTCTGGCGTTCGCGGTGGAAGCACCCCGTTCCCGACGCTTGGCTGACGATTGGCGCGCGAGGGTCGTCAGGGGGAGCGCGCCACATCTCCAATCGTCACGCGAAGCACCCAGTAAATGCGATGCTGAACTACGCGTACGGCGTGTTGAATAGCCGCGTTCACATCGAAACGATCGCAGAAGGTTTCGATCCGCGACGTGGGATCATGCATCATGAGCGCGACGACGGCGATGCGTTCGCCTGGGTCTTCGACATGATTGAGCCACGCCGTTCGGATGTTGATGCCGCTGTTTTGAAGTTTGTTCTTCAGACCCCGCTATCCGGTGCGGATTTCATACTTCGGTCTGACGGGGTTTGCAGGTTGGCCCCTCAGCTAGCGCGCGTTGCAGCGGCGTTATGAAAAGCGAACATCACGTAGGGGCGGAAAGTGCAGCCAGTGCAAACAGAGCGCGCCCGGTGGGAGCCCAAAAGGTTTGTGCCCTCGTCAATCGCTGCCCAAGGTCGATCGCCAATCGACTAGTCCACCGGCGAGCGCTCACACCGAGGGCACCTCGGTAGTCTAAACTAGCGTTTCGATTCGGTTCGGAGGGGATTCTCGATTTGTCGCGGCTTACTGATCTCATTGGACAAACCAAGGCCAAGGACGCCGCGCTGGGGCAGGAGCTGGAACGCGAGTTTAAGTCGCTGTCATCTCGCCGATCGTTTGGCCTGAACTTTGAACGTCATCGGCCTGAAAGTGTGGAGCTGCCCGGACGCCCCATCCGCAAGGGCGACAAGGTGCGCATCCTCCCTAAACGCGGACAGACAGCCAAAGGCGATCAGCGACTTTGGAAAATACTGGCGATCAAGCGCGACAGTGGCGCGCCTTTGGCTACGTTGGAGGCGATTAACGACGCGGAATCGGCAGTGCAGATGGTGCCGCTCGAAGAGTTGATCGTGGTCGCAGAGTTTAAGGACTTCATCTATCCAGGCCTAGTAAGTACCGGTAAAGTCGAGCGTGGAGGACGAAAGCCCTATCATACGGTTATAAACGGCGAAAATTTCCACGTCCTTGAAGCTCTAACTTTTACGCATCGAGGAAAGATTGACGCGATCTATATCGATCCCCCCTACAATTCAGGCGCCAGGGATTGGAAATACAATAACGACTACGTTGAAAAAGAAGATCTTTACAGACACTCCAAATGGCTCGCAATGGTCGAGCGTCGTCTAATTGTCGCTCGGACGCTGCTCAACCCTGCAGCGTCCGTATTAATAGTGACGATCGACGAGAAAGAATATCTTCGCTTGGGGATCTTGTTAGAGCAAACCTTCCCTGAAGCAAGCATGCAGATGATCTCTACTTTGATAAACTCCAAGGGAACGGGGCGGGCAAACGAGTTTCGTCGTGTAGACGAGTATATTTTCTTCCTCTGGTTTGGTGAAGCTAAGCTTGGCCGCCTTGCATCCGTTACCGCCGACCAAGGTGAGCCAGAGCTGGACGACGACGAGGGAGCCGACGAAGAGGCGGGCAGTGAACAGGTTACCAAACGGGCTCCTGGGGAAAATGGGGAGCCGCAGGGAGCTATAGGCCTTGACTGGCAGACGTTCCGGCGGCGCGATCTCGCATCGCGAAGGGGAACGAAAAAAGGAGGTCCCCGGCAGTTTTACCCGGTCTACGTAAACGCAAAGACGGGCTTCATCGAAGAAATTGGCGAGCCGTTGCCACATAGTATGGCCCGCGAAGATGCCCCCGCGCGTCCAGGCTGTGTCTCCGTATTTCCTATCCGCAAAGACGGCACGGAAATGAACTGGTCGGCGATTGCATCCACGTTCAGAAAACGCTGGAAGGAGGGCTATGCGAGGGCCGGTAAGGAGACGCCTGGAGAGCCTCAAAAGTACATCATTCAGTATCTGAAGACGGGGTCGATAAAAGATATTGAGGAGGGTCGGGCAGTGGTTTCAGGCAAAAACCCCGACGGCTCGGTGGCGGCCTCCTATCCTGAGGCGCAGAGCAAGGCTCCGACAACTCAATGGTTCTTTAAATCTCATAACGCTGAACACTACGGCACCACAGTTATAAACTCTCTTTTGCCGGGAAGAGCGTTCCCATTTCCAAAGTCATTATACGCAGTTGAAGATTCATTAAGAATATTTGTTGGCGATAACAGAGACGCCATTGTTCTAGATTTCTTTGCTGGTTCTGGCACAACAGCACATGCTGTTATGAAATTAAACAGAATAGATGGTGGAAGACGTCAGTGCATTTCTGTCACAAACAATGAAGTCGGCGCGACCGAGCAAGATAATCTTCGCAAACGATCTCTGCGTCCCGGAGATATCGAATGGGAACAGCTTGGGATATGCGATTACATCACCAAGCCCCGCTTAGCCGCAGCGATCAATGGCACAACACCCGACGGCAAACCGATTGAGGGGGAATATAAGTTTGGCGATGATTTCCCAATGGCTGATGGTTTCACAGAGAACGCCGAGTTTTTCACGCTAACCTATGAGACTCCGGTTTCTGTAAGCCACAACCGCTCTTTTGAGCGCATCTCGCCATTGTTGTGGATGCGTGCCGGGAGCGAGGGAAGGCGAATTGAAGTGCTGCCTGCAAAGGGCTGGGAAGTGGCCGACACTTACGGGTTGCTGGTCGACCTTGATACTTCCGCGCCCTTTGCCAAGGAGGTCAAAGCCAACAAAGAAATCCGCGTGGCCTACATCGTCACCGACGATGATCGTCGATTTCAGTCGGTAGTACGTCAGCTTCCCGGAGCGGTGGAGCCGGTGCGGCTATATGAATCTTATCTAACCAATTTCCGCTTTGCGATGGGCCGCTGATCGATGAAATTCACGCTCAAGGATTACCAAGACGAAGCGGTTTCCGATGTCCTCAAGCGGTTGAAAAAGGCGCGGAAGGACTGGCATGACGATCACTATAAGAACGCCTTTTCGCTCACTGCCACGACTGGTGCGGGTAAGACCGTGATGGCGGCTGCCGTATTTGAGGCTCTCTTCTACGGCAGCGACGACTATAACTTTGAGGCTGACCCTGGCGCTGTAGTCATCTGGTTTAGCGACGATCCATCGCTGAACGAGCAATCTCGCTGGCGACTGCAAGAAGCGTCCGACAAGCTGACCGTCTCCGATCTGTTGACGATCGAAAGTACCTTCGGCCGGGAGAAGTTTGAGCCCGGGAAGATCTATTTCCTCAACACGCAGAAGCTAGGAAAAAAGAGCTTGCTCGTGCGGGGCCATGATCCGGACGACGCGGAGATCGAGAAGGATGGAAGAGGAGGGCTATTGATGCCCGATCTTCGCTCCTACACGATCTGGGACACGATCCGGAACACCATCGAGGACCCGGACTTAACCGTCTACCTTGTCTTGGATGAAGCCCATCGCGGCATGAAAGAAGGCGGATCCACCAGCACGGGTGGCAAGCCAACAATCGTAAAGCAGCTGATCAATGGAACAGGTGGCGTGCCCGGCATCCCAGTGGTGTGGGGAATCTCAGCAACCGTTCAGCGGTTCGACGAAGCCATTAAGGGAATGCAAGGCCACGGCACGCTGCCCAATGTTGTGGTTGATTCCAAAAAGGTTCTGGATTCCGGCCTGATCAAGGACACGATTGATCTGGATATTCCCGACGAGCCGGGAGACTTCACTACCGTTTTGTTGCGTCGTGGCACAAAGAAGCTGCGTGAGATTTCGGATGCCTGGGCGGAATATTCCAGCCAGCAGGGGGCTGCCGGTACGGTCCTCCCGTTGATGGTCCTTCAGGTTCCGAACTCTCCGAACCACAACGAAATCGGCGAATGGCTGGACACAATTTTTGCTGAATGGCCGGGCCTTGCACACGACTGCGTTGCCAACGTGTTTGGCGAGCACAAGACCGAGACGTTTGGCAGCCGATCAGTTCCGTATATCGAGCCTGAGCGTGTTCAGGAATCGACATGGGTCCGAGTTCTGATTGCCAAGGATGCCATTAGCACCGGTTGGGATTGCCCGCGCGCGGAGGTGATGGTTTCGTTTCGGGCTGCTAGTGACAGAACGCATATAACGCAGTTGCTAGGCCGCATGGTTCGTTCCCCATTGGCCCGTCGCATCCCCGGCAATGACCGACTGAATGCGGTGGATTGTCTCCTGCCGAGATTTGACAAATCGTCGGTGGAAGCAGTGGTGACGTCATTGATGACAGGCGGCGAAGCAGGTGAAGACCTTCCTCTGCGCCGAGTTCTCATTCGCCCGATAGAGGTGCTGCCTAACCCGATCATCCCCGAGCTGGTTTGGGCCAAGCTTCTTTCGCTGCCATCGCAGACACTGCCAAAGCGACAGGTGCGCCCCA
Source organism: Brevundimonas sp. TWP2-3-4b2 (assembly GCF_049897345.1). Classification (NCBI taxonomy): domain Bacteria; kingdom Pseudomonadati; phylum Pseudomonadota; class Alphaproteobacteria; order Caulobacterales; family Caulobacteraceae; genus Brevundimonas; species Brevundimonas sp. TWP2-3-4b2. Next base: position 381,128 of record NZ_JAFCWB010000003.1, on the reverse strand, counting down.
TTAAGCGGCTAACCGCGCTTGCCCATGAACTAGCCGCTGATGCGCTCCTTCCGGATGCCGGAAAGATCGCGCACACAGAGATGCACCAGGTGTTAGACAAGGCTCGAAGTAACTTTGCGACCCAGATTGCAACCGCACGCGAGGCCGTCCTGTCGGTTGAAGGCCAGACCCTGAGCGCCGATGTCGCAACTCAAGTCATGACGTTCAACCAGTTTGTAGAGATTGCAGACTACGCCGTGATCGAAGATGCCTACAGACGCTCTGCCCGGATCATCAGCCCAGACCTTGCTACTACTTACAGCGAGCATCTCTCACGCCAAGACGACCAAGCTGAAGACGATGACGAAGGGTTGATCGACGCCCATACCACGGTTGCGGCCATCGGCTTGATCTCTGAAATTGAGGAGGTGCTGGAGGTCGCGGCAGAGGCACAGTGCAATGCGTGGCTGAGCGGCTACCGTGATCAAATTGCGGCGCTCTCGGACGAGCGCCAAGAGGCCTATCGCCAAATTCGCGAACTAAGCGCCCACCCCCAGGACGTATCCTTGGCGCGCCCAAAGGCCTGGTTGCAGCCGACAGTGTCGAGGGAAGCTAATGGAGCGGAAGCGCCGCTGCCCCGTTACGAGAAACATATGCTGTGTGACAGCGAAGGACTGTTTCCCATTGGATTTGACGCCAGCTGGGAAAAGGTTGTCCTTGAAATAGAGATGGCGAAAGAGGGCCGGCTGGGGTGGTTCCGCAATCCCCCACGTTCGAGTCAGGACTCCCTTGGGGTCGTCTACGACGACGGGGGCGAGAAGAAGATCGTACGTCCGGACTTCATATTTTTCAGCAGCCAACCCGACGGTAGCGTCGTCGCCGACATCGTGGACCCACATGGGCATCACTTTGCAGATTCTCTGCCTAAGCTACGCGGACTTGCACGCTACGCAGAGGAGAACGGCCACTGCTATGGGCGGATAGAGGCGGTCGCCAAGGTGGATGGCAAATACCAACGTCTTGACCTGATGAGGCCGGAGGTTCGGGCAGCGGTAGCCGGGGCGGCGAGTGCCGAAGCCGCCTATCTGGGGCCAAGTTCAGAGCTTTACGTTAGTTGAGCGAAGCCTGAGCCCCCAAGGGCCGCGCATCGATATAGCCCCACCTTGGTGCCCAAAGCGCGTCTGTGCCGGGCCGTGGCCTTATCCCCAAAAGCGCTTGACCGGAACACAAAGGGAACATAGAACGTAACCGGAACACGCAATCTGGGGACAAGATCATGGCGCGTTGGACGAGAGAGCTTCTGTCGCTTGCATCCTGCGGCGGCTTCGTCTGGATGGTGTGGCAGGCCGCGCTGGTCGTCACCAGCGCCTGACGGCGGGCGTTTCCGGCCAGGTGTCCGGACGTGTCCCGTGATTTTCCGGCGGACATGGACACTTTGAGCCGGGGCCGAGTCGGGGTCTGATCGAACCATGAGCGGAGGCGTCGGACGTTGAGCGAGGCAGGGACCCAGGGCTTCATCCACCTGCGCGTCCGTTCGGCCTATTCGCTGCTGGAAGGCGCGATCAAGGCGGGCAAGGTGGCGACGCTGGCGGCCGATGCAGGCATGCCGGCGGCGGGCGTGGCCGACCGGGCCAATCTGTTCGGCGCGCTGGAGTTCAGCGAGGCGGCCAAGGGGACAGGCGTCCAGCCGATCGTGGCCTGCGCCATCCCAGTCACCGGCATCGGCGGCAAGATCAACGAGCGCTGGGCCAAGGTCCCGACCGTGGTTCTGCTGGTTCAGAACGAGGCCGGCTGGCTGAATCTGTGCGCCCTGTCGTCCTCGGCCTTTCTCGACGCCGGCGCCATGGACGAGCCCAGCGTGCCCTGGTCCATGGTGGCCGAACGCTCCGAGGGCCTGATCCTGCTGACGGGCGGCCCTGACGGCCCGATCGATCCCCTGTTCGTCCAGTCCCGACCGGACGAGGCCGCCGCGGCCTTGGCCGAGATGGCGCGGGTGTTCGGCGATCGCTTCTATGTCGAACTGCAACGCCACGGTCTGGCCAGCGAGGCCCAGGCCGAACGTGGTCTGGTCGACTGGGCCTGGAGCCACGACACGCCCGTCGTCGCCACCAACGACGTCCATTACGCCAAGGCCGCGCAGGCGAGGTCGCACGACGCCCTGTTGTGCATCGCCGACGGGGCCTTCATCGGCCAGGAAGACCGGCGTCGCATCACCGGCCAGCACTGGTTCAAGCCGGCCGCCGCCATGCGTGCGCTGTTCGCCGACCTGCCCGAGGCCTGCGACAGCACCATCGAGATCGCGCGCCGCTGCGCCTTCCTGGCCCCCACGCGCGCGCCCATTTTGCCGCGCTTCGACGCCGGTGCCGGTCGCTCCGAGCCCGACGAACTGATGCATCAGGCCCGCGAGGGGCTGAAGGCGCGGCTGCACGCCGTCACGCCCGTGGCACCGGAGGCCGACTACTGGGCCCGCCTCGAATGGGAGGTCGGCATCATTCAGCAGATGGGCTTCCCCGGCTATTTCCTGATCGTGTCGGATTTCATCAAATGGGCCAAGAACCACGGCATCCCCGTGGGACCGGGCCGGGGGTCGGGCGCGGGCTCGCTGGTCGCCTGGGCCCTGACCATCACCGATCTGGATCCCCTGCGGTTCGGCCTGCTGTTCGAGCGGTTCCTGAACCCCGAACGCGTCTCCATGCCCGACTTCGACATCGACTTCTGCCAGGAGCGACGCGAAGAGGTGATCGACTATGTCCAGGCCCGCTACGGCAAGGACCGGGTGGCCCAGATCATCACCTTCGGCACGCTGCAGGCACGGGCCGTGCTGCGCGACGTCGGCCGGGTGCTGCAGATGCCGCTGGGGCAGGTCGACCGGCTGGCCAAGATGGTGCCGGCCAACCCCGCCAATCCGGTGACCCTGGCCCAGGCCATCGAGATCGAGCCGCGCCTGCGCGAAGCCCGCGACAGCGACAAGGCCGTGGCGGCCCTGCTGGAGACGGCCCTCGAGCTTGAAGGGCTGTACCGCAACGCCTCGACCCACGCCGCCGGCATCGTCATCGGCGACCGGCCGCTGATCGAACTGGCCCCGTTGTACCAGGACCCCCGTTCGACCATCCCGGCCAGCCAGTTCAACATGAAATGGGTCGAGGCCGCCGGTCTGGTGAAGTTCGACTTCCTCGGCCTCAAGACCCTGACCGTGCTGGACCGGGCGCGCATCTATCTGGAACGGCGCGGCGCGGCCCCCGACTGGAATGCCCTGCCACTGGACGATCCCAAGACCTATGAGCTGATGGCCTCGGGCCAGACGGTAGGGGTGTTCCAGCTGGAATCCCAGGGCATGCGCGACACCCTGCGCAAGATGCGCTGCGGCTCGATCGAGGAGATCACCGCCCTGATCTCCCTCTACCGGCCCGGGCCGATGGAGATGATCGACACCTATATCGACCGGAAATTCGGCCGTCAGCAGGTGGACTATCTGCATCCCTCCCTGACCGAGGTCCTGACCGAGACCTATGGCGTCATCATCTACCAGGAACAGGTGATGAAGATCGCCCAGGTCCTGGCGGGCTACAGCCTCGGCGAGGCCGATCTGCTGCGCCGGGCGATGGGCAAGAAGAAGAAGGAGGAGATGGATTTCCAGCGGGCGCGCTTCATCGCGGGCGCGTCGGAGAAGGGCGTTTCCGAGGAACAGTCCGGCGGCATCTTCGATCTGGTGGCCAAGTTCGCGGGCTATGGCTTCAACAAGTCGCACGCAGCCGCCTATGCCCTGATCAGCTTCCAGACCGGCTGGCTGAAGGCGACCCATCCGGTTGAATTCATGGCCGCGTCCATGTCTCTTGATCTGAGCAATACCGACAAACTTGCGGTTTTCTATCAGGATTGTCGTCGTTTCGAGGTGCCGATCAAGTCGCCGGACGTGAACCGCTCATCGGCCGATTTCGATGTGGGTTACGAGGATGGCGTCGGTTCGGTTCTCTACGCCCTGGGGGCCATCCGCAACGTCGGGCTGGAGGCGATGAAGCATCTGGTCGAGGTCCGCGAGACCGGCGGACGGTTCACCGACATCTTCGACTTCCTCGAGCGGGTCGATCCGCGCAGCGTCAACAAACGGGCCCTCGAGAACCTCGCCCGCGCCGGAGCCTTCGACAGTTTCCATTCGAACCGCCGCCAGTTGTTTGAACAGGCCGACACCCTGATGGCCTATTGCCAGAGCGTGGCGGCCGAGCGCGCCTCGTCGCAGGTGTCGCTGTTCGGCGGCGATCAGGCGGGGGCGGCGCGCCCGCGTCTGAAGCCGGTCGAGCCCTGGGTCGGGCCCGAAAAGCTGGACCAGGAGCTGGCCGCCGTCGGCTTCTACCTGTCCGGTCACCCGCTGGAGGACATGGCACCGGCCCTGAAGCGCAAGCGGGTCACCTTCGTCGCCGAGGCCACGGCCCTGGCCGAAAGCGGCCATGAGGCCTTCCTGATGGCCGGCGTGGTGCGCCGCCGCCAGGAGCGGGCCAGCGCCAAATCGGGCGAGAAATTCGCCTTCGTCACCTTCTCGGACCCGACCGGAGAGTTCGAATGTCTGTTCCCGCCCGAGCAGCTGCGCAAATGCCGCGAAATGCTCGAGGTCGGGGCCTCGCTCATGGTGCGGGTGCGCGCCAAGTCGGCCGACGGCGAGGTGCGCTTCTTCGGGGATGACGCTTCGCGCCTCGATACGCTGATCGATGACGGGGCCATGGGCCTGCGGATTCACGTGTCGGCCAGGTCCGCCGACGCGGAGGCCCTGCGTGCCCGGCTCGAGCGGGCGAAGTCGTCGGGCAAGGGCGGCGAGGTCTCGCTGATCGCCTCGCTGGACGGCCGTCGCGAGGTCGAACTGAAACTTCCGGGCCGCTACCGGCTTGATGGTGCCCTGCGTGGCGCGTTGAAATCGGCACCAGGGGTCGTGCTGCTGGAGGATGCGTGATGTTGGGCGGGATCCTCGCCGCCGCGATCGCCCTGACGCCTGTCACACAGGATACGCCCATGCCCCATCATGCCCGTGGAACCTTCGAGGTGACCATCACGCCGGTGCCGCCCGCCGCGGACGCGGCGCCGGACGCCCACGGCCGGATGACCCTGTCCAAGATCTTTCACGGCGACATCGCGGCAGTCGCCGAGGGCGAGATGCTCGGGATTATGGGGCCGGACAGGTCGGGTGCCTATGTCGCCGCCGAGCGGGTGCGCGGCTCGGTCAACGGTCGGACCGGGACCTTTTCCCTGATCCACCGCGGCATCATGGATCAAGGGACCCAGGACCTGTCGATAACGGTCGTGCCCCGCTCTGGCACAGGCGAATTGGTCGGCCTCTCCGGCGTCTTCCACCTGACCATCGAGGGTGGCGAGCACCGCTACGACCTCGAATTTACCCTGCCTTCTGGGGGACCGCCATCCCCGGGGCCCGAACCCGTACCGGAGAGCTCCCCGGATCAGGCCTTGTCGGTCACCGCATAGACCATGATCCCTGTGGCGACGGCCAGGTTCAGGCTGTCGGCCCGGCCACGCATGGGGATTTTGACATTGACGTCGCAGGCCTCGGCCAGGGTGTCGGTCAGGCCGGCCTGTTCATTGCCCATCAGGATCAGGGCGGGATGCTGGATCGCGGCATCGCGATAGCCCTCGGTCGCGTCCAGCCGCGTGCCGATGACGCTGCCGGGCCACATCTGGCGCCAAGCGAGGAACTCCGCGGCCGTGGTCCGGACGATGGCCACGGCGAAGACCGAGCCCATGGTCGCCCGAACCGCCTCGACCGAATAGGGATCCACGCAGTCGCCGATCAGGATCACGCCGCCGCAACCGGCGGAATCCGCTGTGCGGATGATGGTGCCCAGATTGCCCGGATCGCGCACCTGCTCCAGCGCCACCCAGGCTGGGGCCGAGCCCGGCAGAATGGCCGACAGCGGCGTATAGACCTGATCGAACACGCCCAGCACGGTCTGTGGATTGTCGCGGCGGCTGATCTTTTCGAGAATGGCATGGGTCACGACCACTACTTCACCGCCGCCGGCCCGCGTCGCTTCGCGGGCACGATCGAGGATCGGATGCGGTCGGGCGTCCTCGCCGACCAGCAACAGGCGCGGGCTGCGGCTCTGATCCAGCGCCTCGCCGATGAATTTCAGCCCCTCGGCGAGGAACCGGCCGGTGGCCTCGCGCTCCTTGCGCATGTGCAGGGCGCGGACGGCCTTGACCGTGTCATTGGTCAGGGAGGTGATCAGCCGGTCCGTCACGCCGTTCATTGGGCTGACCAGCGCGCGAAGAAGCTCAGACCGATGGCGCGGCCGGCAGGCCCGTCCTCGGCCAGGGCCAGTTCGCCCCAGTCGATGGTCCCGCCCCGGTCGGCGGTCGCTTCGGCCATCAGGTGCGACAGCGACAGGCCGGAGATGCGCGCGGCATAGGCGTTCAGCAGCAGGAAGGAGGCATCGTCCGACAACAGGGCGGCGCAGTCCTTGAGCAGGCCGGGCAGGTCCTCGAACAGCCGCCAGACCTCGCCCGTCGGGCCGCGTCCGTATTTGGGCGGATCGAGGATGATGCCGTCGTATTTCGAGCCGCGCCGCACCTCGCGCGCGGCGTATTTACGGGCATCCTCGACGATCCAGCGGATCGGCCGGTCGGTCATGCCGGACAGTTCGGCGTTCTCGCGCGCCCAGGCCACGGACTTCTTCGAGGCGTCGACGTGGGTTACCTCGGCTCCGGCCGCGGCGCAGGCGAGGCTGGCGACGCCCGTGTAGCCAAACAGGTTCAGGATGCGCGGTTGGCGCAGGGTCCGGATCCGCCCGTCGAGCCACTCCCAGTTGGCGGCCTGCTCGGGGAAGAAGGCGAGGTGGCGGAAGGGCGTGAACCGGCTGGTGAAGCGCACGTCGCGCCAGGCCAGGGGGAAGGTATCGATCGGATTGCCGGCAAAACGCCAGCGGCCGCTCTCGTCCTCGTCGGTCGGATCGAACACGGCGTCGGCGGCGTCAAAGGCGGCCGGATCGCGCGGGGCCCAGAAGCACTGGGGTTCCGGCCGGACCACGGTAAAGCGGCCATAGCGTTCCAGCTTGCGGCCGTCGCCGCTGTCCAGAAGGGCGTAATCGGCCCAGGCGCGGGTGATCAGGGTTTCAGGCGACGGGTTCAGACGCGGCGGCATAGGTGGCTGATAGGCGGAGAGGCGCGGTCGCGTCCAGCACCTCGTGTGTTTCCGCGGCGGCTTCGCCTTCCGCGAGCGGGGCGTCGCGTCGGTGCCGGGTCTTGTCCCAGGCGAAGGGGTTACGGATCAGCCGCCAGAGCGCATGGGCGAAGGCCAGGCTGAGCAGGGCCCAGTAGGCGGGTGCCGTGATCATGTCGGCAGGGCCGTAGGGCACGCCCGCTCGCCGCGCCCCGATCGCGCACGACAGCCAGGCCGAGGCCGCGCCGAGCACCAGAACGCTGACAGCCAGGGCCGGCGTTTCCGGCGGGAGGCCGGCGATCAGGGACACCAGGACGGCGGCCGCGACCCAGGCCAGCGAAAGGCCGTGCAGCGCCGCTGCCGCAAGGCCGGCCCCGACGGTCAGGGTGAGGGCGGTTATACCGCGCCAGCCCAGCTGCCACGGCCGACGCGTATGCACGCCCCAGGTCTGCAGATAGCCCTTCAGCCAGCGCGTTCGCTGGGGCAGCCAGTCATCGAGCCTGCTCGGCGGGGCTTCCCAGGTCGGGCGGGAGATGACGCCCAGCCGCCAGCCCCGGCTCCAGAGCCGGAACCCGAGGTCGGCGTCCTCGGTCACATTCCAGGAATCCCACCCCTCGACGGCGCTGAGGACGTCGGTCCGGAAATGATTGCTGGTGCCACCCAGCGGAAACGGCAGGCCCAGCCGCGCCATCCCTGGCAAGGTCGTCTCGAACAGGCTGGCGTATTCGGCGGCGAACTGGCGATCTAGGAAGGGTGATCCGTCCGACGGTCGATCCGGCCGGATACGCAGGGGGGCCTGCAGGCAGGCCAGTCGACCGGTCGGGTCGGCGGCAAACCGGCTCGCGGCCTCGCGAAGCTGCCGCGGATCGGGATCGTCCTCGGCGTCATAGACGGTCAGCAAGTCCCCCGTGGCGTGGGCGAGTCCACAGTTCAGCGCCCGGGGCTTGGTCTGCGGCGTGCCGGGCGGAACCACAAATACGTCCAGCCACCCAGGCCGGGGCGTCGCCAGGGCCGTGGCGATGGTGTCGTGGTCGTGCGCTTCCAGCAGGAGCAGACCTTGCAGCCGATCCGGGGGATAGTCGATCCGCGACAGGCGCTCGATCAACTGACCGACCACCTCGGCCTCGTCATGCAGGGCCGCCAGGACGGTATAGCGCGGCCAGACCGGCGGTTCCGGCGGAGGAGGGCGCGACACCGCGCTCACAATGATCAGACCGACACGCCAGACAGCGACGACCAGAAAGCCCCAGGCACCCGCCAGGATGATCCCCCGCCCAAGGCTTTCAGGCGCGAACCATGCCAGGAGACCTGTCGACGCCGCCAGCAGGAGCAGGACGCCCGCCTGAAAGGGCGCAATCCCTCGACTGGCCGCGCTGCGGGACAGCGGCGGACCGTACCGATCGGCATCTCGCCGCCGATCCTCAAGATTGCTTACCCCCAGAGGTTCCACAACGCATGGTTATCTTGCTGATTCACGCAGGGCAAGCGGTTGGCGGATGTCGAGGAATGCCGCTATTCAGGAGGAGGACGTTCGGAGTGCGTATCTTGACCGCCGTGACCCTCAATCCCCGCTCGCAGAGAAAGCCGAAAGGCGAGGGTCATGCGCGCCGTGCGGAAATCCTGGCGGCGGCCGAGCGGATCTTCGTCGAACACGGCTATGAAGGTGCCACGATCCGCAAGATCGCGGACGAGGTCGGACTGTCGTCCACGGCGCTTTACATGCATTTTCCCGAGAAGAGCGCGATCCTGCACGAGATCTGCAGCCGTGCGTTTTCATCCCTGCTGGAGGCCAATGAGGCCGCGATCACCCATCCCGGCGGGCCGGAAGTCCGGCTGCGGTTGATGTTGCGGGCCTATGTCAATTTCGGGTTTGAAAATCCGAATGCCTATCGGCTGGCCTATATGACCCGTCCCGTTGAACTGCGCGAAGGGGCCCAGTCCGCCGCGACAGAGCTGGGGCACGAGCTCTTCCGCTCGTTCGAACGGACGGTCGAGGACATCGGGGCGGCGGGACATCTTCGCGGAGATGCGAGGAGTACGGCACAGGCTTTGTGGGCCGGCGGTCACGGCGTGGTGTCGTTGATGATCACCAAACCCTATTTCGACTGGGTGGAACGCGAGACCCTGGTCAACACCCTGATGGACGGCCTGATGGCGGGGCTGCTCAAACCATGAAGCGCGTCGCACTGGCGGTTGCCGGCGTGATCCTGATCGGGCCCGACGCAGCCGAGGCACGACCGTTGCGGGTCATGTCGCTGGATCAGTGTGCCGACCAGTATGTGCTGGCGCTGGCACCCGACGCCGAACTGGCCCTGTCGCCGCGCGCCGACGATCCTGATGCCTGGATGCGTCAGGCCGCAGCCGGACGTCGTCTGGTGCGGCCGACGCTGGAGGCGGCGATCACATTTCAGCCTGATGTCGTGGTGAGGTACTGGGGGGGAGAACCCCGCCTGCTGGCGCGACTGGAAGCCGACGGCGTCCGCGTGTTGACCATCGCGGATGCGACGGGCTTTGACGGGATACGCCGGAATATTCGCTCTGTCGCGCAAGGCGTGGGCGCCGAGCGGCAGGGTGAGGCCCTGGTCTCCCGAATGGACGCGACGCTGGCGAAGCCGGCTCGGATGGGCCGGACACAGAAACCGCGGGCCCTGTATCTGACCGCCGGAGGATTTACGGCGGGGCAGGGGACGTTGATTGACGCCATCCTGACGGCCGCGGGGTTCGCCAATGCCGTGGTCGCGCCATCTTTCATGCCCGTCAGCATCGAGCGGATGGTCCTGTCCCCGCCGGCACGGTTCGTTCTGGGCTTCTTCGATGAACCGCGGGGTGACTGGCGCGGTGCAGGGCGTCATCCCGTCCTGCGGCGACTGACGCAGGGGCGGGTCGCGGCCCGACTGCCCGCGGCGACCCTGACCTGTCCGGCATGGTTCGCCGCCGATGCCGCCGCGATACTCAAGGCCGGTGCGTGAAGGTTTCGCGCCTGACCCTGATTCTGGCCGCGCTGATCGTTGCGGCCGTTGTCGCGGGGATCATGCTGGGTGAAAGCCTGTTCGATGCGAGCCAGTGGGCGCAGGCGTTCAGCGATCCCGCGTCCGGCCCGGGCGTGGTTCTGTGGCAGGTCCGAGCGCCGCGCGTGGTCACCGCCCTGATGGTGGGCGCGGCACTGGGACTGGCGGGTGCGGTCATGCAGGGATTGCTGAGAAATCCGTTGGCCGATCCCGGTGTGCTGGGCGTGTCGGCGGTCGCATCGCTTGGCGCCGCGACCGCCATCGTCCTGGGAGCGGCCGCGATGCCGGGCGTGGTCGAGGTCTCGGCCCTGGCCGGAGCCGGTCTGGCGGGCGGCTTGCTGATCCTGTTCTCGGCCCGTGTCCGGTCGCCCGAGGCCCTGATCCTGTTCGGCGTGGCCGTGTCGAGCTTCGCCGGCGCGGCCACCGCCCTGATCTTCAACCTGTCGCCGTCTCCGATCGCCACTGCCGAGGTCATGAGCTGGCTGCTCGGCTCGGTGCAGAACCGCAGCTGGATCGATGTGGCCTGGGTCACCCCGGCGGTACTGGTGTCGGGTATCCTTGCGGCCCTTGCCGCGCCGGGCCTGCGGATGCTCAGCCTTGGCGAAGAGACGGCGCGGACCTCTGGTCTGCCCATGGTTCGCCTGCGCCTGCTGGCGCTGCTGGCCGCCGCTCTTGCGGCCGGTGCGGCGGTGGCGGTGGCGGGCGTCATCGGTTTCGTCGGTCTGGCGGCACCCCATCTGGTGCGCAGCGCCGTGCGCGGCGATCCGGCGCGGTTGCTGGCTCCCTCGGCGCTGGCGGGTGGCCTGATGCTGGTCACGGCGGATCTGCTCGCCCGGCTCATCCCCACCGATCAGGAACTGAAGCTGGGCGTGCTGACGGCGCTGGTCGGGGCCCCGCTGTTCGCCCTGATCGCCTGGCGGGCGGCGCGGGAGTGGCGGCTGTGAGCGCCCTGGCCCTGATCGCCGCGACGGCGTCACTGGGCGGACGCGACGTGCTGGACGCGGTCGACCTGTCCGTTGATGCCGGAGAGCTGGTGGCCGTGGTCGGACCGAACGGGGCCGGCAAGTCCAGTGTCATTCGGGCCTTGGCCGGCCTTCTGCCCCTGACCCGGGGGGAGGCGCGGCTGGGTGGCGAGGCCTTGTTGTCGCTTGCACCGGGCCGTCGGGCCGGGAGGGTCGCCTACCTGCCGCAGGAACGCCGGATTGCCTGGAACCTGCCGGCCATAGAAGTCGCCGCCCTCGGTGTGCCCTTCCTGCAGGCCGGCGAGGCGCAGGCGCGTGCCCTCGACGCGTTGAAGGAGGTCGAGGCCGCACATCTGGCCGATCGCGGCGTGGCCGAAATGTCCGGCGGCGAGCGCGCCCGGGTGCTTCTCGCCCGGGCCCTGACGACGGGTGCGACGGGACTGCTGGTCGACGAGCCGATCGCCGGGCTGGACCCCGAGGCGCAGCTCATGGTGCTGGAACGCCTTCAGGCGAGGGCCCGGAACGGGCAGGCAGTGCTGGTCAGCCTGCATGATCTCTCCCTCGCGGCGCGTTTCGCCGATCGGGTCGTGGTGCTGGATCACGGCAGGGTCGTTGCCGATGCGCCACCCATGCGGGCCCTTGTGCCCGAGGTGATGGCACAGGTGTTCGGCCTGAGTGGCCGCTGGATCGACGGACCGGACGGACCGCTTCTGGCGGCCGGCCGGCGTCAGTTGGCCGGGTAGGGCGTCGCCGTCGAATCCGTCTCGGACGCAGAGACCGTATAGGGGCCCGGGCCCACCGGCACGCCGCGTCTGAGGTCCTCCGACAGTCTCAATGGGGCCGTACCCCCATTCAATCTGGCGCGATAAATCTGCATGTTTTCCATGACTCGCATCATATAGTTGCGGGTCTCTGTGAAGGGCGCACACTCGATGAAGTCGGTCGGGTCCACGGTACCGGCGCGCGGATCACCGCACCGCGCGGTCCACTGGGGCGGCCGCGCCGGGCCGGCGTTGTAACCAATGGTCGCCAGCAGCATCGAGCCCCCGAAATCACCGGTAAGATCGCCGAGATGGAAGCTGCCCAGCGTCATGTTGAAGTCCGGGTCCCACAACCGTTCCGTCGAGAAGGGCATGCCGAGCTGGCGGGCGACGGCCGCGCCGGTCGCCGGCAGGAACTGCATCATGCCGCGAGCATCGGCCCCGGAGCGGGCACGCGGATCGAAACTGGATTCCTGCCGGGTAATCGCCAGGGTGAACTCTAGGGGGGCGGCCCCCGAGACCTGCGGCGGGATGCGAATGGGGTACTGGCGCTCGGGCATCAGGAAGCCGCGCTGGCTGGCCGCGCGTCCGACCATCATGGACGTGAAGCCTTCACCATAGTTGCGTGACAGATCCATCAGCAGCGCCAGCTGGGAGCCGTCGGGCAGGGTGTCGTCGAGCTGATAGGCAAAGACACGGAACAGGCTGGTTTCGCCGGTCTCGCCGAGGATTTGAAGCGCCCGCACGACCTCATTGCCCTCGAAGGCGGCGATCTCCGTGGCGGACGGCGCTGGATCGCCCGGCAGGGTCAGGGTCGTCATGCCCGCCTTCTCGGCGGCCAGCTGGCCGTAGAAAGTCTGGATGTGGCGCGAACCCGCCTGGTAATAGTTCACGGCGGCAGGGGTCGACCCCTGAGCCTCGGCGGCGCGGCCCAGCCAGTAGAGGGCGCGGCCCTGGGTGATCGGGGTCGACGACATCTGGCGCAGCGCCTCGAAATGCGTCGTCGCCCGTGCGGGATCGTTCAGCTTCACCAGGGCGACCCAGCCGGCGAAGAACTCGGCATCGACCTTGCGGTCTCCGGCGGGGAAGCCGTGGCCGGCCATGGCGTCATAGGCGGCCTGCCAGTTGCGCTGTTGCAGGGCGTCGAGGAAATAGTTGCGGCGCTCGCTCCACAGGGTGTTCTGGCCATCGGTGTGCGACGGTGCCGCGGGCAGGGCGCGCAGCAGACCGAAGGCTTCTGACTGGCGATTTTGCGAGCGCAGCAGACGCACCCGGTCCAGCACGACGGCGGGATCCATGGCCTGCGACGGACTGAGGCCCGCCACGATGGCGTCCGGGCTGTAGGCCGTGCGCAGGGCCATCACGGCATTGGCCACGGCCTGTCGATCAGCCGGCACGCGCGCAACCATCGCCCGGGTCGCCGGACCGTGCGAGCCCAGAAGCAGCATGTTCAGCCGCGCCTCGTGATCGGCTTGGGTCAGCCAGCCGCCCCAACGGTTCAGAATGCGGGTCTGGGCGGCGTCATCGAACGACCGGGTGCGCCACCAGTCGGTGATCAGGGCACGGGCCTCGTTGCGGCGGCCCCGCTGCTCAAGGGCGTCGGTCAGGGCGATGGCCCCCTGGACGGTCAGGGGCGGCGCGGACGCGAAAAGGGCCGTGGCCGCGTCCGGACCGGCGGACGCGAGATCGAGCGCGCGTTCGGCGGCCATGCGGCGGCTCTCGGCCCGCGGCCAGCCGGCGAACGCCGTCTGCGCCACGACGAGGTCACTGTAGGGGAGTTGCTCGGCCGAGGTGTCAAACAAGGCCCATTCGACCAGTTTTCGAGCCGCCGGGTCGCCGAGCCGGGCGGTGGCAGAGCGGGCACCGGTCACATCACGCGCCCGGGCGGCGGCGAGTCCCTGGCGGAAAAGGACCGTGTCCTGATCGTTCAGGAGACGCGCCTGATTGCTGACCGGCCCCGATGCGACGGCGCTGTAGGGGACTTCCTGCGACAGCAGGCTTTCAGGCGCGGGCGCGAGGAGGGCCAGGGCGGCCGCGAGGCTGGCAGCGATCATTGCGTGTCCGAACTCCATGCGTCGTGGTTGCGGTCAGGCGACCGGCAACCTACCCTCCAGCGCTTGTCGCGGCGACTGTCGCCATTTCCACGCAGGACCAACTCTCTCAATGACCGCCCCCTTGTTCAAGGGCGTGATCACCGCCCTGATCACACCACTTCGTGACGGAAAGGTGGACGAAGTCGCCTTCACCCGACTTCTGGAACGCCAGATCGCCGCCGGCATCCACGGCGTCGTGCCGATGGGCACGACGGGCGAGAGCGCGTCCCTGTGTCTGGACGAGCACAAGCGGGTCGTTGAACTGTGCGTTCAGGTCGCCGCCGGCCGCATCCGGGTAATCGCCGGTGCCGGATCCTCGGCGACCGACAAGGCGATCGAACTGGTTCGGTTCGCCAAGACCGTGGGCGCGGATGGTGCCCTGGTCGTCACCCCCTATTACAACCGGCCATCGCAGCAGGGTCTGGCCCTGCATTTCGAGGCCATCGCCGAGGCGGTCCAGCTGCCGGTGCTGCTGTACAATGTGCCCGGCCGGACCGGGGTGGACCTGTCGAACGAGACCGTCGCGCGGCTGGCGGCCCATCCGAACATCGTGGGCATCAAGGACGCGACCGGCGACCTGTCGCGCATCAGCTGGATGCGCGCCAACATCAACGGCCAGTTCGACCTGATCTCGGGCGACGACCCCAGCTATCTCGGGTACCACGCCCACGGCGGGGTCGGGGTGATCTCGGTGACCTCGAATGTGGCTCCCGAAGGCATGGTCGCGCTGCATGAGGCGGCGGCGGCCGGCGATTACGCCACCGCGCGGGACTGGCAGGACCGCCTGATCGGCCTGCACAAGGCACTGTTCCTCGACAACTCGCCCTCGCCGGCCAAATACGCCCTGTCCCGCCTGCAGCTTTGCAGCGAGGAGGTGCGCCTGCCGCTGGCTCCGACGGCCGAGGCCGTCAAACCCGCCATCGACCGCGCCATGGCGGAGGCGGGTATCGGCTGATGGCGTCCACAGCCCCCAAGATGAAGGTCATCGCCGAAAACCGGCGGGCGCGCTTCGACTATTTCCTGGAAGACTTCATCGAGGCCGGCATCATGCTGCTGGGCACCGAGATCAAGGCTTTGCGCGACGGCCGGGCCAATATCGCCGAGAGCTATGCGGCGGTGGAGGGGCGAGAGATCGTGCTCGTGAACGCCGACATCCCGCCGTACAAACAGGCCAACCGCTTCAACCATGAACCGCGCCGCCACCGGAAGCTGCTGCTGCACCGCAAGCAGATCGACAAGCTGATCGGCGCGGTCCAGCGCGACGGCCAGACCATCATCCCGGTCAAGCTGTACCTGAACGAGGCGGGCAAGGCCAAGATCGAGATCGCCCTCGCCAAGGGCAAGAAGCTGCACGACAAACGCGAGGCCACGGCCCAGCGCGACTGGCAGCGCGACAAGGCCCGGCTGATGAAGGACCGGGGCTGACGGCTCACCCCAGGGGGTTGGAGAGGTCCAGTACAGGCTGGGCGTCCAGGACCCCCGGAGTCGAGGCCGTCGCATAGGCATCGATTCCCCCGGGTCCGACCGAGGGCTGGCTGTATTGCTGGGCGAAGAGCCCCAGCGCCGCGATCAGGCCCGCCATCAGCAGGGCCCAGATGGCTGTCTTCCGTTCCTGGGGCGTAAACACCCCGTTCGACCTACGCATCACAGCCTCCAAAGCTGATCGATCAACGCAAGCTGGTGAGCCCTGTTCCTGACTGATGAGGCTACACCCGAGGCGCGCTGATTCGCGTGGCGCGGGAGCCACACTCGCCGCTCAGGAGAACGGCGTTCGGTCAGGCTTCAATGATTTCGCGGGAGCGCCGGAAGATGGCCTCGAACATGGCGGGGGTCAGTCGGCCGGTGTTCGTGTTGAGGCGGGAGCAGTGATAGCTGTTTAGGATCACATAGCCGCCCAGCGTCGCCTCTACGCCGTGGCCGGGCGGGGCCGCGGAGCCGGACAGGCCGAGCGCCTTCAGCACATTGCGCCGTGACACGTCGCCCAGGGTGACGATGACCTTGAGCCGGGGCAGGGCGGCCAGACGCGCCGTCAGGAACGGTCGGCAGGTCGTCTCCTCGATGGGCAGGGGCTTGTTGCCGGGCGGGGCGCAGCGCACGGCATTGGTGATCATGCAGTCGACCAGCGTCAGCGTGTCGTCGGGCCGGGCCTCGTACCGGCCTGTCGCGAAACCGGTCTTGATCAGGGTCTCGTACAGAATCACGCCCGCACCGTCGCCGGTGAACGGCCGACCCGTGCGGTTGGCCCCGGTGCGCCCGGGGGCCAGTCCCGCGACCAGCAGACGGGCCTCCGGATCGCCGAACGACGGGGCGGGGCCGTTGAACCAGTCGGGGTTCTGACGCTGGTTCTCGCGTCGGTAGTCGACCAGCCGAGGGCACAGGGGACAATCTCGGGGCGGTTCGGCCACAGCGGTCTTGAGGGCGATCGGCAAGATGGGCGAATCCTTCGACAACGGGCGGGCGCTCATGTCCTCCTTGATGTAAGACGCCCGGATGGAAAAGCCCGGCTCGCAGCAAAAAGCGCCGCCGTCTGTGCCGTTCGAGGGCGCGGCCGGGCTGGACGCCGCTGTCGTCGTGGCGCTGGGCTGTAACGATTGCGGGCCCTGGACCGACTGCAGCGAGGCGCTGGAAGCCGCCCTGGCGCGGTTCCGCTCCGAGGGGATCGACGTGGTCGCGCGATCATCATGGTGGCGGTCGGCGGCCTGGCCCGACCCGAACGATCCGCCCTTCCTGAACGGGGTGGTGATCGTGCGCACCGACCATGACCCCCACGCCCTGATGGCGGCGCTGGGCCGGATCGAGGAGGCTTTCGGGCGGCTGAGAGATGTGCCGAACGCCCCGAGGACGCTGGATCTGGACCTGATCGCCTACGGGCGGATCACGGGCGACCTGTCCGGGCTGATCCTGCCTCACCCGCGGGCGGCCGACCGGCGCTTCGTGATGGGCCCGCTGGCAGAGATCGCGCCGGACTGGTTGCATCCGGCGGGAGGCACGGCGTCGACGCTCGCAGCCGCCGCGTCCGTGGGAAAAGACGCCACGCCCCACCGCTGACGCCTCATTCCCGCCCATGCGGCGTTGCACAATTCAGTCCAACCCTATAGTTTGTGCGGTTCTCCCCCCGCGCCCGAGGATATTCATGGCTCGCGTCACTGTCGAAGACTGCATCGAGAAGGTGCCGAACCGGTTCGGCCTGGTTCTGCTGGCGGGCAACCGCGCCCGCGCCATCGCCAACGGCGCGCCGCTGACCATCGATCGCGACAACGACAAGAACCCGGTCGTGGCCCTGCGCGAACTGGCCGACTCGACCGTCGTGCCGGACGAACTGCGCGAGACGGTCATCGTCGCCCTGCAACGCGTCGACGAGCGCACCGAAGCCGAGGATGAGGCTGAAATCGTGGGCCTGCTGGCTGAACCCCAGCACATGAACATGGCCGAGGCCGAGCTGATCCGGGCGCTGCAAAGCGACCGCGACGGCGGCCAGGAGGAACGCTACTGACGGCGGAACCCGCCAACGGTATCACCATCCTGCCGGCGCGGCAGCCCGCGCCGACGCCCGAACCCGCCAATCTGAACGATCCCGGAGGTCCGCGTCCCCACGTGGACCCGTCCGATCATCCGCGCTCGAAGGTCCTGCGCCAGTTCGAACTGGTCGAGGCCGTCCGCGCCTATGACCCGACTGCGGACGAGGCGCTCCTGAACCGCGCCTATGTCTATGCGATGAAGATGCACGGCTCGCAGATGCGGGCCTCGGGCGATCCGTATTTCGCCCACCCGATCCAGGTCGCCGGCATCCTGACCGACTACCGGCTCGACACCGCCACCATCGTCACCGCCCTGTTGCATGATGTGGTCGAGGACACCTCGGCCACGCGCGACGACATCGCCGAGCGGTTCGGCGAGGAGGTCGCGTCGCTCGTCGAGGGCGTGACCAAGCTGTCGCGGCTGGAGCTACAGGCCGAGCACACGCGCCAGGCCGAGAACCTGCGCAAATTCATTCTCGCCATCTCCAAGGACGTTCGCGTCCTGCTGGTGAAGCTGGCCGACCGTCTGCACAACATGCGGACGCTGAAACACGTCAAGCCCGAGAAGCGCGAGCGGATCAGCCGCGAGACCCTGGAAGTCTATGCGCCGCTGGGTCGTTCGATCGGCATCCACTCGATCGCCTCCGAGCTGGAAGAGCTGGCGTTCGAACACCTGAACCCGACCGCCCGTACCGCCATCGAGCGGCGACTTGAGGCGCTGAAGCTGGAGCACGGCCGGGCCATCGACGGCGTGTCGAGCGAGGTTGAGCGGGTGCTGTCCGAGGCCGGGGTCATTGCCGAGGTCTTCGGCCGGCAAAAGACGCCCTATTCGATCTGGCGCAAGCTGCAGCGCAAGTCGGTCGGATTTTCGTCCCTGTCGGACATCTACGGCTTCCGGGTCCTCGTCGAGGCCGAGGATGACTGCTACCGCGCCCTCGGCGTCATCCACCGCGCCTGGCCGATGGTGCCCGAGCGATTCAAGGACTTCATCTCGACCCCGAAATCCAACAACTACAGGTCTTTGCACACGACCGTTGTCGGCCCGTCTGGCCTGCGTATCGAGATGCAGATCCGCACCGAGGCCATGGATCGCGTGGCCGAGGACGGGGTCGCGGCGCACTGGGCCTACAAGAACAAGTCCTACGGGTTCGACAAGGAGGCCATGGAGGCGGACGGCGGTCGCGACCCGCTGCAGAATCTTCGCCACCTCGTTCAGGTCATCGAGCATGGCGAGGGCGGTGAGGACTGGGTCGAACACGCCAAGCTTGAGATGTATCTCGAGCAGGTCTTCGTCTTCACGCCCAAGGGGTCGCTGATCACCCTGCCGCGCGGCGGCATGCCGCTGGATTTCGCCTATGCCGTTCACACCGAGGTCGGCGACACGGCTGTGGGTGCCAAGATCAACGGCGAACTGAAGCCGATGCGGACCCAGCTTCAGAACGGCGACGTCATCGAGATCGTCCGCGGCGCGAAGCGGGAGATCCCGGTCGACTGGCGGTCCCTCACCATTACCGGCCGTGCGCGTTCGGCCATCCGACGCCATATCCGCACGTCCGAGCGCGGCGAGTTCCAGAAGCTGGGGCGCGGGACGCTGGAGCAGACCCTGTCGCGTGCCGGCAAGACCCTGGCCGAGGTCTCGCTCAAGGCGATGCTGGAGACCCTGTCGTTCGCGTCGGAAGACGACCTCTACGAGGCCATCGGTCGCGGCCGGGTTTCGGCGGCCAAGGTCGGCGAGACCCTGTTCCCCGCATTGAAGGGCCGCCTCAAGGCCGGTCCGGACCGCAAGCGTATCGGCGACGAACAGGCCCGCCTGTTCGTGCGCGGCGGCGGCCTGACGCCGGGGGTCAGCATCCATTTCGGCCACTGTTGCTCGCCCGTGCCGGGTGATCGCATCGTCGGCATTCTCGAACCCGAGGCCGGCCTGACGGTCCACACCATCGACTGCCAGCGCCTGGCCGACGTCGCCGACGACGATTCCGTCTGGCAGGACCTGCAATGGACACCGCAGGCCGAGCAGGGGGCCGTGGCGGCCGCCCGCATCCGGGCCACGATCAAGAATGCGCCCGGGGTACTCGGTCAGGTCGCCACCATCATCGGCGAGGCGGGCGGCAATATCCTGAACCTCGTCATGAGCCACCGGCAGCAGGACTTCTTCGACGTCGACATCGACATGGAGGTCGAGGACGCCAAACACGCGACCTCCATCATGGCCGCCCTGCGCACCAACCCCTCGGTCGATACGGTCGAAAGGGCGCGGGGCTAGGGGCTTGCGGCAGCGGTTGCGCCCGTTATGACAACCGCCATGACCTCAGACGACGTACTCAACGAATTCCGCGGCGCCGGTGCCCTGCGTGAAGGCCATTTCGTGCTGTCCTCGGGCCTGCACAGTCCGGTGTTCCTGCAGAAGAACCTGGTCTTCATGGACACCGAACGCTGTGCCCGCCTGTGCAAGGCTCTGGCCGGGAAGATCACCGCGGCGGTCGGTCCGGTGGACCTGGCGATCTCGCCCGCCGTCGGCGGCATAATTCCGGGTTATGAAACCGCGCGCTGGCTGGGTGTGCCGTCCATGTATGTCGAGCGCGAGGGCGGCGTGTTCAAACTGCGTCGCGGCTTCCACGTCGAGCCCGGCCAGAAGGTCGTGATGGTCGAGGACATCGTCACCACGGGCCTGAGTTCGCGCGAATGTATCGCGGCCATCCAGGCGGCCGGCGGCACGGTCGTCGCGGCGGCCTGTATCGTGGATCGCTCGGGCGGCCGGGCGGATGTGGGTGTGCCGCTGGTGGCGCTGGCGACGCTCGACGTGCCCGCATACGCGGCCGATGCCCTTCCGCCCGAACTGGCGGCCCTGCCGGTCGAGGATCCCGGCAGCCGCCGCCTGGCGAGCAAGGGTTAGGCCGATGGCGACTCCAGTGCGTCTCGGCGTCAATATCGACCACGTGGCCACGGTGCGGAATGCCCGCGGCGGGGTGCATCCCGACCCGGTGCGGGCGGCACGTGAAGCTTTGGCCGCAGGGGCCGACGGCATCACCGCCCATCTGCGCGAGGATCGTCGCCACATCACCGACAGCGATATCGAAGCCCTGAGCCGGCTCTGCGCCGAGGCCGGGCGGCCGCTGAACCTCGAGATGGCCGTGACCGATGAAATGCTGGCCATCGCCCTGCGTCATCGCCCGCACGCCGCCTGTCTGGTGCCGGAACGGCGCGAGGAGGTGACGACCGAGGGCGGGCTGGCCGTCGCGGGGCAGGAAGCCCGCATCGAGCCGGTCGTAAAGGCCCTGGCCGACGCCGGGATGCGGGTGTCCCTGTTCGTCGAACCGAGCCGGGCGCAGATCGAGGCCTGCCATGCGGTGGGGGCCCAGGTGGTGGAACTTCACACCGGGCGATACTGCCATCTCGAAGGCGACGACCGGGCCGTCGAGTTCGAGCGTCTACAGGCGGCGGCGACACTGGCCTTCGACCTCGGCCTGGAAGTCCATGCAGGCCATGGGCTGGACTACGTCACCGCACCGCACATGCTGGCCATTCCAGAGGTGCGCGAGCTGAATATCGGCCATTTCCTGATCGGCGAGGCGGTGTTCACCGGCCTGACCAGCGCCATACACCGCATGCGGGCGGCCATGGACGCTGTGCCGTGATCATCGGTGTCGGTGCCGATCTTTGCGACATTCGTCGTATCCAACGTTCGCTCGAACGGTTCGGCGACCGCTTCAAACAACGCTGCTTCACCGAGCTGGAGCAGGCCAGGTCCGAGCGTAAGCCTGATCCGGCGTGGAGCTACGCCAAGCGGTTCGCGGCCAAAGAGGCCTGCGCCAAGGCCTTGGGGACCGGCATGCGCACGGACGTCTACTGGCGGGACATGGGGGTGGTGAACCAGCGCTCGGGACAGCCGACCCTGGCCCTGACCGGCCATGCCGCGGAACACCTGCAAAGGTTGACACCACCCGGTCACGAACCTTGGATACATCTGACGCTCAGCGACGAGCATCCCTACGCCCTGGCGTTCGTGGTGATCGAAGCCTTGCCGATAGCTTAATCACGTTATACCGATTTCGCCGCAATGACCGCGAACAGCGGCTGGGGGATAGAGTCACAATGAGCGACGAGCACAAGCCGCGCGACGATCACGGTCATGACGCGGGTCACGGTCACGATGATCACGGGCATGCTGCGCCTGCCGCGCACGGCCACGACGAACATGGCCACGCAGCGCCTGACGCGCACGGCCACGACGATCACGGTCACGCTGCGCCCGCCCATGGTCACGATGATCACGGACACGCCGCTCCGGCCCACGGCCACGACGATCACGGTCACGCAGCGGCTGACGCGCACGGCCACGATGATCACGGACACGCGGCGCCGGCCCATGGGCATGACGACCACGGGCACGCAGCGCCTGCCGCGCACGGCCACGACGATCACGCGGCACCGGTCGCCGCCGCAGTCGCTGGTGCGGCTGTGGTCGTCGCATCAAAACCGCCGGTCTGGAGCGACTCCGGTGACGCCCCGTTCGAGGAGGTCAACACGACCCCGGTCTACGCCCGCGGCAAAGGCAGCAGGAAGAAGTCCGGTGGCGGCTCCAGCAGCGAGGGCTTCGAGTTCATCAAGACGATCTTCTTCGCCCTGCTGATTGCCTTCGTGCTGCGCGTCGTGCTGTTCCAGCCCTTCACCATCCCGTCGGCGTCGATGGAGCCCAACCTCTATGAGGGCGACTACATCGTCGTGTCCAAGTGGAGCTACGGTTATTCGAAACACTCGATCCCGTTCAGCCCTCCGATCTTCGATGGCCGTATCCTGGGGCAGACCCCGAAACGCGGCGACATCGTCGTGTTCAAGCTGCCGCGCGATAACAAGACGGACTACATCAAGCGCCTGATCGGCCTGCCGGGCGACCGGATCCAGATGATCAACAATGTGCTGAACATTAACGGCCAGCCCGTGCGCGACGTCGTGGTCAGCGGCGACGACGTGACCAATATGTACGGCATGCCGATCGTCCGGATGCGCGAGACCCTGCCAGAGGGCAAGACGATCAGCATCCAGGACTTCGGTCCCGGCAATGACCTGGATGACACCCCTGTGTTCGAGGTTCCGGCCGGCCATTACTTCATGATGGGCGACAACCGCGACAACTCGATCGACAGCCGCGTCGAGCAGTCCCAGGGCGTGGGCCTCGTGCCTGCGGAGAACCTGATCGGCAAGGCGGATATCATCCTGTTCTCATGGACGCCCGGCGCGTCGCTGTGGAATCCGGTCAGCTGGTTTAAGAACATCCGTCCGAGCCGGTTCTTCACCGTCCTGCACTGATGGCAGATCGACGGGCCGAGGCAGTCCGGGCCCTTTCGCGCCGCCTCGGTCACGCGTTCAGGGATCCGGCCCTGCTGGATCTCGCCCTGACCCACGCCAGCGTGGGGGAGGGGGCCGAGCGCGACGCGCGTGGACGCCTGTTCTCTGACAACCAGCGGCTGGAGTTCCTCGGCGACCGGGTGCTTGGCCTGCTCGTCGCCGACCGGCTGATGCGCGACTACCCCGAAGCCGACGAAGGCGAGATGTCGTCGCGCCTGCATGCCCTTGTCGACAAGGCCGCCTGCGCCCGCGTGGCCGAAGCCATCGGGGTCGGCGACGCCATGCGCCTGTCTCCCGGCGAGGCCAAACAGGGCGGTCGCCGTCGCGAAGGCGTTTTGGGCGACGCGATGGAGGCGATCCTGGCCGCGGCCTGGTTCGACGGCGGCATCGAGGCCGCGCAGGCCGTGTTCGACCGGACGTGGGCGGACGAACTGGCTGCGCCACCGCGCAAATCCCTGACCAATCCGAAATCGGCCCTGCAGGAGTGGGCGCTGGCCCACGCAAAGCCTTTGCCTGTCTACCGTATCGTCGAACGCAAGGGCTCGGATCACGCCCCGACGTTCACCGTCGAAGTCAGCGTGGCCGGACATCCGCCCTTGACCGCACAAGGGCGTTCGCGTCAGGACGCTGAGAAAGCGGCCGCGATCGGCCTGCTGCAGCGTGAAGGCGTGATTTGACCGATACAGAAAACCAGAGTGCAGGCTTTGCCGCGATCATCGGCGCGCCCAACGCTGGCAAGTCCACCCTGGTCAACCGCCTGACCGGAACCAAGGTCTCGATCGTCACCCAGAAGGTCCAGACCACGCGCTTCCCCGTGCGCGGCATAGCCATCGAGGGGAACGCCCAGATCGTGCTGGTCGATACGCCCGGCATCTTCACACCCCGCCGTCGTCTGGATCGCGCCATGGTCGCCTCGGCCTGGGGCGGTGCGTCGGACGCGGATGTGGTGGTGCACCTGATCGACGCGGCGTCGCACATCGCCGCAGAGGGCAAGGAAGGCCAGGCCGCCGACCGCCGCTCGGCCGAGGATACCGAGACCATCATCGCCAATCTGAAGGCGACCGGTACCCAGGTCATCCTGGCCCTGAACAAGATCGACGGCATGCGCCGCGACACCCTGCTGGCCCTGTCGCAAGCCATGTTCGAAACCGGTGTCTATTCCGAGGTCTATATGATTTCGGCGCTCAGCGGCGACGGCGTTGACGATCTGAAACAGCGCCTGGCCAGGGCTATGCCGGCGGGTCACTGGCTCTACCCGGAAGACCAGTCAGCCGACGTGCCGATGCGCGTTCTGGCGGCCGAGATCACGCGCGAGAAGGTCTATCTGCGCGTCCACGAGGAACTGCCCTATTCGGCAGCGGTGGAAACCACGGCGTTCGAGGACAAGGCCGACGGCTCGGCCCGGATCGAACAGACCATCTATGTCGAGCGCGAGAGCCAGCGGCCCATCGTGCTGGGCAAGGGCGGCCAGACGCTGAAATGGATCGGCCAGAAGTCGCGCGAGGAGCTGACCGAGCTGCTCGATCGCCCCGTGCACCTGTTCATCACGGTCAAGGTCGACCCGAAATGGCAGGACTCACGGGCCCTTTACGCCCAGTTCGGGCTGGATTTCGACGTCTAGTACGGGTGTTCAACGTCCCGAAAAGCGCCGGGGGGCATCCCCGGCTTGTGATCGCCGCCCTGGCCTGCCTCATAATCGTGGCGGGCGGGCTGTTCGCGTGGGTCAGCGTCCGACCCGCCTCGGTCGAGGCTGAGGCCAGGCCCCTGCCGCCACGACCGCCACTCGAGGTGGTCGAAACCCTGCCCGCGCTGAAGGCTCAGCTGGATCGCTGGGGTGGCTCGGGCCAGTTCACTGGCGGCGTTCTGGTCGCGCGCGGCGATCAGGTCCTGTTCCGGCAGGTTCACGGATTCGCGGACCGCAGGACGGGTGCCCCCCTGCGGCTGAACTCGCGTTTCCGCCTCGCCTCGGTCAGCAAGCAGTTCACCGCCGCCGCCATCCTGAGGCTGCAGGACGAGGGCGTGCTCTCGACCCACGATCCGCTGTGCAAATGGATCCAGCCGTGTCCCGCCGCCTGGGAGCCGATCCGGCTCTATCATCTGCTCTCGCATACCTCGGGCGTCCCGGACCTGATGGCCCGGCCCGGCTGGGGCGTCCGCCGGGTCACACCCGCAACATCTGAAGAACTTACTGAAGATTCAAAACTCTATCGGCTTCAGTTCGTGCCCGGAACCAAGGTCCGCTACGACAATGCCGGCTATAACCTGCTGGGGGCCGTGGTTGAAAAGGCCTCGGGCATGCCGTTGCACGACTATCTCCGGAAGGCCTTCTTCAAACCGCTGGGCATGGCTGACACCGGCTATGACGACGACCAGTCAGGCGTTGTCATGGGTTACGCCAATCTGGGCGGCGGCGGGCCATCGCCCCAGCCGGACGCCAACGTCAGCATCATTTTCGCCGCCGGGGCCCTGTATTCGACGCTGGACGATCTTCTGGTCTGGGAGCGGGCGCTGCATCGCGGCCAGCTACTGAGCCCGCGCAGCCATGCCATGATGATCGCCGACCACGCGCCGGCGGACACCCCGCCCGAACGCGGCCGCCAGCGCCGGGACTGGGGCTTCGGCGTCTTCGTGAACAGCATCGGCCAGCGCGTCTCGCCGCCCTTCCTGGACCGTCAGATCTTCCACACCGGCAGCTGGTCCGGGTTCCGCAATCTGATGACCTATCAGCCGGATCAGGACGTCACCGTCATTGTCCTGTCGAACAACTATCACCAGCGCGACGCGGTCTTCCTGCTGTCGCAGCAGGGGATGGCGGAGGCCCTGGGCCACGACGTTCCGACGGCGATGGGGCGCTGAGGCACGAGCCGGGCGAGCTCAGCAGGCGTTCCATCAGACGGAGAGGCCCTTACGATGCGGGCCGCCAGTCGGCAGACGGCCGGACATTGATCATCCACGGCACGCCGAACCTGTCGGTGAAGCCCCCGAAGCCCGGCGACCAGAAGCTCTCGGCGAAGGGCATCCTGACCTCGCCACCTTCCGATAGGCCCTCGAACAGGCGGCGGCCTTCCTCCACGCTGTCGGTGTGGAGCGTGACGTCAAAGCCGTCCCTAGGCTTGTGCATGTCCGAAGTGTAGTCGGGGTGCATGTCCGAGCCCATGAGCGTCTGGTCGCCGACCTGCAGCCAGCAGTGCATCAGCCAGTCCCTGACCCCGGCAGGCACCGGCATCTCCGGCGGTCCATCCCCGTACGGCATGGCAGCGGTGATCTCGCCGCCCAGCACACGGGCGTAAAACTCGAACGCTTCACGGCAATTGCCCGGGAAGCTGAGGCTGGTCACGATCTTCATGCGGGTCTCCTCTCTCAGTGATCCTGTTTCAGCCAGTCGTTCAGACGGCCGAAGGTCGAGGTCCAGCCGTGGGTGTGGCCCTCGAGGCTCCGCTCTGACTTCAATCCTTCGTGGGTGAAGACCATCCGGGTGCGGCCGTCCGGCAGTTCGTGCAGGACCACGGTCACCAGGGTGTCGGCGGGCGGCCCGTCCTCGTGGCTCTCGTCCCAGCGGAAGGTGAACACGAGACGCTCGGGCTCGATCACCTCGCGGTACATCCCACCCTGCCACAGGACCTCGTCCGTCGTCGCCGAGCCGAGGCAGGCGCGCCACAGGCCCCCGACGCGCAGATCGTTGGTCCCCGACAGCATCGGCCATTCGACCGGCCCCATCCAGTGGATGCGCATCTCCGGGCGGGTCCAGGCCGCCCAGACCAGGGCGCGGGGCGCGTCGAAGATCCGCTCCATGTCCAGCCGGTGCGGCAGGAGCGGCGGGAGCTCGGGCTGGCCGGGGTCCGTCATCATCATGGTCTGGCTCACAGGGTCCTGAGCAGTTCGGCCAGCTGATCCGCGGCGGCGTTCCAGCCGACCTCGAAGCCCATCTGCTCGTGCTGTTTCATCGTGTCCGCATTCCAGTGACGCGCGACGGCGACATAGTCCGTGCCGCCATCCGCCGTCGGCGTCAGGGTGATCTCCCCGACCATGAAGGGCAGGCCGGTCGGTTTCCAGTCCGGGGTCAAGGCGTCGGTCGTGACCAGCCGGCGATTGGGCTCGATCGCCAGGATCACACCCGAATTCGGCATGACCTCGCCGTCCGGGCCCTTCATCACCGTATTGAAGACGCCACCCGGACGCGGATCGATCACCGCCTCCGAGACGTACCAGGGCTTCGGGCAGTACCACTGTTTCAGCAGGTCCGGCGTCGTCCAGGCCTGCCACACCGTCTCCGGCGGTGCCTCGAAATGGCGACTGAGGGTCAGATCAAACCCGTTCGGCGTTCCCGGCGCATAGCAGGGGTTGTCAGTTTCGTGGGCCATCGGGGTCTCCCTTCTGGATTTTCTTCAGATAAGAGTCGAGGCGGTCGAAGCTGGCGTCCCAGTACCGGCGATAGTGTTCGAGCCAGTCAGCAACGCCCTTCATGCCCATCGGCTCGAGGCGGGCGGGGCGCCACTGCGCCTCGCGGCCGCGGCTGATCAGACCGGCCTTTTCCAGCACCTTCAGATGTTTCGACACAGCGGGCAGGCTGATGTCGAAGGGCTGGGCCAGATCGTTGACGCTGGCCTCACCCTCGCACAGCCGGGCCAGGATGGCCCGACGGGTCGGGTCTGCCAGGGCGGCGAATTTGGCGCTGAGGGGGTCGGTCTGCATCGGATCGCTTCGTATGTAACTGCTCAGTTAAATGGCTGGGCTTCGATCTGTTGTCAACCATCCGGTTAAATGACCCGGCCCCCGGTCGTTCGTCGGGTGGAACGCGATCACCCTCCCGGGGGTTGGTCCGTCTCATGCTGGAGCGACCGCCCATGAAGGCCCTGATCCTGAACTGCACCCTCAAGCCGTCGCCGGCGACCTCGAGCACCGAGGCCCTGGCCAGGGTCGTGATCGCCGAACTCGAAAAGGGCGGGGCCGAGGTCGAGATGATCCGGCTGGTGGATCTGAACCTGAAGCCCGGGATCAGGACCGACGAAGGCAAGGGTGACGACTGGCCCGCGGTCCACGCGAAGATCATGGCCGCCAACATCGTGGTCTTCGCCACCCCGACCTGGCTGGGCCAGATGTCCAGCGTCTGCCTGCGCGCCTTGGAACGGATGGACGCCCTGTTCGCCGAGTTCGACAAGGCCGGCCGCCCGGTCGCCTTCGGCAAGGTCGCCGGTGTCGTCGTCACCGGGAACGAGGACGGGGCCCACAATATCGTCGCCACCGTCTGTCAGGGCCTGATCGACATGGGCTTCACCATCCCGGGCCAGAGCTGGACCTACTGGCACCTCGGGCCGGGACCGGGCCCGGACTATGTCGAGACCGATCAGGGCCACGACTGGTCGGACCGCGTCGGGCGCAATGCCGCGCGCAATCTGCTGGCGCTGGCCAGGGTACTCAAACCCTCAACCTATCCGGTTCCCGAAAGCGCGCCAGAGGACTAGCGTCGGGCTTTGCCGTTCCCGGAGGTTCCATGTCCCTGCTGCTCGCCACCGTCGCCGCCCTTGGTCTGCAGACGGCTCCGGATCCCGCCGAGGCCGAAATCGCGGCCGTGCTGGACCGTCTGAACGCCGCATCCACCGCGGCTGACACAACGGCTTATTTCGGCCTGTTCACCCCGGACGCCCGGTTCATAGGCACGGACGCGACCGAGCGCTGGTCGCTACCGGAATTCCGCGCCTATGTGGAGCCGTATTTCGCGCGGGGCCGGGGTTGGACCTACATGCCAAGCGCCCGCGTCATCACCATCGCCCCGATCGACTGCCGCTGCGTCGCCTGGTTCGACGAGGAACTGGCGAATGCCACCTATGGCCAGACACGCGGCTCGGGCGTCCTGCGTCTGACAGACGGCGGCTGGAAGATCGAGCAGTACGTCCTCAGCTTCGCCGTCCCTAACGACAGGGCCGCCGCCGTCGTCGCCGCGATCAAGGCGGAGTAGGGCAGTCGGGCCGGAACGTATGGCCAACACCGATCACGACCGCTAACACCGACACATGGATTTCACTGACGACGCCTTTGTCCTGTCCGCCCGCGCCCATGGCGACACCGGCGTCGTGGTCGAACTGCTGACCGAGGAACACGGTCGCCGCTCCGCCTATGTCGCCGGCGGGGCCTCCCGCAAGATGAAGCCCTTCCTCCAGGCCGGGGCGCGGGTCACGGCGGACTACCGGGCCCGGACCTCCGACCATCTCGGCTCGGCCCGGCTGGAGCCGGTGGGGGAGGGACCCAGTGCCCTGTTCGATGACCCGATGGCTTTGACCGGGCTGGCTGCCGCCGCTTCAGTGGCGCAGGGAGCGCTGCCCGAGCGCGAGCCGCATCCGGGGGCCTTTCTGGCCTTCGAGGCCCTGATGTCGGCCTTCGCCCTGCCGGAGGTCTGGCCCGCCATCTTCGTACGCTTCGAGGCGGGCTTGCTGGAAGACCTTGGCTTCGGCCTGGACCTGTCGCGCTGCGCGGTGACCGGGTCCATGGACGACCTGATCTGGGTCAGTCCGCGCACCGGTCGCGCCGTCAGCCGCGACGCCGGCCGGCCCTATGCCGACAAGCTGCTGAAGCTGCCGCCGTTCATGCTGGGCGGGCAGGCGGGGCTGGGCGAAGGCGACGTCGGCTCCGGCCTCGACCTGACCGGTCATTTCCTCGAACAGTTCGTCTTCCACCCCCAGAACAGGCCCATTCCGCCCGCGCGGGTGTGGATGGTGGACAAGCTGCGCGAGCAGGGGCGTCTTTAGGCGCTAGACTCGACACCCCAGACCGCCGATTCGGACCCCATGACCCTTCACACCCCGCCGCCGGAAGGCGGACGCATCGTAGACGAGCCGATGAGCGAGGCGCTTTCGCGCCGCTATCTGGCCTATGCGCTGTCGACCATCACCAACCGCGCCCTGCCGGACGTGCGTGACGGCTTCAAGCCCGTGCACCGGCGCATCATGTACGCCATGCACCAGATGCGGCTGAACCCGCAGGCGGCGGCGCGAAAATGCGCCAAGGTCGTCGGCGAGGTCATGGGCGGCTATCATCCGCACGGCGACGCCTCGATCTATGACGCCCTGGTGCGGCTGGCGCAGGACTTCTCGCAGCGCTATCCGCTGGTCGACGGCCAGGGCAATTTCGGCAATATCGACGGCGATAACGCCGCGGCCATGCGCTACACCGAGTGCAAGCTGACGGCGGCCGCCGTGCTGCTGATGGAGGGCATCGACCAGGACTCGGTGGACTTCAAGGCCACCTATGACGATCAGGACGAGGAACCGATCGTCCTGCCCGCCGGCTTCCCCAACCTGCTGGCCAATGGCTCGTCGGGCATCGCCGTGGGCATGGCCACCTCGATCCCGCCGCACAATGTCGGCGAACTGATCGACGCCTGCCACCTGCTGCTCGAGCGGCCGGATGCCACGACCGCCGAGCTGGCGCAGATCGTGCCGGGCCCTGACTTCCCCACCGGCGGCGTGGCCGTCGAAGGGCATGCCGCCATCCTCGAGGCCTATGAGACCGGACGCGGTGGTGTCCGTCTGCGCGCCCGCTGGGAGACCGAGGACCTCGGCCGCGGTGTCTGGCGCATCATCGTCACCGAGATGCCCTACCAGGTCGGAAAATCCAAGCTTATTGCCGACCTCGCCGACCTGATCGAGCACAAGAAGGCCCCGCTGCTGGGCGACGTCCGCGACGAGTCGGCCGAGGACATCCGGCTGGTACTGGAGCCGAAGTCACGGACGGTAGAGCCTGAAGTCCTTATGGAAAGCCTGTTCAAGCTTTCCGATCTCGAGATCCGGTTCCCGGTCAATATGAACGTCCTGGACGCCAGCGGCACCCCGCGGGTCATGGGACTGAAAGCCTGCCTGCAGGCCTTCCTCGATCACCGACGCGAGGTGCTCGTTCGTCGGGCAGGGTGGCGCATCGACCGGGTCGAGAAACGGCTGCACCTGCTGGAAGGGCTGCGGATCGTCTTCCTCAACCTCGACGAGGTCATCCGCATCGTTCGCGAGGAGGAACAGCCCAAGGCCGTGCTGATCGCCCGGTTCGGTCTCTCCGAACTCCAGGCCGACTTCATCCTCGACACCCGACTGCGTCAGCTGGCGCGGATCGAGGAAATGACGATCGAGAAGGAATACAAGGCACTGGCCGATGAACTTGCTGCGCTGCAGTCGCTCTCATCCTCGCCGGTCAAACAGTGGAAACAGGTCGGCAAGGACCTCGAGGCCGTGCGCAAAGCCCTGGTCTCGCCGCGCCGGACGACCATTGCCGAAGCCGTCGACACCGCCGCCTTCGCCTCGGTCGAGGCCTTCATTCCGCGCGAGGCCATCACCGTCATCCTGTCCGAACGCGGCTGGATCCGGGCGGCCAAGGGCAAGGTCGAGGATCCGTCCGAGCTGAAGTTCAAGGAGGGCGACAGTCTCGCCTTCCTGGTCCCCGGCTATACGACCGACAAGCTGCTGGTGGCCGCGTCCGACGGCCGCATCTTCACCGTCGGGGCCGACAAGCTGGCCTCGGGCCGGGGTCACGGCGAGCCACTGCGCCTGATGATCGAACTCGACGAAAAGGCCGGGATCGTGAACCTGCTGATGCACCAGCCCGGCGGAAAGCTGCTGATCGCCTCGAAAGCCGGCTACGGCTTCGTCGCCCCGGAAGACGAGTTGCTGGCCCAGAAGCGCGGCGGCAAACAGGTGCTGAACGGCGAGATGCTGGCCGCCCTGCGCGTCACCGGCGATCACGTCGCGGCCATCGGCGACAACATCAAGGCGCTGATCTTCCCCATCGCCGAGCTGCCCAAAATGGGCCGCGGCAAGGGGGTAAAGCTGCAGGGCTACAAACAGGGCGGCCTCGCCGACGTCGCCGTCTTCGACAGCGCCCACGGTCCCGAATGGGTCGACGGCGGGGCGCGCCGACGCAACTGGCCCGACTGGAAGGACTGGCTCGGCAAACGCGCCGGAGCCGGGCGGCAGGGCCCCCGCGGCCTCAGGAAGTTCCGCTAGCCGCCAGCTGCGCGGCGAGCTCGGCGCCGAACGCCTCGCACCCCGCAATCGCCGGTTCCATGCGGGTCAATGTCGCCCGGACAGCGTCCAGGTCCTCGACGCCTCTGAGCGGCCGAACGGCGGTCTGGGCGGCGGATTCGAGCGCGGCGAAATATTCACTCGGCGGGACGGCAAGCTGTCTGGATCGGCCATAGGCGAAACTGACAAGACCGTTGGCCTTATCGCGAGCGTCCGCGGCGGCGGCGTCGCCCGTGGCCTCCCGAAGCAGGGCTGTGGCCGAGAGGATCCCGGCGCATTCGACCGCACGATCATAGCGCGCCCTCTCGTCCGAGGCGGGGGCGGCCTGGAGAATGTGCAGAGTTGCAAGACCGACGCTGATCCAGGCCATTTCCAGATTCCGTGCTTCGCCAAGGTGTCCACGAATTCATTACATGAGCAGCCGCAAGTCGCGATAGCCTGTCCTGCGCAATCGCGCGCACGTTGGAGAGCGCCATGCTGACCACTCTGATCGTCATCGCCGTCATCGTCGCCGTGGTGCTGTTCGTCATCGTCGGCGCCTACAACAGGCTGGTCGCCCTGGATCAGCGCGCCGACCAGTCGTTCGCCGACATCGACGTGCAGCTGAAGCAGCGCCAGGACCTGATCCCCAATCTGGTCGAGACCGTGAAGGGCTATGCCTCGCACGAGCGTGGCACGCTCGACGCCGTCACCCAGGCTCGCGCCGCCGCCGCCGGGGCCACCTCGGTCAACGACAAGGTCGAGGCCGAGAACATGCTCACGGCGTCGCTGGGTCGCCTGTTCGCCGTCGCCGAGGCCTATCCGGACCTCAAGGCCAACACCAACTATCTCGAGCTGCAGCGCGAGCTGTCGGACATCGAGAACAAGCTGGCTGCCGCCCGCCGCTTCTTCAACAACGCGGTCTCCGAGTTCAACGCCGTCCGCCGCCAGTTTCCGACCGTTCTGTTCGCCGGCATGGTCGGCTTCAGCGCAGACAAGCCCTTCTTCGATGTGGGCGAGGGCGAGCGCGCCACCCTGACCGCCGCCCCGCCCAAGGTCAGCTTCACGGCGTAAGGGGCTGAATTGATGGGTGCCGTCGGGCTCCAGACCCATATATGGGCGAATAATACCCGCTCGCTGCTGCTGCTGGCCGGCTTCCCCGTGCTGATGATCGGCATCATCTACGGCGTCCAGCTGATCCTGATGGGGATCGGCTTCCTGCCGGGAACGGGCAGGGGGCTCGGCGACGACATGGCGCTGGCGGCGTCATGGCTGGGCGGCACCGTGCCCTTGGCGCTCGGCGTGGCCGGCATCTGGTTCGCCATCTCCTACTTCGGCAGCCAGACCATGATCGACCTCATGACCGGCGCGCGGAAGGTTGAGAGGAAGTCTGAGCCGGACCTCTACAACCTGCTGGAAAACCTCGCGATCTCGCGCGGACTTCGCACGCCAACCCTGCGCGTGATCGACAACGACAGCCTGAACGCCTTCGCCACCGGCCTGCACGAGGGCCAGTACAGCGTGACCGTTACCCGCGGGCTGGTTCAGACCCTGACCCGGGACGAGCTGGAGGCGGTTCTGGCCCACGAGCTGACGCACATCATCAACAAGGATGTGCGGACCATGGTGATCGCCTCGATCTTCGCGGGGATCATCAGCGTCATCGCCGAACTGGTCTTCCGGGGCCTGCTGTACTCGCGTGGCGGCGGCCGCCGCGACAACAAGAACGCCCTGCCGCTGATCCTGATCGGCCTGGCCTTTGCCGCGGTCGGCTTCGCTCTCGCCATCGTCATCCGCATGATGCTGTCGCGGACCCGGGAATATGTCGCCGATGCCGGCGCGGTCGAGCTGACCAAGAACCCCGACGCCATGATCTCGGCCCTGCGCAAGGTCGAGGGCCGGTCTTCGCTCAAGGGGCCGGACGAACTGCAGCAGCTGTTCCTCGACAACCAGCCGAATGGTGTCGGCCTCGAAGGCCTGTTCGCTACCCACCCGCCGATCCAGAAGCGCATCGATGCCCTGGTGAAGTTCGGGGGCGGAATTGATCCGGGGGCGTGATCCGGAGACCGGATAGGCTCCGGACCTTCGGGCTACGACACGTCCGTGCCCGCGGCCGGCTGATCCAGCAGCCGTTCCCAACCCAGCCGGGTCAGCTGTTCCATCGGCCGGAAGTCGGCCTTGTAGTCCATCTTGCGCGAACCCCTGACCCAGTAGCCGAGGTAGACGAACGGCAGGTTCACGATCAGCGCCTGGCGCACATGGTCCAGGATGGCGAACCGTCCGAGACTGCGCGCCTCCATTGCCGGATCGAAGAAGCTGTAGACCATCGACAGCCCGTCCCCGAGCAGGTCGGTCAGGCAAACGCCCACCAGATCGCCCGGTCCGCCGTCGGAAGAGGGCAGGCGGTATTCGATCAGGTGGGTACGGACGGCTGTGTCCTCGACCATGGCGACGTAGTCGAGCCAGCTCATGCCGCTCATGCCGCCGCCCGGATGGCGGCCGTGCAGATACCGGCGCAGCAGGTCGAACTGCTCGGTCGTCGCCTCGGCCTCCACCAGATCGCGTGACAGGTCGGCGTTGCGTTTCAGCACCTTGCGCTGGGAGCGCGAGAAGGCGAACTCCGGCACCGGCAGCCGCACGGAAACGCAGGCGTCGCACGCTTCGCATGCCGGTCGATAGGCGATGTTCTGGCTGCGGCGGAAGCCGGCCTGGGTCAGCTCATCATTGACATGGGCGCCTTCACTGAAGGGCAGGTTGGCGAACACCTTCCGCTCGGTCTGCCCCGGCAGGTACGGGCAGGGGGCCACCGAGGTCATGTAGAAGCGAAGCTGGCGCTGCGGAACAAAGGTCACGGCGTCAGGTCCGCATCCAATTTCGCCGACAGGGGGGCAGCCGCATGCTCATGACATGATTTGCGCCCGCGTCGGCCCCGGGGGCAAGCCCGTTCGCCCCACACGGAGGTGCGGGGCGAACCCTCACAGGCTGGTGTCCGTCGGCAGGACCGGTGCTTCCCGCAGCAGCACGATGGCGATCCGCCGGTTGCCGGCCAGGGTCGGATCGTCGGGATAGAGCGGATCGGACCCGGCCTTGCCCGAGACCTGATAGACCCGATCCCCGTCGACCCCGGCCGCCTGAAGGATCAACCGCGACGCATTGGCGCGGGCCGACGACAGGGTCCAGTCATTGGGGCCGGTGGCCCGGCTGGAACCGGGCGCAGCCGAGGTGTGGCCCGTCACGGAAATCCGGTTGGGCAACTGGGTGATGACTTTCGAGATGGTCCGCAGCAGCAGCTGGGCCCGCGGATTCGGGCGCGCCGAGTTCTGTTCGAACATCGAGCGGCCTTCCTGGTCGACCAGCTGGATGCGCAGGCCCTCGGGCGTCTGGTCGATGATCAACTGTTTCGACAGCTCGGCCAGTTCGGGCATCGCCTGCATGGCCTGGCGAAGTGATTCGGCGGCCGACGAGAATTCGGCGGCTTCGCGCCGGGCGACTTCCTCCTCCAGGGCGGCGTCGCTGGCAGCGGCGAGGTTCTGGCTCTGGCCGGCGTCCTGGGGCGCATCCGGCGGAGCCTCGGGCGAGAGCTGGCTCATCACGGACTGCGATCCGGCCCCCTTTGCCCCGTCGTCGCCCAGCGACGTACCGCCCAGGATGCCGCCCGAACCCGACGTCGTCTGCGACACACTGGCCGGCGCGAAATACTCCGCAATGCCGCGCTTCTGTTCCGGATCGGTCGTGTTGATCAGCCACATGAGCAGGAAGAAGGCCATCATCGCGGTGACGAAGTCGGCGTAGGCTACCTTCCAGGCACCGCCATGGTGGCCGCCGCCCATGACCTTCTTGACCTTCTTGATGACGATCGGACGATCGCTCATGGACATCGGACGCGGCCTCGGCGGTAAAACACGAAGCAACGATGGACGCCGCAGGGTTAATGCCACGTTTCCCATGCGGCCGGGCCTTGCTCCGACGCGAGGCGTCGCCTAGTCGTCGCTCCGTGAGCACCCCATCAGATCCTGTCTTTGATATCCCGGCCTATCGCCGTGCGCTGGGCGGTTTCGCGACCGGCGTCTGCGTCGTCACGGCGCATACGGAGGAGGGGCCCTACGGCATCACGGTCAACTCCTTCACCTCGGTGTCGCTCGACCCGCCGCTGGTTCTCTGGTGCCTGGACCGGGGGTCGGATCGTCATGACGCCTTCGCCGCCGCGGAACGATTCGCCATCCACATGCTGCCGGTCGAGGACCGGGAGATGTCGGACCGTTTCGCCTGGGGGGTATGCCGGCTTTCGTCCGACGAGTTCGACAGCCAGAGTCCTGAACCGCCGCGTTTGATGAATGCCCTAACCCGACTTGAGTGTGTCGCGGCCGACCGGATCGTTCTGGGCGACCATCTGGTCGTCGTCGGTGCCGTGGAGCGGTTCGAGACGCGGCCCGGCGCGGCCCTGACCTATTATCGCGGCCGCTACGGCGTCGCCCTGGAGCCCGAGGCATGAAGATCGGCTTTGCAGGTCTCGGCGTCATGGGCGGCCCGATGGCACGGCATCTGGTTCATGCAGGGCATGACGTCACGGGCTTCAATCGCAGCCCTGACAAGGCCAGGACGTGGGCCGCCGCCCACGGTGGCCGGTTCGCGGCGAGGATCGCGGAGGCCGCGGACGGGGCGGAGCTGTTCATCCTTTGCGTCGGGAACGACGAGGACGTCCGGCAGGTCGTCAGCGAGGCGTTGTCGCATCTGGGTGCAGGCGCGGTCATCGTCGACCACACGACCACTTCGGCCCGGGTTGCGCGGGAGATGGCCGCGCTGGCGGCGGAAGATGGCCGCCAGTTCATCGACGCTCCGGTGTCCGGCGGACAGGCCGGGGCGGAGAATGGCCAACTCAGCGTCATGGCGGGTGGCGACGCGGCTGCGCTGGCGCGAGTCGAACCGGCGCTGATGGCCTATTCGAAGGCGGTCAAACACATGGGGCCGTCCGGATCCGGCCAGCTGACCAAGATGGTCAACCAGATCGCCATCGCCGGGGTCGTCCAGGGCCTCGCCGAGGCGGTTCATTTCGCCGAGGTCGCCGGCCTCGATACCACCGCGACCTATGATGCCATTTCCAAGGGTGCAGCCCAGTCCTGGCAGATGGACAACCGCTGGAAAACCATGGCCGAGGGACAGTTCGAGTTCGGCTTTGCGGTCGACTGGATGCGCAAGGATCTGGGTCTGGTGCTGGATGAAGCCCGTTCCAACGGTGCGCATCTGGCGCTGACGGCCTTGGTGGATCAGTTCTATTCCGAGGTTCAGGCCATGGGCGGCGCGCGCTGGGACACGTCCAGTCTGGCGGCGCGTCTGCAGGACCGGAAGCCTCTCGCCTGAACATGACATTCGACACAAGAGGTTCACCGCCCGGTCGTCCCCGTGTGGCTGCCCTGTAACAGCTTGACCGTAGACCTGCGCCGCATCGGGCAGGGGGTTGGGCATGCTTCAGATTCGGTCCGTGACGGAGCGCGTCCGGTCAGGGCACCGGATGCTTCGAGGTCGCCCCCGCGCATTCGCGGTCCTGATCACGGCTCTTCTTCTCGCCGCTGTTCCCCTGATCGGAAGCGCCCGCACGGCGTCGCTGGCCAGCCGCTCTGTCGGATATGTCGGATCGACGACCGACGGCGGGCACTATGACTACGCGGGACTGGTTCACGTCCACACGACCTATTCGGACGATGCCACCGGAACCTATGAAGACCTGGCCCGGGTCGCGGGCGACCAGGGAATCCGGTTCCTGGTCGTTACCGATCACGAGACCCTGAAAGCCGTCGGGGACGGCAAACAGGGCTGGCGCGACGGCGTCCTGATGCTGACCGGCGTCGAAAACGCCCGACCTGAAGGGCACCTGCTCGGGATGAGCATAACGACCGCACCCGACAAGGGGGAAGTCCCCACATCGGCCTATCTGCATGCGATCAAGGCACAGGACGGTCATCGACGGTATCGAAATCCTAGATCTGGCAGTCCAGTTCTACGCCGCACCGCTGGAAGCCAAGCTGGCAGCTGTTGCCATGCTGCCCGTCAACCGGATGGCGGGCTATCTCGAACTGGGCACCAAGGCCGAGCCCGCGCTCCGCATGTGGGACCGGATCACCCAGCAGCGCCGGTTCGTCGGCCTCTACGCCGCTGATCTTCACCAGGCCGTCGAGCTTTGGGGCGAAGAGAAGATGGTCTTTCCGCCGGCGGAGGACGTCATGCGGATCGCTCGCAACCACATCGTTTCGGCCAGGCCGTTTTCGGGTGAGTTCACCGCCGATTCGGCCCTTGTGTACGGCGCGATCCGGGCCGGGCATCTGTATGTGGCGGTGGATGTTCTCGGCGATTCCACCGGGTTCATGTTCAAGGCGAGCAATCGCGATTCCGTCGCCTGGATGGGTGACGAGATCCGCGTCGCGCCCGGAACGCGTTACACGGTGGAGCTGCCGGCGAACGGCCGGAAGCTGGGAGCGGTCGTGCGTGTCCTGCGTAACGGGATCGAAGTCGCGCAGTCTGCGGCGGGACAGCGCGTCTACCACTATGTGGACGACCGGCCGGGGGTTTACAGGGTTGAGGTCACGACGATGGTTCCGACCGCGTTCGGGGCCGATCGCGAGATGACCTGGATCTACGCCAACCCGATCTATGCCCGGGGCGTGCCGGGTTGATCGAGGCCTGAAGATCGAGATATCATTTCACATAATATATCTTATGCGCATTCCGTGTCCATGTTGAGAGGCACGGCTATCGTCCTGCCGCAGAACGCTCCTCCGCATCCATCAGGGCAATCGCTTCCCTCACATAAACAGCGTGCGCGACCAGTCCGATCCCCAGGGGCTCGTCCGACGGTCGCACCTCGGACGTCAGGACGCCGGCGATGAACGGATGATCAGGCTGAATCGTCCCCGGCAACTTGCGCGCCGATGGCGTCCAGAAAACGGGGCCGCCTGAGTTTCCGGGAAAGACTGGAAAATC
Source organism: Brevundimonas sp. TWP2-3-4b2 (assembly GCF_049897345.1). Lineage (NCBI taxonomy): Bacteria > Pseudomonadati > Pseudomonadota > Alphaproteobacteria > Caulobacterales > Caulobacteraceae > Brevundimonas > Brevundimonas sp. TWP2-3-4b2. The sequence continues at coordinate 342,346 of NZ_JAFCWB010000003.1, read as the reverse complement.
AAGTAGAAAGACCGGAAATTTGTCTACAGGCGTCAGCGGCCAGGACGCGACCCTACCGACGCGCAGGATGGGAAACCCCGCCGTATTCGAAGCATAGCCCCGCGGAAAACCCAGTGTGAACAGCTCAATCGCGGATGCGCAGTGGCTCGGGCGAGAAGCGCCAGCCCCCTTCCGGACTCTCGACCCTCCAGCCGACCCGGGCCTCGGCGGCCGGCATGCCGCCCAGAACGTGGTTGGCGGTCACCAGAACCGTGCGCGGTTCGCCGTTCGGTCGCGGGGCATCAATCAGGAAGGCCGTGCCCACCCGACGGGTGCCGTCGCCATTCATCTGGTCGATCTGCACCGTGGCGTTGATCAGGCCAACCGTCAGGTCCCACGACGGCAATACGAGCCCCGCCAGGGGCGTCGGGTCCTGAACCGGTTCTGGCGGGGTCTGAAGTTCGAACATCGTCCTATCGGGACAGCGGCATTTGTTCATTTGACGGCGGGTCGCCCGCGCGCACAAGGTCCGGGCTCATTTCAGGGGCCTTTCGATGAACCGCCGCGATCTGCTCGCCACGTCCGCCGCAGTCCTGGCCGCGACGGCCCTTCCCGCCCAAGCCCGAACAACCGGAGCCTCGATGCCCCAAGGTACGCCCGTCCCGCCCGTCGCCAGAAAGATACCGGTGACCATCGAACAGCTGGGGCGCGTGCGCACCGACGACTATCAGTGGATGAAGGACGACAACTGGCAGACCGTCCTGCGCGACCCGACGGTCATCAAGGCCGACGTGAAGGCGCATCTCGATGCCGAGAATGCCTATCGCGAGGCGATGATGGCCTCGACCCTGCCGCTGCAGGCGGCGATGTTCGAGGAGATGAAGGGGCGGATCAAGGAGGCGGACAGCTCGGTCCCCTCGCCTGACGGCCCTTGGGAGTATTACGTCGAGTACCGGACCGGCGACCAGCATCCGCGTTACATGCGAAAGCCCCGGGCGGGTGGCGCAGGCCAGTTGCTGCTTGACGCGAACGCCCTGGCGGAGGGCAAGGCCTATTCCGAAGTCTCGGCGGCGGACCACAGTCCCGACCACGCCCTGTTCGCCTACGCAGAGGACGCCCAGGGGTCCGAGGTGCACAACATCGATATCAAGGACCTGGCGACCGGCGCGGTCCTGCCCGATCCGATCGGCTCGGCCGTGGGCGACTTCACCTTCTCCCCCGACAACCAGTGGATCTTCTGGACCAACCGCGACGACAACGGACGGCCGGACAAGATCTTCCGTCGGCCCGCGCGCGGCGGCGAGACCAGCCTGGTCTATGAGGAAGCCGACGACGGCATGTTCATCAGCGTCGGCCGCACCGCCGATGACGCCTTCATCCGGATCTCGATCGCCAATCAGGAGACCTCGGAAGCGCGCGTCATCCCGGCGGCCACGCCGACCGCGACGCCGGTCGTTCTGGAACCGCGTCAGGTCGGCCGACTGTATGACGCCGATCACTGGGGTGACCGCTGGGTCATCCGCACCAACGCCGATGACGCGGTCGACTTCAAGATCGTCGAGGCCCCGACAGCAACCCCCGGCAAGACCTATTGGACCGACCTCGTTCAGCATACACCGGGCCGCTACATCGAGGGCGTGGCGCTGGTGAAGGACTATGTGGGCCGTCAGGAACGCGCCGACGCCAATACGAAGATCGTCATCCGCGACCGCTCAGGCACCGAACACGAGATCGCGGTGGATGAACCCGCCTACTCCCTGTCGCTGGGCGGGGCCTCGGAGTTCGACACCACGGTCATGCGCTATGGCTACAACTCGCCGTCCACACCAACCTCGACCTATGACTACGACCTGGCGACCCGCCAGCGCACCCTGCGCAAGGTGCAGGAGGTGCCGTCCGGACATGATCCGTCCGACTATGTGGTCGAACGGCTGAACGCCCCGACCGCCGATGGCGAGCTGGTGCCGGTGACCGTGTTGCGCCGCAAGTCCACGCCGGTCGACGGCTCGGCCCCGCTGCTGCTCTACGGCTACGGCTCGTACGGGATCCCGATGGCCGCGAGCTTCTCGACCAACCGTCTGTCGCTGGTCGACCGCGGCTGGATCTACGCCATCGCCCACATCCGGGGCGGGTCGGACAAGGGCTGGGGCTGGTTCCTGAACGCCCGTCGGGCCACCAAGAAGAACACCTTCACCGACTTCATCGCCGCCGCCGAGCATCTGATCGCGAGCGGCCACGGCAAGGCCGGGCATATCGTGGCCCAGGGCGGTTCCGCCGGCGGCCTGCTGATGGGGGCGGTCAACAATATGCGGCCCGATCTGTGGGCCGGCGTCATCGGCCAAGTGCCTTTCGTGGATGTGATCAACACCATGAGCGACACCAGCCTGCCGCTGACGCCGCCCGAATGGCCCGAGTGGGGCAATCCGATCGAGGATCCCGAGGCCTACGACTATATGATGAGCTACAGCCCGTATGATCAGGTCGGGCCGATGGCCTATCCGGCGGTGCTGGCGACGGGCGGTCTGTCCGATCCCCGGGTGACGTACTGGGAACCGGAGAAATGGGTGGCGAAGCTGCGGCCGGCCACGACCTCGGGCAAGCCGATCCTGCTGAAGATCAACATGGAAGCCGGCCACGGGGGGGCATCGGGCCGGTTCGACTATCTGAAGGAGGTCGCCCACGACTATGCCTTCGCGGTCTGGGCCATCGACAAGGGCTGGGAGCGCGCCTGATCCACGCGACCGTTCCATGATCCCTGTGCTCCGAAACGCCGAAGCCAATGACCTTAGGGCCATCACGGCCCTGTACGGACGAGAGGTCGAAGGCGGGACAGCGACGTTCGAGACCTCGCCACCAACCCTGGACGAGATGTCCCGCCGTTTCGCAGCCGTGAAGGGTCACGGCCTGCCGTGGCTGGTCGCCGAGGTCGATGGCCGCTTTGCCGGCTATGCCTATGCCTCGCCGTTCCGACCGCGTCCGGCCTATCGCTACGGAGTCGAGGGCTCGATCTATGTCGAGGAGACGGCGCGCGGTCATGGTGTGGGTCGTGCCCTGTTGATCGCCCTGATCGAACGGAGCCGCGAGATGGGCCTGCGGCACATCATCGGTGCCGTCAGCGACAGCGACACCAGCGCCGCCTCGATCGCACTTCACCGCTCGCTGGGTTTCCGCGAGGCGGGCGTCTATCGCCAGGTCGGATGGAAGTTCGAGCGCTGGCTGGACGTCACCCTGATGCAACTCGACCTCGCGCCCGAGGGCGATCCGCCGCGAACACCGGGGCTGGATCTGACCGGCGGGCTGGCTTGAGGCACCACGCGCCGCGTCGGCCGTAACGTTACTGCGACACCACGGTGGCCGCCGGCGGCGTCAGCCATGGGGCCAGACGAAACCGGCGTGGCGGCTCGCCGAGGGTCCGATGCTGGATCAATTGGCGTGCGAAAGCGATCACGGCGCAGATGGTCGCCTCATCGAACGGCTTTGAGACCGCCCCCAGAGCGCCGGCGAAGCCTTCGGGAATCTGTTCAGGATTGGCGGTCAGGAAGACGACGGCGCAGCCGAACTCATCGACCATCCGCCGGCCGATCTCCGGGCCGGTCAGGCCGTCCAGCAGGTTGAGGTCGATCAGGGCCAGCTCAGGCCGTTCCCGCTCGGCGATCGCGAAGGCTCCGGACCTGTCCATGGCGCAGCCCACGATATCGCAGCCGCACTCTCCCAGCACCAGTTCCAGCTCCATGGCGAGCAGGGCCTGGTCTTCGACGATCATGACCCGAAGGTCAGGTAGATTCGACACGCAACACCCCCCGCGAACCGGCCCCTTACAAGAGCTGTGTCCGTTAGCGGACAGTCGAACGCGTGCCGGCCGAATTGGTTCGCCCTGTCAGGACAATCCCGTGCTTTTCAACGCGCGAGCGTACGACGACGGAGAAAATGCACCGGTGGATTGAAACCGTGGCCGACTCCACTCGGCACCCGGGACCTTCGGATCTCACCAGGCGGCCCGATCCGGACAGCCGTCAGAAACGTCCGACGAGGTGCCTGAGCTTGGATCCGGCGATCGCAGACGCCAGCACGGCCTCCGTCAATCCCGGACGCAGGTCTCGCGTGATGTCAGGGGAGGCGGATGGCTGGGGAACAAGGACTCGAACCTTGAATGACGGTACCAAAAACCGGAGTGTTACCATTACACCATTCCCCAGCAGGTCCGGCGCATCCGGGGCCGAAGCGCCGGAAGGCGGTCGAGATACGCGAAGGCCGCGGGCGATGCAAGAACCGGTTTCGAGACTATTTTCCCGGACCGTGAAACGGCGCTTGCGGGCGCGAAAGGCCGTGGCTATAAGCCCCCTCCTCAAGTCGGAGTGTGGCTCAGCCTGGTAGAGCACTGCGTTCGGGACGCAGGGGTCGGAGGTTCGAATCCTCTCACTCCGACCATCTTTCCGCGGAAAGAAGAGACCGCCCTGCGGGGCCCGAGGCACCCCGGCCTCAATCCACCGCCCTTGCCGCCACGGCATTCAGATGCGCCCCGACCGCTTCGATGGTGCGGTCGCCGAGCGCCTTGCGGCGAGCCAGCAGGTCGGGCGAGCCGGCGTCGTAGTCGGCCATCAACCGCTTCACGAAAGAGCCGTCGCGGACCTCGGTCAGGACATCGTCCATCGCCGCGCGCGAGGGCTCGCCGATGATCCGGGGACCGGTCAGATAGGCCCCGTATTCGGCCGTGTTGGAGATCTTGGCGAAGGCCCCGGCGATGCCGCGCTCGAACATCAGGTCGGTGACCAGCTTGACCTCGTAGAAGCATTCGAACCAGGCGACCTCGGGCGGATAGCCGGCCTTGACCAGTTTCATGAAGGCCGTGTCGATGAGTTCGCCGACCCCGCCGCACAGCACCACCTGTTCGCCGAACAGATCGCTTTCGCATTCGGCGGCGAAGGTGGTCTCGAGAATACCCTTGCGGCCACAGCCCAGGGCGGCGGCATAGGACAGGCCCAGGGCATGGGCCCCGCCGGTCGCGTCCTGATGCACCCCGAACAGGGCGAAGACCCCCTGCCCTTCGACATAGAGATCGCGGATGCGCGGGCCGATTCCCTTGGGCGAGGCGAGAATGACGTCGAGATCCGCGCGCGGTTGAACCAGACCGAACCGGACCGAAAGGCCATGGGCAAAGATAAGGGCCGCGCCGGGCTTCATCGCCGGGGCCAGTTCGTCGCGCCACAGGTCACGGTGGGCCTCATCCGAAACCATGACGGCGACGACGTCGGCACCGGCCGCGGCCTCGCCGGCGGTCAGGATGGGGAAACCGTCAGCCTCGGCCTTCGCCCGGGTCGCCGAGCCGGCCTTCAGGCCGACGACGATGTCGCCGACGCCGGAGTCGCGGAGGTTCAACGCATGGGTCCGGCCCTGGCTGCCGTAGCCGATGACGGCGACGCGCTTGACGCGGATGATCGATAGGTCGCAGTCGCGGTCATGGAATACGGGCAGCGTTGTGGCTATCTGATCGGTCATGAGCACCCTGATAACGCCATCCGACGTCGTCGGCTTCTGGAAAGAGGCCGGATCGAAAAAGTGGTTCGCGCGCGACGAGGCCTTTGACGCCCTGTTCCGGCAATGGCTCGAGACCGCCCACTTCATGGCCGCCCGGCGCGAACTGGATCATTGGGCCGAAACGCCGGAGGGTTCACTGGCCCTGCTGATCCTGCTGGACCAGTTTCCGCGCAACGTCTTCCGGGGCACGGGTCACGCCTTCGCCACCGACCCGCTGGCGCGGCATTTCGCCATCATGGCGCTGGACGACCGGCAGGACCACGCGGTCGAGAACGACCTGCGCCGGTTCTTCTATCTGCCGCTGCAGCATGCCGAGGACAGGGCGTTGCAGGATCGACAGCTGGCCTTGTTCCAGACCATGGAGCGCGCCGCCGACGATCGCTGGGCCGAGCACCATCACAAGGTCATCGACCGGTTCGGCCGCTTCCCGCACCGCAACCGCGCCCTGGGCCGGGAGACGACCCCGGAAGAGCAGGCGTTTCTGGATGCCGACGGCTTTCGGGGCTGACCGACGGTGCACCGCTGCCGTGAGTGCGAAACCGTGCTGCAGGAAGGCCGGAACTGGCACGCCTCGTACGCGGCGCGCACCTATCGCCACTGCATGGACTGCGCCCGCGCCTATTCGCGGCGGCGGTACGGCCTGATCCAGCCCGGGGTGAAGCGACGCAAGCCTGTCGGCGTCAGTTCCGGCAAGCCCATCACCGTCAAGCGTGACTGGGCCGTGAAGAACCGCGCGCAGCTGGCGCAGGCCCGGCGGGATCGAACGCGGGACTGATCGACCCACAGGCCGGCACGTTTCTGTGAGCAAGCCCATCTCGCGCCTGCCAAGGCGACCGAATCAGCGCCACTGTTGCGGGATGAACGCCCAGGTCCTCCTTGCAGACGTCCACGCCCGCGCCGGCGCCGTCGCGGCCGATCATCCGGAGTGGCAGTATCTCAATCTGCTGCGCGACATCCTCGACAACGGCAGCCAGCGCGACGACCGGACGGGCACGGGGACGCTGGGGGTATTCGGGCGGCAGATGCGGTTTGATCTGGCGAAGGGCTTTCCGGTCCTGACGACCAAGAAGCTGCACCTGCGCTCGATCATCGTCGAACTGCTGTGGTTCCTGCGCGGCGAGACCAATATCGGCTGGTTGAAGGACAACGGCGTTTCGATCTGGAACGAATGGGCCGACGCCGAGGGCGAGCTGGGCCCGGTCTATGGCAAGCAGTGGCGGTCGTGGGCCGCGCCGGACGGCCGGATGATCGACCAGATCACCAAACTGGTCGAGGGGCTGAAGACCAACCCCAACAGCCGACGGCACATCGTCTCGGCCTGGAACCCCGCCGATGTCGACGACATGGCCCTGCCGCCCTGCCACTGCCTGTTCCAGTTCTTCGTCGCCGACGGCAAGCTGAGCTGCCAGCTGTACCAGCGCAGCGCAGACGTCTTCCTCGGCGTGCCGTTCAACATCGCCTCCTACGCCCTGCTGACCATGATGGTGGCGCAGGTGTGCGGGCTGAAGCCGGGCGAGTTCGTCCACACCTTCGGCGACGCTCACCTGTATCTGAACCACGTCGAACAGGCCGAGCTGCAGCTGGGCCGCGAGCCCCTGCCCGCCCCGACCATGACGATCACGCCGCGCGACGACCTGTTCGCCTATCGCCTCGAGGATTTCGTGCTGGAAGGCTATGAGCCCTGGCCGCATATCAAGGCACCGGTCGCCATCTGATGTCCCTCGATCTGAAGGGGCTGCAGGCCGACGTCCTGCGCATCTCCGATCTCTATGCCGAGCAGCACGGGATCGACCGCTCGGGCGACTGGGCGCTGTTGAAGCTGCAGGAAGAGCTGGGCGAATTGACTGCCGAGCATCTGCGTATGAGCGGGCGGGCGCGTGGCACGGCTGACGCCGGCAAGCTGGGCGACGAGGCGGCGGATGTGCTGGGCATGCTACTGATCTATTGCGACCGGGCGGGGATCGATCTTGAACAGGCCATGCAGCGCAAATGGCTGCATTGGCTGGAGCCCCGTTGATGGCGATTGCAAAACTGGTTCTGGTCGTCGCCCGGGCCCGCAACGGCGTGATCGGTCGCGACGGCGACCTGCCCTGGCGGCTGCGCAGTGATCTGCAGCAGTTCAAGGCCATCACCGTCGGCAAGCCCTGCATCATGGGCCGCAAGACGTGGGAGAGCCTGCCGCTCAAGCCCCTGCCCGGCCGGTTGAACCTGGTGCTGTCGCGCGATGAATCGTTCACGGCGCGCGGGGCGCTGGCCTGCACCACCCTGGACGAGGCGATCGAGATTGCGCGCGAGACGGCCGAGGAGGACGGGGTCGATGAGATCTGCGTCATCGGCGGCACGGCCCTGTTCGAAAAGGCCCTGCCCCGGGCGAAGCGGCTGTATCTGACCGAGGTCGAGGCCGAGCCCGAGGGCGATGCGGTCTTCCCGGCGTTCGACGAGGGGGCCTTTGTCGAGCTGTCGTCGGAGGCGCATCCGGCGGGCGAGAAAGACGATCACGCCTTCGTCTTCCGTGTTCTCGAAAGGAAATGACCATGCTGATCGTGACCACCAATGATGCGCCCGGATACCGGATCGTGAAGACCCTGGGGCTGGCGCGGGGCATCACAGTGCGATCGCGGAACATCGTCTCTGACGCCATCGGCGGGCTGCAATCGATGCTGGGCGGCCGGGTGGGTGCCTACGTCAAACTGGCCGAGACCTCGCGGTCGGAGGCTTATGAGGAACTGGTCGCCCACGCCCAGGGCATGGGGGCCAACGCCGTGATCGCCATGCGCTACGAGGCGAACGAGATCATGGAAGGCGTCACCGAAGTGCTGGCCTATGGGACCGCTGTGGTGGTTGAGCCGGCGTAAGTGGCTGCCGGCTGGCCATCAGCCACCCACCATCCATCACTTCGCGTCCGGCATCGCATCCGTTCGACACAGCCGGTCCCACAGCCTGAAATACAGGCCGTAATTGGTCTTCATATGGGTGTGGTGACGGCTGTGGTGGGTGGCCGTGATCAGGTGCGCGCCGGGGCCTGAACGCACCCAGCGGTCGGGCCACATCTCCCAGCCGCAGTGGTTCATGACGGCGGTGACGGTCATCAGCGTCAGCAGGGCGACGACGACCCAGAGATTGATCGGGATCAGGAAGACCAGCAGCGGCAGGACCCAGGCCGTCAGCATGGCCTCGATGGGGTCGAAGGCGAAGCTGGCGAAGGGGCTGGGTTCGCGGCTGCGATGGTGGCCGGCGTGGGTCAGGGCGAACAGGCGCGGATGATGCAGCAGGCGGTGCGTCCAGTAATAGTGGGTGTCCTGGATCAGCAGCAGCAGCAGGAAACTGACCGGCAGCCACCATAATCCGTATACGGATGGTTCGAGATACAGGCGTGTGCCGCCGGCCTTGAAGGCCTCGAGCGCGATCGCGGCCGGAAAGGCGTAGATGGGGGTCGAGATCAGCGAATAGCGGATTTCCTGCAGCATCAGCCGGCGTGACGGCCGCTCGCGATTGAGCTGGCGACCGACGCCGCCCGCGCGGCCCCACAGCATCCACCAGACCCCGCCCGCGAGCAGCAGGTAGCGCGCCCCGATGATCAGGCTGAGCCAGAGTGTGGTGATGAGCACGGCCGCGATCATGGACGGATCCTAGAGGCCCGAACCCAGAGGGGCGAGGGTCGAAAAGGTCGCTCCCTGCGCCTCGACCTCGCCCCTCCCCGCTCTCGTCAGCTCAGCGTCATCAGGGCAGCGCCCTGGAAGTCCTCGAGTTCGTCGAGGCGGCCGTCGCGGACCTTGGCCACCCAGTTCGGATCGGCCAGCAGGGCGCGGCCGACGGCAACCAGGTCGAACTCGTCCTTTTCCAGACGCGCAATCAGCCCGTCCAGCGAAGCCGGCTTCGAGCCCGCGCCGCCGAACGAGGCGATGAACTCGCCGTCCAGCCCGACCGAGCCGACGGTGATGGTCGGCAGGCCGGTGATCTTCTTGGTCCAGCCGGCGAAATTCAGCTCCGAGCCCTCGAACTCCGGCTCCCAGAAGCGGCGCTGCGAGCAGTGGAAGACGTCGACACCGGCCTCGACCAGCGGGGCCAGCCATTCGCCGAGCTCTTCCGGCGTCAGGGCGTTCTGCACCGCATAGTCCTGCAGCTTCCACTGCGACAGACGCATGATCAGGGCCATGTCGGGACCGACGCCCTCGCGCACGGCCTTGACCACCTCGGCACCGAAGCGGGCGCGCTCGCGGATCGTGGACCCGCCCCAGCGGTCGTCGCGGTCATTCAGGCCCGACCAGAAGAACTGATCGATCAGATAGCCGTGGGCGGCGTGGATCTCGACCGCGTCAAAGCCGAGTTCGCGCGTGGCACGGGCGGATCGGCCGAAGGCGGCGATGGTGTCGGCGATGTCTTCATCTGACATCGGCTCAAGACCGCGCTTGCCGGGCGACGTCATGCCCGACGGGCTGTCGACCTTGCCCAGAGGGGCCCAGTTCTCACCCCGGCCGCGCGCCGAGCCGACATGCCAGATCTGCGGAGCGATCAGGCCGCCGGCTGCGTGGACTTCCTCGACCACCTTCTTCCATTCCGGCAGGGCCTCGCCGTGGAAAACGGGAACATTGGCGTCATTGCGGGCGGCGGGCCGTTCGACGACCGTGCCCTCGGTGACGATCAGGCCGACTCCGCCCTCGGCCCGTCGACGGTAGTAGGCGGCGACGTCGCTGGTCGGGACCCCGCCGGGCGAGAAGGACCGCGTCATCGGGGCCATGACGATGCGGTTGGGCATCTTCAGGGACTTGACCTGGAAGGGGCGGAACAGGGCGTCGACGCTCATCGGGAATCTCGGGGCGAAGGGAGAGGAACCGACAAGGTGGCGACTACAGTTTCGTTTGGAAACCCTCAGAGGCCGAGTTTTTTCGCGACCGCCTCCGCGATCCCCGCGAAGCGCGCGGCGAGGTCCCCGTCGGGGGCGTTCAGAACCGTCGGGAGCCCTGCGTCACCGGCTTCGCGGAAGGCCGCGTCCAGCGGCAGGGTCCCGAGGAAGGCGATGGACAGCCGCTCCGCTTCGGCCTTCGCCCCGCCCTCGCCGAACACCGGGCCGCTCATGTTCTCGATCAGGCCGAGCGTCGGGACGCCGACCTTATCGAACAGGCGAAAGGCTCGGCGGGCGTCGGCCAGGGCGACTTCCTGAGGCGTGGAAACGATGACAGCCCCGTCCAGCGGTGTCTTCTGCACCAGGGTCAGCTGGACGTCACCGGTGCCCGGCGGCAGGTCGACCACGAGGATATCGAGCGGGGCCTCTTCGGTGCCCCAGGCCGTCTGCGTCAGCATCTGGGTCAGGGCCTGGGAGGCCATGGGCCCGCGCCAGATCATGGCGTCGTCAGCCTTGGTGAGCAGGCCGACGGACATGGCCTTCAGACCGTGGGCGATGTGGGGGTGCATCTTGCCGTCACTGTATTCCGGCTTGCCCGACATACCCAGCATGGTGGGCAGCGACGGGCCGTAGACATCGGCGTCGAGGACCCCGACCGACAGGCCCCGGGCCGCGAGGGCGGCGGCCAGATTGACCGAGACGGTGGACTTGCCGACCCCGCCCTTGCCGCTGGCGATGGCGAGGACACGGCGGACATGGGCGGGGCGGTCCGTCGCGACCGGTGCCCTGGGCCGGGTCTGGTCGACAGCCTCGGGCGACAGGGACGCGGTTCGGGCAGGTTTCTTGCCCGGAGCCGACTCGGCGGTCAGCACAACCGCGACCCGCGTCATGCCGGCCAGAGCCTTCAGGGCCGCCTCGGCGGCGTCGCGGACCGGGGCGTAGAGGGCCGTCTCGCCGGCGGCGACCTCCATGACGAACCCGGCGCGATCCTCGGCGACCGTCAGACCCTGAACCAGACCGGCGGCGACCAGTCCCTGCCCGCTCTTCGGATCGATGACGGCATCGAGAGCGGCGAGAACGGCGGGGCGATCGATCACGGTGGATGTCCTGCGGGTTGCGGCTGAGGGGCCTGCGTTCTATCGCCGAACACCCCTGCCTCGCGAGCCCTGAATTGTCCCCGCCTGCTTTCCCTCCGTCGATCACCCTGCTGGCCGGACCGACCGCCTCGGGCAAGTCGCGGCGCGCGCTGGAGATGGCCGCGCGGACCGGGGCCGTGATCATCAACGCCGACAGCCAACAGTTGTATGCCGACCTGCGCGTTCTGAGCGCCCGTCCGTCGGCCGGGGACGAGGCGCGGACCGGGCACCGGCTGTACGGCGTGGCTGATGCGGCGGACGGCTGGTCGGTCGGGCGCTGGAGCCGGGCGGTCCTGCCGGTGCTGGCCGAACTGGCGGCCGAGGGCCGACCGGCCCTGCTGGTGGGCGGGACAGGCCTGTATTTCACCGCCCTGACCACGGGGCTGGCGGACATTCCGGAGGTGCCGGTCGAGGTGCGTGACGCGGCCGGGACGGCCTTCGACGCCGACGGCGAGGCGGCGTTCCGGCGCAGGCTGGCGCAGCTTGACCCGGCGGCCGAGGCGCGAATCGAGGCCGGAGACCGTCAGCGGCTGACCCGGGCCTGGGCGGTGGCCCGGCACACCGGACGGGCGCTGAGCGACTGGACCGCGGGTACGACGCCCCTGCTGACGCCGGGCTCCTGGACCGGCCTGGTGATCGAGCCGGAGCGCGAGGCGCTGTACGCCCGTTGCGACGCCCGGGTCGGGGCAATGGTCGAACAGGGCGCGCTCGAGGAGGTGCGGGCCCTGGTCGCCCGAGGGCTCGACCCGGCCCTGCCGGCGATGAAGGCCGTCGGGGTGCGCGAGTTCACGGCCCATCTGGCGGGCGAGACGACGCTGGAGCAGGCGGTAGAGACCACGCGGCAGGCGACCCGCAACTATGCCAAGCGGCAGCTGACCTGGTTCAGGAACCAGACGTCGGGATGGCATCGGCACCGTGAATCCGGTGATATCCCCCTGCTCGCGCCCTGAGACGCCTGTCGCCGCGGATGCTATGCAGACGCGGGGTGCGGCGGTTGCATCGGCCAGAGCGACGTCGCCAAGGCTGGTCCGTTACGCGCGCGGGATGTCGAGAGCCAGCATGACGAACCGGGTAGACTCCCTCATCGAGAAAATCCGGGCGCTGGAGCACGACCTCGCGGCCGAGTTCGCGCGCCAGCGGTCGGGCTTCCGTTTCGGGCTGGAGCACGGTCGGGCCCGGTTCGAGGCGGAGGCGGTGCGCCGGCTGGAAGAGCGCCGGATCCACCTGATGAAGTACATCCTGGGCGCGCCCATCCTCTATGTGCTGACCGCCGCGGTGATCTGTTCGCTGATCCTGCCGTTCGCCGTGGTGGATCTCTGGGTCTCGATCTACCAGGCGGTCTGTTTCCGCGTTTACGGCATCCCGCAGGTCCCGCGGGGGCGCTACATGATCTTCGACCGGACCGGCCTGCCGTATCTCAACGCCCTCGAGAAGTTGAACTGCGCCTATTGCTCCTACGTGAACGGCGTCATCGCCTATGTCCGGGAGGTGTCGGCGCGCACCGAGCAATACTGGTGCCCGATCAAACACACCCGGCGACTGATGGGGGCCCATGGCCGCTATGCCGGGTTTCACGAATTCGGCGACGGTGACGGCTATCACAAGGCCTTGGAGGCCGCGCGCAGGGCCTTGCGCGAGGAGCGTGACGCCTGACGCCGTTCACGGTCCCACTTCGGACCTTGGAAGCCGCCGCCGGAAGGCCTATATTGGTGTTGCCGGGGCTTGCTCCGGATATGGCGATAAACGCGCTTGTAATAAGCGGACCGGACCCGGGTGCGATTCCCGGCGGCTCCACCATTTCTTCCCCGCGTTATCGGCGGAGCGAGCATGGGGCCGACTAGCATCGACGGACGTGTAAAGAAGACTGCTTTCGCCCGTCCTGGCCCACCGTATCGGGCCATTTTCTAACTGCGAACGATAACTTCGCTGGAGAAGTCGCTCTCGCCGCATAAGCGGTTCGGGTGATTTCGAACACTTAAGTCCTCAGGGATCAGTTCCTGGGGCGGGGCCGCCGGGAGCCTGCCAACAGAATCCCGGCACTTTCACCCTGTCGGCATCTTTCGCCCGCCGTCGTGCACCGCTATCAGTCGCGCGAACCATCGAGGCGACCCATGGCCGACGAAACTCCTCCAGTCGACGAGATGCACTATGAGCAGTTGGCGCAGGACGCCCTGCGCGGCGTCATCCGCTCGGCGCTCGAGCGCGCCGCCCTGCCCGAAGGCATCCCCGGCGCGCACCATTTCTACGTCACGTTCAAGACCCGGGCCCCCGGCGTCAGCATCCCGCCCGACGTGATGGCGAAATATCCCGACGAAATGACCGTCGTGCTTCAGCATCAGTACTGGGACCTGAAGGTCGAACCGACGAAATTCTCGGTTATGCTGAAATTCGGCGGCATGCCGAAGGTGCTGGCCATGCCGTACACGGCGGTCACCCGTTTCTACGATCCGTCCGTGCAGTTCCTGCTGCAGTTCGAAGCGCCGGCCACGGTCGAGGAAATCGCCGCCGAGATCGCCGCCAGCGAACCCGTCCGTACCGACCCGGTCGATACCGGCGACGATGGCCCCAAGGTCGTGTCGCTGGACCAGTTCCGCAAAAAGTAGCCCCTTCCCCTTCCCGCCTCGTCGGCTAACCTCGGTTCGCAGGAGCCGGGGAAAGCGGTCATGGGACGCGTGCTGATCATCGTACTGGCGCTCTGGGCTACGCTGACCGCGCAGGCCGCCGCGCAGGCCGCACCGCCGGCAACCGGACGCCTGGCAGGCTGGACATCGGCGATCGTCGCGGCGGACTGGCGTGACGGACGCGGTCAGCCGATCCAGGCGTTCGACAATGCACGCCGCGATCTGGTGAAGGGGTTCCTCGACGCGGGCCTGCCGCGCGCGACCATGGTTGACTTCAGCCTGAGGCCTGACGGACCGCACCCGGCAACGGCGCAAACCATCCTCGACTTCCTTTACAGGGCGGCAAGCCAGGGCACGGCGGGGTGTCTGCTGTATTTTACCTCGCATGGGACGCCGACCTCGATGGTGTTCGGCAACGCCGCGGCCATGACGCCGGACATGATGGTCAATATCGTCCGCCGGGCCTGTGGTGCGAGGCCCACGGTGGTCATTGTCTCGGCCTGCTATTCCGGCATTTTCGTCAACGCACTCGCGGCACCCAACCGGATGGTCCTGACGGCCGCCAGTCGCGAAAGGACCTCGTTCGGCTGCGCCGCGGATGAAACCTATCCCTGGTTCGACGGCTGCATCCTTGAGACGCTTCCGGGCGCGACCGACTTCCTCGCGCTGGCGGCGGGAGCGCGGGCCTGTGTGACGCGCAAGGAGCGGGACGCCGGCATCGAGCTGCCATCCGAACCGCAGCTGTTCGTCGGTGCCGACATGCAATTGCGACTGCCGACCCTGCGGTTCAGGACGGGCGGCGGGGGAAGGACCGGATCGTGATCCGCTCGCGCTCGCCCTCGCGGCGCTCGACCACCAGACGGGCGACCTGGGCGTCGTCGTGGAACAGATAGCCCTTGATGGCGTCCAGCAGGGCCTTGGCCAGGTTGTCGAGGTCCATCCACGGCGGATCGCCGACGTGCTCCATCAGGATCTCGACCGTGTAGTCACCGTATGACGGGCGCGAGTTCCATTCCTTGCGCATGAACTCATAGACCAACGGCTTGTAGTATTTGGCCTGGGTGGTCAGGCCGTCGATGGTGATTTCGATGACATCGCCGACTTCGCGCGCGCGAACCTTGCCGATACCGATCCAGCCCTGCGTCACGGCCAGCATTTCGCCGGAGCAGGGCTGATCACCCGGACGCCGCGGATGACGACGGGCGGGGTCAACAGCTCCTGACCGTTGGCGGGCAAATGCTGGATGCGTCGGGCGACGTCCAGGCCCTCCGTCAGACAGCCAAAGGCAGCGAAGCCCTGGCCATCCGGGTGGCGCGCACCACCGAAGTCGAGGCTGGGGGTGTCCTCGGTGACGATGAAGAAGCTTGAGGTCGCCGTATCCGGCCCATCGCGCGCCATGGAGATGGTGCCGGCAAGGTGCCGCAGTCCGGTATCGCGAGTCCGCTCCAGCGGGATAGAAGGCCTGAAGTCGTCGTCCGAGCCACGCGACGTCGCCGCCTGGATCACGTCGATCGGATTCGGATTGCCGGTGTTGGTCTGCCCGATGACGGTCCGGAAGAAGCTTCCGCCCAGATAGTCGCCGTCCGCCACATAGCCGAGGAAATTGCCTGTCGTGAGCGGCGCGCGAGCAGGATCCAGCGTCACGATCATCCGCCCCTGATCGGTCACCAGTTCGACGCGAGGGGCCGTTCCCTGCCCCGGGAACGAGGCGCTGCCTGCCAGATCCAGCATCCCGATCCTTTCTCCAGCGCCGCGCATCGCCGTCTCCGCCTTGTCCCCACGCCCCCCCGTGCTACACCGCAGCGCACCCAACCGCCACGTCCGAAGAGCCCTTTCCGACTATGACGCACCGCATCGAAACCGACACCTTCGGCCCCATCGAGGTCGCCTCGGATCGCTACTGGGGGGCCCAGGCACAGCGCTCGCTGGGCAACTTCAGGATCGGCTGGGAAAAGCAGCCCCTGCCGATCGTCCGGGCCCTGGGGATCGTCAAGCGTGCGGCCGCCGAAACGAACATGGCACTGGGCAAGCTGGACCAGACGTTGGGCGAGACCATCGTCACGGCGGCCAATGAGGTCATCGACGGCAAGCTGAACGAACACTTCCCCTTGGTGGTCTGGCAGACCGGCTCGGGCACCCAGTCGAACATGAACGCCAATGAGGTGATCTCGAACCGGGCCATCGAGATGCTGGGCGGGGAGATGGGCTCGAAGAAGCCGGTCCATCCCAACGACCACGTCAATATGAGCCAGTCGTCGAACGACACCTTCCCGACGGCCATGCACGTCGCCTGTGCCGAGCAGACGGTCAATGACCTGATCCCCGCGCTGAAGCATCTGCATGCGGCGCTGGACGCCAAGGCGAAGGCCTGGGACCACATCATCAAGATCGGCCGGACCCATACCCAGGACGCCACGCCCCTGACGCTCGGCCAGGAGTTCGGCGGCTATGCCCAGCAGGTGGCCAACGGGATCGAGCGCATCGAGCTGACCCTGCCCAAGCTGATGGAACTGGCCCAGGGCGGCACCGCCGTCGGCACGGGCCTGAACGCCCCCGTCGGCTTCGCGGAACAGGTTGCCGAACGGATCGCCGCCATCACCGGCCTGGCCTTCACCACGGCGCCGAACAAGTTCGAGGCCCTGGCCGCGCATGACGCCATGGTGTTCAGCCACGGGGCGATCAACACGGTGGCCGCCTCGCTGTTCAAGATCGCCAACGACATCCGCTTCCTCGGCTCGGGCCCGCGTTCCGGCCTCGGCGAACTGGCCTTGCCGGAGAACGAGCCGGGCTCCTCGATCATGCCGGGCAAGGTCAATCCGACCCAGTGCGAGGCCCTGACCCAGGTCTGCGTCCAGGTGTTCGGCAACCACGCGGCGGTGACCTTCGCCGGCTCGCAGGGGCATTTCGAGCTGAACGTCTTCAACCCGGTGATGGCCTACAATTTCCTGCAGTCGGTCCGCCTGATGGCCGATGCGGCAGTGTCGTTCACCGACAACTGCGTGGTCGGGATCGAGCCGCGCGAGGACAATATCAAGCGCGGGCTCGACAATTCCCTGATGCTGGTCACGGCCCTGAACGGCAAGCTGGGCTATGATGCCTGCGCGAAAATCGCCAAGACGGCCCACAAGAACGGCACCACCCTGCGCGAGGAAGCCGTCGGCGGCGGCTATCTGACCGACGCCGAGTTCGACGAGGCAGTTCGGCCCGAGAAGATGATCTCGCCGGGGTGATGGACACTGCGGCCTTCGAACGCGACGGCGCACTGCGGATGAAAAGCCGGCTGACCGTATCCGAGGTGGAAGGTCTCCGGGCGCTCGCCGATTATCGCATCGGCTCGCGTCCCGGCGCGCGGTTGACGGATGAACCGCGACTGACCGCCCTGCTTGCGCCAGATGGTCCTGTGGGCGAGGTGGCCGCCGCTCTGACATCACTCGCGGCTCGACCGGTGCGCGCAGTCATGTTCGACAAGACCGCCGATGCCAACTGGATCGTCGCCTGGCATCAGGACCGGACCATCGCCGTGCGCGAACGGATAGAGGTCGCGGGCTTTGGGCCGTGGTCCAGCAAGGACGAAATCCTGCATGTCGCGCCGCCGTTTGAGGTGCTGGCACGAATGCTCACAGTGCGCGTGCATCTGGATTCCGTCGACGAGACGAACGCGCCCCTCAAGGTCGCTCTCGGCTCCCATGCGCATGGCCGGGTGTCGGCAGCCGAGGCCGAAGCGGTTGCCTCGGCTGCTGCCCAAATTGTCTGTCTCGCAGCGGTGGGCGACATCTGGGCTTACCGCACCCCGATCCTGCATGCGTCCGAACGCGCCCTACGCCCCCGGCACCGAC
Organism: Brevundimonas sp. TWP2-3-4b2; assembly: GCF_049897345.1. Taxonomy (NCBI): domain Bacteria; kingdom Pseudomonadati; phylum Pseudomonadota; class Alphaproteobacteria; order Caulobacterales; family Caulobacteraceae; genus Brevundimonas; species Brevundimonas sp. TWP2-3-4b2. The sequence goes on along the minus strand of NZ_JAFCWB010000003.1, from coordinate 324,396 downwards.
GCGTCCTTCAGGTGGACTACGCTGACTTCGATCTGCCGGGCGGCCTGGTCTGGAAGGGCCTGGCCGTCCACTGATCAGGGCTTGTCGCGGATCGTGCGGCCCACCGGGGCCAGCGCCAGCTTGGCCAGTTCCAGATCCTTCAGCGCGAAGGGGATGCCGATGATGGTGATGGCCTCGGCGAAGGCGATGACCAGGTGCGACAGGGCGATGTACCAGCCGGCGAAGATGAACCAGATGACGTTCAGGACGAGGCCCAGCGGACCGGTGCCGACGTCGAACTGGCCCATCTCGTCGCGCCAGACCACTTCGCGGCCGAAGGGCCAGAAGGAGTAGCTGGCGATCCGCCAGGCGGCGAAGGTCCACGGCAGGCCGACCACGGTCAGGGCCAGGATCGCCCCGCCCAGTAGCCACAGCAGGCCGGAAATCCAGCCACCGAAGATGAGCCACAGCACGTTGAGGATCAGGCGGATCAAGGCGGTCGTCTCCAGACGCCCGGGACGGACGCCGTAGCCAAGATAGGCAAGGCCCGCGCTGAAATCAGCGGCTCCATCGTGAATTCGCCGTAAGCTGCGGCAGCATCAGCAACCGCGCCGACTTCGCGGTGTTCGCCGAACCGGGACGGGTCTACGATGAGCCCTGCCCTACCGCCGGTCGGGTTGCACAGCGGAGGCCCGGCATGGGCGAGGTCGTCAATCTGAACAAGGCGCGCAAGGCGCGGGCGAAAACCGAAGCGAAGGCGACCGCCGCCGAAAATCGGGCCGCGCACGGGCGGTCCAGTGCAGACCGCAACCTGGCCGAGACGGAACGGGCGCGGGCAGATCGCCTGCTCGACGGCTCGAAGCTGGAGGACTGAGCCGTGAGCGACCCCCGTCAGGATCCGCGCATCAAACACGGGCTGATCCCCGTCCTCGTGGCGATGCGGGTCAAGGCGGAGCGTGATCTGCGCGAAGCGGAAGCGGCTGAAAAGGGTGAGTCGTCCGGCAAGCCGAAGAAGCCGAAGAAGAAGCGCGGCTGGTTCGGCTAGACCGCTGCGACCCGGGGCGCGCGGATCAGCAGCGCCTGTCCCGACAGCACCAGCAACAGGCCGGCCAGGGCGGGCCAGCCGAAATGCGCGCCCTCGAACAACACCGAGACCAGCATGGCGATCGGCGGTGTCAGGGCCGAGATATAGCTGGCCAGCGCATAGCCGCGGGCCCGGGCGACCGTAAAATAGACCACGAAGGCGATGACCGAGCCGAACACGGCCAGGTACAGCAGCGAGCCGAGATACTGCGGGGTCGGTTCGATGGTCCAGCTGACGCCGGTCGCCAGCCCGTAGAGCGCCAGGATCCCGGTGCCGTAGGCCATGGCCCAGGCCGTCGACGGAATGACGGCCGAGCCGGCGTTCTGGCCGCGCCAGGCGAAATAGTTGCCGAAGGCCGAGGCCGTCACCGCCAGCAGGGCAAAGCCGACACCCTCGACCGCATGCAGGCCGAGGCCCGAGCCGAGGATTTCGGACCCGGACAGCACCGCCACGCCCGCCAGCCCCAGCAGGGCCCCGGCCCAGGCGGCACGGGCCGCCTTCTGCCTGGCCACGACCCGGAAGAGCACCAGGTTCAGGAAGGCCAGGGCGGCGAAGATGACGGCCACGATGGCCGAGGCAATCCGGCCCTCGGCGGCGTAGGTGAAGCTGTAGCTGATCGAGAAGGCGAACACGCCCTGGGCCAGGGCCGCCAGATGCTGGGTCCGCGTCAGGCGTAGCGAGCGGTGGGTGACGAGGCAGCCGACAAACAGGATGATCGCGGCCAGGCCGAAGCGCCAGACGATCGAGGCCAGCGGCGCGACGCTGCCCAGCTGCAGGGTGATGGCAAACCAGGTCGTCCCCCAGATCAAGGCGCAGACGGCCACGCCGCCGATCGCCAGCAGGGTGGCGGTCGACAGGCCGAAGGCCTTCGGAACGTCGCGGGGATCGGAGCGCAGGGTCACGGGCGTCCAGTGGACGTGGGCGGTCGGCGGGGCAAGTCGGGATATGGGCGTCGAGCCACAAGCCCTGCCTGTGCGATCAGAAAGACGCGCCTCAGCCGCGCAGTTTCAGGCCTGCCCGCACCTCGACCGGCACGGACTGATAGACCGTCGCGGGCGCGATGTTCAGACGCCGGCGCACATCCTCGAGCGGCTGTTCGAACAGGGCTTCATAGTCGAGGCCCGGCAGCCAGCGGGCGGACTTGCCGTTGCGCCAGGCCTGCCAGACGGCACGGCGGGCGGGTACCGATCGCGCCTCGCGCTGGATTTCCCGGGCCGCGCCCCAGCCGATGAAGGCAAAGCCCAGATTGCGGGTCTGGCCATAGGAGAAGGAGACGACGCAGGCCTCGCCCAGGGCGTCCGTGCCGTATCCTGTCAGCACGTGCCAGATGTCATGAATGTCGCGCAGGCGGCGCGAATACCAGACGATCGGATGCGGGGCGTCGATGAAGGGCACCACCTCGCGCTCGACCTCGGCCAGACCGTCGGCGCTGAAGCCTCTCGCCTCGCGAAGGGCGCGATAGGTCGCGCCGACCGTGCCGGGCTGGAACTTCGCAAGCCAGACGGGATCGTCCAGCTTGTGCGCCAGCTCCTCGTGCAGGAAGGCCTGACGCCCGCCCTCCATCGTGGACAGCATGCGCTGATAGCCGCGTGAGACGGAGCGACCGCTGAGGGCCTGCATGATGCGGAAGACCTGGACGGTGTCTTCCTTGTTCCGGATCAGGCGCTGAAAAGCCCTCAGCGCCGTCAGTGGACGCAGTCGCTGCGGACGTATCTTGTGAAAATCGTCGGCGTCGGCGGTCAGGGTCATGGCAGGGTCCGGCTGGGTGACGCAGTGTAGCGAAGTCGGCGTCCGGTTGGAACGTCCTCGCGTAGCTTGGGTTAACGCAGATAACATTGTTTGAAAGCCGCGCCTTGATGTCTTCTTCTGCTTCGATGGCGCCGGTTGCCCGGCTTCAGTCCCTTGCCGTCGCCTGGCCCCCCTATGAGCTGCGACAGGAAGACGTCGCCGCCAACGGGGCCGAGATGTTCGCCACCACGCATGGTGGCTTCGAGCGCCTGGCACCGATCTATCGCAACGCCTTGATCGAGACCCGGCATTCCTGTGTGCCGATCGAATGGTATCTGAAGCCGCACAGCTTCTCGGAGCGCAACGACCTGTTCCTTGAAAACGCGGTCAAGGTGCTGGCCGAGGCGGCCGGCAAGGCGCTGGATCAGGCCGCGCTGAGGCCCGCCGACATCGACGCCATCGTCGTGGTCTGCACGACCGGAATCGCGACCCCCGGTCTGGACGCCCGGCTGATGCAGGTGATGCCGTTCCGCCCGGATGTAAGAAGGCTGCCGATCTTCGGCCTGGGCTGCGCCGGCGGGGTCCTGGGACTGGCGCGGGCGGCGGATCTGGCGCAGGCGCGACCGGACGAGCGCGTCCTTCTGCTGGTCGTGGAGCTGTGCGCCCTCACCTTCCGGGCGCAGGACCGGTCCAAGAGCAATCTGGTCGCCACCGCCCTGTTCGGCGACGGCGCGGCAGCGGCGGTGATCAGCTGCCGCGATGACGCGACCGGCCCGACGCTGGGTGCCAGCTGCGAACATACCTGGCCGGACAGCCTCGATGTCATGGGCTGGGACGTCGCCGACGACGGGCTGAAGGTCGTCTTCAGCCGCGACATTCCGACTCTGGTCCAGAATGACTTCAGACCGATCGCGATGGATTTCCTGTCCAGTCAGGACATGACCCCGGCCGATGTCGGCGGCTTCGTCTGTCACCCGGGCGGAGCCAAGGTGATCGACGCGCTGGAGACGTGTTTCGCCCTGTCCGAGGGTGCCCTGACCCACACCCGTGACGTGCTGCGCGACCACGGCAACATGAGCGCCGCGACGGTGCTGTTCGTGCTGAAGGCCATGCTGGACGACGGGGCGAAGGGACCGCTGCTGCTGACGACGCTGGGGCCCGGCTTCACCGCCGGACTGATGCTGGTACACGCATGATGTGGCTGTGGCTGGTGCTCGGCCTGGTCGCCGCCCAGCGCCTGTGGGAGCTCCGGCTGGCCGACCGCAACACCAGGCAGCTGCTGGCCGAGGGCGCGGTCGAGATCGGTGCCGGCCACTATCCGCTGTTCATCATCCTGCACGCCAGCTGGCTCGCGGGGATCGCCATCGTGACGCCCTGGACCATGGTCCCGAACCTCCGGTGGCTGGTGCTGTATGTGCTGCTGCAGTTCGGACGGCTGTGGGTGATCTCGACCCTGGGGCGGTTCTGGACTACCCGGATCATCACCCTGCCCGGCGCGCCCCTGGCGACACGCGGTCCATACCGGTTCGTGCGGCACCCGAACTATGTCGTCGCCTCCCTCGAAATCCTCGTCCTCCCGCTGGTGTTCGGTCAGGTCTGGATCGCTCTGGCCTGGAGCGTGGCCAATGCGCTACTCGTGACCTGGCGTATCCGGATCGAGGATCGCGCGCTGCTGGAACGCCGTGGCTGATGCTGAAGAAACGGTCTGTCTCGCTGTCCGGCCACGCCACCTCGGTGGCGCTGGAGCCCGCCTTCTGGGATGTGCTGGACGAGGTGGCGGCGGTCGCCTGTCTATCCCAGGCCGGGCTGATGAAGCGGATCGATGAACGGCGGGGGCGGACCCCCCTGGCCTCGGCCTGCCGCCTGCTGGCACTGGCGTGGGAAGGCGGTGACCGGTCATTCGCCGACCAGGAGTCCGCCGATTGACAGCCGGCGAGGTTGGCGCATCCTGCTGTCAGGAGGCGTCCCATGGCCCATGAAAAACTGATCCCCGCTGCGGTCGTCGGCGGCCTTCTGGCCATCGGCATGCTGGGCGGCGGAGCCCTGATCGGACAGGGGATCGTCAACGCCCGTGTCGGCGACCGCTCGGTCAGCGTGCGCGGACTGGCCGAGCGGAACGTCAAGGCGGATCTCGCCATCCTGCCGTTGCGGTTCACCGCCTCCGGCGAGGTCCTGTCCGAAGTTCAGGCCCGGGTCGACGGCGATCTGGCCATCGTCCGCAGCTTCCTGACGGCGCAGGGCTATCCGGCGGATGCTGTGTCGCTGGGACGGCTGGAGGTCGCGGACACCCGCTCGCGGGAATACGCCAACCAGAACGGCGGCCCGCGCTTCATCCTGGCCCAGACCGTGATCGTCCGGACGACGGACGTGGACCGGGTTCAGGCCACCACGCGGGCACTCAACGACCTCGTGCGTCAGGGTGTGGTGCTGCAGGACTTCAGCGGCCCCACCTATGTCTTCACAAAGCTCAACGCGGTCCGGCCGGCGATGATCGCCGAGGCCACCGCCGCCGCCCGGACCGGTGCCGAACGCTTCGCCCAGGACTCCGGAGCCCCGCTGGGGCCGATCCGGCAGGCGACGCAGGGCTCGTTCGAAATCCTCGCCCGCGACGAGATCGGCGATGAAAGCCAGTCCCCGGACAAGAAGGTCCGGGTCGTCACGACGATCAGCTACCGCCTGCGCTGACGATCAGTTTTCCGCCACGGGCTCGGGGCCCGGCACGCTGGGCGCCTCTACCGATGGCACGTCAGGAAGGTCCGGCATCTTCGGCACATCCGGCATCGTCGGACGCGGCAGGTCGACATCAATATCGACGTTGGTGTCCCTGCCTCCGGTCATCCCGCCGTTGGTGAAGACGACGAAGGCGATGATCAGCAGCACCACGACCAGACCGCCGACCAGCAGGCCAATCCAGCTGCTGCCGCCGCCCCGCGCGGGCGGGTTGTTGATGGTGGTATGGTGGACCACCTCGGGCCGCGGTGTCGGCTCGACGGGAGGCGTCACGTTGGGATCTGTCATGGGTCAGTTCGTCCCGGGGACGGCCGGGGCCGAGACTTCAGGCAAATTGACATCGACGTTGATGTCCTTGCTCTCGGTCGCGCCGCCTCGGGCGAAGACGAAATAGGCCACGACCACCAGGACGACGACGATGCCGCCCACGATGAAGGCAAGGCCGGCATTGCCGCCGCCACTGCCTGTATTGTTGATGTTGTCGGCCATGTTGAGGTCCCTTCCCACAGTGTCACGCCATCCAAACGACGGCATCGCTTGACGGTTCCGCGACCCGGACCCACGACACCGCTGACATTGCGCTCCGTGCACCTTATGTTCCGCCGATGAGTCTGCCTGACGCCCCTACCCCCCGTATCTCTGACCTGGCCCGCTCGCGTGGTCCGCACGGTGTCGAGCCCGCGACCGCCGACTATCTGGCGGGCCTGAATCCCGAACAGCGCGAAGCGGTCGAGACCGTCGACGGGCCCGTTCTGGTGCTGGCCGGTGCCGGGACCGGCAAGACGCGGGTGCTGACGACCCGGCTGGCGCACATTCTGGCCACGGGCCGGGCCCGGCCGTGGGAGCTGCTGGTCGTCACCTTCACCAACAAGGCCGCACGCGAGATGCGCGAGCGGATCACCCATCTGATCGGGCCCTCGGCCGAGGGCCTGCGCTGGCTGGGCACCTTCCACAGCGTCGCCGCCCAGATCCTGCGTCGGCACGCCGAGCTCGTCGGGCTGAAATCGACCTTCACCATCCTCGACACCGACGATCAGGAACGGGTCTGCAAACAGCTGCTCGAGGCCGCCAATCTCGACACCAAACGGTGGACGCCCAAATCACTGAACGGCCTGATCGACCACTGGAAGAACCGTGGCTGGACGCCGGACCAGCTGCCGCCGTCCGAGGATTTCGCCAACGGCAAGGGTCACGCCCTCTACGCCGCCTATCAGGCGCGGCTGGTCAGTCTGAACGCCTGCGACTTCGGCGACCTGCTGCTGCACAACCTGACCATCCTGTCCAAACATGCCGATATTGCAGAAGAATATCGTCGTCGGTTCCGCTACATTCTGGTCGACGAATACCAGGACACCAACGTCGCCCAGTATCTGTGGCTGCGCCTGCTGACATCTTCGACCGGCAACGTCTGCTGCGTCGGCGACGACGATCAGTCGATCTATGGCTGGCGCGGGGCCGAGGTCGACAACATCCTGCGCTTCGAACGCGACTTTCCCGGTGCCAAGGTCGTAAGACTGGAGCGCAACTATCGGTCAACGCAACATATTCTGGGTGCTGCGTCCGGCCTGATCGCGGCCAACCGCGACCGGCTGGGCAAGACGCTGTGGACCGAGGATCTGAGCGGCGACAAGGTCCGGGTCCGGGGCGTCTGGGACGGCGAGGCCGAGGCGCGACTGATCGCCGATGAGGTCGAGACCGCCCGTCGCGCAGGCGTCGCCTACAACGACATGGCGGTGCTGGTGCGCGCCTCGTTCCAGATGCGTGCGTTCGAGGAACGGTTCGTGCTGCTGGCCGTGCCCTACAAGGTCATCGGCGGGCCGCGCTTCTTCGAACGCGCCGAGATCCGCGACGCCCACGCCTATCTCAGGCTGATCCTGAGCGAGGACGACGACCTGGCCTTTGAGCGGATCGTCAATGTGCCTAAACGCGGCATCGGCGACACCAGCGTGCAGAAGGTGCTGCAGATCGCCCGGCTGTCGGGCGTCTCGGCCATGAGCGCGGTGCGCGACCTGATCACTTCGGACGAACTGCAGGCGCGGACGCGGACGGCCCTGTCCAACTTCGTGCGCGACATCGACCGATGGCGGACCCTGGCCCAGACCACGACCCATTGGGAGCTGACCGAGGCGATGCTGGAAGAGAGCGGCTACACCGACATGCAGAAGGCCGACCGGGCGACCGGCCAGACGCGGCTGGATAACCTCAAGGAACTGACGCAATCCATGCAGTCGTTCGAGACCCTGCCCGCCTATCTGGAGCACGTCTCGCTGGTCATGGACCTCGATCGCGGCGGCTCGGACGACGCGGTGCAGATCATGACGCTGCACGGGGCCAAGGGGCTGGAGTTTCCGCTGGTCTTCCTGCCGGGCTGGGAGGAAGGCGTCTTCCCCAGCCAGCGCAGCATCGACGAGAAGGGCGAAAAGGGTCTCGAGGAGGAACGCCGCCTGGCCTATGTCGGCGTCACCCGGGCCAAGTCCGATGCGCGCATCTCGTTTGCCGCCAACCGGCTGGTCTACGGCCGCTGGACCTCGCAACTGCCCAGCCGCTTCGTCGACGAACTGCCGATGGCGCACGTGGAGGCCGAAAGCGACACCGGCTACTACGGCGTCACACCCGGCATGAAGGACGCCAAGAGCCGCTGGGACGACATGCCGACCTTCGGCAGCGGCTATTCCTCGCCGGGCTGGAAGCGGGCCCAGTCGTTCACCGCGGCCAAGGCCCCGGCGGCGCGGTCCGCGCGGCACACCCTGATCGAGGGCGACGGCCGTCTGGTGGCCACCGCCGACCCGAAGGCGGGCGGGGACTGGTCGAAAGGCGAGCGGGTGTTTCACCAGAAGTTCGGCTACGGCCTGGTCACCGGCATCGAGGGCAACAAGCTGCTGGTCGAATTCGAAAAGGCGGGCGAGAAAAAGGTGATCGACAGCTTCGTGGAGAAGACCTGACGGCCGTCAGTCACCGGCTACGGCGTCTTCCGACCGCGCATTGTGCCGTGCGGCGGTTTCCCACGCGCCGACCCCGACCAGCACCGCCGTCGCGGCGGCCGCCAGCCCCAGCGGCGTCAGGGACGGGACGACGAAGCCCAGCGCGCCCAAGGCGAGGATGCCGCCAAGCCGCGGCACCGACCAGGTTCCGAAGGCGGCCAGCTTGAACACCTGCGCGCCGATCAGGAACAGCATCGGCCCGCCGATGAGGGCGGCGGCGACGGGGAACTTCACGACCCCGCCCGGATTGCTGAGCGACATCTCATCGCCGACCGCCGTGACCACAATGCCGGCGACGACGAGGATCGGCGCGTAGGTATAGGCGCTGCGGGCCAGGCGGCCGGCGTCGTCGGATCCCGCGATGGCCTCGGACGCCGCGTCATGCGCCCGGCTGAACCAGATCCACCACATGGCAAGGCTGCCGATAAAGGCCGTGGCGAACGCCCCCACGACCGGCCGCGTCCACTCCAGGCCGGCGAAGGTCGCGCCGGTGACGAGGATGGATTCGCCCAGACAGATGATGATGAACAGACCGACGCGCTCTGCCATGTGGCCGCCCTCCACTTCCCAGTCGCTGCTGCTGGAGCGGCCCAGACCGGGGGTCCAGAAGGTGACGGCGGGGCCGATGAATTCCGTGATCACGGCAACCAGCCAGACCAGCAGGCGTGTCTGCCCCTCGACCAGTCCGCCGCCGATCCAGAGCACCGCGCCCAGCGCGGCCCAGACGGCAATCCGCTGGACATTCTTCAGCAGAACCTCGTCCCGACGCACGGCCCACAGGGTGAACAGTCCGCGCCCCAACTGCAGCGTCGCGAAGGCGCAGGCGAAGACCAGTCCCTTGTCTCCGAACGCGTCCGGCAGGGATGTCGACATCACCAGACCGGCCCCCATCAGGGCGAAGATCATGATCCGGACCAGCACCCGCTCGGGGTCGAGCCAGTTGGTGATCCAGCTGGTGTCGATCCACGACCACCAGACTGCGCCCAAGAGGATCGCGGCCTGCAGCACCCCGACCCAGGTCAGATGCGCCAGCAGGGTGTGGGAAATCTGGGTGATGGCGAAGACGAAAATCAGGTCGAAGAACAGTTCGACGAAGCCGACACGGGCTTCCCGCCCGTCCCGGGCCCTCAGCAGATCGCCCGACATCGGATTCCAACTCTTCGTTAAGCCTGAGGCCCGACCCTGCAGGGGTGCGCGAGTCCTTTCCAGAAGCGGTCCTGACCGAACCGGTTCCCAGCCTGTGGGAGCGGGCGGCCTGTATCGTCATCCTCGCCATGCTGACCGGTGCCCTGATCGGGCCGGTTTTCGCGCCGCTGCAGGAAGAGACGCCGGTGCTGAGGCTGGTCTGGCTGCCTGCCTATGCCGCCATCTTCGGCATGGCGGCCTGGCGCATCGACCGGATGTGGCGGGCATGGCCAGCGGTGCTGGCCATTCTGTCGGTCGTCGGCCTGGCCTTCGCCTCGAAATACTGGTCGATCGACTATGAGGTGACCAGCCGGCGGATCATCGCCCTGGCCATCAGCGGCGTGTTCGCCCTGTACCTGGGAGCCGTGTTCCGGGGACCGCATCTGCCGCGACTGTTGATGCACACCGCCCTGCTGATGGCGGTCGGCAGTCTGGTGATGGTGTTCGCCTTCCCGGCCATCGGCGTGCACCAGTACGACAACGCCGGCCTGTGGCGTGGCCTCTGGTATGAGAAGAACCAGATGGGGGCCGTGATGGTGATCGGGGCCACCGCCTCGGCCGCCTGCCTCGCCTCCCCTGACCCGCGTCGGCTTCTGCCGGCCATCGCCCTTGGCCTGTCGTGCCTGCTGGTGCTGGCGACCCAGTCCAAGACCTCGCTGCTGTGCCTGATCGTCGGCCTCGGTCTGGTCGGTGGCTTCTGGTCGCTGAAGCGCGGCGGCGCGGCTTTCAGCGTCGCGGCGATCTGGGTTGCCGTCGTTCTGACCGGACTGGCCATCTGGACCTGGGACACCCATTCGGTCGCCGTGCTGGAGGCGCTTGGCAAGGACCCGTCACTGACCGGCCGGACCGAGATCTGGGACAGTCTGATGCGCAAGGTCGCCGACCGGCCGTGGACCGGCTACGGCTACGGAGCCTTCTGGGGCCGGATTGGCGAGTCCGGGCCCGCCGACTGGGTCCGCAAGGAGACGGGCTGGATTGTGCCGAGCGCGCACAATGGCTGGATCGACCTGCTGGTCCAGCTGGGCTGGCCGGGCGCGGTTCTGGTCGGCGTGCTGCTGACGACGACGACCCTGATCACCGTCCTCCGGTCCATGGGGTCAGGCGTCCGCGAGGGCTGGTGGGCGCCGGGCTTTCTGGGGGCCTTCTTCGTCCTGAGCCTGTCGGAAAGCATCCTGGTGCAGCACCAGAGCCTGCCGTGGGTCTTGTTCCTGGCCGTCCTGACCCGCGCGATCCTGCCGTCACCGGTCCAGGCCGCCGTGCCGCTTGTGGAGAAGCGCGGCGCGGCCTACCAGACCGGCTCCCGAATCGCCGCACAGTATCCACATGGGCCAGTCCGCCGACCTCCTTTCGCTGTTCGATGACGAGCCGACGCAGCCGCGTCCCGCCGATCCCGTCTCCACGCCTGACGCGGTCCCCGAGCCGGCCCTGACGCCGCAGGCCGCGGCACCGAAGCCGGAACCGGTCCGCGCCGCCTCGCCCGCGGTCCCGTCCGCACCGCCCCTGCCCGGAAGCTATTCCGCCTCCTCGATCGAGGTGCTGGAAGGGCTCGAGCCCGTCCGCAAACGTCCCGGCATGTATATCGGCGGCACCGACGAGCGGGCGCTGCACCATCTGTTCGCCGAGGTGCTCGACAACGCCATGGACGAGGCCGTGGCCCGTCATGCGAAGCTGATCACGGTCGATCTCGACGCCGACGGCTGGCTGGCGGTCAAGGACGACGGTCGCGGCATTCCGGTCGATCCGCACCCGAAACATCCGGGCAAGTCGGCGCTGGAAGTGGTCATGACCGTCCTCCACTCGGGCGGCAAGTTCTCTGGAAAAGCCTATGAAACCTCAGGCGGTTTGCACGGCGTCGGCGTCAGCGTCGTCAATGCGCTGAGCGAGCGGCTGGACGTCACCGTCTGGCGCGACGGCCACGAATGGACCCAGTCGTTCAGCCGCGGCCTGCCGCTCGGTTCGATCGTCCAGGGCTCGCCGTCGAAGAAGAAAGGCACCCTGATCCGGTTCAAGCCGGACGAGGAGATCTTCGGCGTCGGCGCGGCCTTCAAACCGGCCCGCCTGTTCCGCATGGCGCGATCCAAGGCCTATCTCTTCCGCGGCGTCGAAATCCGCTGGACCTGCGCCGCCGAACGCATCACCGACCACACCCCGACTGAAGCGGTGTTCCACTTCCCCAACGGCCTGGCCGACGCCCTCGCCGAGCGGATCGGCGACCTTGAGACGGTCACCCCGGCCTTCTCCGGCCGGGTCGAGCGCAAGGGCGAGGCGGGTGCGGTCGAATGGGCCGTGACCTGGTCGCCGATCGGCTTCGGCGAGGCCGACGGTTTCGTCTCGTCCTATTGCAACACCGTCTCGACGCCCGACGGCGGCACGCACGAGGCCGGGTTCCGCGCCTCTCTGGTCAAGGGCCTCAAGGCCTATGGCGAACTGGTCAAGGAGAAGCGCGCCGAGCTGATCACGGCCGAGGACGTCATCGCCAACGCCGGGGCCATGATCTCGGTCTTCATCCGCAATCCCGAGTTCCAGGGCCAGACCAAGGACCGGCTGTCGTCCCCCGACGCCCAGCGGCTGGTCGAGCAGCTGATGCGCGATCCGCTGGATCACTGGCTGACGGAGAGCCCCAAACAGGCCAACACCCTGCTCGGCTTTGTCATCGAGCGGGCCGAGGACCGGCTGAAGCGGCGCAAGGACAAGGAGGTCCAGCGGGCCCAGGCCACGCGCAAACTGCGCCTGCCCGGCAAGCTGTCGGACTGTTCGCGCCAGTCGGCCAACGGCACCGAACTGTTCATCGTCGAGGGCGACTCGGCCGGCGGGTCGGCCAAACAGGCACGCGACCGCACCACCCAGGCCATCCTGCCCCTGCGCGGCAAAATTCTGAATGTTGCGTCGGCCACCGCCGACAAGCTGCGCGCCAATATCGAACTGTCCGATCTGGCGCTGGCGCTGGGGGTTCAGCCCGGCAGCCGGTTCAATATCGAGGACCTGCGCTACGAGCGGATCGTCATCATGACCGACGCCGACGTGGACGGCGCGCACATCGCCGCCCTGCTGATCACCTTCTTCTATCGCTCCATGCCCGAGACGATCCGGCAGGGCCGGCTGTTCATGGCCCTGCCCCCGCTCTACCGGATCAGCGCCGGGCCGCTGTCCGAATACGCCCGCGACGACGCCCACCGCGACGAGCTTCTGGCCACCGTCTTCAAGGGCAAGAAGACCGAGATTGGCCGGTTCAAGGGCCTGGGCGAGATGATGGCCTCCCAGCTCAAGGAGACCACCATGGACCCGAAAAAGCGCACCCTCGCGCGGGTCACGGTCCCGGCCTCGGAAGACGAGATCGAGGACCTCGTCGAACGGTTGATGGGCAAAAAGGCCGAGGCGCGGTTCCAGTTCATCCAGGACAACGCCCAGTTCGCGGTGGCCGATCTGGACGTGTGATCAGGCCGCCGCCGGACGGGGCACCAGCCCCGCCAGCTTCCACTTCAACTGGTCGCGCAGGAACAGCAGGGCCACGACGGCGTGAAGCAGAGCGGAAGCCGCCGAGGCCCACCACAGATGCTCCAGCCGGGCCCAGGGCTGGGCGGAGATCCAGAAGGCCGCCGCGCTGAAGACGATCAGGCGCAGTAAGCCTCCGACCAGGGCCGGCCGGGTGTCACCGAGCGCCTGAAACGTGCCCGAGGCCGTAAAGATCAGGCCCGTTGCCACAAAGTTCAGCGATACGATCCCGAGATAGGTCGCGGCGGCCTTTGCCACCGCGGGATCAGGCGCGAACGGGGCCACCAGCAACCGCGCCTCCCAGAGGCACAGGACGGTCAGGCAGGCCATCAGGGCGGAACTCATCAGGGCGGCGTCCCGCACGGTCCGGCGCACACGGTCGGGCAAGCCGGCCCCGAAATTCTGGCCGGCTACCGGCGCGACGGCGAACGAGATCGCCATGGCCGGCAGGAAGATGGCCTGCATGACCCGTGACCCCACCCCGAAACCGGCCTGGGCCTCGCTGCCGTAGTTGCGGATGACGGAATAGACCACGCCCATGGTCACGAACATGAGCAGAAACTCTACGGCCGACGGCAGACCGATGCCGACGATTCTGGCCAGGATGACAGGGCTGGGCCGGTCGAGGCGCAGAGGGTCCACGATCAGGGTCTGCACGCGCCCGAACAGCCAGACAGACCCGAGGAAACCGACCATCGCCGCCACCGAACTTGCGAGGCCTGCGCCGAACACGCCGAGCGGAAATCCCGAACCCCAACCGGCGATCAGTATGGGGGCCAGGACGGCATTGAGCAGGACGGTGCCCGTCTGGACCAGCATGGTCGGCCGCACCACCCCGGCTGCCCTGAGCGCGGCCGCCATGGCCCCGGTCGGGAACATCAGGGCGAGCGCCGGCAGGAACCCGTCCAGATAGGCCTTGCCCTTGGCGGCGGTGGCGGGGTCCGCGGCCAGCGCGTCGATGGCGGCCCCACCCAGGCCGTAACCGAGGGCCAGGGTCAGAACAAACAGGCCCCCGGACAGAAGCAGCGACTGGCGATAGACGCCGTCAATCTGACCGACGTCCCTAGCCCCGATGGCGCGGGCGATGAGCGACAGGGCACCCACGGAGACCAGTTGGGCCGCCGCCATCGCCAGGAAAAAGAACACTCCGGCCAGGCCGACACCGGCCAGGGCATCGGCACCGATCGAGCCGACGAAGTAGAGGTCAATCAGGAAATAGAGCGTCTGGAACAGCAGGCCGAGGCCAATGAAGGCCGCCATTCCGATCAACTGCTTGCTGATCGAGCCCTGTGTCAGGTCCTGCTGCATCCGGCTTCTCCATCGCACCGCGCATGGAGGCTCCATGGCGAACGACGCTTTTTACCCGTACAGAAATCCGTTCGTAAATATTACCCGGACTTAATTACACATCAGCAGTTCGCCGGCTCCCCGTAGCGGGCGATAACGGCAGGCGAGTCGCCGTCCTCCTGCACGGAAACGACGATCAGCCGGTCATACTCACAATCGCGCATCTCCGACGCCCCGGTTTCGCCCAAGGCCCTGGCGATCACCGGCACGGTATTGCTGTGGCCGACCACCAGCACGACGGCGTCGGCGGGCAGCGCGAGAATCCGGTCGGCGATCCTCTGGATGTGGGCGTCCGTGCCGCCCTCGAAGGCGAAAACTTCCGGCGTGACCGCATGGGCCGCAGCCGTCAGCTCAGCGGTCAGACGGGTGCGTTGGAGCGGGGAGACGAAGACGTGGGTCAGGTCAGCATCGCTGAGCACAACGGCCAGGGCGAAGGCGCGAGCCTGGCCGGCGGCAGAAAGCACGGGATCCGCGCTGGCGTCGGCCTTCTCGGCATGACGCACCAGGATCACCGTCTGGGCGAGGGCAGAGGTGGCGGTCAGCAACGACAGCGCTGCCGCAAGCAGAAAGCGTTTCATGAGCTGTAGCTCCCCGTTCCGGCCCAGACTGGGCGCGTAACAAAGCGCTGTCGAGGGGGTGCCGAAGGGCCGGCTGAACGACGTCAGTGCGCCTTCCACTCGCCGGGCCGGGCGAAGGCCGGTTCGCCGCTGACCTCTGCATAGACCGAGCTGAGGTCTTCAAAGACGCGGTTCCACGAGAAGCGCTCCACCGTCCGCAGGCGGGCGGCGACGCCGAGGGCTTCGATGTCGCGGGCGAACAGGGCCTCGATGGCGGCCGCGTACTGGACCGGGTCCGCGCTCTTCGCCAGCTGGCCGACGGTGTAGTCGACGGTTTCCTTGACCCCGCCCGCATTCACACCGACGACCGGGCGACCGCAGGCCATGGCTTCCAGAACGATAAGGCCGAACGGCTCCTTGTCATTGGCGTGCACGAAGGCGTCGCAGGACGCGATGATCTTCGCCACGGCCTTGGGATTGGCTTCGTAAGGCAGGGAGATGACCCGCTCCTCGGCCGGCATGCCTGCGCCGGCCCCGACCAGAACCAGATAATAGGGGTCGCCCAGCTTCTGGACGGCCTCGATCAGGACATCAATGTTCTTTTCCCGGGCCGGACGGCCGGCGAAACACAGCAGGCGCGCCGAGGCCGGCAGGCCCAGCTTCTTCATCAGCCAGTCGCGGTCACGGCGGTCGGGCCGGAAGGTGTCGATCTCGACCCCCAGCGGACGGATCACGATATTGCCGACCCCGGCCTCTTCGAGGCGGCGGGCGATGAAGCGGCTGGGCGAGATCACCTTGTCGAACTGGCCGAACAGCCGGGCCCAGCGCTTTTCGACCGGCTTCTTGGCCCATTCGCCGAAATGCAGGGCCGCCAGCCCGGCGGGATCGGAATGGCAGAAGCCGACGACCGGGCAACCGGCGCGCTGACCGGCCTCAAGCGCCCCCTGCCCCGGCGTATAGGGATCGCCGGCCTCGATGATCGACGGGTTCAATGAGGCAACCCAGGCCCCCCAGCGGCGCACCGAGGTCGGCCAGCGATAGCCATCGCCGAACGGCAGCTTGGTCGCGTGCAGTTGCACGATCCCGTCGTCACCGGCCCTGTGGTGCGCGCCGGGCACGACCAGCGAATGGGCCACACCGGGGCGGTTCGCCTCCAGCCAGGCCTTCTTGGACAGGAGATAGCGTTTCACCCCGCCGGACCGCGGCGCATAGAGCATGGTGGTGTCGACCAGACGCGGTCGGCCATCATCCCCCGCGGCCTTGGTCGCCGCGAGGGTCTCCGAGACCTCCTCATCCCAGCCGGGAATCAGTCGCAGTTCGCCTTCCTGAACCTCGAGACCGGCCAGGCTCATGAGTTCGCGTTCCGCGGCACTGATGCTCGATGCGCCAACGCGCGCAACCCGCTTCTGGATGCGTCGGGCCTTGCGGACCTTTGACATATGCGACTTGACCATCAGGGGCCCGTAGCGCCGCTGGAAGCCAAGCTCAAGCGTCGTCCGCTTGCGGAACGACTTCCGACGGCGTGACGCCGCGACGGTGAAGCGCCTCGCGCAGCAGCGTCTCGATCTGTGCGTTGACCGAGCGCAGTTCGGCGGCGGCCAATCGCTCGACCGCCGCCATCACCCCCGGAGAGGCGCGCATCAGAAAGGGCTTCGTCGGGCGCGCCATGAACTCAGCCGTAGAGGGTGCCGGTGTTGATCACGGGCTGGGCCTCGCGATCGGCACACAGAACGACCAGCAGGTTGGACACCATGGCGGCCTTCCGCTCTTCGTCCAGATCGACTACCCCACGCTCGCTGAGGTCTGCGAGCGCGTTCTCGACCATGGCCACCGCACCGCGCACGATCAGGCGGCGCGCCGACAGAATGGCCTCGGCCTGCTGACGCCGCAGCATGACGCCGGCGATCTCGGGAGCGTAGGCCAGGTGGGCCAGACGGGCCTCATCGATCGCCAGGCCCGCGGCATGAAGCCGGGTGCCCAACTCGTCCCGCAGACGTCCTGCGACATCCTCGGCGTCGGAACGAAGGGTCATCTCGGACCCCTGCCCCTCCTCGCCGTGGTCGTAGGCATAGTGAGAGGCGATGTCTCGAAGGGCGGTATCGACCTGGATCGCCACAAAGGCCTGGTAATCGTCGACGTCGAAGAGCGCCTGGGCCGAATCCTCGACGCGCCAGACGACGTTGGCGGCGATTTCGATCGGATTGCCGCGCTTGTCATTCACTTTCAGCTTGTCGCTGGTGAGGTTGCGGACGCGGAGACTGACCTTCTTGCGACTATACCAGGGCAAGACCCAGCGAAGTCCGGTCTTGCGGTCGGTGCCGCGATAATCGCCGAACAGAAGGATCGCCATGCCCTCGTTCGGCTGAAGCGAATACAGGCCGCAGATCAGCAGCAGACCCGTGATCGCAGCTACAAGCCCGACCACGACCTGCAGGCCGCTGTCAGGATCCTGTGCAATGCTGACCGGGCCGAGGATCAGCAGGACGAGACCCACCAGCAGCATCACGACGCCATTGGCCGTCGAGGCGGGTCTTTCGGTGGATCTGGAGTGGGTCGTGGACATCGTTCGCTCCCTCAAGGCAATATGAAAGTGATATCACTTTGATACCAGATTAGGCAATAGCGACGCTTGCCCTGTTGCCCCGCCGCACGGCTTCGGCCTTGCATTCGCCTCAAATTCGAGAAACTTGAGGCAGGCTGCAACGGTCCCTGTTAGAGGATCGGCCGCGTCTCTGGCGTATCGTCCACAGGGGTTTCTACCGAATGCGTATTCTACTCGCGACCGCGGTTGCGATCGCTCCCCTGATGATGGCCTCCGGCGCGATGGCCGAGGTCGTGATCGCGAGTGCGCGAACCACGCCGATCACAACGTCCAATGCGACGGGATCAGGCCCCGACGACATCCGCCTCGCCAGCGGCGGCTCGATCAACCTTGCTTCAGGCACAGTGGTGACCGTCGATACTGGCAGGAACGTAACCATCGACACGGGTGCCGGGATCAACACCGGCCCGTCAGCCGATGGCGCGGTCGGGGTGCTCATCAATCCCGGCGTGACGTCCAATATCCTGATCAACGGCTCGATCGTGGTCAGTGACACGATCACCACCTATCCCGATGACGACCTCGACGGGGATATTGACGGGCCGTGGGCAACGGGAACCGACCGATACGGCATCCGCTACGCGCCCGGTGGCGCAGTGACGGGCAACCTGGTCATCGGATCCGGGGGCGTCATCAGCGTTGAAGGAAACAACTCCTACGGCATTTCCATCGAATCGGGACTGATCGGAAAGCTGCAGACCCAAGGCACCATCCGCACATTTGGCGACAATTCGATTGGCATCCGCACCACGGGAGCGATCACCGGGCCCGTCAATCTCCTGGGCACGATCCAGGCTCGCGGTGCCAACGCCTCGGCGGTAGCAATCGGCGGGGATGTGACCGGACGACTGACGATTCAGGGTGAACTCAACGCCAGTGGATATCGATACACCGCGCGAGGAACCTCCGCGTTCGAGGCCAAGCTGGATAACGAGGACAAGCTCCAGGGCGGTCCTGCCGTCATCATTGCCGGAAATGTCACCGGCGGCGTGGTGTTTGATGCGCCGCCCGCGGATTCCGACCCGACAAACCTTGACGAAGACGGCGACGGCATCCCGGACAGCACGGAAACGACCGCCACAGTAAACAGCTTCGGCGCAGCGCCCGCCGTTTCCGTTGGGTCCTCGACCACTTCCATAACGCTTGGCGCCGTTGGAACAGGGGCCAACGCCTTCGGCTTCATCAACCGCGGAACGATCAACGGCCAGGGCGTCTATGACGGAATAAACGCCAACGCCATCGTGTTCGGCGGCAACCCCGGACAGACGGTGACCATCGCCGGTGGCGTGCGCAATGAGGGCACGGTGGCGGCGCTGGCATTTGGGGGCGATGCTACGGCGATCCGGTTCGGTGCCGGCTCAACCGCGGCCCAGCTCTTCAACTCCGGGGCCATCACAGGCGCTGTATCCAGCCAACTTGCGTCCACTTCGGCAACGGCTATCCGGATCGACGCCGGTGCCGTGGTGAACAGCTTGACCAACAGCGGATCGATTCTGGCCTCGGCCGGCGGCGGTGTGGCAAGCGTGACCGCGATTCAGGACCTCAGCGGCACGCTCACCTCGATCACCAACAACCGGTCAATCCAGGCGGCGATCAGCGCCAACGACAATGGTGACCCGATAACCGGCAGCACGACGGCCGTGGACGTTCGTGCCAATACGACGGGCGTGACCCTGCTCCAGTCCGGCATCGCCGCTGCGGCGACAGCCACCAGTCCGGACACCGACGGCGACGGGGTTCCGGACGAAAATGAACCCATAATCGTGGGCGCGATAAAACTGGGATCGGGTGCCGACACCGTCGACATTCGCAACGGCCTCGTCCTCGGCGACATCGCCTTCGGTGCGGGCGCGGACCAGCTGTTGATCTCCGGCGGCGGTGTCGTGCGGGGTGCGATCTCCGACTCGGACGGTGGGCTGTCGATCAATGTAACGAACGGCACGCTGGACGCGCGTCAGACCACGCGGACCAACATCACGACCCTGAACGTCGGGGCTGACGGTGATCTGATCATTACACTGGATCCGACCAACACCGGCGCGGGCGGGTTCAATGTATCGGGAACCGCGACGCTAGCGACGGGAGCCGGACTTGGCGTCCGGTTCGTTTCGCTGCTGACCGCGCCCGGCCGGTTTACCCTGATTGACGCGTCCACGCTGAATTTCGGCAACATCGACCTGAGGTCGATCGAGGCCAACTCGCCCTATCTTTACGTCGTCGAGGCGGGGGCCAATGTTCCCGCGGGCGACGTCTTCGTCGACGTGCGCCAGCGGACGGCGTCCGAAGCCGGACTGATTGCGTCCGAGGCCGCCTTCTATGATGCCTTCTATTCGTCGATCAGCGGTCCCGGCGCCGTCAGCGTACGGGACGCCTTCCTGGCCCAGGCCGGACGCGATGACTTTATCAACCTCTACGAACAGCTGCTCCCGGATCACTCGGGTGGTCCGCTGCTGTCGCTGTCGTCGGGCGTCGACGCGGTGACGCGGGCCCTCACCGGGCGCAACGCCTCGGCCGCGCCGGGTGAAACCAGTGCCTGGGTGCAGGAAATCAATTTCTACGCCGACAAGGACAAGACCGACACCTATGGCTTCCGCTCGGAAGGCTTTGGCGTCGCCGGCGGTGTCGAGCGTGGCTCCGGCCTGGGCAATATCGGCCTCTCGGTGGCCTTCACCTCGTCCGACCTCCAGGACCCTGAGGCCGAGGCCGAGGAAGTCCTGTCGGCGAACCTGTTCGAGCTTGGCCTGTACTGGCGGGCGCAGGGCCAATACTGGACCACGTGGGCGCGCGCCGCCGCGGGCTATGCGAGCTTCAACTCGGAGCGCCGGTTCGTCGGAGCGGGCCTGAACCTGTCCAACGAATCGAGCTGGAACGGCTTCACCGTCGCCGCGGCCGGTGGCGCGTCCTACGAGCGGTCGTTCGGCCGTTTCAGCATCCGGCCCGAGCTGTATGCCGAATACTTCTCGCTCAGCGAGGACGCCCATACAGAAACGGGCGGCGGTGACGGCTTTGACCTGTCGATCGACGACCGCAACGGCCACCTGTTCTCGGCCACTGCGGCGATCAACGTCGGCATGGGGATGGGCGAAAACAGCTGGCTGCGCCCCGAGCTTCGCGTCGGCTGGCGTCAGAACATCTCGGTCGATCCGGGCGAGACCATCGCCCGCTTCCGCTCGGGTGGCCCGGACTTCACCCTGGATGGCGGCTCCATCGAGGGCGGCGGACCGATCGTCGGTTTCCGTCTGAACATCGGCAACGAACTGGGCATGCTGTCGATCAATGCGGACGCAGAGATGATCGAGGATTATGTCCGCTACATGCTGTTCCTTCGGGCCAGCTTCCGGTTCTAGGTCACGGCGGAGGCATCGGGCGGCTAGCTCAGCTGGTCAGAGCACCTCGTTTACACCGAGGGGGTCGGGGGTTCGAACCCCTCGCCGCCCACCAATCCGCAACCGCCGGGAGGTCGATGTGACCCAGACGATCAAACGCACCGCCACCCTCGTCGCCTTGGCAGGCGCAGCGCTCATGTTGCAGGGGTGCCTGGTCGGCGCGGTCGTGGGAACGGCCGGCGCGGTCGTCGGCGGCGCGGCCCAGGTCACCGGGGCCGTCGTCGGCGCCGGGTTCGACGCCGTCACCACGTCGGATGACGAGACAAGGGCGAAACGGGAGCGCGAGCAGCGCGACCGCGAACGCGAACAGCGCCGCTGCGAACAGCGCCAGCGCCAGGGCCGCGACTGCTAGATCAGAGCGTCAGAACGCACCGCTCATGAATGGTGGGTCGTGAAACCGTGATCCGGCTCAGCCCCGGCCATTCCGGCCTCAGTCGATCGGCAAACCACAGGCACAGGTGTTCCAGGGTCGGCAGCTCCAGCCCCGGCTTGTCGTTGAGCAGGCCGTGATCCAGTTCCTCGGCCGCGGCCTTCAGGGCACGATCCAGCGCGCCGAGATCAGCCACCCAGCCATGACCGTCCAGCGCCTCGCCGCGCACGGTCGCCTCGACCGAGAAGGAATGACCGTGCATCCGGCGATAGGGACTTCCGTCCGGCTCGTTGGGGAAATGGTGGGCCGCGTCGAAGGTGGCCGCCTTGGTGATTTCGAAAACGCTCATCTGACGCCGATGTATTTGTGGGTCTGGACACTGAGCCGCCATTTCGGGTGGGTCAGGCAATAATCGATGGCCGCCGCGGTGTTGGCCGTCTGGTCGGGGCCGTCCATCGGTTGCAGCCAGAAGCGTTCAAAGGACAGGTGCTCGAACCGGTCCGGCATGGCCTTCGGCTGGGGGAAGACCAGTTTCAGTTCCTGGCCGAAGGACTGGAGAACGGGCGCATCGGCCTTGGGACTGACGCACACCCAGTCGATCCCGGCCGGTGCCGTCAGGGTGCCGTTGGTTTCGATGGCGATCTCGAACCCGCGCGCGTGCAACGCGTCGATCAGCCGCTTGTCCAGTTGCAGAAGTGGCTCGCCGCCGGTGCAGACGACCAGCATGGGATCCCCTGCCCTGCCCCGCCACATCGACTGCACATGATCCGCCAGGGCGTCGGCACTGGTGAATTTGCCGCCGCCGTCGCCGTCCGTCCCGACGAAGTCGGTGTCGCAGAAGGTGCAGACGGCCACCGAGCGGTCGCGCTCGAGTCCGCTCCACAGATTGCAGCCGGCGAAACGCAGGAAGACCGCAGGCCGGCCCGCCTGCCCACCCTCGCCCTGGACGGTCAGAAAGACTTCCTTGGCCGAATAGGTCATGGCGCGGCCCATTCCGTATGGCCCGCCGCGCGCAGCTGGCAGGCCGGGCAGTCCCCGCAGCCATAGCCCCAGGCATGACGATGATCGCGATCGCCGCGATAGCAGGTGTGCGACGCCTCGATGATCAGCTCGATCAGCGGCTCCCCGCCGATGCGGTTTGCCAGCGCCCAGGTCCCGGCCTTGGTCAGGGCCATCAACGGCGTCTCGATCACGACCGGCTTGTCCAGCCCCAGGCTCAACGCCGTCGCCATGGCGTCGATCGTGTCACGGCGGCAGTCGGGATAGCCCGAGAAGTCGGTCTCGCACATGCCGCCGACCAGAACATCGAGCCCCCGCCGATCCGCAAGAGCCGCCGCGCAGGTCAGGAATACGAGATTTCGCCCCGGCACGAAGGTGGTCGGCAGGCCGCGCGCGTCCATCTCTATCGCCCGGTCGCTGGTCAGGGCGCTTTCGGCGATCCGGCCATAGCCCGTCAGGTCGACGACATGATCAGGGCCCAGCCGGCTCGCCCATTGCGGCAGGACGCCATGCATTCCGTCGCGCACCGTCAGGCGCGCCTCCATTTCGACCGCATGACGCTGGCCATAGTCGAAACCCACGGTTTCCACCCGCGCGAAACGCTCCAGCGCCCAGGCCAGACAGGTCGCGCTGTCCTGCCCGCCCGAAAACAGGACGAGAGCGGATTTTTCAGTGTTGAGGCCGGATTCGCTCATGACAAACCTGCGGTCGGCCGGTCGGCCGCGCGCATAAACAAGGTGATGGGGCGCCTGAACGGCGGGCGGGCCTTCTACACCAGCGTCGGAGGCAGGGCAAAGAGGGCCAAAAAACGGCAGTTACCGCTCTTAACCCTTCTGCAAATGCTTTGTGGTCAGTGTCGGTCTGTCGCAGTGGAGTAATGGCCGGATATGCCGACCATCGAGGTTCTGACCGAGCGCGCCGAAGCGGTGTCGCCCGAGACGCCGGGAAGCGTCGTGTTCGCCCGTTTCGAGAGCGAACCCGATACTCTGGTGATCCCCGTCGTTGAGGCCGATCGTCCGATCGGCCTGATTGAACGCAACGCCTTCCTGCTCAAGATCGCCACGCCCTTCGGCCATGCGCTTTACGCCAGGCGGCCGATTTCACATCTGATGGAAGTCGAGCCCGCGGTGGTCGACGCCGGCGTGAACATCGACGCCTTTTGCGACATCCTGCTGAAGAGCGGTCCAGGCGCCCTGATGCGGGGCTTTATTGTTACGCGCGAAGGCCGGTACCACGGTGTTGGCACAGCGGTCTCGCTGTTGCAGGCGGTCAATGATCACCAGCGTCGCCAGAATGAAGAACTGGCCGAACAGGCCCGCGTTCTCAGCGACACCCGAACCCAGGCCCTCGCCTCCGCGCGCGCCAAGAGCCAGTTCCTGGCCATCATGAGCCACGAACTCCGCACGCCGATGAACGGTGTGCTGGCGGTGGCGGAACTGTTGCGCCGCCAGCCCCTGAACCCGCAGGCGCAGGCGCATGTCAGCACGATCATGGAGTCGTCCGAGTCCCTGCTGCGGATTCTGCAGGATGCCCTTGACCTGTCGCGGGCCGAGGCCGGCGAACTGGACCTGCACCAGGAGCCGACACCCCTGCGCGCCCTGATGGATGATATTCAGGCACTGTGGGCCCCGCGCGCTTCCCAGGACGACGTCACCCTGATGGTCAGCTACGAGGGTGATACCGAACTCGCCGCCGTCACCGACGGCGTGCGGATGAAGCAGTTGTTCAACAACCTGATCGGCAACGCGCTGAAATTCGCGCGCAACGGCGTCGTCGAGGCCCGTCTCAAGGCGGTGGCGACCGGCGACCGGATCCACCTGGAAGCGCGGGTCCGTGATGATGGTCCCGGCCTCGATCCCGATCGGGTGGACGAGATCTTCAACCCGTTCGTGCATGGCTCAGGTCCCGACGGGGCCGGTCTGGGCCTGGCGATCTGCCGCCAGATTGTCGAGCGCATGGACGGCCGCATCTGGGCCGAAAACAATCCCGGTCGCGGCGCGACCTTCGCCTTTGACATTGACGTCGACCGCACCGAGGCACCGGTGGCCGTTCAATCCAATGTCGAGAGCATCGGCGACGGGGAGTTGCTGACCAATCCTCACATCCTGATCGTCGACGACAACGCTACCAACCGGGTCGTGGCCCAGGCGCTTTGCGAGATGTTCGGCTGCACCTCGGAAACCGCCGAGGACGGCGTCGAGGCCCTCGAGGCCGTGCAGGAGCGCCGCTTCGACCTCGTCCTGATGGACATCAAGATGCCTCGCATGGACGGCGTACAGGCGACGCAGGCCATCCGGGCCCTCGACGGACCGGTGAGCATGATCCCGATCGTGGCCCTGACCGCGAACGCCGACCCTGACGATGCCAGGAAATATGTGGAGATCGGCATGGCCGCGGTGGTCGAGAAGCCGATCAAGCCCGAACGCCTGCGGATGGCCATGAACCTGGCCCTTGAACAGGCGACCGCGACCGCCAGGACCGCGGCAGTGCCCCCCATGGCCGCGCGCTCCGTCGCCTAGACGCCTTCAGCCGAAGCGGCCCCGTCTTCCTCGTCCTCTTCCTCATAGCCGACCAGACGGAGTGCCCTCGCCGGCTGGCCATTCAGCTCGCACCAGCGCAACAGGCCTTCTTCCCGACCATGGGTGATCCACACCTCTTCCGGCTTCAGCTCGGTGAAGGTGGCGACCAATTCAGTCCAGTCGGCGTGGTCCGACAGCACCAGCGGAAGTTCCACACCCCGCTGCCGCGCCCGCGCCCTGACGCCCATCCAGCCGGACGCAAAGGCGAGGACGGGGTCTGCAAAGCGGCGAGCCCAGCGGTCCTGGGTCGCGGACGGCGGCGCGATCACCACTTCGCCACCCAGAGCATTGGCCTTCAGCCCGGTCGCCGGCAGAATCGGGCCCAGATCGACGCCCTCCCGCTCATACAGGCCGTTCAGACGCTCCAGCGCACCATGGACGTAGATCGGGCGATCCCAGCCGGCCTCCCGCAGCAGCCGGATGACCCGCTGGGCCTTGCCCAGGGCATAGGCCCCGACCAGATGGGCCCGTTCAGGGAACTGGCCCAGCGACTGGACCAGCCGTCCGATCTCTTCGACGTCCGGCGGATGGGTGAAGACGGGCAGGCCAAAGGTGGCCTCCGAGATGAAGACGTTGCACGGCACCGGCTCGAAGGCCGCGCAGGTCGGATCGCGCCGCCGCTTGTAGTCGCCCGACACGACCATCGTGATCCCCTTCCAGCGGACGACCGCCTGGGCCGAACCCAGCACATGGCCGGCGGGGGCCATGGAGACCTCGACGCCGTTATGGGACGCCCTTTCACCGTAGCCGACGGCCTGACGCGCTTCGGTGAAAGCCTCACCGTACCGCTCGGCCATGATCGCCAGCGTCTGCGGCGTGGCCAGGACCGCGCCGTGTCCCGCGCGGGCGTGATCGGCATGGCCGTGGGTGATCACGGCCCGGGCCACGGGCCTGACCGGATCGATATAGAAGTCGCCCGGCGGGCAATAGAGGCCGGCCGGCGTCGGGCGCAGCAGGTCTTCGAAGCGGATCATGGACGGGATATGGCAGTCATGGCGCAGCAGACAACGCATCCGGTGGCCTTGCGCTCATTTCGTCCTCGACGGAGAAGCAGCAGATGACGTCCCCGATCCTCGCCCTTCTGCCCCAGCTGGCCAGCGGCGCCGCCCACACCCATGCCCTCGGTTTCACCTATGACGGTGTGGACGGGGACCGCGTCCGCATCCGTGTGCCCTGGCGCGAGGACCTGGTCGGCGACCCGGAGACGGGCGTGCTGTCCGGCGGCCTGGTCACGACCCTGCTGGATCATGTCGGGGGGCTGGCGACCTGGGTGGCCCTGGGACGGTTCGAGAGCATCGCCACGCTGGACCTGCGCGTGGACTATATGCGCGCGGCCGAAGCCCGCCGTGATCTGATCGCCGAGGCCCGCTGCTATCGCCTCACCCGCTCTGTGGCCTTTGTGCGCGCCTGGGCCTTCGAGGATACCGCCGAAGACCCGGTGGCGGCGGTGCAGAGCGCCTATATGCTAGGATCCGGCGAAGGCCGGGGTCCCGGGGCCAACCGGCGCGTCACCGGCGAGGCACCGGAATGACCGCTCTGCTGGACAGCCTGCCCTATGCCCGGTTCCTTGGGCTGACGACCGCCGGCGACGGCGACTCGCTGATCGTCACCATGCCGTTTGCGGATCGGCTGATCGGCAATCCGATCCTGCCCGCGCTGCACGGCGGGGCTACCGCGGCCCTGCTGGAGCTGACCGCGGTGGCCCAGGTCGCAGCCCTCTATCCCCGCCTGCGCCTGCCGCGCCCGATCAACGTCAGCGTGGCCTATCTCCGATCGGGCCGTCCGAAGGACGTCCACGCCAGCGCGCGGATCAGCCGGGCGGGTCGCCGGGTCGCCCACGTCCTCGCCGAGGCCTGGCAGGATGACCCGGGCCAGCCTATCGCCGCTCTCACCGCGCATTTCCTACTTGCGGTAGACGACCTATAGTTGTGTTCTAGCAATACTCATGATCGGCTCTTCGTGTGACGCAAGGTCACCGGAGGACGATGATGACCAGACAAACCATCGGCGAAGCCCTCGCCGCGCGGCTGTATGCGGCCGAAACCGCGATTGACCACGCCCTGATCGAAACCGCGACCCTGGCGGCGATGCTGCCGGCTGCGAGGGCAGAGGCCTGCCTGTTCGCCGTGGCTGGACAGCGGGCGTTCGACGAGGCTGCGGCCACCCTCAGCGCCCTCGCCTCGGCCCGCTCCCACATGGTCGGCACACACGCCTCACTGGCGGCCCTCGCACGCAAACTGGGACTGGACGCCCTGGCGATCGGCCCCCTCGACAAGCCGGGCGACCGCCCCCCGATCGGTGGCGGTGGCGGAGACGGACCCGGCGCGTCCCCGGATATCGCTAACAAGACGCTACCGGACATGGTGAACAAAACCCTACCGCGCATCGCAGAACCGTGTTAAGGGCCCAATAGGACGTTTCTCTGGAGGGCTTACCGTGAACAAGAACGAAGTGATTGCCTGTCTCGCTGGCGACCTCGCCGCAACCGAACAGTCGGTTGATGCCGCCATCACGCATGCCACCACCCTGGTGCAATCGATGATTGGTGCTCGCGCTGCGGTTGGCGTTTCGACCATGGTTGGTGCCGATGCCCAGTCGAAAGCGCTCGAAGCAATCGCCGCCCTCGGTGTTGCCCGTCAGGCCATGGTCGGCTGCCACGTAGAGCTGGCCAAGGATCACCGTCGTATGGGTTATGGCGTCTATGCCGGGCCCGGCGAGGACAAATACCCGGATGGCGACAAGGTCCCGACCTCGGGTGAGCACCGTCTCCGCGCGGTTTAATTCGAGGTAATGTTGGCGGCGGGTCATTTCCGCCAATCCTGATTTAAGGCATTGTCGCCCCCATGCATGTCGCATGGGGGCGATTCTGTGTTTGAGACCATCTACTCCCAGCTCGTCCTTGCAGCGGCCGTCCTTGTCGTCACCTTTGCCTTTGTAAAGGGCGACGAGCCCGAACGGATCGGGGCCGCGGCCTATGCCCTTATCTTTGTGGCCGGATCGATGATCCGGGACGGCACGAGCCTGAGCGTCCCGCGATGGGGGTTTATGGGACTCGAGACCGTCCTGCTGGTCGTCTTTGTCGGACTGGCCCTTCACAGCCGCAGAACCTGGCTCGTCTGGGCCACCAGCTTTGAGGCCCTGATCGTGACCGGTCACATCCTGGTGGCAGCGGACCTGCGACCGCCTCCCAACGCCGTCGCTGCCGTGATCAACATGTCGAACTATGGACTTCTCGTCTCCATGGCCGTCGGGACCTTCTGGGCATGGCAGGAGCGTCGGGCGGCAGGCGTGGAATAGGCTGATCCCCTCTTCAGGACGGGTGAGAGATGATGCCGTTGCTTGACACCCTTCTCTCCCAGATCGGAACCGCGATTGCCGTCGTGGTCATCACCTTTGCCTTCCTGAAAGGCGAAGAGCCCGAGCGCGTGGGCGCCGGGGCCTATGCGCTGGGTCTGCTGGCGTCGCTGCTCCTGCAGGACGACAGCCGCCTGTCCGGCCCCCAGTGGGGCGTGATGGCCGTGGATACGATCCTGCTTGCCGTCTACGCCGGCCTCGCCTGGAAGAGCCGCCGGTCGTGGCCGGTCTGGGCCACTGCCTTTCTGGCCCTGATCGTCATGTGTCATGTCCTCATGGCCATTGACCTCCGGCCGCCGGTCGCGGCGTTTTATGCGGTCATGAATCTGGCCAGCTTCGCGATACTCCTGGCTATAGCCCTGGGCACCGTCCGGGCCTGGCAGGACCGGCGTGCCGCCGGGCTGGCGTAACCCGTCGCCCCCCGCCCGATCTCCAGAACAGGTAGATATTCCTATCTACCCCCGATATGATGCAGGCGTTTCGCCGGTCCTCCTGACGTGGACAATCGATGCCCCTCTCTCATGCGCAGATCTGGAAGGCCATCGACGCCCTTGCCAGGCGCAAGGGCATCAGCGTCTCGGCCCTGGCCCTTCGCGCCGGCCTCGACGCGACCAGTTTCAACCGCTCCAAGCGATTTGGGCCCGGCAAGCCGCCCCGGCCGCGCTGGCCCTCCACGGAGAGCCTGACCCGCATCCTGCACGCCACGGACCTGTCGCTTGGTGATTTCGCCGCCCTGGCCCAGGACGCGCCCGAGACACCCGCCACCGCACCGATGCTTGGACTCGCCCGTGCGGGAGAGGATGGCTTCTTCGATGATGCGGGTCTGCCGACCGGCGACGGCTGGGAACAGACCGAACTGCCCCGCCCGAAGGAGACGCTGTTCAGCCTGCGCATCGACGGGGATTCGATGGTGCCGCTCTATCGCGAAGGGGACCGGGTCCTGGTCGACCGCGACGCGATCCAGGTCCGCAGGGGCGACCGGGTGGTGGTGCGCACGGTATCCGGCGAGACCCTGGCCAAGGAGGTGGCGGCGATCACGGCCGGTTCGGTGACCCTGGCCTCGGTCAATCCCGCCTTTGAAGACAGGGTCCTGTCCCGGCTGGACATCGTCTGGATGGGCCGCATCCTGTGGGTGAGCCAGTGAGGCCCGCCTGGGGTGCCCGGTAATGCCGGCACACCGCTCAACCAGCCGCGAGGCGGTAGCGCCAACAGGAAAGGCCGCCCCTTTCGGGACGGCCTTCGATGTCTTCAGCGAGATCGTGGTCTAGTTGGCGGTGACGTAGTTGGCATTCACCCAGCCGCCGCCGGCGATCTGGACCCATTCGCCCTGCGAGCCGATAACGGCGAAGGGCTGGCCGGCGCGCAGCGAGCCCGCCTGGCGATAGCCCGTGCCGGGGCCCGAACGGATGCGCAGGTTGGACGTGGCGCGATATTGAGCGCCGCTGCTGGCTTCCGAGCCGACCCGGGCGCGCTGCTGGTTACAGCCGATGTAGGAACCGGCGGCGGCACCCGCACCCGCACCGGCGACAGCGCCGAGGGTCCGTTCGTTCCGCGAAATCTGGCTGCCGGCGAGGCCGCCGATGACGGCACCGATCAGGGCACCGGTCCGTTGGCGGCCACCGGGGGCGTCGCAGTTGGTGATGCCGTTGGCCTGCTGGGCCATCGAGGCGGTCGGGACGGCGGTGACCAGGGCCGCCAGGGCGGCGGCGGTGGCCAGGGTCGTCTTCATGATCTTCGACATGGGTCTCTCCGTTCATCGAGGGGGGTCGATGACAGGCAGAATGCGCCAGCGCCGATGAAGGCTCCCGGAGCGTCGCCGTTATATTCGGTTCATGTACGGTTTCGGACCGGCAGAGGTCGAACAGTCACGCCTTCGCGAGTTCGCCGCTCGCCCCGGTTTCAATGAGCGCGATGGTCTGCGGCAGACCGTAGATCGCCGCGAACGAGCCGAACCGCGGCCCCTGTGATGCTCCCAGCAGCACTTCGTACAGCGCTCCAAACCAGCCACGCAGGGGCTCGAACGCGTGATCCTTGCCCACAGCATAGACCTCGCCCTGGATCAGCTCGCCATCGGTCGTGTCCGCCGGCAGGGCCTTGAGCCGCCCGGCCAGATCCATCAGCGCCGCGGCCTCCCTGTCGTCCGGCAGGCGGTACGACTTCGTCGGCTTCACGAAGTCCTCATAATAGTTCAGCGCCCGTTCCATCAGCTGGTCCAGCAACGGCTCGGTCCGGGGCGTGGCCTCGGGCAGGTATTTGGCGAAATAGGCCCACAGCTGCGCCTTGTCCGACGCATTGGCCACGCCGACCAGGTTCAGGAGCAGGGCGAACGACACCGGCGAGGTATGGGTCGGCGGCGTGCCCGCATGGATGGCCCAGACGGCGTTGTCGATCCGCTTGGCCGGCTCCTGTGTCTTGTAGGCCTCGATGGCCGCCAGATAGTCGTCGATCGCCCGCGGAATGACGTTGAAATGCAGGCTCTTGGCCGATTTCGGCGACTGGAACATGTACCAGCTCAGCGACTCCGGCGTGCCGTAACGCAGCCACTGGTCCATGGTCAGGCCATTGCCCTTGGACTTGGAGATTTTCTTGCCCTCGACGTCGAGGAAGAGCTCGTAGTTGAAGCCCTCGGGCGGAACCCCGCCCAGCGCCCGGCAGACCTTGGAGCTCTCGCGCACGCTTTCGATCAGGTCCTTGCCCGACATCTCGTAATCGACGTCGAGCGCCGTCCAGCGCATGGCCCAGTCGGGCTTCCACTGCAGCTTCACATGGCCGCCGGTGACGGGCACCTCGGTGTGCGCCGCAGCCGGATCGTCGAAGGTGATCGTCCCCTTCTCGACATCCCGCTCCAGTGTCGGCACCTGCAGGACATGGCCGGTCGCCGGGCTCACCGGCAGGAAGGGCGAATAGGTCGCGCGCCGCTCCTCACCCAGCGTCGGCAGCATGATCGCCTGCACCGCGTCGAACCGCGCCAGCAGGGTCAGCAGCGTCGCATCGAACCGCCCCGACCGGTACTGTTCGGTCGAGGACAGGAATTCGTATTCAAAGCCGAAGCCGTCGAGGAAGGCTCTCAGCCGCGCATTATTGTGCGCCCCGAAGCTGTCATGTGTCCCGAACGGATCGCGCACCACGGTCAGCGGCTTGTGCAGGTCCTCGGTCAGCATCTCCGGGTTGGGAACACCCTCCGGCACCTTCCGCAGCCCGTCCATATCATCCGAAAAGGCGATCAGCCGCGTCGGCCAGTGGTCGCCGGTCAGGGCCCGGAAGGCGTTGCGTACCATCGTGGTCCGCGCCACCTCGCCGAACGTGCCCATATGCGGCAGGCCGGACGGCCCGTAGCCGGTTTCGAGAATCACCTCGCGCTGCAGGGCCGGAAACGTCGCCAGTGCCTCGTCCGCCTTGCCGGCGTCGATCAGCAGCTTCGCCGTCGTCCGCTCGGCGTCCGTCAGTCGCTTCTTCAGCACATGGGCCAGAAGATTGCGGGCCTGTTCGAACGGCCAGGACTTGGCTTCGCGCGCGAGGGTTTCGAGGTTTTGCAGCATGCACCGGGGTTTGGCCTGTCGTGGCCGACGGGTCAACGCAGGCTCGCCGGGTTCCGGAGTCTCGACGCCGCGCGTTTCCTCAGCAAGATGTCAGGTTCAGCCGACAGGATTCCCATCGCATGCCGACCGCCGCCACCCCGACCGTGATCGTCACCGGTGCCTCTTCCGGCGTCGGACTCTATGCGACCCGGGCCCTGGTGGCGCGCGGCTGGCATGTGGTCATGGCCTGCCGGGACCTGCCCAGGACACGGGCCGCGATCGCCGCGCTGGACATCCCCGAGGCGCCGGTCAGCCCGATGCTGATCGACCTCGGTTCGCAGGCCAGCGTGCGCGCCTTCGTCGCCGCCTTTCTGGCCAGCGGCCACCGGCTGGACGCCCTCGTCTGCAACGCCGCCGTCTATCTGCCCCTGCTGAACGAGCCCGCCCGCTCCCCCGAGGGCTATGAGATCAGCGTCGCCACCAACCATTTCGGTCATTTCCTGCTCAGCCATCTGCTGCTGCCGAAACTGCGCGAGAGCGGCCCGAACCCGCGCCTGATCAGGCTGGGCACCGTCACGGCCAACACCGAGGAGTTCGGCGGCAAGGTGCCGATCCCGGCTCCCGCCGACCTCGGCGACCTGGAGGGGCTGGAGGCCGGGTTTCTGGCCCCCGTCGCCATGATCGACGGCAAACCGTTCAAGCCGGGCAAGGCCTACAAGGACTCCAAGCTCTGCAACATGATCATGAGCCGGGAGTTTCACCGGCGGTTTCATGACCAGACGGGCGTCATCTTCAACACCGTCTACCCGGGCTGCGTCGCCGATACGGCCCTGTTCCGCTACGCCCCAAAGCTGTTCCAGACCATCTTCCCCTGGTTCCAGAAGACCATCACCAAAGGCTATGTCTCCCAGACCCTGGCGGGAGAGCGGATCGCCGAGGTTGTCGCCGATCCCGCCTTCGCCCGCTCCGGCGTCCACTGGAGCTGGGGCAACCGCCAGCAGGCGGGCCGCGAGGCCTTTGCCCAGCCCCTGTCGGCCAAGGCCAGCAACGAGGCCCGTGCCGCCCGCCTGTGGGACCTCAGCGCGGGCTTCGTCGGTCTGTAGGCCGGGCCGGTCGCCCTTGACCGGCGGCCATGCCCGTGGCCTTAGCCGCACCCTATGAAGACCGCCGATTTCGACTTCCACCTGCCGGACGACCACATCGCGCTCCGCCCTGCGGAGCCGCGGGATTCCGCGCGCCTGCTGGTGGTGAGGGACGGCGCACTCGAAGACCGCATTGTGCGCGACCTGCCGGACTTCCTGCGCGCCAGCGACGCTTTGGTGTTCAACGATACACGCGTCATTCCCGCGCGCCTGTCCGGTGTGCGCGAGCGGATCGGACCGGAGGGCGAAACCCTGACCGTCGCGGTTGAGGCCACCCTGCATCACCGCGACGCCCCCGACGTCTGGTCGGCCTTCATGAAGCCGGGCAAGCGGATCAAGGCGCGAGACCGGGTCCGTTTCGGCACTGAGGCGAACGGCACCTGCCAGCTCGGCCGCCTCGACGCCACGGTGGTCGACAAGGGCGACGACGGCCTCGTCACCCTGCGCTTTGATCTCGCCGGACCGGCCCTGGACGAGGCGATCCGCGAGGTCGGCGTCATGCCCCTGCCCCCCTACATCGCGGCCAAACGGCCCGAAGACGACCGCGACCGATCGGACTACCAGACCATGTTCGCCCAGCTGGACGGCTCGGTCGCCGCGCCCACCGCCGGCCTGCATTTCACCCCCGCCCTGATAGTCGCCCTCAAGGCGCGCGGGGTCTCGACCCACGCCTTGACCCTGCACGTCGGGGCCGGAACCTTCCTGCCGGTCAAGGCCGACGACACCGCCGACCACAAGATGCACAGCGAATGGGGCGTGGTCTCCGCCGACACCGCCGACGCCCTGAACGCCGTCCGCGCCGCCGGCGGCCGCATCGTCTGCGTCGGCACCACCTCGCTGCGGCTGCTGGAAAGCGCCACGACGCCCGATGGCGTCATCCAGCCCTTCCAGGGCGACACCGCCATCTTCATCACCCCCGGCTACGACTTCCGCGCCGTCGATGTGCTGATGACGAATTTTCACCTGCCGAAATCGACCCTGTTCATGCTGGTTTCGGCCTTTGCCGGGCTGGAGACGATGAAGGCGGCCTATGCCCATGCGGTGAAGGACGGATACCGCTTCTATTCCTACGGGGACGGCAGCCTGCTGTTTCGGAACGATCCGTAATTCTGTATTCCGCTCATCCCGGCGAAAGCCGGGACCCAGTTCTTAGGGCGATCGGTCTGACCGGTTTCGCCTCCCGTCAATCCCGACCATCGTGCTCAGCAACAGCACTGGGTCCCGGCTTTCGCCGGGATGAGCGGAGTCAGAAGTGCCCTTCCCGTTCGACATCTCCGCCACCGAAGGCCGCGCCCGCACAGGGGTGCTAAGGACTCCGCGTGGCGACATCCGCACGCCCGCCTTCATGCCGGTCGGCACCGCCGCGACGGTCAAGGCCATGACGGTCGACCAGGTCGCTCAGACCGGTGCCGACATCATCCTGGGCAACACCTACCACCTGATGCTGCGCCCCGGCCCGGAGCGGATGGAGCGGCTGGGCGGCCTGCACAAATTCATGGGCTGGACCAAGCCCATCCTCACCGACTCAGGTGGCTTCCAGGTCATGTCGCTGGCGGGTATTTCGAAGGTGAAGGAGGACGCCGTCACCTTCGCCAGCCACATCGACGGCTCGAAACACGTCCTCAGCCCCGAGCGCTCGATCGAGATTCAGGCCGACCGGATCGGCGCGGACATCTCGATGCAGCTGGACCAGTGCGTATCATGGCCGGCCGAGGAGCCCGCCGCCCGCGCCGCCATGGAGCTGTCGGCCCGCTGGGGCGCGCGATCAAAGGCGGCCTTCGGCGAGCGCGAAACCCAGGCCCTGTTCGGCATCCAGCAGGGCTCGACCTTCGAAAGCCTGCGCCGCGAATCGTCAGACCGGCTGATCGAGACCGGCTTCGACGGCTACGCCATCGGCGGTCTGGCCGTCGGCGAGGGGCATCAGGCCATGTGCGAGGTGCTCGACTATGCCCCCGATATGCTGCCGGCTGACCGGCCGCGCTATCTGATGGGCGTCGGCAAGCCGGTCGATCTGGTCGAGGCGGTCTGGCGCGGCGTCGACATGTTCGACTGTGTCCTGCCGACACGCGCGGGCCGCCACGGCCAGGCCTGGACCTGGGCGGGGCCGATGAACCTCAAGAACGCGCGTTTCGCCGAGGACCAGGACCCGCTGGACCCCGGCATCGCCGGCCCCGCTTCATCCCAGTATTCAAAAGCTTATCTGCATCACCTGATCCGCGCCGACGAGATCCTCGGCAAGGTGCTGCTGAGCTGGCACAACATCGCCTTCTTCCAGGCCCTGACGGCGGCCATGCGCGCCGCCATCGCCGAGAACCGATTCGAAGCCTTCCGCCGCGACTTCCACTCCCGGCATACGTCGAACTAGCCATGCGCATCGAGAAGTCAGGCTTCCACGCCTACAAAACCTATCTGGAGGAGCCGCCCCGACCGGACGGCAACGAGACCGCGCTGCATCGCCACGTCATCATCATAGGCGGCGACAAGTATTCGTTCTTTGCCCACTGGTCCGGGAAGTTCGCCCACAAGGGCGAACGGATCTCTTTTGACTGGGACTGGGACAAGACCGGGACATTCCGGAATATCGACAAGCCGTCGTTCGAAGCTTTCACCAAGGGCGGCGACCGCGAAATCAGAGGCGACCGCAGCGACAAGGTCCCCCGTATCGCCAGGGCGAGACCGTAAGGCCGTCGAAGCGAATGGCGTGACCGGCCTCGGAATGACTTGGCTGACCGGTCACCCAGTCTACCTCTGACTGCGCCCCCGCGGCCGGAACCAGGCCGGGGCGGCGGGCGGGGCGCAGTTGCGCTGCATCCCCGTCCCTTTCAGGAAGGATCGCCGCATCCGCCCGGACTGGATGGCGGACTGGACGTGCCGGCTATGCTGCTCGGCCCCGGAAAGCTGGCGGATCCAGCCGCGGCCCGGAATAAAGTCCGTCGTGGCATCCCGGATCGCATCCAGGGCCGCCTTCGCCGCCGCATCCGCCGCACGCTCGCTGAGGAAGGCCCCGTTCTGCGCCGGCGGTTCGTCGGTATCCGGCCCGAGAGCCTCATTCAGTCGCGCGATCTCGGCCCCGATGGTGGAACATTGATTGAGGTTACGCAGGTCATAGGGGCTGGCCTCGGCCTGCAGCAGGACCGTCGGGATATACTCACGCCGCAGGTTCAGGTCATCCAGCGGCGCCGTCGCCGCGGCCCCCACCCCGGTTCCGAACTGACGGGCCCCGTCCATCACCGCCCCGCCCCCCTGACACCCGGCCAGGACGGTGGCGATGGCGAGACTGCAGACAGCGATACGCATGATCTGTTGAACCACGCCCGGCGCTGTGACGAAAGCCGTCATCGCCGGGGTGCCACAGGCACTTCACCACGGCGCAAATCCGGCTAGGCTCGCCATCATGATTGAATGGCTCAAGACATGGCTCGCCCGGCAACGGTGCGACCATGAATTCAAATACAGCCGCACGAAGCCCGGCTCGCTCGTGTGCAAGAAATGCCGCGCCCGCAAGCCGAAGCCACGCTGAGCCCGGCGGTCTGCCGCTGGAGCTGAAAAAGGGGTGGTACGTCCTCTCGGGCTCGAACCGAGGACCCTCTGATTAAAAGTCAGATGCTCTAACCAACTGAGCTAAGGACGCACACCGGCGGGATCACGTTTGCGACCCGGCGACGCGCCTTCTCTTGCAATCCGGCTCCCGGGTCAAGCGCCGGGTCGACGGATAGATGGCGTCACGCTAGGCATCGACCATGAAACCACTGGCTGGCGTGCGCATCATCGAGTTCGACGGCCTGGGTCCCGTGACCTTCGCCGGCATGGTTCTGGCCGATCTGGGCGCAGACGTCCTCCGGCTGACGCGGCGCGCCGACGGGGGTGCGCCGGTCTTCGCCGATGTCGGCGGCGCGGTGCTCCATCGCGCCAGATCATCGGTCGCGGTCAACCTGAAGGATGCCGACGATCAGAGGCAGGTGATGGACCTCATCAGCGTCGCCGACGGGCTGATCGAGGGTTTCAGGCCCGGCGTGATGGAACGGCTGGGTCTCGGCCCTGATGTCTGCGCCGCGCGAAATCCGCGCCTGGTCTACGGGCGCGTCACCGGCTGGGGGCAGACGGGGCCCAAGGCGTCCGAGGTCGGGCACGACATCAACTACATTGCCCTGAGCGGGGCGCTTCATGCCATGGGCGAGCCCGATCGCCCGCCACGACCGCCGCTGAACCTGATCGGTGACTACGGCGGCGGAGCCATGATGCTGGTGACGGGCGTTCTGGCCGCTATCATCGAGGCCAGGCGAACGGGTTCAGGCCGGGTCGTCGACGCCGCCATGACCGACGGGTCGGCGCTTCTGATGAGCCTCTTCCACGCCCTGGCGGCGCGCGGTCTCTGGAGCGACGCCCGTGGGGCGAACCTGCTGGATGGAGGAGCCCCCTTCTATCGCTGCTTTGCCTGCCGCGACGGCCGCTTCGTCGCCGTGGGTGCGCTGGAACCGCAGTTCTATGCCGCCCTGCTGGCCGGCCTCGGCCTGTCTGCGGAGGAGGCCCCCCAGTACGACATCCCCCACTGGCCGGCCTTGCACGCCCGACTCGAAGCCATCTTCGCAACCCGTGACCGTGACGACTGGGCCAGCCGCTTTGAAGGCTCGGACGCCTGCGTCACCCCGGTCCTGACGCTGGAGGAGGCACCGGCGCACCCACACAACGCCGCGCGACAAACCTGGGTCGGCGACAGCCCGCCTCAACCGGCACCGGCGCCGCGCTTCGCGGGTTCACCGGCTGTCGCAGTACCGGAAGGGGCACCCCTCTCCCTCGACGACGCCACGACCCGCTGGGCGTGAGCCACAAAGCGGCAAAAACTTCGCCGATCGACCGTCGACGTGGTGACCCTCGTGCGGTTCAGGGATATGGAACGTTTGCACGGCCCGTGCATTGCAACGTCGACCCGGGGAGACGCCCTCTATGAGACGACTGATCGCCTGCCTGGTTCTGACCAGCGCGCTCGCTGTTGCGGCCTGCGACGCTCCCCAGGTCTCGAATGAGCCTAAGACGGCCGATACGACGATGGACATCCCTGTCGCTCCGGCCGCCGAGGATGCCGGCGTTGCGGTCGCGGCTCCGAACGCGGTCGACACGCCCCCGACGGATTCCACCGTGCTCGCACCCGAGAAGCGGTCGTCCGAAGAATCGGTCAAACCAGAGAGTGAAACCCTCTTCTATTGATCTGTCCGCTGATCGGCGGCGGTTCGCCCTGACGAAGGTTCCAGTTTGACGCCACGGCACGCCCTGTTTCTCGTCAGCACGGCGGGTCTCGCCCTTCTCGCAACCGTCGCTCACGCTGAACCGCGCGCCCAGGTCAGGGGCGAGCTTGACGCTGAACTTCGGGCGCAGCTGGTGTTGGCCATCGGCGAGGTGGACGAACCGCCCTCCAACCGGTTCGAGGCCCGCCGGCGTGCCCGTGGCGCGATGGGGGCGGCCGAAGCCCTGTTGCGCTCCGAAGGCTATTACCAGCCGGTGCTCGAGGATGATGTTGAGGGCGAGGAACGCCCTGTGGCGATCGTCAACGTGACTCCCGGGCGACGCTTCCTGCTCAGCAATCCGCAGGTGCAATGGATCGCGCCGGAGCCGGACACCGCGTCGATGTCGGCAGCGCTCGGCGAGATTGCCGTAAAACCCGATCAGGCAGGACGCGCGGGCGATGTCATTGCGACCGAGGGCCGCGTGGTGGCCACGCTGTCCCGCCGGGGCTACGCGGATGCCGCCGCAGAACCTCGCCGGGTCGTGGTCGATCATGCGACCTTCACCGTTCAGCCGAACTACCGGATCTCGTCCGGTGCCCTGGTGCGCCTGAACGGCGTGCGTCTTGAGACTCGAGGGCCGACAAACCCCGCCTGGGTGGCCGGGCTGGCCCCTTGGTCCGAAGGCGAGGTCTATGACCCTGACGATGTCGCCGAACTGGAGCGCCGGCTGCTTGAGACCGGGGTCTATGATGGCGTCGGCGTCGCCCTGGCCCCCCGGGACCAGTCGCTTGCCAACGGCAACCGCCCGATCATTGTCAGCCTGACCGACCGGCCCCGCCGCATCCTTGAGGCGGGTGCCACCTTCTCGACTGCAGAGGGCTCCGGCGTCGATCTGATCTGGACCTGGCACAACCGGTTCGGCCGCGCCGACACCGTGGTCTGGCAGGCCCGGGCCGCCAATGTCGACAGCCGTCTGGGCGTCAATATCAGCCTGCCGCATTGGCGACGGCCCGGCGAGACGCTGAAACTGTCCGCCGCCGTGCTGAATGAGGACACGGATGCCTACCGACGAACCGCCGTGGCCCTGGCCGCGGACCTGCAGCAGCGGCTCGGAAAGACGTCCTACCTCAGCTACGGCGTCGGTCTCGACGCCGGCAAATACGACGAAAACCGCTTTGATCCGCTCACCCGGATGCCGATTAATTTCGACCGGGACCTGATCATCCTGACCGGCCGCGCCAGCGCCTATATCGACCGTTCAAACAACCCGCTCGATCCGACGACCGGCTGGCGGCTGTCGGGCTGGGCGCAACCGACCGCCGTGTCCGGCGAGGACACCATCGTCTTCCTGCGCACCGAGGCCCAGGTCACGGCCTATCTGCCGCTTCAGGACAATGCGAAAACAGTGCTGGCCGGCCGTGCGCGCCTGGGTTCGATTGTCGGCGGTGACGAACTGACCATCCCGTCCGACCGCCTGTTCTATTCAGGCGGTGGCGGCTCGGTGCGCGGCTTTGCATACCAGGGCGTCGGCCCCCGCCTGCCTGACAATACCCCCCGCGGCGGGCTGAGCCTCGTCGAAGCCTCGGTCGAGGTTCGTCACGACGTCTGGCGCGGCTTCCA
Organism: Brevundimonas sp. TWP2-3-4b2; assembly: GCF_049897345.1. NCBI lineage: Bacteria > Pseudomonadati > Pseudomonadota > Alphaproteobacteria > Caulobacterales > Caulobacteraceae > Brevundimonas > Brevundimonas sp. TWP2-3-4b2. The sequence continues at coordinate 284,521 of NZ_JAFCWB010000003.1, read as the reverse complement.
GGCCGTGGCCTTCGTCGATGCGGGCTCTGTCGGATTCCAGGCGACGCCGGACTTCAGAAACCTCCGCTACGGTGCCGGTCTCGGACTGCGGTACAAGCTGCCGTTCGGACCGATCCGGGCCGACATTGCCTTCCCGCTGGACCGTCAGGCGGGTGACGCCGACTTCCAGGTCTATGTCAGTATCGGGCAGGCGTTTTGACCGACGCCCCGCCGCCTGTCGACACGCCCGACACGCCCGCCGAGACGGCGAAGAAGAAGCGCACCCGCCTGCAGGCCCTCGCCTTCTTCGGCGGCATGGGCGCGGCGATCCTCGCCGTCATCCTGATCGTCGCCCTTGTCGGCGGGCGGATGTATCTGCTGTCAGGACCAGGCCGCGATCTGGTCACGAGTTTCGTGGCCGGCAAGAAGCTGGGACGCTACGGCCGGATCAATGTCGAGGGCGTGCGCGGCGACCTGTTCGACGACTTCACCATTGATCGCGTCACCGTCACCGACGCCAAGGGCGTCTGGCTGGAGGCACGCAAGGTCCGCGTGGACTGGGACTGGTGGCCCCTGATGGCGCGCAGCTTCCACGCCACCGAGGTCGAAGCCGAGGTGATCCGATTGATCCGCCGGCCGGAGGTCGAGCCCTCCACCACCCCGCCGGGACCACAGCCGCTGTCGGTCGACATCGACCGCTTCTCCGCCGATGTCGAACTGCTGGAAGGCTTCAGTCGCGAGTACGGCCGCTGGAAGCTGTCCGGCGAGGCGGACGTCCCCCGCAGCGGGCCGAAGAAGGCGATCCTGAATGCCGCGAGCAACAGCCGTCCGGGCGACTTCTTGCGTGTCAACGCCACGATCGGCGCCACACTGGCCGACCTGCGATTGAACCTCCGGGCCAATGAGGCGCAGGGCGGCCCGCTCGCCGGAGCCCTCGGCTACTCCCCTGATCGGCCGTTCTTCGCCACGGCCGTTGTCAACGGCGCGGTGATCGACGCCATGGTTCGCACCGGCGATTTCGTCCCGCTGGTGATCAAGGGCCGATATGGCGAAAGCCGCACCCGAATCGCAGGGTTCGCCGACTTTTCGGGCTCCGACCTGCTGCGCCCCTTCGTCGACAGGGTCGGACGCACGGCCCGGTTCGGCTTCGCCACCTCGGCGGACACTGACAAGGACGGGCTGCAAGGCGTCGGCTGGCGGCTGATCGCCGATAACCTGAACGCCCGCGCCAGCGGCGACATCCGCCTCAGCGACCAGAGCAGTCCCGACGGGATCAGCCTGGACATTTCGACACCCTCCCTGACCCGGCTGGTCGGCCGGCCTGTAGCCGGCGCTGCGGCCTACAGGGGTCTGTTCAAGGGCACGGCCGCGGCCTGGACCCTGAACGGGTCGGCCGACCTGCTCGGGGCGGACGTCTCAAGCTACCGGGCCCAGCGGGTCCGGGGACCCCTGAATGTCCGTATGCGGCTCGGGCGGCTGGATCTGGACGGCGACATCAGCGTGGCGGGCGGCTCCACTGCCGGAATCGTCGGTGGCCTGCTGGGAGACAAGCCGCGCGTGTCATTCGAGGCGGCCCGGCTGGGGAACGGGGCGATCCTGCTTGAGCGGATCACGGCGACGGGCCAGGCCCTGACCCTCTCCGGCACCGGCGGGCGCAACCTGACCGGAGGGCTCGGCTTCCGCGGCCAGGCCGACATCACCGACGTCGCCCGCCTGCGCAAGGGGGCCAGCGGTGCGTTCGGTGGGCCGATCACGGCCTCTATGGCGCGCGCCGGACAACCCTGGCGGCTGACGTTCGACGCCCGGGGCCGAAGACTCGCGACAGGCATGGCTGAACTGGACCGCCTGCTCGGCGCGACGCCGCGGCTTCAGCTGACCGGTGCCCTGAACGGCGGTCGAGTGGAGGTGGAGCGGGCCCTGCTGACCGGAGCCCAGGGAACCGCCGGCGCGCGGGGCGTGATCGAGGGCGACGGGCGACTGCGGCTGGCATTGGACTGGAATGCGCGCGGGCCGTTCGGAGTCGGGCCCGTCGCCATTGACGGAGCCATGACCGGCAACGGGGCCCTGACCGGCACCCTGGCCCAGCCGCGCGCCGATCTGACGGCGAAATTCGCCAAACTGAGCGCCGGAGCCCTGACGCTCACCGATACCGACATGGTGCTGAGCTTCCGACGCGGCGCGGACGCGTCCGACGGACGGATCGCCCTGACGGCCGCGTCAAACTACGGCCCCGCGATCGCCAGCGGGAATTTCTTCCTCGGCGGAAATCGCATCCGGCTGACGGACGTCGACCTCAATGCCGGCGGCGTGACGGCCCAGGGCGCGATTGCCCTGTCCAACAACTTCCCGTCCAGCGCCGACCTGACCTTCACGGCCCGCCCGGGGGCCTTCCTGGCCTCGGGGACCGCCGACGGCCGGATCCGGCTGACCGACGGCGAGGGTGCCGAGACCGCGATTCTGGACGTCAACGGCCGCAATGTGCGGCTGTCTGGATCGACCTGGGTGATCCGGACCCTGGACCTGAACGGGCGCGGAACCTTGAACCGCCTGCCCTTCACCCTGAAGACCGATATCGGGGGCGCGACCCCGGTGTCGTTCGACGGTACCGGCGTCTATTCGCGGGAAGGTCCGGCCCAGTCGGTCGTGCTGGAAGGTGCGGGACGTGTCCGCGAGATCCCGTTCACAACCCGCAATCCTGCTGTCATCGCCCTTTCGGGAGACGGCCGCGTCGCGCGCGTCGATCTCGCCATCGGCGGCGGCGTCCTGCTGGGCGAGCTGCGGCAGGATTCCCGAGCTGCGATCATCGAGGCGAACCTGACCCGCGTCGATCTGGGCACCCTGGTCCGGGACATGCGCGGCGCGGTCACCGGACGGCTGTCGCTGCGGGGCGCGGGCGACGATCTGTCCGGCTCGGCCAATGTCGCGCTGCAGGGCATCCGAAGTATCGACGCGCCGCGGGGACTGGCCGTCGATGGAACGCTCAACGCTGTTCTGGTCAACAACAGCCTGCGCATCCAGGCCCAGGCCAGCGATGGCGATGCGGTCCGCGCCACCGCAGACATGACCCTGCCGGTCGAGGCCTCTGCGGCCCCCCTGCGACTGGCCATCGTGCGCACGCGCGACCTGTCGGGCGATATCTCCATCCAGGGCCAGATCCAGCCGATCTGGGACCTGCTCGCCGGTGGCGAACGGTCCCTGACCGGCCAGATCAATGCCCACGCCAGCCTCGCCGGTTCGCTGGCGGCTCCTCGCCTCACCGGCAGGCTGGACCTCCGGCAAGGGACGTTCCGGGACAGCGCGACCGGAGTCCGGCTCGAGGCCGTCACCCTGGCCAGCCGGTTCGACGACACGACGGGGCTGGTCGAGACCTTCAGCGCGACCGACGGCGCGGGCGGCTCGGTGTCCGGCAACGGCCGCATCGGGCTGCGTCAGGGCTCGGGATCCAGCTTCCAGCTGTTGCTGAACCGGTTCCGGATCATCGACAACGACATCGCCGAGGCCAAGGCCTCGGGTCTTCTGACCGTTACCCGCGGCGAGGAGGGCAACATCACGCTATCCGGCGAGATGGATATCGACGAGGCCCGCATCGAAGCGAATCCGCCGGGCTCGAACGGTATCGTCCGCATGGATGTCGTCGAGATCAACACACCCGGCGGCGACGTGCCCGAAGAGGATCAGAATCGCCAGCGCGGCCTGCAGTTCGGCCTCAATATCGGGCTCCGCTCACCTGGCGGCGACGTCCGGGTCATCGGGCGTGGCCTGAACGTGGAAATGAATGTCGACGCCCGGGTGACGGGTACGATCAGCCGCCCTGTCCTGAGTGGAACGGCGCGGGTCGTGCGCGGCGACTACGATTTTGCCGGCAAGCGGTTCGTCTTCGATGATCGCGGCACGGTCAGCCTGTCGACCAATCCCGAACTGATCCGGCTCGACCTGACCGCCACCCGCGAGGATCCGGCCCTGACCGCCACCATCCGCGTCACCGGCACGGCGGCTCGCCCCGAGATCGTGCTGACGTCGACGCCGGCCCTGCCGCAGGACGAGATCCTGTCCCAGGTCCTGTTCGGACGATCCGCGTCCCAACTCTCGCCGTTCGAGGCGGCCCAGCTCGCGGCGGGTGTTGCGGCCCTGGCCGGCGGAGGCGGCTTCGATGTCATCGGCAACCTGCGCGAGCTCGCCGGCCTGGACCGGCTGTCCTTCGGGGGCGAGGCGTCAGGCCTGACCGTCGCCGGCGGCCGCTACATCAACGACAATGTCTATCTGGAGATCATCGGCGGCGGCGAGAACGGCGCGGCGGTGAACGTCGAATGGCGCGTACGCCGCAACCTGACCGTCAGCTCGAAATTCGGTGGACAGGGCGAGGCCAGCCTGTCGATCCGCTGGCGCCGCCAGTCACGGGAGTCGGGCGCCGGTCGCGAGGACCGGCGCCCGAGCCGGTAGAGTCTTACTGCGCAGCCGCCATGCGGATGCGGTCGAGCGCACGCGCGCCGCGGATGCCGGCGATGTGCAGGACCAGCTGGATGACCAGGATCACGAAACCGACATAGAGCTGCCAGGTCGGGGTCGCCGCCGTTTCGGGCATGCCTTCCTGTCCGGCCATCATCAGCCCGAACACGCCGGACACCAGGCCGAAGGCCACCAGGATGGCGAAGATGATCGGGATCACGATGTTGGGCTTGGCCCACTGCACCAGACCCAGAACCAGTTGAATGACGCAGACGCCGATCGCACTCCACATCGCGATCTGCATCGCCATAGCCCCCATGCCGGCCATTTCCGGCGCGTCAGCGGACGCCTGGGCCATGGCGGCCTCGATCTCGGCCGTGCCGCCGGTCATCAGCAGAAAAACCCCGACACCGCCCCAGATCACGCCCAGGAAAATCGCCAGGGCGCTGGCCCGGGCGGCCCCGATGGCTTCAGCCTCGGTGGTGATCGCCGCCGTCGGATTCGACGCCTTGATCCAGTCAGTCATTGAACAGTTCCTCCCTTGAAGATGAGGGAAGCCTAGCCCGCTCACGCTCCGGGCGAAACCCATGGCTCGCCTTCACCTTTCCGGTCCCGACCGCTAGGGTTCGCCCGCATGCGGATTCTGCCCCCTGACCAGATCGTGCTCGACCATGTCGCGGCGCGCGAGACCGCCATCGTCGGCCGCGCCGTCGACTGGGCCAATGTCAATTCAGGCAGCCGGAACAGCAGCGGACTGGCCCATGTACTGGCCCTGCTCGAGGCCGAGGCACACAGCCTGTCGGCCGAGGTCGTGCGCATTCCGACCCGCGGCTCCACATCGGTCGGAGATGACGGGACCGTCCGGGCCGACGCGCATGCCGACGCCCTGATGATTCGCGCCCGACCCGACGCGCCGGTCCAGATCATCCTGACCGGCCATTATGACACCGTCTTCCCGGTCGGGAGCGGCTTCCACACCGTCTCGACCCGGCCGGACGGAGCCCTGAACGGGCCGGGCATCGCTGATATGAAGGGCGGGATCAGTGTAATGCTGGCCGCGCTCGAAGCCTTCGAAACCCACCCTGACCGCGACGGCGTCGGCTGGACCGTGCTGCTGTCGCCGGACGAGGAGATCGGCTCGCCCGCCTCGGCACCCCTGCTGGCCGAACTGGGCGCGCGCGGGCACATCGGTATGACCTATGAGCCGGCCCTCGCGGACGGCACTCTTGCCGGGGCGCGCAAGGGCAGCGGCAACTATCACCTGATCGTCAGCGGCAAGGCCGCCCACGCCGGCCGTGCCTTCCACGAGGGGGCCAATGCCGTGGCGGGGGCCGCCATCCTCGCGGCCCGCCTGCACGCACTCAACGACCAGCGTGAGGGCGTCACGGTCAATGTCGCTGCGATATCCGGCGGCGGGCCCCTGAACGTGGTGGCAGACAATGCCGTGGTCCGGTTCAATGTCCGCGTCCCGGACGCCCAGGCCTCGACCTGGGTCGCCGACGCCGTGGCCGAAATCGCGGCGGAACCGCCCTTCCCCGGCCTGACGCTGGACCTTCACGGCGGCATGACCCGCGCGCCCAAGCCGATGGACGCGTCCCAGACCGCCCTGTTCGAGGCGGTGCGCGACACCGGCGCCCTGCTGGGACAGACCCTGGCCTGGAAGCCGTCCGGTGGGGTGTGCGAAGGTAACAATCTGCACGCCGCCGGCCTGCCCAATATTGACACCCTCGGCGTCCTCGGCGGCGACATCCACTCGGATCAGGAGTTCGCCTGGCCCGACAGCTTCGTCGAGCGCGCGCAGCTCAGTGCCCTGATCCTGTGCAAGGTCGCGTCCGGCGAAATCGACGCCCTGAAACTGAAGTCCCTGCGTCTGGAGACGATGTAACCCCATGCTCGTCGTCCGACCCGCCGCGCCCGCCGACCTGGATCACCTGCTGGAGCTGGCCATCCTTTCGGGACCCGGCTTCACCAGCCTGCCGGAAGACCCCGACCAGCTGGCGGAACGGCTGGACCTCAGCCGCGACAGCTTCAACGCCGTCCTCGAGCCCCAGGCCCGATGGTACACGCTGATGCTCGAGGAGAGCGACACGGGCGACGTCGACGGCATCGGTTCGGTGAAGGCCGCCGTCGGTCTGAACCGGCCCTTCTTCTCGTTCCGCATCGTCAACAACACCCAGACGTCGCCGTCGCTGGGCGTCACCCTCGACCAGAAGACGCTGGTGATGGTCAACGAATGCACCGGCTGGACCGAGGTCGGTTCGCTGTTCCTGAAAGCGGACCGGCGCAAGGGCGGCGCGGGCCGTCTGCTCAGCCAGTCCCGCTATATGCTGATCGGGACCGAGCCCGATCTGTTCGCCGATATGGTGCTGGCCGAGTTGCGTGGCGTGTTCACGCCCGACGGGGCCTGCCCGTTCTGGGACCACGTGGCCCACAAATTCTTCCCGATGGAATTCGATGACGCCGACCGCTTGAGCGGCTCAAGCGACAAGCAGTTCATCCTCGACCTGTCGCCGCGTCATCCGATCTATATCGACCTGCTGCCCGAGGCGGCCCGCGCGGTGATCGGCAAGGTCCATCCGCAGGGCGTGCCCGCCATGGCGCTGCTGGAGTCAGAAGGGTTCCGGCCCAACGGCCTGATCGACATCTTCGACGCCGGACCAACCGTCTCCTGCGGCCGCGACAACATCCGCACCGTCCGCGACGCCCGGCGCATGACCGTCGCCATCGCCGATGAGGTCGAGGCTGAGCTTCCCTCGCTGATCTCGACGAACAGCGTGTCCGCCTTCCGCGCCGTTCGTCAGCGCGCCGCCTTCAACGATGATGTGGCCACGCTCAACCGCGAGACCGCCGACGCACTGAAGGTCAGAGCCGGTGACGCGGTGCGGGTGAAAACGTGACTCTCTCATTCCGTTCATCCCGGCGAAAGCCGGGACCCAGTGCTTTGGGCGATCCGGTTTCCCCCGTGCGCAATGGCCTTCAATCCCATTCACCCTGCCTCACGAAAGAACTGGGTCCCGGCTTTCGCCGGGATGAGCGGTAAAAAATGACTTTCAAATCCATCGATCCCGCCACCGGCGACACCGTCTGGGAAGGCGACGACGCCTCTGCCACCGCGGTCCAGGCCGCCACAGACCGCGCCCGCGCCGCCTTCCCCGACTGGGCCGACCGCCCCCGTCAGGACCGCATAGACGCCGTCAAACGCTATCAGGCCGTGCTCAAGGCCCGCGCCCCGCAGATGGCCGAGGCGATCAGCCGCGAGACCGGCAAGGCCCTGTGGGAGACCACGGCCGAACTGGCCGCCATGGCGGGCAAGGTCGATCTCTCGATCCGTGCCTATGATGAGCGCACCGGCGAGCGCACGGCCGACACCGCCTTCGGCCAGGCTGTCCTGCGCCACCGCCCGCACGGCGTGGCGGCGGTGCTCGGCCCGTTCAACTTCCCCGGCCACCTGCCCAACGGCCATATCGTCCCCGCCCTGCTGGCCGGCGACACCGTGGTCTTCAAACCCTCGGAAGAGACGCCCCTGACCGGCCAGCTGATGGCCGAGGCCTTCGCCGAGGCCGACCTGCCAGAGGGCGTGGTCAATGTCATCCAGGGCGGCCGCGACACCGGCGCGGCCCTGCTGGACAGCGGCATCGACGCCCTGATGTTCACCGGCTCGGGCGCGGCGGGCGCGCATTTCCGGCGCAAATTCGCTGACGATCCGCACGTCATTCTGGCGCTGGAGCTGGGCGGCAACAATCCGCTGGTGGTCTGGGATGCGGCAGACGCCGAGGCCGTCGCCGGGATGGTGGTCCAGTCCGCCTTCGTCACCACGGGCCAGCGCTGCTCCTGCGCGCGGCGGCTGATCGTGCCGGAGGGGCCGCAGGGCGACGCCATCGTCGAGGCGGTCAACGCCATGGTCGAGCGACTGATCCTCGCCCCGTGGAATTCCACGCCCGAGCCCTATGCCGGGCCGCTGATCTCGGTGAAGGCCGCCGAGGCCGCGCTCAAGGCCCTGCAGGACCGCACCGCCATGGGGGCGAAGGTGATCCGTCCCTCCGGCCCGGTCGGCAACCTGCCCGGGGCCTTCGTGAAGCCCGCCATCATCGACGTCACGGGCGTCGCCGTTCCCGACGAGGAGATGTTCGCCCCCTTCCTCTCCGTGACCCGCGTGGCCAGCTTCGACGCCGCCATCGCCGAGGCCAACGCCACCCGCTACGGCCTGTCCGCCGGTCTGGTTTCTGACGATCCCGCGAACTGGGACCGCTTCATCCGCAGCATCCGCGCCGGCGTGGTCAACTTCAATCGGCCGACCACCGGCGCCGCCGGCGACATGCCCTTCGGCGGCCTCGGGGCCAGCGGCAATCACCGGCCCAGTGCGTATTACGCGGCGGACTACTGTGCCTATCCGGTGGCCAGTTTCGAGGCCAGTGCGGTGAAGAACATTGAAAGCGAGATCAAGGGCTTGAGGTCGTGACCTCAGCGGTGGAGGCCAATGCCGACGGCCTGATCGGCCCGACCCACTCCTACGCCGGTCTGTCACCCGGCAACCTCGCCTCCAGCCTCAACGCCGGCGAGGCCTCCAACCCCCGCGCCGCCGTCCTGCAGGGGCTCGACAAGATGAAGCGGCTGGCCGACCTCGGCCTGCCCCAGTTCGTGTTGCCGCCGCACGAGCGCCCGAACATCCCCTTCCTGCGCAGCCTCGGCTTCACGGGTTCCGACGCCCGCGTGCTCGAACAGGCCTGGAAGGAAGCACCGTCCTTCGCCGCCGCCGCCTGCTCGGCCTCGCCCATGTGGGCCGCCAACGCCGCGACCGTGACGCCGAGCGCCGACAGCGCCGACGGCCGGGTGCATTTCACCCCCGCCAATCTGGTCACCAACCTGCATCGCTCGCTGGAGCACGAACAGACGAAGCGGTCGCTGGACGCCCTCTTCCCCGACCCGAAGCATTTCGCCGTCCACGACGCCCTGCCCTCCGTCGCCCATCTCGCCGATGAGGGCGCGGCCAATCACGTCCGCCTGTGCGCCGATCACGGCCAGCCCGGCGTCAACATCCTCGTCTGGGGTCGGGAGGCGTTCGAGCCCTGGTCCGGAGCCTTCCCGGCCCGCCAGACGCGTGAGGCCTCCGAGGGCGTTGCCCGCCGTCACGCCGCGACCCGCGCCGTCTTCCCGCGCCAGTCCCGGGCTGCGATCGCCGGCGGGACCTTCCACAATGACGTCGTCTGCGTCGGGGCGCTGGAGACCCTGTTCTTCCATGAGCTCGCCTTCGAGGACACAGCGACGACGAAGGCCGGCATCCGCGCCGCTGCCGAGGGCCTGTTCGAGCCGCTCTTTGTCGAGGTCTCCGCCACCGACCTGCCGCTCGCCGACGCCATCTCCAGCTACCTGTTCAACTCCATGCTGGTACGGATTCCGGGCGAGGATCGCCTGACCCTGATCTGTCCGACCGAGACCCGGGACAACCCGCGCAGCCATGCCGTCGCCGAACGGCTGGCCTCATCCAACGGTCCCATCGGCAAGGTCGAATACGTCGATGTGCGCCAGTCCATGCGCAACGGCGGCGGCCCGGCGTGCCTGCGCCTGCGCGTCGTGCTGACCGAGGCCGAGCGGGCGGCGACCAACCCCGCCATGCGGATGACCGACGCGCTGCACGACCGCCTGTCGATCTGGGGCGCGGCCCACTACCGCGACAGCCTGACGCCCGCCGACCTCGCCGATCCGTCGCTGCTCGACGAAAGCCGGGTCGCCCTGGACGAACTGACCGGCATCCTGAACCTCGGCGGCGGCTTCTATCCGTTCCAGCGAGGCTAGGCCGTGACGGGCTTCACCGTCCGTATCGCGACCGAGGCCGACATTCCGGCGCTTGTCGTCCTGATGGACCGGTCGATCGCCGGCCCGCTCGCCGCCTTCCTGACGCCGGCGCAGATCGCCGCCAGCCGGAGGTTGATGGGGCTGGACAGCCAGATCATTGCCGACCGCACCTATCTCATCGTCGAGGCCGACGACGTACTGGCCGGCTGCGGCGGCTGGAGCGGGCGGATTACCGCATACGGCGGCGACCACACGCCCGGCCGGGTCCCGGCCCCGCTGACGCCCGGCGTCGACGCCGCCCGCATCCGCGCCATGTATACCACGCCGGAGTTCGTCCGCCGGGGAGTCGGCCGGCTGATCCTCGCCCTGTGCGAAGCCGCCGCCCGCGCAGCCGGCTACGACCGCGTCGAACTGGTCGCCACCATGGGTGGGGAGCCCCTCTATGTCGCCAACGGCTATCGCGAGATCGAGCGTTTCGAGGACGACCGCGGCGGCGTGGCCGTGCCTCTGGTCAGAATGGGCAAAACCCTCAAGGATGCCGGTTCCTCGGGGGGAAACGACGATGCGTAAACTCGCCTTCGCCTGCGCTGTTCTCAGTCTCCTGATCCTGGCCGTGGCGACCGTGGCCGGCGGGCTGGCCTATCCCGGCTACAACCACCTGACCCAGTACATCAGCGAACTGGGCGCGACCGGCGCGACGACCGGGCGAGCGGTCAGCCTGGCCTTTATCACGTCCGGGGTCCTGCTGGCCGCCTTCTGGCTGCTCTGCGCGCAGCTGTTCCCGAAAGGCCCTCTGTCCATCATCGGTTTCGGACTGAGCGCGCTCAACGGGCTGGGCCTGACGCTCGGCGGGGTCTTTCCGTGTGACTTCGAATGCTCGCTTGAGAACGCCAGCAGTACGGCGATCCTGCACGATGTCTTCGGCGGCGTTGGCTATCTGTGCGGGGTGGTTGGCCTGATGCTGGTCGGCCTGGCCGCGCGGCACTGGCCGGGCGGCAGAAACCTGTTCCATCTCGCCATCGTCTGCGGTGCGCCCGCGGCCGGCGCGATCTGGCTCGTTCATCCCGCCTTCGAGTTCTACGGCGCCGCCCAGCGGGTTCTCGAGATCGCCCTCACCGTCTGGACCCTCGGCGTCGCCCTCGCCGTCCGCCGGCCGATGGCGCAGGCATGAGCCGGGAGCCAATGACCCCCGCCCGGCGCCTGCGCAATATCATCGGCGGTTCGGCCGGCAATCTGGTCGAGTGGTTCGACTGGTACGCCTATGCGGCCTTCACCCTGTATTTCGCCCCGGTCTTCTTTCCCAAGGGCGACGCCACCGCCCAATTGCTGAGCACGGCGGCCATCTTCGCCGTCGGCTTCTTCATGCGGCCGGTCGGGGCCTGGGTCATGGGCGTCTATTCGGATCGCAAGGGGCGCAAGGCGGGCCTGACCCTGTCGGTCACCCTGATGTGCACCGGCAGCCTGATCATCGGCCTGACGCCGGGCTATGCGTCTATCGGCGTCGCGGCCCCGGCCCTGCTGCTCTTCGCGCGACTGTTGCAGGGGCTCAGCGTCGGCGGCGAATACGGGTCGTCAGCAACCTATCTGTCCGAAATGGCCACGGCGAAGCACCGCGGCTTCTGGTCCAGCTTCCAGTACGTCACCCTGATCTCGGGCCAGCTTCTGGCCCTGCTGCTGCTGATCCTCCTGCAGCAAACCCTGAGCGAGCCTGACCTGAAGGCCTGGGGCTGGCGCATTCCATTCCTCTTTGGCGCGGCCCTGGCGGTCGTGGTCTTCTGGCTGCGTCGCCGGCTCGACGAGACCCGTGCGTTCGAGGGGGACATTTCAGGCCCGCCGAAATCCAGCGCCCTGCTGCTGATCACCAAACACCCGCGCGAGGCCCTTCTGGTGCTGGGCCTGACCGCCGGCGGCACGCTCGCCTTCTATGCCTACACGACCTATCTGCAGAAATTCCTCGTCAACACCACGGGCTTCTCAAAGGACGTCGCCACCCAGATCAGCGCCGCGGCCCTGTTCATCTTCATGCTGCTCCAGCCCGCCGTCGGGGCCCTGTCCGACCGCATCGGCCGCAAGCCGGTGATGATCGCGTTCGGCGTGTCAGGGGTGCTGTTCACCGTGCCGATCATGTCGTCTCTGGCCACGGCCGACAGCCCCTTCATCGCCTTCCTGCTGGCCATGGGTTCGCTGGTGATCGTCAGCGGCTACACCGCCATCAACGCCGTGGTGAAGGCCGAGCTGTTCCCGGCCCACATCCGCGCCCTCGGCGTCGCCCTGCCCTACGCCATCGCCAATGCCGTGTTCGGCGGCACGGCGGAATACGTCGCCCTGTGGTTCAAGTCCGAAGGGGTCGAGAGCGCCTTCTTCTGGTACGTGACCGGGATGATCGGCGTATCGCTGATGGTCTATCTGTTCATGCGCGACACCCGGCATCGCAGCCTGATCGTGCACGAGGACTGATCAGGCCTTGGGCGGAACCGGCACGGCGGGCGCGACGACGGGTGCCGCGTCGTCCTTGTCGGCCAGATAGACGATGCGGCAATCGCCCTCGATCGTCGTATAGCGCCCGTTCGCGGCATCCACGAAGGACAGCCGGCCCCCGTCATCATACTCGACCTTCCCGGTCGATCGTCCGGCATAGTTCTGCGTTCCGTAGGTCCAGCAGGTGATCTCGGCCGGTTGGTCGCCCCACGTGGTCGCATTGCGAGCGCGCTTGCTCTCGGTACAGGCGGACGCACCGAGGGCGACGACCGCCATGGTTCCGATCACGATCCATCTGGTCATGCTGCGAATCTCCCGCCTTTGTGGGCGTAGTCCTGGGTACCGCGCGTGATCACCCGGTCATAGGGCTGGATCTGTTCGATGCCGATATCGGACTGGCCCTTCAGCCGGTCATAGATCGGGCCGAAATCCTTCAAGGTCTCGCCTTTCAGGGCCTCGATCGAGTCGATGACGAAATAGACCTGCTGGAAGTCGTCGATCCGGTACAGCGTCCGCATCACCCGTTCGAGCTCGAAGCCCAGCCGGTTCGGCGACGGGTCCTCCAGCGAGAAGACACTCTCGGTCGCCGACGAGACGATCCCCGCGCCGTAGATGCGCAAACCGTCGGCCTCCTGCATCAAGCCGAACTCGACCGTGTACCAGTACAGCCGCGCCAGATTCTGCAGCATGCCCAGCGAGGCCGCCCGCTGTCCGCCCTTGCCGTAGGCTTCCATATAGTCCGCGAAATCCGGATCGCTGAGCATCGGCACATGGCCGAAGACATCGTGAAAGATGTCCGGCTCCTGCAGATAATCCAGCTGGTCGGGCTTGCGGATGAACTGGCCCGAGGGGAAGCGGCGGTTGGCCAGATGGTCGAAAAAGACGTCGTCCGGCACCAGCCCCGGCACGCAGACGACCGTCCAGCCGGTCAGGGCCTGAAGCTTGGGATTCATCACCGCGAAATCGGGAATGCCGCCGGTGTTCAGATCGAGCGCGCTCAGCCCCTTCATGAACACCTCGGCCGCGCGGCCGGGCAGGATCTTCATCTGCCGGGCATACAGTGTGTCCCAGGTCTGGTGCTCGACCGCCGAATACGCAGTCCAGTCCTGGGGGATGGTCCAGTCAGCCGCGGCACCCTCGGGCGGCTTTTCGAACACATGCTCGAAGTCTGACATGACATCTCCTGTTACCCGCGGGCTCTGACAGGCCCTTGCCGGCAATCTAGGCGCGCGACGTCTGCCGCGCCAGCGGGCCCGTCAGTGAATGGCGTGGGCCAGGGGCGCATGGCGGCCGTGGGCGTCGCTCGTGAACCAGCGCTGCTCGGCCTCCCGGGTCAGGGCCGAGAGTTCGGGATCGAACTCCAGCGCCGTCTCGGCGGCATAGGCGACGAAGCCGCCGTCTGGCCCGATGGCGAGAACCTGATAGAAGGGCTGGTCAGGCGTCACGGCTCCCGTCTCGGCAGGATCACCGGCGTAACGGGCGTCGATGTCCAGCACCACGCCACGGAAGGCGTCGTCCCGATGACGGACGATCTGGCCAAGGCCGAATTTCGCGACAGTTTGATCTTTCATCCCGGCAAGATGCGCCAACCAATCTGAGCCGGACCCTTGTCGTCCCGTTCATTTTCGCGTCACCCGCTTGGCGACGGTCGTTCGATGGTCCTAGGATGCTCTGGACGGGCGCCGCACTGGACCGCCCACCTTGAAAGTTCGGCCCATGCCGAAGACCGACGGCGCGCCACGGCGCGACGACCGGTCCCAGCCCCGACGACCCGATGGTCAGCGCGCCCGTGGCGGCGCTGCCAGCGGTTCCGGGACATCAGGTCGCGAAGCGCTGCTTTACGGCGCGCTCGATCTGGGGACCAACAATTGCCGGCTGCTGATCGCCCGGCCGGCGCGCGACGGGTTTCGGGTCGTCGATTCGTTCAGCCGCATCGTGCGTCTGGGCGAAGGCCTGACGCGCACGGGCCGTCTCGATGACGCCGCCATGGATCGGGCCTACGACGCCCTGGCCCTGTGCGGCGAACGTATCGCCAAAAAGGACGTCTCTTCATCGCGGCTGATGGCGGTGGCGACCCAGGCCTGCCGTCAGGCCGACAATGGTGCGGCCTTTGTTGAACGCGTTCGCCTCGGCACAGGGCTCAAGCTGCGGATCATCGACCCGGTCGAGGAAGCCCGGCTGGCGGTCGAGGGCTGTCTGAACCTGTTCGATCATTCTTCCGAGGCCGTGCTGGTGGTCGACGTCGGTGGTGGATCGACCGAACTCAGCTGGCTCAGGCTGACGGGCAGCGGCGGCTTCACGCTCGAGGGGTGGATGTCCGCGCCCGTCGGTGTCGTCACCCTCGCCGAACGGCATCCCGAACCGCAGAACGGACTGGACCTCTGGTATGAAGCCATGGTCGCGGACATGGGCCAGGCCATCGCCGCCGCGCCGGTGGATCCGGGTCTGCGGGACGTCTTCACCGGTGGCCGCGGCCATATGATCGGCACGTCCGGCGCGATCACCAGCCTAGCCGGCATCCATCTGGGTTTGCACCGTTACCAGAGAAACCTGGTCGACGGCCTCTGGATGAGCCGGGGCGACTGTGAGGACGCCGCCGCGAAACTGATGGCCATGGGGCCCGGGGGTCGCGCCGCCGAATCCTGTATCGGTCCCGATCGCGCCGATCTCGTTCTGGCGGGGGCCGCCATCATGGAGGCGGTCCAGCGGGCCTGGCCGTCTGAACGTGTCCGCGTCGCGGATCGCGGCCTGCGCGAGGGCCTGCTGCTGCAGCAGATGCGTGCCGAACAGACCGCCGGCCGCCGCCGGCGCCGGGGACGTGGCGGCCCGCGTCCCGATCCGGCTAGTTGACCACCTGAACCGGGAGGGTCACGTCGCAGACCGAGAAATCGGCTCCGCGCGCGGCCCGCGTCGTCTCGACCAAGGCCCGGAACCGGGGCGAATCCGTCGCCAGCACCTGCACTGAGGGCCGTTCAGCCTCCGGGATGCCGGCGGCGATCCTGACCCGTGTCATGCGGTCCGATTCAGCCCCGACCATGCCGTTGTCGCCGTCCCCGACCTTGAGGTTGCGCACCACATCCAGCCCTGACACCGTCATGCCCCAGATCGAATAGCGCTTGTCCAGCGCCGGATAGGCCTGACGCATCAGGAAGAACTGGCTGTTGGCCGTGTCATTGCCCTCGTCACGGGCCATGCCGGCGACACCGGGGCAATACAGCCCCCAGGCGTGCACCTTGCCGTCGGCCGTCATGGCGAAGGCGGAATCGGGCTGGGTCTGGATCGGCAGCGAATGCAAGAAGCCGACCCGGGCACCGGCCGGTTCGGCCACGGCGGCGAACGGCAGGGTGGCTTCACGGCGGAAGGTGAATTCGCCTTTCAGATCCGGATAGGGGCTCTGGCCCTCGCCATTGCCCAGAGGATCGCCGGTCTGGGCCATGAACCAGTCGATGACCCGATGCCACGGCACCCCGTCGTAAAAGCCCCGCCGTGCCAGAAGCTTGATCCGCTCCACATGCAGAGGCGCGACTTCGGGAGTCAGTTCGACCAGGATCCGGCCCTTGGTCGTATCGATGACCAGCAGGTTCTCGGACGACACCGTCCGCCACTCCGGAGCCACCATGGCGGCCTGCGGCGCGGGGACGGGCGGCGGGGGTGGTGTCCCGCCCGCATCCTGGGCCGCCGCACCGCCGGCTGCCATCCATGCCAGCACCGCAAGACCGAGAAACTGTCGCATCGTCGTCCCCCTCAATTCAGCCGCCCGTCACCTGGACCGGCGGCTGCACGTCGCAAACCGTAAAGCGCGCGCCCAGCTCTGTGCGTTTCTGCTCGACCAGAGCCGCGAACGCCGCGCTCCGCGGGACCATTACCCTAACCGTCGGACGTTGCCCCTCCGGCATGGCCGAGGCCGTACGGGCCCGGGTCATGATATCCGGGTCCACGACCTGTCCATTTCCGGCCTCGGATCCCGGCTTCAGCGCCTTGACCACATCCAGCCCCGACACGACCCGACCGAACGGCGCGTAGAGGCCGTTCAGATTTTCGTTCGCACCGGTCATCAGGAAGAACTGGCTGTTGGCGCTGTCCGGGTCCTCGTTGCGGGCCATGCCTGCGACCCCGGGACAGAAGAGGGCCTGGGCGGAGGTCTTGAAATCGGCCGTCACCATCATCTGGGCGTCGGGCTGGGTGAACACCGGCATGGAGCCCGCGACGCCCAGCAGACCCGTGGGCGCAGCCACCAGATTGACGAACCCCAGATCGCGACCGCGCCGGAACTGGAACTCGCCCGGGACGTCCGAAAGCTCGCTGCCCCCCGTCCCTGTACCGAGCGGATCGCCCGTTTGGGCCATGAAACCGGGCAGGACGCGATGGAATTTCAGGCCGTCGTAAAAGCCCTGATCCGCCAAGGTCCGGACCCGCTCCACCGACAGCGGCGCGACGGCCGGGTCCAGCTCGACCAGGACTCGCCCCTTGGCCGTGTCGATCACCAGAAGATTCTCGGGCGCGACCGTGCGCCAGTCACCGGAAGCCGTCTGGGCCGCCGCCGGGCCGACGGTGCCGAAAAGCGCCAGCGAAAGCGCGCCGATGGTTACGATCCTGAAGCTCATTCTATCCCTTGACCCTGTCCCGGACCGCCTTGGCGACGGCGGGGCTCACAAAACTGTCGATCGCGCCGTCCAGCCGGGCGATCTCCTTGACCAGCCGCGAGGCGATGGCCTGATGCCGCGGATCCGCCATCAGGAAGACGGTTTCGATGTCGGGATTGAGGCGCTGGTTCATCGCCGTCATCTGGAACTCGTATTCGAAGTCGGCGACCGCCCGAAGGCCGCGCACAATGATATTGGCGTCCAGTTCCTCGGCGAAATGCATCAGCAGGCTGGAAAACGGCCGCACCTCGACGCGGTCACCCAGATGCGCGACCTCGGCCTTCACCATCTCGACCCGCTCGTCGGTGGTGAACAACGGGCCCTTGTCGTCGTTGCGCGCCACGCCGATGACCAGCCGGTCGACCAGCTTTACCGCGCGTCCGATGATGTCCAGATGCCCGTTGGTGACAGGATCGAACGTGCCCGGATACAGGCCGATGCGCATACAGTCCTCCCCGCTTTCCAGAGGTTTAGCAGTCGTCGTCGTTACAGCCTAGATCGGTTGCAAGGGGTTCGATGCCCAGGCGGCCTGCAGCCTGTCGATCAGCACCGGCGGTGTCGCAAAGACTTGATCGCCGATCGCCGCCACGGCGCAGGCCGGGGTGGCGCTGTTGCAGATGAAGGCACCGTCAAATCTCGACAGGTCAGAAACGTGGACCGGGGCAGACACGCCCGTCAGTCCGACGGACCCGAGACCGCGTTCAACCAGCGCCTGGGCGATCCCTGCCAGCATCAGGGCCTGGGGCCAGATCACCTCAGAGCCCCGGATAAAGCCGATATTCCAGAGACTTCCCTCTGAAACATGGCCCTCAGCATCGACAAAAAGGGCATCATCGAAACCGGCGGCACGGGCCACACGCCGGGCCCGGATCAGCCCGAACGTGGCCACATGTTTGAGGTGCGGTGCCTCCCGCGCATAGGTCTGGACCTGCAGACGCACGCGGTCGGCCAGGGGCGGTGGCGGCGGCGACACGGCGATCATCACCCTGGGCCGCCCCGTCCAGTCAGGCGTACGCGGGCTGATCCCGGGCGAGAACAGGCTGACCCGCAACCAACAGTCTCCGCGCCCTGCCACAGCCGCCCGCACCAGTTCCCGCAGACGCGAATCACCGACCGGCTCACCGAACAGTTCAACCGCCTGGGCGTCCAGCCGCGCGACATGCAGGTCGAGTCCGCGTACACTGCCCTGCTCCACCCGGAACGAGGTGTAGGCGCCGTAGTTGACCAGTGCGACGTGGCTCAGATCGTCTGTGGTCGCCGGTTGACCATCCACCGATAGCTCAGGAGGCGCGGCCATCAAAAACTCCGCTCATCCCGGCGAAAGCCGGGACCCAGTGCTTTGGGCGTTTCGGCACCGCCGGGTTTCGCCGCCATCAATCCCATGCAGCTTGCCTCACCAAAGGACTGGGTCCCGGCTTTCGCCGGGATGAACGGCTTTAAGCCTCAGCCTTCGGTTTCTGCGCCGTTCGCCTCGTCCTCGACGGTGTCCTCACCCCCGCCACTGTCCGGCAGGCGTTCGACCGAGACCACCCGCTCGCCGTCGGCGGTGCGGAAGATGGTGACGCCCTGGCTGGAGCGGCCGACGATGCGGACCTGGCCCACCGGTGTGCGGATCATCTGTCCGCCTGAGGTAACCAGCAGCAGGTCGTCGCCGTCCTCGACCGGGAAGGAGGCCGCCAGACGCGTGCCCGCGCGGCCGCCGAGGCCATGGGCCGTCAGCCCCTGCCCGCCCCGGCCCGTGCGCCGGTACTCATAGGCCGAGGACCGCTTGCCGAAGCCCGTGTCGGTGACCGTCAGGATGAACTGCTCGGCCGCCCCGAGTTCGGCGATCCGTTCGATGCTCAGCGCGGCGTCGCCCGTGACGTCGTCGTCGGCATCGATCGCCGGCGTCTCGTCCTCACCCTCGCCCGTCGCCCGGCGCATGGCCGAGGCGTGTTTGACATAGGCCGCGCGTTCGTCCGGCGTCGCATCGACCCGGCCCAGCACGGCCATGGAGATGACCTCGTCGTCCTTCTGCAGACGCACGCCTCGCACGCCGGTGGAATCCCGGCCCTTGAACACACGCACGTCGTCGGCCTTGAAGCGGATGGCGCGGCCGAGCGCGGTCGTCAGCATGACGTCGTCCTCGGCGGTGCACAGGGCCACGCCGACCATGTGGTCGCCGTCTTCCAGCTTCATCGCGATCTTGCCGGCCCGGTTGACCGTCGCGAAGTCGCTCAGCTTGTTGCGCCTGACATCGCCCGACCGGGTGGCGAACATGATGTCGAGGTTGGCCCACTCGGCCTCGTCCTCGGGCAGCGGCAGGACGTTCATGATCGAATCGCCCGGCTCGATCGGCAGCAGGTTGACGAAGGCCTTGCCGCGCGACTGCGGACTGCCCAGCGGCAGACGCCAGGTCTTCAGCTTGTAGGCCTTGCCGTTGGTGGCGAAGAACAGCACCGGCGTATGGGTCGAGGCCGAGAACAGGCCGACGACGGCGTCGTCCTCCTTCATCGCCACACCCGACTTGCCCTTGCCGCCGCGATGCTGGGTCCGATAGGCGTTCAGCGCCACGCGCTTGACGTAGCCGCCGTGGGTGACCGTCACGACCATGTCCTCGCGCGGGATCAGGTCCTCGTCTTCCAGCTCGAAATCGCCCTCGCCGATGACGGTGCGGCGTGGCACGGCGAACTCGGACCGCACCAGAAGCAGGTCCTCGCGGATCACGGCCACGATGTTGGCCCGATCGCTCAGCAGCGTCAGATGACCCTGGATAGTGTCAGCAAGACCGCGGGCCTCGGCGAAGATGTCGTCACGGCCCAGGCCGGTCAGGCGGCTGAGTGTCAGGCCCAGGATGGCGCGGGCCTGTTCGTCGGTCAGGTTCAGCTTGTCGCCGTCGACCAGCATCGAGCGCGGGTCGGCAATCAGCTCGATCAGGGCAATCATGTCGCCCACCGGCCAGCTCTTGGCCTGCAGACGCTCGCGCGCCTCGGCCGGATCGGCCGAGCTGCGGATGATGTGAATGACCTCGTCGATATTGGCCACGGCCACGGCCAGACCGACCAGCACATGGCCGCGGTCGCGGGCCTTGGCCAGTTCAAACTTGATGCGGCGGACCACCACCTCTTCCCGGAACTCCAGGAAGGCTTCCAGCAACTGGCGCAGCCCCATCTGGATCGGGCGGCCATGGTTGAGCGCCAGCATGTTGACGCCGAACGAGCTCTGCATGGCGGTAAAGCGCCACAGCTGGTTCAGCACCACATCGCCAGACGCATCGCGCTTCAGCTCGATGACCATCCGCATGCCGTCGCGATCGGATTCGTCGCGGACGTCGGAAATGCCCTCGATCCGCTTCTCGCGGACCATTTCGACGATCCGCTCGATCAGGGTCTGTTTGTTGACCTGGTAGGGCAGCTGGGTGACGACGATGGCTTCGCGATCCTTGCGGATCGTCTCGATCGTCGCGACGCCGCGCACCATGACCGAGCCGCGGCCGTCGCGCAGGGCGTTGCGGGGCGCGGTGCGGCCCATGATCTCGCCACCGGTCGGGAAGTCGGGTCCGGGCACGATGTCCAGCAGGGCGTCGTCCGAAATATTGGCGTCATCCAGCAAGGCCACGCAGGCGTCGATGATCTCGCCCAGATTATGCGGCGGGATGTTGGTGGCCATGCCGACGGCGATGCCGCCGGCACCGTTGACCAGCAGGTTCGGGATCCGCGCCGGCAGAACGACGGGCTCGAGCTCTTTCTCGTCGTAGTTCGGCTGGAAATCGACGGTGTCCTTGTCGATGTCGGTCAGCAGGGCCGAGGCCGCCGGAGCCATCCGGGCCTCGGTGTATCGCATCGAGGCCGGCATATCGCCGTCGACCGAACCGAAATTGCCCTGGCCGTCGACCAGCATCAGCCCCATCGAGAACGGCTGGGCCATGCGCACCAGCGCCATATAGACCGAGGCGTCGCCGTGCGGGTGGAACCGGCCCAGCACGTCACCGACGACCCGCGCGCATTTCGAATAGGGCCGGTCGGGCGTCATCTTCAGGTCGTGCATCGAGTACAGGATGCGGCGGTGCACGGGCTTCAGCCCGTCGCGCGCGTCCGGCAGGGCGCGGGACACGATCACGCTCATGGCGTAGTCGAGATACGAGCGCCTCAGCTCGTCTTCGATGGTGATGATGGAGATGTCGCCGCCGCCGCCGCCCGAGACCGGGGGAAGCGCGTCGTTATAGCTGTCGTCAGTCAAGGAAATCAGGCTTTAAATGGCCGGAATCGGAACGTGATCCGCGAACAGGTTTTCTAGCATCCGGGGGCCCGCGTGGCAAAGACAAGCCGCCCGAGGCCTCTCGTCCAGACAGGGATTCCAGACCATGCGCCCGACCCGCCTCTCCGCCCTCGCCCTCCTGCCCCTGATGGCGCTCCCTGGAGGCTGTGTTTCGGTGACGTCCATGGGGTCTTCCGGCACGCCGGATCGGGCCGCGGTCGGTGACTTCGGCGAGGCCACGTTGATGAATACCGCCGGCGCGACCGTCGGTCGGGCCATCCTGACCCAGGGGGCGACGGGCCTGCTGATCCGCATCGAGGCTGACGGCCTGACCCCCGGCTGGCACGGGGCCCACATCCACGCCACCGGCCAGTGCGCTGCGCCCTTCACCTCGGCCGGAGCCCACATCAACCACGGCGACCCCAAGGCACCGCATGGCCTGCTCAACGCCGGTGGCCCCGACGACGGCGACCTGCCCAACGTCTTCGCCGATGCCCAGGGGCGCGTCCGGGCCGAGGTCTTCACCACCCGCGCCCGTATCGCGCCCGATGGCCCCGGCCAGTGGCTGTGGGACGCCGACGGTTCGGCCCTCGTCATCCATGCGAACATGGACGACCAGACCAGCCAGCCCATCGGCGGGGCCGGAGACCGCGTCATCTGCGGCGTGATGGCGGCGGGCTAGGGTCTATTCGGCGACGGGCCGCGTCAGGTCGAACTCGACCCGCAGATACCGGTTCTCGCGGCGCAGTTCATAGGCGTAGATCCGTCCCGGATGCACCTCGACCGCCCAGACATTGGTGGTCGAGACCGCGGCGTTGCCGGCGTTGAACAGTTCGATCGAGAACGCGTCGACCGGAAACTGCTGACGATTCGCCGTCCCCGCCGAAGTCGTGTCGCCGCCGTACCAGTGCAGGCCATCGGGATTGCCCTGCGGGTCGCGGTGATCGTGCTTCAGCGTCAGGCCGCCCTCCGGATTTCGGCTGATCACCCAGGTACGGGATTTGTCCGCGCCGACCCAGAACGGGATGCGGACCTCGTCGGCCGAACAGTCGCGCACATGCATCAGCAGGCGCGAGCGGGCGAAATCGGCGTCTGCGACGTCGGTGGTCACCACCCGGCCCTCGAACCGCTGCCCGCACAGGGCGTTGAGACTGGCCATAAAGGCGTCCTGTTGAGGCACAGGCGCGGGAACCGTGGCGCAGGCGGACAGGATGAGAGCGGCGGCGAGGGCGGCGATCTGTTTCATCCAGACAGCCTAGCCCGAAGAGCCGGCCTAGCCTAACCTGATGGCCATGGCAGACACCGTGACACTTCGACTGATCATCGATGATCCGGTCCCCGGGGTGCGCTACAGCCTGCAGAAGGACGACCTGCCGTTCGAACCGCTGACCGCCGGCGAGGACCCGGTCTCGTTCGAGGTCCCGATCACCCTCCACCCGGACGGCCGCATCACGGGTCCGTTCGTGCGACGCGAGGGGCCAAAGCGCCGCTTCGTCTACATCCGTATCGGCACATCGGCGGGCGACCACGCCAGTGTCTGGAGCCGACGGGCCAAGATCGACATCCACGACATCCCCCCGGCCCTCCTCGTCCCCGGCGCCGTTCTGGAGGTCCATCTGCCCGGCCGCGGCAAGGACGGTTCGCCCGCCTGCGCCACCGTCCGACGCCGGGGCGAATGGCAGGCCGCAAGTCGCCGTTGACTTCCGGCCGCGCCTGAGTATGTTCCGCGCCTCTTATTTCCAGCGGCTTTTGCCGTCGCAAAGGTAATTCCCGATGGCCAAGCCCGCCTCTATCAAGATCCGCCTGAACTCCTCGGCCGACACCGGCTTCTTCTACGTCACCAAGAAGAATGCCCGGACCATGACCGAGAAAATGGTCGTCAAGAAGTACGACCCCGTCGTGCGCAAGCACGTCGAGTTCAAGGAAGGCAAGATCAAGTAAGGCCAACGCCTTGCTGGATACGAAAACGCCCGGCGGCAACGCCGGGCGTTTTTCTTTGCCGTGCTAGACTGACAAAATGACTGATCCCACCGACGAGCCGCAGGTCCCTACGCCCGAAACGACCGAGAGCCCCGTCCAGCGGGCGCTCCGCCTCAAGAAAGCGGCGATCGAGGCGCGTGAGAAGCCGCCGCGCGGCGGCCGCTTCCAGCGCGAACAGGCCGCGCGCATAGCCACCGGAAAGTCCAAGCCCTGGATGAGCCGCTGAAGGCCCCTAGGCCGCCCGGGCGATGACCTGGTTGCGTCCGTGGGCCTTGGCCTCATAGACGCCTTCGTCCGCCCGCTTGAGCAGGGCCTCAGGTGTGTCGTCCAGGCCCGTGCTTGCGGCCACGCCGACCGAAATCGTGATCGTCAGCCCCTCGGTGCCCCCCATGATCGGGAAGGGCTGGGCCGCCACGTCACGCCGGATCCGGTCGGCGACGCGGGTGGCGTCTTCCAGGCTGGCCCCGGGCATGACGACCACGAACTCCTCGCCGCCGAGGCGGCACGGCAGGTCGATGGCGCGGACATTGGTCGCCAGACGCACGCCGAACTCGCGCAGCACCTCGTCACCGGCGTCATGGCCGAAACTGTCGTTGACCACCTTGAAGTGGTCGATGTCCATCACCAGCACGGCCACGGGATCGCCCCCCTGCCCGGCCCGGCTCATCAGCCCCTGCAACTGGCCCGCCATATAGCGACGGTTGTGCAGGCCCGTCAGAGCGTCGGTGACGGCCATCTCGAGGCTGTAATCCAGCTTCTGCTTGAGGAAATCGGCATAGCGTTTGCGCTTGATCTGGGTCCGGGTCCGCGCCTCCAGCTCCTCGGGGTCAACGGGCCGGGGCAGGATGTCGTTGACCCCCAGCTCCAGCGCCTTCAGCAGGCGCGGCCGGTCGGACTGATCGACCACCGCCAGGATCGGCAGACGGCGGGATGCCTCCGTTGACCGGATCTGGGCCACGAATCGCAGGCCATCGAACTCCGAGCTCGACACATTGACGATCATCAGATCGACCGGCCCACGCGCCGCGATCAGCGCCGCCGCCGGGTCGGCTTCCACCGTCGGCCGATGCTCGCCGGCCAGATGTTCGACCATCTTCTCGGCCTGACGCGCATTGTCGTCGACGATCAGCACCCGCCCGCCCGAGCCGCGCAGACGCCCCGCGCCGTCGGTGTCGACGCCCATCTTGCGGCCGCTCTCCTCGCGCTCGCGCAGTTCGTCCATCACGGACTTCAGGCGCACAAGGGACTTTACCCGGGCGAACAGGATGACGTCATCGATCGGCTTGGTGACGAAGTCGTCCGCCCCGGCGTCCAGACCCTTGATCTTGTCCTCGCGGCCGTCGAGCGCGGTCACCAGCACGACGGGGATGTGACGGGTCACCGGGTCGGCCTTCAGCCGCCGGCAGGTCTCGAACCCGTCCATGCCGGGCATCATCACGTCCAGCAGGATGATGTCGGGCCGTTCGTCCGACGCGATCTGCAGCGCCGTCGCGCCGTCGCAGGCGGTCAGCACCTCATAGTACTCGAGCGTCAGCTTGGCCTCGAGCAGGCGGACGTTCGGCTCGACGTCGTCAACGACAAGAATGCGCGCCGTCATCGATCCCTATCCCAGATGTTTCCGGACCACGTCGAGGAAATGCATCACCGAAATGGGTTTGGAGATATAGGCCTCGCACCCGCCCTGGCGGATCCGTTCCTCGTCGCCCTTCATGGCGAAGGCGGTGACGGCGATGACGGGGATGTGGCTCAGTTCCTCATCGTCCTTCAGCCACTTCGTGACCTCCAGCCCCGAGATCTCGGGCAGCTGGATGTCCATCAGGATCAGATCGGGATGGTGCAGGCGCGCCAGAGCCAGAGCCTGCAACCCCTCGCGGGTCTGCAGGGTCTCGTAGCCCTGGGAATCAAGCAGATCATGAAAGAGCTTCATGTTCAGCTCGTTATCCTCGACGATGAGGACTTTCTTGGACATCATCACCTGGCCTGTCGCCTCGCGGAGTGCGGCTGCACGGAGGCTTGTCGCCTTCTTCGTGCACTGTGACCCAACGGGTCTTAAGTTGGGGTGAAGCGTCACACAGGGCTCGACCTTGCCGATCCTCGCCATCTGCCGCGACTGCCTCTGGACCGGCGACCACAGGGTCGCCCGCTGCCAGGCCTGCGATTCGCGCCGCGTGGTCTGCCATGACGAGCTGGATCAGCTGACCATCGCCCATCTCGACTGCGACGCCTTCTACGCCTCGGTCGAGAAACGCGACCGCCCCGAGCTACGCGACCGGCCGGTTATCGTCGGCGGCGGCCGGCGCGGTGTGGTCTCGACCTGCTGCTATGTGGCGCGCCAGTACGGCGTCCATTCCGCCATGCCGATGTTCAAGGCGCTCAAGGCCTGCCCCGAGGCCGTCGTCATCAAGCCCGACTTCCGCAAATACATCGCGGCCAGCGAGGCCATCTTCGGCGCTGTCGCCAGGTTGACCCCGCTGGTCCAGACCCTGTCTCTGGACGAAGCCTGGATCGGTCTGGCCGGGACCGAACGCCTCAACGGCGGCCCGCCCGCCCTGCAGCTGATTCGGCTCCAGAAGCAGATCGAGGACGACACGGGCCTGACCGTCTCGATCGGCCTTGCTATTAACAGGTTCCTCGCCAAGGTCGCGTCAGAACTGGATAAGCCGCGCGGCTTCTCGGTCCTCGGCTCCGAAGCGAAGGCGGTCCTGGCACCGAAGCCGATCCGCATCCTGCCCGGGGTCGGTCCGGTGTTCGCGAAAACTCTCAACAGCGACGGCTTCGCCACCGTCGGCGACCTGGCCGCCGCCGAGGTACGCGACCTGGTCAAACGCTATGGCGAGACCGGCCTGCGGCTGCACGACCTGGCCCATGGCCGCGACGCGCGGACGGTCAATCCCGTCCATGACCGCAAGGGCATGAGCGCCGAGACCACCTTCAACGAGGACCTGACATCCGCCCAGGACCTCGAGGCTGAACTCTGGCCGCTGTGCGAGAAACTGGCGACCAAGGCCCGCCGCGACGGCGTGGCCAGCCGGGTGCTGGTGCTGAAGTTGCGCCGCACCGACTTCAGGATCGTCACCCGCCGCATCTCCCTGCCCGAGCCCGTCCAGACGGCCCGGGCCCTGTTTGCCGCCGCCCGGGGCCTGATGGCCCCCGAACTGGGACGGCCCTACCGCCTGATCGGCATCGGCATGGGCGAGGTCATTGACGCGGTCGATGCGCCGGCGCTGTTCGAGACGCCCGAAGCCCGGGCTCTGAAGACCGAGACCGCCATCGATGCGCTGCGGGCGAAATTCGGCGCGAACGCGGTCGTGGCGGGTCGCGCCCTGAAGGATTGAGACACGGACGGGTTTGTTCGTTCCGCCCCAGCGCCCCCTCCGTTGTCCGCCCCGGGGCAGCGAGGACCCGGCACCGCCGTCCACGGAGACGGCAAAGAGTCGCGCCCGCCGTCACAGAACCATGATGACCGCGCGCACCGCGCCCGTCATAAGCGCAGCCGTAAATCCGGAGACCTCCATGCGCCTGCATCGCCGCGAATTGATGGCCGGTTCCGCCGCCGCCCTGGCCTTTTCGGGCCTCGCCCGCAGCGTCGAGGCCCAGGCCCAGGCCGCGACCGGGGAGACCTATGTCAACCAGGTCACCGGCTATGGTCCGCTCGTGCGCGACCCCAACGGCCTGTTCGACCTGCCGCAGGGCTTCAGCTACCGCGTCATCTCCCAGGGCGGCGAGACCATGTCGGACGGCCTGCTGGTCCCCGGCCAGTTCGACGGCATGGGATGTTTCCCGCTCGGCGGCAGCCGCGTCGCCCTGGTCCGGAACCACGAGCTCAAGGGCAGGTCACCCAGCCACCGTAACTGGGGACCCGGCGGCTACCATCAGGAGCGGCTCGATCGTCTCGACAAGGCCCGCGCCTATGACACCTATAAGGACGGCCGCGTCCTGCCCGGCGGGACGACGACTCTCGTCTATGATCTGGCCACCGGCGAGACCGTCAGCCAGCACCTGAGCCTGGCCGGGACCTCGACCAACTGCGGTGGTGGCATCACCCCGTGGGGCAGCTGGCTGACCTGCGAAGAGACCGAGGAAAAGCCGGAAACCGCCGATGTGAGCAAGCCGCACGGCTATGTCTTCGAGGTACCGGCGGCAGCGACCGGGCTCGTCGATCCCGTCCCGCTAAAGGCCATGGGCCGGTTCGATCACGAGGCCGTGGCGATCGATCCCCGCACGGGAATCGTCTATCTGACCGAGGACAAGGGCGACGGCCTGTTCTACCGCTTCATTCCGACGACGCCCGGCAAGCTCGCCGAGGGCGGCAAACTGCAGGCGCTGGCCTTCCGCGACGCGCACGGCTCGGACAGCTCCAATCACAGAGACCGGGTCTGGAACGTCGGCGACTGGAAGCAGGTCGACTGGATCGATCTGGAAGACGTCGACAGCCCGAACGACGATCTGCGTGCCCGCGGCCACGCCGCCGGGGCGACGCTGGTGTCACGTGGTGAAGGCATCTTCTGGGGCGACGGCGAACTGTATCTGACCGCCACCTCGGGCGGCCCGATCGAGCGCGGCCAGATCCTGCGCTATGTGCCCTCGCCCGACGAGGGCAAGCGCGGCGAGCGCCGTCGACCCGGGCGGCTTCAGCTGTTCGTCGAGACGACCGACGAAAAATCCCTGAACATGGGCGACAACCTGACCGTCGCGCCCTGGGGCCATCTGATCGTCTGTGAGGACAACTATTCGGACACCCTGCGCAATCATCTCAAGGGCGTGACGCCGGATGGCCGCCTCTACACGATCGGCCGCAACGTGTTTCAGGGCAATTCCGAGCTGGCGGGCGTCTGTTTCGCGCCTGACAACCAGACCATGTTCGTGAACATCCAGTACCCCGGCATCACCCTGGCGATCACAGGCCCCTGGAGCGCGGTCCGGACGTAAACAGCCGCGCCTGGGAGCGCCGGACCAGCCACAGGTTCAGCGTCGCCGCCGTCAACACCAGCGCCGCCCCCGCCTGATGCAGGGCACCGAGCCACAGGGGCACGGCGTGAACCAGGGTCACGATCCCCATCAGGGCCTGCAGCCACAGGGCGGCGGCGACGACAAAGGCCGAAACGCCCAGTCCCTCGGCCAGCCGCCAGCGCCAGGCCTGCACCGCATAGACGGTCCCGCCGATCAACAGGCCATAGGCCCAGATCCGGTGGTTGAACTGCACCAGGGCCTGATCATGCAGGAAGGCGAGCGCCCCCTTGCCCCAGTCCACCGGGCCCAGGATCGCGCCGTTCATCATCGGCCAGTCGGTGTAGATAAATCCGGCCTTGGCCCCTGCCACCAGCCCGCCCAGCAGGCACTGGATGAAGACCGCGCCCAGAAGCACGCCCGCGGCCCGGCTCCAGCCCTGCGGCGACCGCGCATGCGATTCGCCGTTCCAGGCCTCGAGCCCGGTCCAGATCAGACCCATGAAAATCAGCAGCGCCAGTCCGAGATGGGTCGCCAGCCGTTCAGGCGCGACATCGACCCGTTCCGACAGTCCGCTGGACACCATCCACCAGCCGATGAACCCCTGCAGCCCGCCCAGCCCCAGCAGCACCGCGCAGCGCACAATTAGCCGCCGCGGCACGCGCCGCAGGATCAGGAACACCACGAAGGGCAGGAAGAAGGCCACCCCGATCAGTCGCCCGAACAGCCGGTGGGCCCATTCCCACCAGAAGATTCCCTGGAAATCGCCCATGCTCATGCCGGCGTTGACCTGGGCGTACTGCGGAATGGCGCGATATTTCTCGAAGGCCACCTGCCAGTCGGCCGCGTTCATCGGCGGCAGCGCGCCCATGATCGGCTTCCACTCGGTAATCGACAGGCCGGACCCGGTCAGCCGGGTCACGCCGCCGACCACGACCATGCAAAAGACCAGGACCGCGCAGGCAAAGAGCCAGATGGCGACCGCCCGGCTCTGATCGCCACTGATGAAACGCTTCATTCGACGCCCGCCGTCCCGACCGTTACAGTACCGGCGCGTCAGGTGGCCGACGCCGGAGATGAGCGGTATGCCCGCCCATGACGGCGAGATCGAGTCGCTTGTCGGCGTCGCATCGACGCAACCAGGGAGAGGCCGTTGCAGTACGCCGACATCGCCATTGCCGTTCTGGGGGCCTTTGCCCTGGCGTGGCTGGCTGACCTGTTCACCGGTCGCCGCGGCCTGTTCGCCACCTCGCTGGTGTCCGCCGTCGCGGCCGTGGCCGGCTGGTTCCTGGCCATTCGCGTCTTCGGCATCGGCACGATGGACGAATGGGGCTGGGTCATCTGGTCGCTCGCCGCCTCGGCCCTCGCGCTCGGCGGCTTCTTCCTGTTCCGGAGCAAGCGCTGATCATGGGGGCGCGGACTCGTCGTTTCGTGGCCATGGTAGGCGTCCTGGTCTTCCTCAGCGGCTGGATCTGGGGGGCGATCGCGATTCGCGGTTTGCTGCCGCCGTCCCAGGTGATCGACCTGCTGGTCTTCGCCGTCGCCGGCATCGGCTGGGGCGTGCCGCTCTATCCGCTGTTCCGCTGGGCCGAGGGCGGAGCCGACAGGGACTGACGCCGGAATTGCAAAGGGGCCGTCCTGAGACGACCCCTTCAACCAACCGATTTTTCAGAAGAAAAATGGTCGGAGCGACAGGATTCGAACCTGCGACCCCTTGACCCCCAGTCAAGTGCGCTACCAGGCTGCGCCACGCTCCGAGAGGCGCTCCCTATAGACGGGGTTCGCGGCACCGCAAACCGAAAAAGCGGCTGTCAGTCGCTTCTTGACAGGACGGCTTCCAATCGGGCCCGCGCGCCCTCCAGTTCGGCCAGCACCTGACGCAGGCGGATGGTCGACGCCCCGCCTCCTGTCGATACGGAAACCTCGGCGGGGGCCGCGCCCTCGGGCTCGAACGTCACCGTTCCATCCGGATCGCCATAGTGGGCGAGGCGTTTCAGCCCCTGTTCCTTGTGCAGCCGCTGGACGCCCTTGATGGTCAGGCCTTCCTCGTGCAGCAGCCGCTTGACGGCCTTCAGCACCACGATGTCCTGCGGGCGATAGAAGCGCCGCCCCCCGGCCCGCTTCAGCGGCGCGAGGAACAGGAATTTCGTCTCCCAGAAGCGCAGCACATGCCGTGGCGCGCCAACCTCGTCAGAGGCTTCTGAAATCGTCCGGAAGGCGTTGGGGCTTTTGGCCAAGGGATCAGGTGCTCACGACGGCGTCGTGAACCCGGCCCTTCATGATCTGGGACGCCCGGAAGCTGATGACCCGACGGGGGTGGATCGCCGCCGGCTGGCCGGTCTTCGGATTGCGACCCATGCGGGCGCTCTTCTCGCGCACCTGGAAAACGCCGAAGCCCGACAGCTTCACCGTTTCACCGCGCTCGAGCGATTCGATGATCAGTTCCAGCGTGCGCTCGACCAGCGACGAGCATTCCTGCCGGGACAGGCCGACTTCTTCGTGAACGGCTTCACAAAGGTCCGCGCGTGTCAGGGTCTGGTGTTCGGGCAAGGTCCGCTCCCCTCCAAAGGTCGGTCACCGACATAAAAGGGCAAGCGTGGTCAAATGGAAAGCCGGAAATACGCCCTAGAGACGAAAGGCGCACGCACCCCAGGTCAGACCGCCGCCCATGGCCTCCAGCAGCACCAGATCGCCCCGTTTGATCCGGCCGTCCTGGATGGCGGCGTCCAGGGCCAGGGGAATCGACGCGGCCGAGGTGTTGGCGTGGGTGGCCACGGTCGAGATGACCTTGTGTTCGTCCAGCCCCAGACGGTCGCCGACGCCCTTGATGATGCGCTGGTTGGCCTGGTGCGGCACGAACCAGTCGACATCCGCGACGGTGATGTTCGACGCCGCGCAGGCGGCGGTGATCGCCTCGGCGATGTTCACCACGGCGTGCCGGAAGACCTGGTTTCCCGCCATGCGGAGATGACCCACCGTGCCCGTCGTCGCCGGTCCACCGTCGACATAGAGCAGGTCGGTCTTGGTCCCGTCGCAGCGCAGGGCAAAGCCCAGCAGGCCTTGATCTTCCTTGGTCCCCTGCCCCTCCCGCGGCTCGACGACGACAGCCCCGGCCCCGTCCCCGAACAGGACGCAGGTCGAACGGTCGGTCCAGTCCATCAGCCGGGTCATCTCCTCGGCGCCGATGACCAAGGCGCATCTGGCCAGCCCCCGGGCGACGAACCCGTCGGCCACGCTCAGCGCATAGACAAAGCCCGAGCAGACGGCCTGGACATCGAAGGCGATGCAGACGGGGGCCCCGAGCTTGCGCTGCACGATCGAGGCGACCGAGGGAAAGGTCATGTCGGGCGTGGTCGTGGCGACGATGATCATGTCGACCTCGGCCGCCGTCCGGCCGGCATCGGTCAGCGCCCGTCTGGCCGCCTCTGTCGCCAGGTCGCTGGTCGGCTGGTCATCGCGCGCCCTGTGGCGCTGCCGGATGCCGGTGCGCTCGACGATCCATTCGTCAGAGGTGTCGACGATCTTCGCCAGGTCGGCGTTGGTAACGACCTGTTCCGGCAGGAACGAGCCGACACCGGTCACAGCACTGCGGACGACGCTCACCGGACAGTCTCCATGGCCGGTTCCGCCGGAGCAGCGGGCGGCTGTTCGAGCACGGCGGTCAGGCGACTGAAACTCTCGCTGACCTTGACCAGATAGTCACTGCGGGCCAGTTCGACAGCCACCCGAATGGCGGCACCGTAGCCACCGGGCGTCGCCCCGCCATGGCTTTTCACGACAATGCCGTTCAGACCCAGCAGTGGCCCGCCGTTGATGGCGTTGGGGTCGATCTTCTGACTCATGCGTCTCAGCGCCGGCATGGCCAACAGCGCACCCAGCTTTGCCAGCGGGCTGGACGTCAGCGCGTCCTTCATCAGCGAGGCGATGAATTTGGCCACGCCTTCGGCCGTCTTCAGGGCGATATTGCCGGTGAAGCCGTCGGTCACGATCACGTCCACCGTGCCCTTGGCGATGTCAGTGCCCTCGACGAAACCGAAATAGTCGAGCCCGAAGCCGCCTTCGCGCAACAGGCGCGCCGCCTCGCGCACCTCCTCATGGCCCTTCATGTCTTCCGAGCCGACGTTCAAAATGCCGATGGTCGGTTTCGCCACCCCGTGGACGGCGGTCATGAAGGCCTCGCCCATGATGGCGAACTCCACGAGCTGGGCCGCGTCGCTTTCGACATTGGCCCCGACGTCGAGCACGGCCGTGATCCCTTTGGGCGTCGGCCAGCCGGCCACGATCGCAGGCCGCTCCAGGCCGGGCGCGGACATCCGCAACAGCAGCTTGGAGATCGCCATCAGGGCCCCGGTATTGCCGGCCGACACGATCGCCCCGGCCTCACCCGTCTTGACCGCCTCGATGGCGTTCCACAGGCTCGACCCCTTGCCGCGGCGCATCGCCTGCGCCGGCTTCTCATCCATGGCCACGACCTTGTCGGTATGTCGGACCAGGCAGACATCGTCGGTCAGTCCGCATCGCGCCATCTCGGCCCGGATCGTGGTCTCGTCGCCGTGCAGCAGGAAGCGCACGCCGGCACCGCCGTGGCGCTTGCGGTAATCACGGACGCCGGGAACCACGACCGAGGGACCGTGGTCCCCGCCCATGGCGTCGAGCGAAATCAGGATGGGGGATGACAAGCCGTTTCGACTCCGTCGCGCCGGTCGTCCGGCGCTTGTCAGTAAGGCGACGATAGCGCCACACCGGGGGGATGCAACCGCTCGGCCCCTGCGTCAACCTTCGTCAGAAGGCCTTGGTTGCTTCAGGATTGCGAACGGCGATATTTCGGCGGGTTCCGGCGGCTGAACGAACTCGGCCCCGGGTTTGCGCGGGAACGGATCCAGCCGGAGCGCCAGTTGTTCGACCGCATACTGGCCGAGGTCGATCTGGCCGTCCTCGATCAGGTCGGGTGATTCGTCGTCGAGCGTGATGACGATCTCGTCGGAGTCCTCGTCCACGGCCTCGGCCAGGGTCAGGGCAAACGGCGCGTCCACCTCGACGGGCAGCGGTTCGAGGGTAATCCCGCAGGTCTGGGCCAGACTCGCCCGGACCCGGCCGGACAATCGCCACCCGGCCGCGGTGGGAGCGAGGTTCATTTCGGCGGTGAAGGCCTCAAGCGAGGCAAGGTCCAGGGCCCGGGCGATCCGGGCGCGGGCCGCGGCATCGGGCTCCAGCGTCCGTTTCACGCCGCCCGGCACTTGATGCAGGCGAACCGGCTCGCTGTAGGGAAGGTTCGGAACCGTCATGCCCCGACCTCCGCCCAGTCGGGACCCGCCACCACGGCGTCGAACGTTTGCGCGGCCAGACGCGCCCGGCTGCCCAGCGCATAGCTGGCCAGGGCGGCGCCGGCCGCGGACTCCTCGCTCTCATAGACGTTGCGCGCCAGACCCTCGGACAGGGCGACGGGATCGTTGTCGCGCAGCGGGGTCTCCCAGGCCTTCATGCGACCGTACATGGCCTCGCCGAGCTTGCGCATCTTCTTGCCGACCGAGATGTCGCCGACGCCGAGTTCGCGCAGGGCATTGTCCAGCGCCGAGACATAGGTGTCGAACAGGTCCTGCCCGATCTCGGCACCGCGCTCGCCCTCGTCCCGCAGGCGCATGACCAGCAGCAGCACATGCAGGGTGTAGAGCTCGAACCGCGCATCGATTCGGTCGGCCACGCCCAGCCGCGTATAAAAGCCGGGATCGCGGGCCTGGCGCACCGCCAGTTCATACAGTGTCTGGCCCGGACGCGCCCGGGACCCGGTACGGAAGAGATTCTGAAGCATGATCATGCGGCCCCTTTTCTGCCGCGCCGTTGAACTAAGGCTCCGGTCCGGTTAGGTCAAAGACCTTGTTGAAGTCGCAGGCGCCGCAAATGCTCCGTTCCAAGCTCCTTATCGCCGTCCTGTCGGCCACGGCCCTGACCGCCGCCTGCGCCCCGGTGGTGGGCCAGAACGGGTTCCAGGTCATCGACGCCAAGCCCGCCGACATCGTCGCGGGCACGGACACCAAACAAACGGTTCTGACCAAGCTCGGCACGCCGTCGACGACCTCGGCCTTCGAGCGCGACAATGTCTGGTACTACATCAGCCAAGTGACCGAGAAATACACCTACAACCGCGCCCATGTGACCCAGCGGTCGGTGACTGAAATCACCTTCAACGACGCCGGCCAGGTGTCGGGCGTGAATTCGCTCGGTCTCGAGGACGGTCGCGTCGTCGCCATGAACGGCCGCGAGACGCCGACCCGCGGACGCCAGCTGACCATCCTCGAGCAACTGCTGGGCAACGTGGGCCGCGGCCAGTTGCCGCGCACCGACGAAGACACGCCGGGCCAGCAGCGCCGCGAATAGGCGCGCGATCCAGCCGGAACGAAGAAGGCCCCGGAGAGCGATCTCCGGGGCCTCTTTCTTTTCCCGAATGACCGGCCTCTCCGGATGCCCGGAGAGGCCGGTCAGGATCAGAACACCTTGCCGCTGGCCAGCACCGCCAGAAGCAGCAGGGCCACGATGTTGGTGATCTTGATCATCGGATTCACCGCCGGACCGGAGGTGTCCTTGTAGGGGTCGCCGACCGTATCGCCGGTCACCGCGGCCTTGTGAGCCTCGGAGCCCTTGCCGTGAACGACGCCGTTGGTGTCGGTGAAGCCCTCCTCGATCACCTTCTTGGCATTGTCCCACGCGCCGCCGCCCGAGGTCATCGAGATGGCCACGAACAGACCGGTGACGATCACACCCATCAGCATGGCGCCGAGGGCTGCAAAGGCCGTGGCCTTGTCCGAGATCGACAGCACCGCCACGAACAGGACGATCGGAGACAGCACCGGCAACAGCGACGGCACGATCATTTCCTTGATCGCCGCCTTGGTCAGGATGTCGACGGCCCGACCGTACTCGGGCTTGACCTCATAGGTCATGATGCCCGGGTTCTCGCGGAACTGGCGACGCACCTCGGCCACGACGGCCTCGGCAGCGCGACCCACCGCCATCATCGACATGCCGCCGAACAGGAAGGGCAGCAGCCCTCCGAACAGCAGGCCGACGACGACATACGGATTGGTCAGGCCGAAATCGATCTCGCCCATTCCGGCGAAGAACGGATAGACGGCGGCGTTCACCGGGTCGGAGAAGTAGGCCAGATCGGACGTATAGGCCGCGAACAGCACCAGCGCGCCGAGGCCCGCCGAACCGATCGCATAGCCCTTGGTCACCGCTTTGGTGGTGTTGCCGACCGCGTCCAGAGCGTCCGTCACGTGACGCACGTCCGAAGGCAGGCCCGCCATCTCGGCGATGCCGCCGGCGTTGTCGGTGACGGGACCGAAGGCGTCCAGCGCCACAATCATCCCCGCCACGCCCAACATGGTCGTGGTGGCGATGGCGATGCCGAACAGGCCTGCCAGTTGATAGGAGGCGACGATGCCGACGATGATCGTCAGCGCCGGCAGGGCGGTCGACTCCAGCGAGACGGCCAGACCCTGAATGACGTTGGTGCCGTGGCCGGAGACCGAGGCATTGGCGACCGACCGCACCGGACGGAAATTGGAGCCGGTGTAGTATTCGGTGATCACCACGATGGCGGCGGTCACGGCCAGACCGACCAGACCCGCCCAGAACAGGCTCATCGGTTCGATGACCAGGCCGCTGGTCGTCGTCACCGGTCCGGTAACGAGGTTGGTAATGACCCAGTAGACCGCACCGGCCGACAGCACGCCGGTGACGATCAGGCCCTGATACAGGGCACCCATGATGTTCTGGCTCTTGCCCAGACGAACGAAGAAGCTGCCGATGATCGAGGTCACCACGCAGATGCCGCAGATGGCCAGCGGCAGCAGCATCATGGTTTCGACATAGGGCTGGTCGCGGAAGAAGATCGCCGCCAGCACCATGGTGGCGACCGTGGTCACCGCATAGGTCTCGAACAGGTCGGCGGCCATGCCGGCACAGTCGCCGACATTGTCGCCCACGTTGTCGGCGATGGTCGCGGCGTTGCGGGGGTCATCCTCGGGGATGCCCGCCTCGACCTTGCCCACCATGTCGCCGCCCACGTCGGCACCCTTGGTGAAGATGCCGCCGCCGAGGCGCGCGAAGATGGAGATCAGCGAGGCACCGAAGCCCAGCGCCACCAGGCCGTCGATGACCTCGCGGCTGGTGCTCTCGAAGCCCGCGCCCATGGTCAGGAAGGCATAGTAGCCGGCCACGCCCAGAAGCGCGCCGCCCGCCACGAACATGCCGGTGATGGCACCCGACCGGAAGGCCAGGTCCAGACCCTTGCCGAGGCTCTCCGATGCCGCCTGCGCGGTGCGGACGTTGGCCCGCACCGAGATCAGCATGCC
Organism: Brevundimonas sp. TWP2-3-4b2; assembly: GCF_049897345.1. Taxonomy (NCBI): domain Bacteria; kingdom Pseudomonadati; phylum Pseudomonadota; class Alphaproteobacteria; order Caulobacterales; family Caulobacteraceae; genus Brevundimonas; species Brevundimonas sp. TWP2-3-4b2. The sequence continues at coordinate 247,665 of NZ_JAFCWB010000003.1, read as the reverse complement.
GGCGAACCCGGCGAGGCCCGAAAGCACCGCGCCGATGACGAAGCCGATCGCGGCCCAGGGGCCGATCAGCAGATAGGCCGCGATCAGGATGACGACCCCGACCATGGCGATGGTGGTATATTGCCGGCGCAGATAGGCCGAGGCCCCTTCCTGGATCGCGGCGGCGATCTCGCGCATCTTGTCGTTGCCGGTACTGGCCTTCATCAGCGAGGCGGTCTGGACCAGTCCATAGAGGACCCCCAGCGCGCCTGCGGCGATGACCAGCCACAGATAGTTGCTCATGACGTTTCCAAATCCTGTGAACTTCAAACGCCCGGTCCCTTGGCGCGGTGGGCGTTATTCGCCTCTGTCCGCCTTCCGGTCCCCCCGTGCGCACCGGACGCATGTTGCGTCCTTGGGGAATTGCGGCGGAAACGTGCCAAATGCCGGGGGCCGACGCAACAGCGTTGGTGAACGAAGTTCAGCCGGCCTGTACGCCCGTGCGACGACGCGGCGTCTGGCTGACGACCTCGACCCGAACAACGGAGCCGCGTCCCGCTATCGCCGTCGCCGATCGCATCAGGCTGGCGGACATCGCCCTGGCGTCGATCACGGTCCAGTCATCCGCCACCGTGAACGGTGTCCGATGGCCCGCGCGGACCAGGGCGTCGCGCAGGAAGGCCTCCTTCGGCCGCATCGATTCGGGGGTCGCGGACCCACCGAGGTGCAGTCGCAGCGTGACAAACACATAGTTGCGCAGCCGTCCGCCGGCGATCACCGGCAGGCCCACACCCGCAATACTGATGCCGCCTCCGCCGGAAGCCGGCGCATCTTCAGCCATGGCTTCGGCCCCGACGGCGAGAACCGGCAGGGCGGCGGTGGCGGCAATGAGGTCACGACGGCGCATGGCGTCAGGATGAGGGCCACGCCTTGAGAATTCGTTGTCAGCCGTGCGTAAAGCCGGTCCTGTCGAACGAGACCGTCTGCCCGGCGAACCGTGCGACGACCCCCTGCCCCGCCGTGACGCGTCCGATCTTCGTCAGCCGCAGATGACGGCGCTCGGCCTCGCGCCGCAGAGTGGCCTCGTCACGGGGTGCGGCGGTGAAGGCGATTTCATAGTCATCGCCGCCCGTGACCAGCTTCTCCAGCGCCGCCTGTTCGTCGACCCGCCCGTCCAGCCAGGCCTGACCGGCCGCGGACCGGGGCACGCTCTCCAGATCGATCTCGAGAGCCACCCGCCCCGCCTCGGCTATGTGCGCAAGATCCGCAATCAGGCCGTCCGACACGTCGATCGCCGCGGACGCCATGTCACGGATCGGAATGGCGAACTCCGTGCGAGGCAGGGGCAGGCGGTAGTGGTCGGCCAACGCCGCAACCCGCTCCGCATCCAGCGACAGCCTGCCCTGGACCGCCTCCAGCCCCAGCCAGCCGTCGCCGATCGCGCCGGTCACGAACACCAGATCGCCCGCCCTCGCGCCGGCGCGAGCGACCGTGAGTCCCTTGGGAATCCACCCCAGCAGCGTCATGGAAAAGCTCGCAGGACCCGGCGTCGCGACCGTGTCGCCACCCAGCAAGGCCACGCCAAAGGTCTTCTGGTCGACGCGCAGCCCGTCGCAGAACATCATCCGCTCGGGCCAGCCGCAGCGCTCCGACCAGTGACAGGCCAGCAGATAGCCGAACGGCTCGGCCCCCTTGGCCGCAAGGTCCGAAAGGTTCACCCGCATCAGCTTGCGGGCCACCATGTCCAGCGGATCGGTCGGCAGGAAGTGAACGCCCTCGACGATGGCGTCCTTGGTCAGAACCAGGTCATGACCCGGTCGCGAGGGCACGACCGCGACGTCATCCTGCAGGCCGCGGCCCCATTCTGGATGGGCCAGGGGCGCAAACAGCCTCCGGATGGTCTCGAACTCGCCGGCGACGTCGACCGAGGGCATGCGCTCCTCTAGGGTTTGGGCCGCGCGTCCCGGGCGACCCCGTCCAGCGCGGCGTTGACGAATTTGGCCTCGGCGTCGTCGAAGAAGGCCTTGGCCAGTTCGACATATTCGTCGATGACGATCTCGCGCGGCACGTCCTGACGCTCGCGCAGTTCCCACGCCCCGGCCCGCAGCAGCGCCCGCAGCGTCGAATCCAGCCGTTCCAGCCGCCAGTTCGAGGCCAGCCGCGCCTTCACGGCCTCGTCGATCTCGCGCTGTCCCGCGACCACGCCACGCACGATGGCCGCGAACCAGTCCTCATCGGCCTCGGCCAGAGGTTCGCCCTCGATATCGGCGTCAAACCGGTGGTTCGAGAACTCGGCGATCACGGTCTCGACGCCCTCGCCGGCCAGTTCCATCTGATAGAGCGCCTGCACGGCGGCCAGACGCGCCACGGTACGCGCGCGCCGCTGGCGGCTGGTCAGCTGCGGCTCGGCGCGCTGTTTTTGCGCCTCGGCGAGTTGCTCGAGAACGGATTTGAGGCTGGCGGGTTCGGTCACCCGCCCAGTCCTACGCGCAGCCGCTTGCGCAAGGCAATAAGGTCCAGACAGGCGCGCGCCGCACCGCCGCCCTTGTCGCCCTCGCTGCGCCGGGCCCGGGCCCAGGCCTGGTCCTCATCCTCGGTCGTCAGGATGCCGTTGCCGATGACCACGCCGTTGAGGCCGAGATTGCGCAGGCCGGCCGCCGACTGATCCGAGACGATCTCGAAATGATAGGTCTCGCCGCGGATGACACAGCCGAGCGCGACAAAGCCGTCGTAGCGCGGAGCGGTGGGATAACGCCCGGCCTCCACCGCCAGGGCGATCGCCGTCGGCACCTCGAGCGCACCGGGCACCGAGACCACATCGACCTGCGCGCCCTGTGCCTGAAGGGCGTCCTTCGCCCCGTCCAGCAGGGCGTCGGCCAGATCGTCATAGAAGCGCGCCTCGACGATGAGGACGCGTACAGGTTCGCTCAGGATTGGTCTTCTCCGTCCATGTCGCGCCAGCCGACGATGCGCAGGCCATAGCCTTCCAGCGCCGTGGGATTGGGGCGGGTCGAGCTCATCACGATCATGTCGCGCACGCCGAGATCCAGCAGTATCTGCGCGCCGACGCCATAGTTGCGGATCGAGCGGTCGACGGCCGCCGGCTTTTCGGTGCCCGCCAGCCGCTCGGCCAGTCCCTGCAGATTCGGATCACGCAGGAACACCGTCACGCCCGCGCCCGGATGATCACTGATCGCCTTCAGCGCCCGGGGCACATAGTTCTGCCGCGCCTCGACATGACCCAGCAGGTCGGCGGCGAAATCGACCTGGTGCATGCGCACCAGGGTCGGCTTGCCCGCTTCGATCTTGCCGTGCACCAGGGCCACGTGTTCGGCCCCCTCGATGGTATTCCGGTACAGCATCAGCCGGAACGGGCCGCCATGCACGCTCTCGAACGGCGTATCCATAACCCGCTCGACATAGCGTTCGGTACGGCGGCGATAGGCGATCAGGTCGGCGATGGTGCCGATCTTCAGCCCGTGCAGCTGGGCGAAGGCGACAAGGTCGGGCATCCGCGCCATTGAGCCGTCGTCGTTCATGATCTCGCAGATCACGCCGGCCGGCGTCAGGCCCGCCATGCGGCTGATGTCGACGGCCGCCTCGGTGTGACCGGTGCGAACCAGCACCCCGCCTTCGCGGGCCACCAGCGGGAAGACGTGGCCCGGCGACACGATGTCGTCGGCGCCCTTGGTCGGATCCGACGCGACCTGCACTGTCCGGGCGCGGTCGGCGGCCGAAATGCCTGTGGTGACCCCCTCACGCGCCTCGATGGAGACGGTGAAGGCCGTCCCCATGCTGGTGCGGTTGTCGGCGGCCATCGGCGGCAGGCGCAGCTGGCGCGCGCGCTCCGTGGTAATGGCCAGACAGATCAGGCCGCGCGCGTGCCGGGCCATGAAATTGATCTGGTCCGGCGTGGCGAACTGCGCCGGAATGATGATGTCGCCCTCGTTCTCCCGGTCCTCGGCATCGACGAGGATATAGGGCTTGCCGTTGCGGGCATCCTCGAGAATGTCCTCAATGGGACTGATCGGACTGTCGTTCATGTTCGCGGCCAATTGCATCACGCCGTCTCCTGCCACCGGACGAGGTATCGCGCCAGCATGTCGATCTCCAGATTGACCGCGTCGCCGGCCTTCAGCCCGCCCAGCGTCGTGGCCTCCCAGGTATGGGGAATGATGTTCAGGCCGAAGATCCGGTCCTCGACCGCGTTGACCGTCAGCGACACCCCGTCGACCGTGATCGAGCCCTTGGCGGCGATATAGCAGTGCAGCGGCACCGGTGCCTCGATATCGATCCGGTGCGAACCGCCCTCGGGCGTCACCGACACGACCCGGCCGAGGCCGTCGACATGGCCCGAGACAATGTGTCCGCCCATCTCGTCGCCCAGCTTCGCCGCGCGCTCCAGATTGACCCGGTGGCCCTCGCTCCAGTCGCCGAGACTGGTCTTCGACAGGGTCTCGCCCGACACCTCGACCGCGAACCAGCCGGGGCCTTTCCCGGTGACCGTCAGACAGCAGCCCGCATGGCTGATCGAAGCGCCCAGGTCGATGCCCGACGTGTCCCACGCGGTTTCGATCTCGTAGCGGCGATCGCGCTCGGTCTGCCGGACCGAACGGACGCGGCCGATGTCTGTGACGATGCCGGTAAACATCAGATCCTCTCGTAGCGTTCCCACAGGTCGTCACCGCAAGGCTCGACCGCAAGGCGCCGGAAACGCGGGGCGTCGGAAAGTCGCGCAAGGGCCAGCGCGGCCACGCAGGGACGGCCTTCGCCCCCCAGCAGGATCGGGGCGCGAAACCACTCCAGCCGATCCACCAGCCCGGCCCGCAGGAAGCTGGCCGCAACCTGTCCGCCCCCCTCGATCAGCACCGACGATACGCCCCGACGCCTGAGCGCCGACAGACAGGCCGCCGCCGACGGCCGGTCGCCGTCCGCCTCGATCCGCTCGACGATCGCGGTCCCGACGGGGGCCGGCTCAGCCACGGTCAGGATCAGGCTGTCGCCACCACTCGCGATTTTGGCGGTCGGCGGCGTCCGCAGGCGGCTGTCCAGCACCACGCGTAGCGGCTGGTCGACGGGCCGGCCCGGCAGACGCGCGGTCAGTTCCGGATCGTCGGCCAGCACGGTCTCGACCCCCACCAGAATGGCGTCATGGGCGGCGCGCAGGCGGTGCCCCTCCAGCCGCGCGGCCTCACCGGTGATCCAGCGGCTCTCACCCGTGGCCGTGGCGATCCGCCCGTCGAGCGACGTGGCCACCTTCAATGTTACGCCCATCCCTTGAATTCCGGGGCGCATCAGCTTTCGTCCAGACCCTCGTCGCCGAGGAAACGGGCGAAGTCTCCGGTATGGCGGAAGTCCTTGTAGACCGAGGCGTAGCGAACGTAGGCGACCTCATCGACCGATTTCAGCGCCTTCATGATGAAGTCGCCGACCGTCGAGGACGGGATCTCCGTCTCGCCGAGGCTTTCCAGCTGGCGGGTGATGCGGCTGACCAGCTGTTCGATCTGTTCGCCCTGCACCGGGCGTTTGCGCAGGGCGACGTTCAGCGACCGCTCCAGCTTGTCCCGGTCGAACGGGGCACGGCGGCCGTTGCGCTTGAGGATCATCAGCTCGCGCAGCTGGACCCGCTCGAAGGTGGTGAAACGCCCCTGGCAGTTCGGACACGACCGCCGACGGCGAATGGCCGCGCCGTCATCCGACGGGCGGCTGTCCTTCACCTGGGTGTCCTGATGTCCGCAGAAGGGGCATTTCATCGGCGGGCTATCCGTAGATCGGGAAGCGACGCGTCAGCGCGCGCACCTCGTCCGCCACGCGCTTTGACACGCTGGCGTCAGCCTCGTCCGTGCCCTTCATCGAGTCGATGACATCGGCGATCCAGTGACCGACCTGCTGGAACTCCTCGACCCCGAAGCCGCGCGTGGTGCCTGCGGGCGTACCGAGGCGAACGCCGGATGTGATCGTGAACGGCGCCGTGTCGAACGGCACGCCGTTCTTGTTGCAGGTCATCAGGGCGTGTTCGAGGGCCGCCTCGGTGGCCTTGCCGGTCACGCCCTTGGGCCGCAGATCGACCAGGGCGATATGGCTGTCGGTCCCGCCCGAAACGATCGCCGCGCCGCGCTCGATCAGGACGGCGGCCAGGGCCTGGGCATTGGTCACCACCTGTCGGGCATAGAGCTTGAATTCCGGCTTCAACGCCTCCCCGAACGCCACCGCCTTGGCCGCGATGACATGTTCCAGCGGCCCGCCCTGCAGGCCGGGGAAGACGGCCGAGTTGATCTTCTTGCCCAGTTCGATGTCGTTCGACAGCACCATGCCGCCGCGCGGGCCGCGCAGGGTCTTGTGCGTCGTGGTGGTCACGACATGGGCGTGGGGCAGCGGGTCGGGATAGGCTCCGCCGGCGACCAGACCCGCATAGTGGGCCATGTCGACCATCAGATACGCCCCGACGCTGTCGGCGATCTCGCGGAAGCGCCTGAAGTCGATGTGGCGGCTGTAGGCCGAGGCCCCGGCGATGATCAGCTTCGGCTTCTCGCGCTCGGCCATCTCGGCGACGTTGTCATAGTCGATCAGATGATCGTCCTGCCGCACCGTGTAGGTCACCGGCCGGAACCATTTGCCCGACTGGTTGGCGGGCGATCCATGGGTCAGGTGGCCACCGGCCGCCAGGTCCATGCCCAGGAAGGTGTCGCCCGGCGTCAGCAGCGCCTGGAACACCGCCTGGTTGGCCTGGGCGCCCGAGTGCGGCTGGACGTTGGCGAAGGCACAGCCGAACAGTTGTTTGGCGCGCTCGCGGGCCAGGTTCTCGGTGACGTCGACATATTCGCAGCCACCGTAGTAGCGACGGCCCGGATAGCCCTCGGCGTATTTGTTGGTCAGGACCGAGCCCTGCGCCTCCAGCACCGCCTTGGAGACGATGTTCTCGGAGGCGATCAGCTCGATCTGCTCCTTCTGCCGCGCCAGCTCACCCTGGATGCCGCCGAACACGTCGGGATCGGCCTCGGCGAGAGTCTTCGAGAAATAGGCGTCATGCACGAAAGATGCGGTCACGGGTGGCGTCCTGGCAGGCGGTGAAAGGCGGCGCGCCTATCTATGCCCCAGGACGGGCGACCACAACATCTTGTGGTGCCCGTGCCCCGGGGCGCGTCCATCTGAAGCGACCGGATCGCCGGCATGGCCGGACAGCTGCCTGCCACACCCGGTCTACGGTGCCCGCGCGGCCAGCGCCCGTTTCAGCTTGCCGATGGCGATCCGTTCAAGCCCCACCCGCTCGGTCGCCGGCCCGATGGCGGACACCACGACCCCGGTGGCCACGTGGATGGCCGAGCATTTCAGATAGGGCCCGTTGCGGGTCAATTCGACGATGACCTCGCCGAGTTCTGGCCCACCATCCGATATGCTCACCCAACACCCCGTTCATCCCGGCGAAAGCCGGGACCCAGTTCTTTGGGCGATATGTGGATGACTGTGTGCACGGCTGGCAAGTCCCGGGACGCCGGCGTCAAGCTGGACAGGACTGGGTCCCGGCTTTCGCCGGGATGATCGGTTGGGAGAGTTCAGGCGACGGCAGGGAGTCGCGCCACGTTGCAGTGGGTCCACAGCCGGTCCATCGCCATGACCAGATCATCCATCATGGCGTCGGTGTGGTTCGGCGACGGCGTGAAGCGCAGCCGCTCGGTGCCCTTGGGCACGGTCGGATAGTTGATCGGCTGAACATAGACGCCGTGCTCTTCCAGCAGCATGTCCGAGATCATCTTGGCGTGCACGGGATCGCCCACGAACACCGGCACGATGTGGCTGACCGAATCCATCACCGGGATACCGGCGGCGGTGAACCGGGCCTTGAGCGTCGCCGCCCGCTCCTGATGGGCTTCGCGCACCTCGGGATGGGCCTTGAGCCAGCGCACCGAGGCGAGCGCCCCGGCGGTCAGGGCCGGCGGCAGGCTGGTGGTGAAGATGAAGCCGGCGGCCCAGCTGCGCACCGCGTCGATGATCACCGCATCCGCGGCGATATAGCCGCCCATGACGCCGATGGCCTTGCCGAGCGTGCATTCGACGATGTCGATCCCGTCCAGCACCCCGTCCCGCTCGGCCACACCCGCGCCGGTGGTGCCGTACAGGCCGACCGCATGGACCTCGTCCAGATAGGTCAGGGCCCCGTATTTTCGGGCCAGGGCGATGGTCCCGGCCAGGTCGGCGATGTCGCCGTCCATCGAATAGACGCTCTCGAAGGCGATCAGCTTGGGCGCGCCCGCCGGGGCGTCGCGCAGCAGCGCCTCCAGATGCACCAGATCATTGTGCGCAAAGATGTGCCGCTCGCATCCGCCGTTGCGAATGCCGGCGATCATCGAGGCGTGGTTCAGACTGTCCGAAAAGACGATCAGTCCGGGCAGGATGCGTTGCAGCGTCGTCAGCGTCGCCTCGTTGGCGACATAGCCCGACGTGAACAGCAGGGCCGCTTCCTTCTGGTGCCAGCTGGCCAGCTCGGCCTCCAGATCGACCGCCGACCGCGTCGTGCCCGAGATGTTGCGCGTGCCCCCGGCCCCGGCTCCGACGGAGTCGATCTCGTCCTGCATGGCCTCGAGCACCTCCGGGTGCTGGCCCATGCCGAGATAGTCGTTCGAGCACCAGATCACGCAGTCCTGTTCGGACCCGTCCTCGCGCCGCCGGACGGCCTTGGGAAACTGGCCCCGCACGCGCTTCAGGTCGGCGAAGACGCGGTAGCGCCCCTCGCCCTTCACCTGGTCGACGGCGGACTGGAATGCGGCGGTGTAGTCAAACACGGGCTGACGGCTTTCGCTGGCGTCGTAATCGGCGCGGTGATGCGCTGATGACACCCCAAAGTCCACACGCCGGGCAAGGCAAAAACGTCGCAACCCCTTAAATGATAACGACTCTCATTTAAGGTTTCGGCAGGTCGTCCAGCTTGCCGCGCAGCATCTGCAGGATGCCTGAGAAGTCGCGCCCACCGTATCCCAGCCGGTCGAACAGCTGGAACAGCGCCTCGGACTGCGCGCCCAGCGGCGTCGACGCGCCCGCCTTGGCCGCCGCGTCCTGGGCCAGCTTCAGATCCTTTAGCATCATGGCCGTGGCGAAGCCGCCGTCATAGTTGCGGTTGGACGGCGCGGTCGGCACCGGGCCCGGCCACGGATAATAGGTCGTCACGCTCCAGCTCTGGCCCGACGACTTGGCGGCGATGTCGAAGAATTTCACTGGATCGAGACCCAGTTTCTCGGCCAGGGCGATGGCCTCGCAGGTGCCCAGCATGGTGATGCCCAGGATCATGTTGTTGCAGATCTTGGCCGCCTGCCCCGCGCCATGATCCCCGGCGCGGAAGGTCGCCCGGCTCATGGGCTCGAGCGCCGTCTCGATCCGGGCGAAGTCGGCCTCGTCGCAGCCGACCATGAAGGCCAGGGTCCCGGCGTCCGCCGCCATCGTCCCGCCCGACACCGGCGCGTCGGCGAAGGCATAGCCCGCGTCGCGGGCCAGACCCGCGACCTTGCGGGCTGTGTCCACGTCGATCGTCGAACAGTCCAGCAGCAGGGCCGAGGTCGGGGCCGCGCCGATGATCTGTTCCGAATAGACCTTCAGCACATGCGGCCCGGCGGGCAGCATGGTGATGATCACGTCCGCGTCCCTGACCGCCTCGGCCACCGACCCGACCGGCGTGCAGCCGGCCGCCGCCGCCCGGTCCAGCGCGGCCTGCGACAGGTCGAAGGCGGCGACCGTATGCCCCGCCTTCGCCTGGTTGGCCGCCATGCCGCCGCCCATATTGCCGAGGCCGATGAAAGCGATCCTGAGGGTCATGGCAGCGTCTCCCGATTGGTATCGGGGAGGGTTAGCCGGTCCCCCGCCCGGTCGCCAGCGGCACCGGGCGGTTTTTCGGTCAGGCCGGCTTCCTGAAGCGCAGGATGAACTGGCTGGTGCGACCCTGGATCGCCGGATCGAACACGCTGGTGGTCAGCGGGTCGGCGGCATTGGCCAGGACCTCGCTCTCGCCGTCCAGCACGAAGCCGGCGGCCAGGACCTCGCGCTTGACCGTCTCGATGTCGATACGGTGCAGGGTGTCCGAGGTCGTCAGGGGCGCGCCCGCCGCCGCATTGTGGTCGATGACGACATAGAGACCGCCCGGCTTAAGGGCGCTGAACACCGCCGCATTGACCCTGGTGGCCGTGTCGGCCGCATTGGCCTTCAAATGCAGGTCGTGATAATTCTGGGCCGTGAACACGAGGTCGACGTTCGCCGGAAACACTGGCGCGGCCCTCGGTGAGCGCAGGGCGTCGACATTGGCAAGGGAGTCCACGGCGGTCAGGCTTTCGCCATAGCTGGCCTGGTAGGCGATCAGCTCGGCCGGTTGCCAGGCGATGACCCGGCCCTCGGGCCCGACGGCCGCCGAGAACACGCGCGTGAAATATCCGCCGCCGATGATCATGTCGACGATCGTCTGGCCCGGCTGAACCTGGGCGAAGGCCAGGGTTTCCTCGGTGTGCCGGGCGGCGTCGCGCGCGCGATCCTCGGCCGGACGGGACGGCTCGGCCAGGGCGGCGGCATAGCCCGCCGGTGCCGCTGCGACCTCCTTGGGCGCCTCCTGCGAGCAGCCGGCGGCCGACAGGGCCAGAACCGCCGCGGCGGCGAGGATGACGGAACGACGCATGACAAGACCTCCTGAGGCGCTCTGACGGCGCGAGACGATCAGGCTAGACGCAACCCGGGTCGCCGTCAGCGCGGCTTCTTGAAGCGCAGCATGAACTGGCTGGTCTGCCCCCGGATCGAGGCGTCAAAGACGTTGGCCATGCGGGGATCGGCGGGATTGGCCAGAAGCGCGCTCTCGCCGTCCAGCACGAAACCGGCCGCCGTCACCTCGCGCTTGACGGCCTCGATGTCGATCCGGTGCAGGGTGTTGGGGGCCGCCAGGCCGGAACCGGCCGCCGCATCGTGGTCGACGATGACGTACAGCCCGCCCGGCTTCAGCGCCGCGAACACCGCCGCATTGACCCGGGCCGCCGCCCCGGCCCCGAACGGCGTCAGGTGCAGGTCGTGATAGTTCTGGGCCGTGAAGAACAGGTCCTGGTTGGCCGGAAACGCCGGCGTGGCGATGGGGGCCCGGATGGCGTCGACATTGGCCATGGCGTCGGCGGCGTCGGCGGCCGCGCGATAGCTGGCCTGGAAGCCGAGGAACTCGGCCGGCTGCCACGCGGTGACGTGCCCCTGCGGCCCGACCGCCGCGGCGAACACGCGCGTGAAATAGCCGCCGCCGATGATCATGTCGGTGATCTGCTGGCCCGGTCGGACCCGGGCGAAGGCCAGGGTCTCGGCCGCGTGGCGGGCCGTGTCGCGCTCGCGGTCGGCGGCGGGACGCGACGGGTCTGCGAGCGCGGCGGCATAGCTGGCCGCATCCGGCATGGACGGGACGCCCATTCCGGCCATGCAGCCGGCGGACGACAGGGCCAAGGCCGCGACGGCGGCCAGCATCAGGGAACGACGCATCACGGAACCTCCCGAAGCGCTCTTCCGGCGCAGCGCGGGCAGACTATACCGAACGCCGGTCGCCGTCAGCCCGGCTTGCGGAAGCGGTAGACGAACTGGTCGCTACGCCCGCGGATGGCCGGATCGAACACCGACAGGCTGTGGTCGTCAGCCGGATTGGCCACGGCCGTGGTCTCGCCGTCGAAGATGAAGCCCGCTGCCTCGACCTGCGCCCGCAGGGCCGACGCTTCAATCCGGTGCAGGGTGCCGACCACCGACGTCCCCGCACCCGGCGCGGCCTGGTGATCGAGAATGACGTACAGACCGCCAGGCTTCAGGGCCGCGAACACGGCGGCGTTCATCCGCGCCACATCGACGCCGAACCGGGGAATGACGAAGTCATGGTATTCCTGCCCCATGAAGACGACGTCCAGCGGCTCGGGAAAGCCCGGGGTCTCCAGCGCGCCGGTGATACGGCTGACATTGGGGAAGGCCGCGGCCAGGGCGTCCGAGAACCCGTTCTCACGCGCTGCGGTCTGGTTCGGCACGAAGGCATAGACGTGGCCGGTCGGCCCGACGGCCGTGGCGAACACCCGTGTGAAATAGCCCTCCTCGGGGCGCACGTCGGCGACGCGGTCCCCGGCGTCGAGACGCGCGAAGGCCATCATCTCGGCCGGCTTGCGCAACCCGTCGCGCTCGACGTCACCGGCCGGCCGGCGCGAATCCGCAAGGGCGGCGGCATAGGCGGTTTCGCGGGCGGCTGTCTGGGCACCGGAACCCATATCCGCACCGGACGCCATGGCACAGCCGGACAGCAGAACGGCGCCCAGGGCGGTCGCACAAAGGGTTCGATACATGGGCAGTCCTCCGGTTTGCGGCGAAGCTACGCCCCAATCCTGCACCGGATGCAAGCCGGGTTCAGGAAAGCGGGGTCCATTCCTCGCCGGACGGCAGGGGCGTGAACAGGCCATCGATCGCGGCGTCGGTCACGCCATCCAGTCCGGCCGGCGACCAGTCCGGCGTATTGTCCTTGTCGACGATGACGGCACGAACGCCCTCCTGGAAGTCATGACTGCGCACCACCCGTCCGCCGAGCCGGTACTCCATGGCCATGGTCTCGGCGAAGGACGTCAGCGTCGCGCCGATGCGAAGCTGGCGCAGGGTCACCTTCATCGACTGCGGCGACTTCGTCTTCAGCACCGCCAGCTGGGCCAGCGCCCAGTCCGACCCGTCAGCCTCCAGCGCCGCGAAGATGGCCTCAACGGTCTCGAAGGCAAACAGCCGGTCGATGGCCTCACGACGCGCCGCCGTGGGCGCGGGCCCCGGCTCGGCCGCCAGGGTGTCGGCGATGATCCCGGGCTCGGCCGGATGGGACAGGAGGGCGGCCTTCAGGGCCTCGATCCGGTCCGACGGCACGAAATGCGTATGGATGCCCAGGGCCACCGTGTCCGCCGCCTTCAGCCGCGCCCCGGTCAGGGCCAGCCACACGCCCGTCTGGCCGGGCAGTCGGGGCAGGAACCAGCCGCCGCCCACATCCGGGAACAGGCCGATCCCCGTCTCGGGCATGGCATAGGTGGTCCGCTCGGTCGCGACCCGCACATCCGCCGGCTCGCTGATCCCCACCCCGCCGCCCATGACGATGCCGTCGACGATCGCGGTGACCGGTTTCGGGTATTCGAACATCAGATGGTTCAGCCGGTATTCGACCGCGAAGAAGGCCCGCGCCTCCGACGCATCCCCCGCCCCGCTCTCGGCGATCATGCGGATGTCGCCCCCGGCGCAGAAGCCGCGCTCGCCGGCGTGGTCGATCAGCACCGACTGCACCGCCTCATCGGACCGCCAGGCCAACAGGGCGTCGGTCATCGCCTCACACATGCCCCGGTTCAGGGCGTGCAGCGCCTTCGGCCGGTTCAGGGTGATGCGACCGACGCCGGATTCGACGCACGTCAGGACTTCGGACTCACTCATGGCGCTGACCTAGGGGCGCGAGGCGGAGCCGTCCAGACCTAGTCCGCCGGCGTCACCGTCATGTCGTAGGGGATGAACAGGGCCAGATCGAGCGGACCCGACTGACGCCATGTCACCCGGTTCGACATGCCCTCGACCTGGACCGCATAGCCCTCGCCGAAGGTTGCGGCGGTCGAGCGAGCGTCCGCAGCGATGGCGGCGAGGATCGGCGCGCGATACTGGGCCGGATTGACCACCGACAATTGCCAGTCACCGCTCACATCGGCCAGCGACCGGCCGACCGGACCGACACCCTCGACGAACGCTTCGATCCGTTCCGAAGCGGCGTCCAGGGTGTCACCTGCGCGGATCGGCGTCTTGACCACCAGGCTGGCGACGCTCGTGTCGCTGCGGCCCGGATCGATGCCCAGTGTCAGGGTCGAGACCATGTCCTCGGTCAGCGGGACCAGCGTCCCGTCGTCCTCGATGCTCAGGTCGATGTCGGCGCGCCCGGCCGCCGCCCGCGCCATGGCCCGCAGCGTCCGGGTGATTTCGTCACGCCGACCCGGCGCATCGCGGGTATCGTTCACGACCCGCACGGCCACGATCAGATTGTCGGCCCGCCGCTCCAGCTGGATCACCGGAATGTCGTCCGGGTCCCATTCGATGGCGCGGGATCCGGTGACGATGATCTCGTCGACGCCCATGGCGTTCGCGCCGTCCTGCGCGGCGACGGGTCCGGCGATCAAGGCCGTTGCGAGTGCGATCCAGATCCGTTTCGACATGTCATCCTCCCGTTCAGACCAGATCAGCACGGAACCGGCGCGGTGTCAGCCGCCGTCGCCCCTAGGGTCCAGACTCAACAGCGATTGAGTGTGATGAACGCCTGACTTCCTATCCGCTCATCCCCGCGAAAGCGGGGACCCAGTGCTTTGGGCGATCCGGTGACTCCAGGGACGCGCTTTCATTGACCCAGCGCACCCTGCGTCGCGAAAGACCTGGGTCTGCGCTTTCGCGGGGATGAGCGGTGTTGAGTACGGACCCTGGACCGGTTCGGCCAGCCAGTTCAGCCGGATGAACATCGGACCCAGACCGATATCGACCGGCTGGGGCTCGCCCTCCGCCGCGCCGGGGGCCAGCAACAGGTCGGCCGCCAACCGCGTCTCGCGGTCGAACACCGTGCCGTCGGCCAGTTCGATCCCGGCCTTGAAGTCATAATTCAAACGCAAGGCCAGCCGGCCGTCGGCGTCGGTGCGATAGTCGCCGGACACCCGACAGCCGCCCGGATCGACGCCGATGAACCGGCCGTCTCTGAAATGGGCGAGGATGGCGAGACCGTAGGCCTCGTCATCCTGCGGGTCCGATTCTCCGCCCGCCTGGGCGATGGCGTAGAATCCGGGTTTCATGAGCTTGGTCGTCCGGATGGGGTGGCGTGGACGGTAGGCCTAAGTCACTGCTTTCATCCAGCCAGACCACGTCATGGTCCGAACTCTCCATCCTGGCGCTGACCATGGCCATCGCGAGAAGCAGTGCCTGCGTTGAATCCACCCCGAAGGTGTAGCGCTTTTCCGCATCGAGGCCCGGCCAGTGGATCACCCAATCGCAACGCCAGTCGCCACGATCCCGGACCGGCACCATCCATTCGACAACGACGCGAAGCTCGGTCCCGAGAATGAAGAACTCACGGTCGCAGGCCAGATTGCTCACTGTCGCAGCATCTCCCGCGCCGTGATGACCCGCATGATCTCGTTGGTCCCCTCAAGAATCCGGTGCACCCGCAGATCGCGCACGATCCGCTCCAGCGGATAGTCCTTCAGATAGCCGTAGCCGCCGTGCAGTTGCAGGGCCTCGTCGGCGATCTGGAAACAGGCGTCCGTGGTCATCCGCTTGGCCATGGCGCACCATTTGGTCTTCTCGGGATGGTTGGTGTCGATGGCCCAGGCGCCGCGCAGCACCATCAGGCGGCAGGCCTCCAGCTGGGTCGCCATGTCGGCCAGCTTGAATTGGGTATTCTGAAAGTCAGACAAAGGCTTGCCGAACTGTTTTCGCGTGGTGACGTAGGCTTGCGTCGTCTCCAGCGCGAGGCGCGCCCCGCCTAGCGAACAGGCGGCGATGTTCAACCGGCCGCCGTCCAGACCCATCATGGCGTAGCGGAAGCCGTCGCCCTCCATGCCCAGCAGATTGGCTGCCGGCACCCGGCAGTCGTCGAAGGCGACGATGGCCGTCGGCTGGCTGTTCCAGCCCATCTTCTTTTCCTGGGCCCCGAAGCTCAGGCCCGGCGCATCCTTCTCGACCACAAAGGTCGAGATGCCCTTGGGCCCCTCCCCGCCGGTGCGGGCCATGACGACATAGACGTCCGATGTGCCGGCGCCGGAGATGAAGGCCTTGGAGCCGTTCAGCACCCAGTGGTCACCGTCGCGCTTCGCCGTGGTGCGCAGGCCCGCCGCATCCGAACCGGAGCCCGGCTCGGTCAGGCAGTAGCTGGCGATCAGCTCCATCGTCGTCAGCCGCGGCACATAGCGGGCGCGCAGGTCGTCCGAGCCGAATTTGTCGATCATCCACGCGGCCATGTTGTGGATCGAGATGAAGGCCGCCGTCGACACGTCCCCCCGCGACAGCTCCTCGAAGATCAGCGCCGCCTCGACCCGGCCCAGCGCCATGCCGCCATGCTCTTCGCCGGTATAGATGCCGCAGAAGCCCATCTCGGCCGCCTGTTTCATCACATCGACCGGGAAATGCTTGGACTCGTCCCATTCGGCGCTGTGCGGGGCCAGTTCGGCCTCGGCGAACTGGCGGGCGGCGTCCTGGATGGCGCGTTGATCGTCGTTGAGGGCGAAATCCATGGGGTGTTCCTTGAGTCCGAACGCGCTTCTAGCCAAGCCGCGCCCATCCGTCATCCCAGCCCTTCATCATCCTGTGGCACGAAGCGACGCAGGTCCTGCGACCGTTCTTGACGTGGTGGCATGCCATCCTGCCCGGTTCGACCCGTCACGCCTCACCCGAACCCGGAGCCACGATTTCAGACGATTCAGACGATTCAGACCCGGTTTTCTGTCCGCCGGAGTCTGAATCTGCCGACGACGTCAGACCGTTCAGACCCTTCAGACCCTGCTCCACCCCGTCACGCGGCGACAGGCCGTCACCTTCACCCCGGCCCGGAAGCCCGCTAGGACAGTTCCATGACCCAATCGTTCGCGCCCGCCGCCTATCCCTACGCCCGCCCCCGCCGCCTGCGGTCCAGCCCCTGGGTGCGCCGGCTGGTCGCCGAGACGGCCCTGACACCCGCCGACCTGGTCTGGCCGCTGATCGTCCACGATGGGGCCGAGGACCGCGTGCCGGTCGCCTCCATGCCGGGCGTCTTCCGCCTGTCGCCGAAGGCCGCCGCCGAGGCTGCGAAGGAGGCGCTTGCTCTGGGCATCCCCGCCGTCGCCCTGTTCCCCAATGTCGACGGGGCCATCAAGGACGCGATCGGCAGCGGCGCGACCGATCCGGACGGCCTGATCCCCGCCTGCATCCGGGCCATCAAGGACGCGGCACCGGGCATCGGCGTCATGACCGACGTCGCACTGGACTGCTACACCGACCATGGCCACGACGGCGTGGTCGAGAATGGCCGCATCCTCAACGACGCCAGCCTCGAACGTCTCGCCGAACAGGCCTTCATCCAGGCCCACGCCGGGGCCGACATCGTCGCGCCGTCCGACATGATGGACGGCCGCGTCCAGGCCATCCGCGAGGCGCTGGAAGCCAACGGCTTCCACGACACCCTGATCCTCGCCTATGCCGCCAAATACGCCTCGGCCTTCTACGGCCCGTACCGCGACGCGGTCGGCTCGGCCAAACAGCTGACCGGCGACAAGAAAACCTACCAGATGGACTATGCCAATTCCGACGAGGCCCTGCGCGAGGTCGCCCTCGACATCGCCGAGGGAGCCGACGCCGTCATGGTCAAGCCGGGAATGCTCTATCTGGATATAATCCAGCGGGTTAGCGAGACCTTCAAAGTCCCCACCTTCGCCTATCAGGTGTCCGGCGAATACGCGATGATGCGGGCCTCCATCGCCAACGGCTGGCTCGAGGAGGACCGCGCCATCCTCGAGACCCTGCACGCCTTCAAGCGCGCGGGCTGTGCCGGGGTGCTGAGCTATTTCGCCCCGCAGGCGGCGCGGTTGCTCGCCGGATGACCCTCGAGGACTTCCGGCGCGTCGCCCTTGGCCTGCCCGAGGCGCTCGAGGGCGCGCACATGGGGCGGGCGGACTTCCGCGTCGGAAACCGCATCTTCGCCAGCCTCCACCCCGACAGGGACGCGGGCATGGTGATCCTCAAGCCCGAGGAACAGGCCGTTCTGGTCGAGGCGGAGCCGGCGATGTTCTCCCCTTTTCCCGGCGGTTGGGGCAGGAGCGGCTCGACCCTGGTGCATTTGGCCGCCGTCGATGAAGCCACCCTGCGCGACGCCCTGGTCCGGGCGTGGCGTCACCGCGCGCCGCCGTCGGCAATCTCCGCCCTCTAGGGTTCCGACCGGGCCAGCAGCTCGATCAGGTCCTGTTTCCAGAACACGGCCCAGGTATGGGTCCCATGCCCCTTGCCGCCGACGCTGTTCGGGATAAGGCGATAGCGGCCCCGGGCAATGCGCGGCGCGAACTGTTCCGACAGGCCCAGCTCCGGCGGATTGATGAAGTCGTCCGCCGAATTGATCCACATGACCGGCGCCGTGATCCGCTCCAGCCTCGCCGAAGGGTCGTAATCCGAAGACGCGTTGACCTGGTACCAGAGGTCATTGGCATCCAGCGCCGGGATGCGCCGGTCCTGCTGCGTCCTGAGCCAGCCGTCCACCGCGTCCCGCGTGGCGAGATCCTGCTGCATCGGCATCGCCGCGCCGCCGGCCAGCAGCAGCATGTCCACCGCCGTGCGCAGTCCCTGTTGCGGCTGTTCGGCATAGTCGCCGCCGTTCCACGCCGGGTCGCTGCGGATCCCGTCCATCAGCATGGCGCGCCACAGCCGGTTGCGGCCCACGATCGCCGTCGGCTGGCAGGCCAGCTGCATCAGGGCATCGGCGAAGTCGGGATGGGTCTCGCCCCAGACGAAGCCGTGCATACAGCCCATCGACGTGCCCAGGATCAGCCGCAGGTGATCCACCCCCAGCCCCTCGGTCAGCAAGCGCCGCTGCGCCTCCACCATGTCGGCATAACCATAGGCGGGAAACCGCGCCCGCAGTCCGTCCGAGGGCTTGGACGAGCCGCCGTGGCCGAGGTTGTCGGGCATGATGATGTAGTAGCGGCGCGTGTCCAGCGGCTGGCCCGGCCCGAACAGCTCTCCCGCGAACTGGGGCGACAGGAACTGCGCGCCGGTGCCGCCCGTGCCGTGCAGCAGCAGGACGGCGTTCCCGACCCGCCCGTCCGCGCCCCGCCGCGGGGTCCCCAGCGTCCGGTAGTGGATGCGCAGCCCGTCCAGCCGCTGGCCCGTCGTCAGGGTCAGCCCGGCAGCCCTGAAGTCGCCTTCCGCCGGGGCGGGCTGGGCTACAGCGATCGAGGACAGGGCCAGGCCGAGGATACCGCACGCCGCGGCGATCAAACGGTTCATCACGAGCCTCCGGTTTCAAGGGCCATGCTTTCAAGCGACAGACGCGCCGACCAGCCGTCAAAGGCCACATCGACATTGGCGGGAACCGCCGCCTTCAGGACATTGTAGTCGAGGTCCAGATGCAGATTGGTCAGCACCGCCCTCTTGACGCCCGATCGCGCGATCCACTCCAGGGTCCGGTCGACGTGGGCGTGGGTGGGATGCGGAGTCCAGCGCAGGGCGTCCACGATCCACAGCTCGCAGCCGCGCACCGCCTCGATCGCCGCGTCATCCAGCTCGGACACATCGCTGGAATAGGCCACGGGTCCAAGGCGATAGCCGACCGAGCGGATCGGCCCATGTGCCTGGTCAAAGGTGACGACCGGGACCGGGCCGCCGGCACCGCTGACGGCCCACGGCACGCCGTGGGGCGGAATGGTCATCTCGTCCAGAATGGCCGGATACCCCTCTTCACTGCTGAAGATATAGGGAAACCGTCCGACCAGGGTCGTCCGTGTCGCCTGATCCATCCACGCCGGAATGCGTCGGCGCGTCCGCATCGCGAAGACCCGCAGATCATCGATCCCGTGCACCTGATCGGCGTGGTCATGGGTGTAGAGAACCGCATCGACATGGCGGACGTCCGCTGCCAGCATCTGCGCGCGCAGATCGGGCGAGGTGTCGATCAGCACGCTGCTGACGCCGTCCGGTCCATAACGGCGGATCAGGGCCGAGCAGCGGGTGCGGGCGTTTCTCGGTTCGGCGGGATCGCAGTCGCCCCAGTCGCCGTCGCCGCGCGGCACGCCGCCGGACGAGCCGCATCCCAGGATAACCACCTCAAGCTCGCCACCGTCGCTCATTTCGACGGCCCCGGAATCCGGTCGAACAGGGCGAAGAATGCGTCCGTGGTCCGCGCCTCGGCCTCGTCGCGCGACCAGCCCCGGATCTCGGCCAGCTTGTCCAGCACATGACCCACATAGGCCGGTTCGTTGCGCCGGCCCCGGTACGGTACGGGGGCCAGATACGGACAGTCGGTTTCGACGATGATCCGGTCCCCGGGCAGGCCGGCAATGATATCGCGCACCTCGGTCGCGGCCTTGAAGGTCGCGATCCCGGAAACCGAGAACCATGCCCCTAATTTTGTTGCTTTTTCAGCCAGTTCTGGTCCACTTGTATAGCAGTGCATCAGAAACCGGAAAGGGGCCCTCGCCTGCTCCTCCTCCAGAATGGCCGCCATCACATCGTCCGCCTCGCGTGTATGTACGACCAGCGGCAATCCCGTCAGCCGGGCCGCCTGGATATGCTGCCGGAACACCGCCGCCTGAACCTCACGCGGGCTCAGATCGTAGTGGAAATCCAGCCCGCATTCGCCGATCCCGACGACCCGGTCGCGCCCGGCCAGAGCCGCCAGCCGCCCGACAGTCAGGTCGGCATAGTCCTTGGCCTCATGCGGATGGACCCCGACCGTGCACCAGATGTCGTCATGGGCCATGGCCAGGCCGTGGGTGGCCTCGAACGTCGACAGCTTGTCGGAAATCTCGACCATCAGGCCCACGCCGGCCTCGCGGGCCCGGGCGATGACGGCGTCGCGGTCCTCATCGAACTGTGGCGCGTGCAGATTGACGTGGCTGTCGATCAGCATCAGCCGGCCGCCTT
Source organism: Brevundimonas sp. TWP2-3-4b2 (assembly GCF_049897345.1). Taxonomy (NCBI): domain Bacteria; kingdom Pseudomonadati; phylum Pseudomonadota; class Alphaproteobacteria; order Caulobacterales; family Caulobacteraceae; genus Brevundimonas; species Brevundimonas sp. TWP2-3-4b2. Next base: position 227,061 of record NZ_JAFCWB010000003.1, on the reverse strand, counting down.
GGTGCGCTGCAGATCGGCCAAGGCTCCCGCCAGCACGTCGCCGCGATCCAGATTGATGGCGGCGGTCCGGTCGGGCAGTTCGGACAGCCGGCTCCACAGCTCGGCCCAGCGCGCGCCGGACCGGCCTTCCTCCAGCGCGCGCACCTTCACGGCGGCGATCAGCCGGTCCATCAGGGTCTCGAACCGCTCCTGGCCCTCGGCCCCGCGAAAGCGGTCCGCGACCGCCATGGCCTCGGCCCGGTCCACGGTCGGCGCTGCGACCCAGGCCTGGGCCAGCTGATCGGCTTCGAGGGTGGCCCCGGACGCCAGCGCCAGCGCCTGACCCGGGGACCCGCCCGCCATGCCGGCGATCCGCGCCGCCTCTCCGGACGACACGCCGGTCTGGTTTCGCACCAGCTCCTCAAGCGCATGCAGCGGCCAGACGGGAAAGGCCAGACGGCGGCAGCGAGAGCGAAGGGTCGACAGCAGCCGCCCCGGCGCATGGGTGACCAGGAACAGCACCCCGCGCTCCGGCGGTTCCTCAAGGACTTTCAGCAAGGCATTGGCTGCGTTGAGATTCAGGTCATCCGCCGCATCGATGATCGCGACCCGATACCGGGCCTGCGACGGGCTCTTGGAAAAGAATTCGGGCAGGTCCCGGGCCTGATCGACCGAGATCGACTTCTTCGTCTTGCCGCCCTCGACGGCGCGTTCCAGCACCAGCAGGTCCGGATGCGACTGGGCGGTCACCAGCCGGGCCACCGGGTCATCGGGTCGGGTTCCCAGCAGTCCACGCGACGGATCCGCCGCGGCTCCCAGCAGCCGACGCGCGGCGCGATAGGCGAAGGTTGCCTTGCCGGCCCCCTCGACCCCGCACAGCAGCCAGGCGTGGTGCAGCCGCCCCTTGTCGAGGGCGTCGACGAACGACGCCTCGGCCGCGGCGTCCGGGATCAGGTCGAAACGGTCGCGCGGGTGATCCGTCACAACAGGCGGGCCTCGATCGCGGCCCAGACGCGCGCCTCGACAGCCTCCTGATCGCCATCGGCATCGATGACGACGCAGCGCTCCGGATGGCGCGCAGCAATGTCCAGAAACCCGCGCCGCAGCCGTTCATGAAACGCCAGCCCCTTGGACTCAAAGCGGGTCTCGAACAGACCGCGGCCGAAGGCGCGCTCCAGCCCGATGCTGACGGGCAGGTCGAATATGAGGGTCAGGTCCGGCTGGGTCGCGCCGACGATGGCGGCATCCAGCGCCTCGATGAACGCTGCCGGGGTTCCGCCCCCGACCCCCTGATAGGCCCGGCTCGAATCAGCGAAGCGGTCACATACCACCCAGCGCCCGGCCTCGAGGGCGGGTCGTATGGTCCGCTCCAGATGGTCGCTGCGGGCGGCGAACATCAGCAGGGTCTCGGTCATCGGCGACCATCGGTTGGCGTCGCCGTTCAGGGCGATGTTGCGGATATCCTCCGCCCCCGGCGATCCGCCGGGCTCCCGCGTCTGCACGACCTCCAGTGCGCGGGCGCGCAGGCGCTCGACCAGCCGGGCGACCTGGGTCGACTTGCCGGTTCCCTCGCCGCCTTCGAATGTGATGAATCTGCCCTGGGTCACCGGCGCACAATGGCGGCGCCGGCCCGGTTCGCAAGCCTCAGCGCGCCGATATCAACAGGGCGTCGGCGTATCCGCGTGCGATCACGGCCTGGCGGGCCTGTTCTGCGGCATTGGGATCAGGCCATGGACCGACCAGAACCCGGAACAGGGCGCCGTCTCCGGCGGAGGTGACATCCACCCTGGCCCGGTCCCCCAGCCGGTCTGCGACGCGTCGCGCCGCGCGCCGGTCCGAAAAGGCCCCGGCCTCGATCCACCAGGCCTCGCCGCCAGAGGCCGCGTCTGGAGGCTGCGCCGCCGACCGGGTCGGCGTCGGAGCCGGAGCGGGATCTGGCCTGGCCTCGGCATACTGGAGCGTCGTCCCGCCGCCCGTCCGGGGTGCCCGGCCCAGATAGCGCACCCTCACCTGCCCGACGCCGGCCGACAGCAGACCCAGCGCCTCGGCTGACCCCCGCGACAGGTCGATGATGCGGCCGTCGACAAAGGGGCCACGGTCATTGACCCGCACCACAATCCGTCGCCCGTTGCCCAGGTTGGTGACCTCGACCAGTCCGGGCAGCGGCAGCGTCTTGTGGGCCGCGGTCAGGGCATGCATGTCGAACCGCTCGCCCGTCGCTGTCGGCCGACCGTTGAACTGCTCACCATACCAGGACGCCGTGCCCGTCTCGTCATAGTGCGGCTGCTCCTCCGGCCGATACCAGCGCCCGCGCACCTGATAGGGCCGCATCGTGCCGGAAACGATCGGTGCCGGGTCGGTCACCACCGGCAGACGTCCGACCCCCGGCCGGGCACCGCCGGCGCAGGCGGCCAGAAGCGAAAGCAGGGCAATCGCCAGCCCGCCCCGGATCCATTTCGTGGTGAGTGTTCCAGCCATGACCCGCCCCTGAAGGCATGAACTATGGTCGGGAGATATTTCTGCTTTGGTTAACGGCCCATTTGGCGCTATGCGGCCAGTCCCCCCGGCAGGCACCCACAGGTGCCCCACGGGATTCGATCCGCCTGTCGCAAGCGACATCGCGCGTCGGTAAGGAAGTGTGGCCGAGTGGTTTAAGGCACTGGTCTTGAAAACCAGCGACGGTGAGAGCCGTCCGTGGGTTCGAATCCCACCGCTTCCGCCAACCAATCGGGAGAGTCGATATTATACAGCCACTTAGATGACGACAACGGTATGGTACCTACTCTGGTCCCAACTCAAATGACCCCTGCTCCGCCTTCTTCTTCAGCTCTTCGATGGTGAGCTGCATGGACTGGATCTTGGTGTCGCGTTCTTGCACCTTCAGTGCGAGCGTCACCGCCGGTGTCGGGTTGAGCAGGGGTTCGTTCAGCCCGTCTCGTTGCCGCTCAAATCTGGGTCCCCGCCTTCGCGGGGAGGCACGGGGTTTTGAGTGCGAGCAATAAACGCTCAGCCATGCAGATTCGTTCGTCTAACCGATTGATCTATAATAATATAAAGCCTGAACCAGCGTCATCTCCCCGCCGCATCTGCGCCCCGTGCGACACTGCTCCCCGTCCCGTCGCACCGGGAGGCTCGCTCGGCCGGCGATCCGAAGCGGCGGCGGGAGCGGAAGGAAGCGGGCCGCGACTGGTCTCTTTGGAGAGCGGGACGCGGGCTGACGGGGCTGCAACGTCCAGTCGGCGAGGGGCGGTGACCGAATACCCGTCCGGACCAGCAGGCAGTCGTCGCTGCCGCTGCCCGCCGCGTGCAGAAGGGGAACTCGTCAACAGCGAGGCGTAGCCCCGCGCACGTGGAAGCGCCCTCCGCGCGGAGCGTCCTGTCTTCGTCGAAACGGTATTTCTCTACGCTTTTCCGGGCGAGGGCCCGGGCGCTCCGCCATGCCTCCCACGCCCCTCGCGCCCCCCGGACGCGAGGTCGCATCGCCACGCCCGACCGCCGGCGAAGACAGGTCGGTGCAGGACTGACGGCCTGTGCTCACGGAAGAAAGCGGCAGGCTCCCCGCGTCGGGTGCGCCCTGACGCAATCCGCCTGGAAACGTGTGGGGTCCGGCGCGACACCACTGTCGATCCAGGCTTCGAGGGCGGTCAGCGATGTCAGGTATCCGGCATCGGTCAGTTTGCTGTGCTGGTCCTCGTCGGTCGCGACTTGGACCAGAAGGCCAGAGCGGCCCACGGCGGCGACCGTCGCTGCATAGATCGCCTCGGCCTCATACGAAACCGTCGGATCGTGAAGCGCATGCATCGTCAGGGTCGGGGCCGGGATCTGCCCCGTCAGATCGGCATCGTGGGCCAGCATGGCCACGGCTTGCGGATCGGCCGAGAACCGTTCGACACCGGCATTCAGCGCGGCGTCATCGGACGAACCGGCATAGACAGTCCGGCTGTTGTCGAACGGGTTGCGTCCGCCAAGCCGGAGCTGAACCAGATCCTGGAACAGGAAGGTGGCCCAGGTCATGTGGGCGATCAGTTCGTCTTCCTGGAGGCCTGTGACCGCCAGGATTTCGCGCTTGCGCCGCCCCTGTGCCGCCGTGCGGTCGCGGGCGGACAGGCCGATGCCGGTGCAGTCCACGACCCGGCGGCGCAGTTCGGCCCGGGTCATCGTCGCCCCCGCAGGCAGGCCCTGCCACACCGGATAGGTCGGGTCCGTCGCGGCCGGATGATTGCCGCAGACATACTGATAGACGGCCCTCAAATCGGCCCGGAACTGATAGGCCCGTGTGCCTCCGCTCAGGACACCATTGGTCAGCAAGACACCATCATAGTTCAGCGTCCCGTCATCGGCCCGGCCGTAGAGTTCCGCAGCCTTGGCCGCGACATTGCCGCCCCAGGACTGGCCGTGAAGAAGGGTGCGCTCCGGTCGTCCATGGATCGACCAGAAGATCCGGCGGCTGTTGTCCGTGTCCTCGGCGGCCATGCGAACGCCATAGCCGCCGCGGCGGTAGGTTGAGCCGATCCAGGCATACCCCTGCCGCACCATGACCGAGAAGCGGTCGAGGTCCTCGAGCGGATCCGCCGGCTCCGGCGCGCCGGTGCGCGGCCCGCCGTGCGCATGAACGATCAGCCGGCGGTTCCAGTCCGCGGGCATGGCGATGACATACCAGGCCCCGTTCGCGTCCTGGCCGGACAGACAGCGCGTCGAGGGCCCCGTCGAGGCCGGACAGGCGATGCCGGCGGGTTCGGGAGCCTGGGCGCGAGCCGGGCTGACCGCAAGGACACCGGTCAACGTCAGGACGGCGAGTGCCAATCGTCTCATGCCGAACTTCCCATCAATGGACCGGCGCGCGGACCCCGCGCGCCGGTCTCCGTCCTAGAACGTCTTGGTGATGCTGGCGTGCCAGTAACGACCGTAGGGCCGATACAGCGATCCGAGATAGCCGGAAGACGTCAGCGGCGGCGCTTCATCGGTGATGTTGCGCAGCCCCACCCGGATGCGGGTGTCCGCCGCAGGCCCGGCACCTTCGTATTCGTACTGGAAATACAGGTTCGCGGTGGTCTGCGCCTCGACGACCCAGGGCGTCCCTGTCGTGCTGAGGAAGCCCGTCTCATTCACGGCGCTGGTGTACTGGACAAAGGCTCCGATCTGGACCGGTCCCTGGCTCCAGGTCAGGGTGCTGGACGCCTTCCACTCGGGGCGGCCGTTGCGCGCCAGCAGATCGCTGGTGATGGGCAAGGGTGTGGCCACATTGATCTGGCCGGCGGTCCGGGCCGCGGCCAGGGCCTCAACAGTCGGCCCGGCATCGCGGTTGAACTCGAGAAGCTGGGCCACATTCACCTGGGCGCTGAAATTGCCCCACGGCGTATCCCGCAGTCGCCAGAGCACCGCGAAATCGACCCCCTGCACGTCCTGCGGCAGCAGATTGACGAAACGATCACTGACGCTCCGGATCGCTCCAACCGGCGCAATGCCGGTTCCCGCGAAGAAGGTAACGTCGTCACTGTTAGGCGCGGCGCGGACCACGTTCGGATTGGACGAGCCGCTCAGTCGGGCGAGGTATTCCTGGACCACGGCCGTCTGCCCGCCGATCAGGCCGACGATATCTTCCTGCTGGATGCGCCAGCGGTCGACCGTGAAGGTGAAGTCGCCGAAGGACTCGGGCAGGAACCGGGGCTGGAAGACGAGGCCGACGGACTGGTTGGTGCTTTCCTCCGGCTTGAGGTCCGGATTGCCCGATACGAGCAGCGAATAGCTGACCGACTGGGCGCAGGCATTGAAGGTTGTGATCCGCCCGGCGCGCAGATCAGCCTCGCACCGCAGATAGTCGTTATTGGTCGCAAGCCGCGAATAGGTGGTGGCGTTCGTCTGCTCCAGGTTCGGGGCCCGGAACCCTTCCGAATAGGAGGCACGCAGGCGCAGACCATCAAAGAAGTCCAGAGCCAGGGCGATCTTGGGTTTCGCCACGTCGCCGAAATCGCTGTAGTGCTCGTACCGGCCGGCCACCTGGAACTCCAGGTTATGGACCAGCGGGATGCGCATCTCGGGCGATACCACCGGCACGGCGAATTCGAGATAGGCCGACGAAACGTCGCGTTTGCCCTCGGTGTCCGGGTTCGAGCTGACCGCCGACAGGTTCGAGACGCTGACCGCGCCATCGATCCGGTCCGTGAAGGTGTTGGTGCCGTCGAGGTCGGCATCACGGTCATCGCTCTGGGTCTCGTGACGGAACTCGACACCGAACGCCACGCCCAGCGGCCCGCCCGGCAGCTCCATCAGGTCCGGGCGGCTCATCTTGAAGTCGGCCATGGTCAGGGTGGTGCGGGACACGCGGGTCAGCTCGGTCGAAATCGCATCGATGGCGACCTGGGAGCTGGGTGTGCAGTCACCAAACGAGGTGTTGGCGACGCAGCCACCGTTAAACGGATTATAGGCGTCCGGGGTCGACAAGGCCAGGCTGGCCTGCAGCGCCGTCATGTTCACAGCGTTGGACGTGTCGGTCGCCTCGGCCTCGGAGTAGACGAGCGCCGACTCCCAGTCCCAGCCCCAGCGCTCGCCGCGAAGGCCGCCCAGGAAGCGCGACTGGTAGTTTTCGACGTCGACGATCTGGAAGCCGGCGTCATTGAAACGATAGTTGCCCAACCGCACGTTCAGACCACCGACCGGCACGCCGGTCAGGCCCGAAAGACGGTTCGGATTGGCCTGGCCGTTGGCAAAGGTCACCGGGCCGAACGGATTCCAGTAGTTGGAAGCCGGAATCCAGATGGCGTTCAGGCTGATGGTCGGCGGCTGAATGTTCTGCGTCGTGGCCTGGTAGAAACCGACCTCACCAAACGCCTCGACATCGGCGCTCAGTTCATAGCGGCCGGTCAGGAACAGGTTGAGGCGCTGGACTTCCGGCGCAACCGTTGTGCCCGTCTGGGTATCGTACCGGAGTTCACGCTGGATGCCGGTGGACGAGGCATTGCCGGTGGCGATGCAGATGTCAGGCCCGATCGCGGTGGCGCAACCGAAGCTGGTCGGCTGGGTATGGAAGAAGCCGGCCGAGGTCGTCAGGGCCGTACCGTTCCGACGGATGGTGGTCGTGGTCTGGGCCTGCAGGTTGGCCCAGGGTCCGCGGGTCGCCCGTGCATCCGGATCAAGACTGGTCTCGAAGCCCGGCTCATTGACGAACAGGCTGCGCAGGTTGGCCGAGGCCGTATAGTCTTGGTCTTCGGCCCGCAATGCGGTTCGGTCGGTATAGTCGACGAAGCCCGAGATGTTGCCGCGGTCGAAATTCTTGCCGGCGAAAATGTTGGTGCTCCATTCACGCAGGTGGGTGCTCTCCGCACCGCCGTACTGGGTGTGAATCCGAAGACCGTCGAAATTGTCGCGCAGCACGGTGTTGACCACGCCGGCTACGGCGTCGGCACCGTAGATGGCCGCGGCACCGTCCAGCAGCACCTCCACGCGACCGGTTCCGGACACCGGGATGGCATTGGAGTTGTAGCTCAGCACCGGCACGGTTCCGGTGTCCGATGTGCCCTGGCTGGTCGGATGGGTGACGATCCGTCGCCCGTTCAGGAGCACGAGTGTGTTGCCTACGCCGAGCGAGCGAAGGTTGACCGAATTGACGTCACCACGGGCCGCATTCGACGTCTGCGGATTGTTCGCCGCGCTGAACAGCACGTCGCCCATCTGCGGGATCGAGCGGAGCAGGTCGTCGCCGTTGACGGCCCCCGTCGCCAGGATCTGTTCCTCGGTGACGACCGTCACCGGCAAGGCGGCATTGACCTTGGCCCCACGAATTTGCGAGCCCACGACCACGACGTCATCGAGGTTGCTGGCCGCCTGGGCGGCCTCGGCCTGCGACTGCGCAGATGGCGCGGATTGCGCCCAAGCCCCGGGCGCTGCGGCGAGCAACGTCAGCATCGCCGCACTTCCGAGCAGCACGCTCTTCTGGTTGATCCTCATGGTATCTCCCTCCCCTTTGTATTTCGGCCGCTCTCAGTCGGCCGTTACGGCGTCTCGATCACCCGGTCCGGCTGCCGGATCAGGCGGCGCAGCCAGGGCCTTGGGGCCGGATCCGAGCGCCGCGTGCAGCGCCTCGCGATCCAGTTCCCCCTCCCAGCGGGCGACGACCAGGGTCGCCACCGCATTGCCCACGAAATTGGTCAGCGCCCGGCACTCGCTCATGAAACGGTCGATGCCGAGGATCAGCGCCATGCCCGCCACCGGCACGCCCGGCACGACGGCGAGCGTCGCGGCCAGGGTGATGAACCCGGCCCCGGTGATACCCGCGGCACCCTTGGAGCTGATCATGGCCACCAGCAGCAGCAGAAGCTGGTCCTGCAGGCTGAGTTCGATGTTCATCGCCTGGGCGATGAACAGGGCGGCGAGGGTCATGTAGATGTTGGTGCCGTCCAGATTGAACGAATAGCCGGTGGGCACGACCAGGCCGACGACCGACTTGGGTGCGCCGGCACGCTCAAGCTTCTGCATCAGGCTGGGCAGAGCCGCCTCGGACGAGGAGGTGCCCAGCACCAGCAACAGCTCCTCCTTGAGATAGGCGATCAGCCGGAAGATCGAGAAGCCGTTGGCCAGACAGACCAGCCCCAGCACGCCGATCACGAAGACCAGCGAGGTGACGTAGAAGGTCGCGATCAGGGCCGCGAGATTGGCGATGGCACCGAGACCATAGGCGCCGATCGTAAAGGCGAAGGCACCGAACGCCCCGATCGGTGCGGCCTTCATCAGGATCGCCACAAGTTTGAAGACCACCTGGCTCAGTGCATCCAGCGCGCGGGTCACAGGCGCGGCGGGCTCTCCAACGATGGCCAGGGCGATGCCGAACAGGATCGAGACGAACAGGGTCTGGAGAATGTTTCCGTCGACGAAGGCGCTGACCAGCGTGTTCGGGATAATCCCGGTCAGGAAGCCTGTGATGCTGCTTTCGTGCGCGGCTGTGGCGTATTGCGCCACGGCGCCGGCGTTCAGGGTGGCAGGGTCGATGTTCAGCCCCCGCCCAGGCTGGACCACATTGGCGATCACCAGGCCGATGATCAGAGCCAGTGTGGAAAAGACCAGGAAGTAGGCGAAGGCCTTGGCCGCGACCCGGCCCACCTGTTTCAGGTCGCGCATGCCTGCGATGCCGGTCGTGATGGTCAGGAAGATCACCGGTGCGATGATCATCTTCACAAGCTTGATGAAGGCGTCGCCGAGCGGCTTGAGGCTCTGGCCGAAATCGGGCCACAGATGGCCGATCAGGCCGCCCGCGACGATCGCCAGCAGTACGATGAAGTACAGGCTGCGATAGAACGGACGTCGCACGACGGCCACACCGGCTGAAGCGGCTGGTTGCAACAAAAGACCTCCCATGGTGCCAGTGGGCAGCACCGGTCGCCACAGCGCTCTGAACGGCGCGATTGAGGTCAGTATCGGCATCTCGGGAAGGCCGACAAGCGAGGCGTACAGGTCGCCATAAAATTTGAATTGTCAGGCTTTTTTTGAGTCTTGCTTCGTCCGTCGAGTTTGATCGTGCGATAATCCGCACACCATCGATCGACATTTGTGCGCAAATCCACATTATCGAGCCATGCGAGGTTTTGTGCCAACAACGACTCAATGGCGACTCTTCGCGGTCCTGTGGCTTCTCGTCGCCGCAGTGGTCATTTCGGCAAGCGGGGAACTCGCCCGCCAGGAGGCGAGAGCCTCGGCCGGACGTCAGGCCACGACCGCCAGCGCTCTTCATGCCGCGGTGCTTCGCAGCGAACTGGAACGTCATCGATCATTGCCGCTGGTCCTTGCCCAGGACCCGGACCTGACGCGCCTTCTGGACCGGCCGGATGCCGCCAACACATTGCGGCTGAACCGAAAGCTCGAGTCCCTCGCGAGAGAGGTACGGGCGGCGGCCATCTACGCCCTGGATGCGGACGGCATCACCCTGGCGGCCAGCAACTGGCGCCAGACCACCAGCTTCGTGGGTTCGGACTATCGCTTCCGTCCCTACTATTTCGATGCCATGCGGGACGGCCAGGCGACGTTCTTCGCTCTCGGCACGGTCAGCGGTCGACCAGGCCTGTACCTGTCCCGCCGGGTGGACGGGCCCTCGGGCCGACCGCTGGGTGTCATTGTGGCCAAGGTTGAATTCGGCGCGCTGGAAGCCGAATGGCGTGCCTCGGGCGAGCCGACCTATGTCACCGGTGACGACGGGGTGGTGTTGATCACAACGGTGCCCGCCTGGCGGTTTCACGCCGCTCGCCCGCTGTCTGCGGACCTGCGACGGCGACTCGCGGCGACCCAGACAGCCGGAACAATGATCCCGCCCCCCCTTCCCTTCATGGCAGAGGCGGGTGGAGTGGTGCGCACGTCGTCCGACGTTCCTGAAGACCTGTACGCCGTCGCATCGGACGCGATCCCCGATATTGGCTGGCGGCTGACCCTGCTCTCGCCGGCAGGCGACGCGGTGTTGCGAGCGGTGGCCGTCGCGCGCTGGCTCGGCGCGCTGAGCGTGGCCTTGCTGGCCGCGCTGACCGGCATCCTGCTGCGGCGTCGCCAGCGCGCCGGCGCGCGGGCGAGCGAAGCCGAACAGGCTCGCGTTGAGCTGGAGCGTCAGATTGATCTGCGGACGTCGGAACTGCGGTCCACCAACGACCTTCTGAACCACGAAATCGACGAGCGGCGACGGCTGGAGTCGGTCCGGCAGGACCTGCAGGACGAGTTGATCCAGGCCAACAAACTGGCGACCCTGGGCCAGATTGCGGCCGGGGTGGCGCATGAGATCAACCAGCCGGTCGCCGCCATCCGGACCCACGCCGACAGCGCCTCCGTTCAGCTTCGCCGCGAAAACAGCGCGGGCGCTCTTCGCTCGCTGGCCAGTATCGACCGGCTGACCGAGCGCGTCGGGATCATTACCGACGAGCTCCGGGCCTTTGCCCGCAAGACCCGGTCCGAGACCGTAGCTGTCGGCGTCGACGCGGCCATCGACGGCGCTCTGCTGCTCGTCGCAGGGCGGCTTAGAGAAAAGGGCATCACTCTCGGCCGCCGCCGCGGGCCGGCGGGTCTGGCCGTCCGGGCTGAGCGGAACCGGCTGGAACAGGTGGTTCTCAACCTGCTGCAAAACGCGATCGAGGCACTCGATGGTGTCGCCGGGCCTTCGATCAAGCTGGGGGTCGAAGCGAAGGGCGAGACGGTCGTCATCCACGTCACAGACAATGGGCCCGGCGTAGCCCCGGCGGTTCAGCAACGTCTCTTCACGCCCTTCACGACCGACAAGCGCGACGGACTCGGTCTCGGCCTCGTCATCAGCAGAGACATTGTCGCGGCGTTCGGCGGCGAGTTGGCTCTCGAGCCGTCGCCGACGGGCGCGCGCTTCGTCATCCGTCTGGCGAGGGCCGCATGAGCTTCCGGAACCTGAACCGCGTCGCCCTGATCGACGACGACGACGCCTTCCGCGAGGCCCTTGCCGAGCGGCTGGAACTGGATGGGTTTGCGGTCGTCCCCTTTGCGTCGGCAGAGGCCGCGCTGAAAACCGTCACCGGGCGATTCGAGGGGATCGTGGTCACCGATCTGCGCATGCCCGGTCTCGACGGTCGTCAGTTGGTCGAGCGGTTGAATGCTCTGGATCCGGATTTACCGGTCGTGATGATGACCGGCCACGGCGACATCTCGGAGGCTGTCGATGCCATGAAACGCGGGGCCTACGACTTCCTCGCCAAACCGTTTGCCCCGGAGCGGCTGATCGAGACGGCCCGGCGGGCGCTGGAGAAGCGGGCGCTCGTGCTCGACAATCGCCGACTGGCTGCAGAGGCCGCCGACGACGAGGGGTCGATCCCGCTTGGTGGTTCCAGCCGACAGGTCGAAGCTTTGCGTGCCGCTATCCAGCGGCTGGCCGACGCACAGGTCGATGTTCTGATCGAGGGCGAAACCGGGGCCGGCAAGGAAGCCGTCGCCCGCGCCATCCACAACGCCGGCCGGCGCCGACTCCGGCCCTTCGTGGCCGTATCGTGTGCCGCTCTGCCGGAGAGCGGGCTGGAAAGCCTGCTCATGGGCGACGCCGTCGGCCCGACCGGCGCGTTCCGGCGCCGCGAAGGGCAGATCGAGCAATCTCACCAGGGCACCCTGTTCCTGGACGAGATTGATCTGGCACCTCGCGCTGCCCAGTTGCTGCTTCTTCGCGTCCTCGAGGAGCGGGAGGTTCATCCCGTAGGAGCCATGGAGCCCCATGCACTCGACCTGCGCATACTGGCGGCGACAAAGGGCGATCCGGCCGAGGCCGTCGCGCGAGGCGACCTGCGTGAAGATCTCTACTACCGGCTCAACGTGATCCGGCTGCGGACCCCCCCGCTGAGGGAAAGACGTGAGGACGTGCCGCTCCTGTTCGCGCGCTTCCTTGGTCGCGCGGCGCGCCGCCTTGGACGGGACGTGCCGGCGATCGACCAGGTCATCCGTCGGCGTCTTCTCGAACACGACTGGCCCGGCAATATTCGCGAACTGGCCAACTACGCCAGTCAGGTGGCCGTCGGCCTGGACGCCTTCACCTCGGAGGCCCTGTCGGAATCCGGGCTGGTGCAGCGCGTCCAGACCTATGAGGCCGAACTGATCCGCGAGTCCCTGACGCGCCACAACGGCGACATCAGGCAGGTGACAGCCGACCTGCGAATCCCCCGAAAGACCCTTTATGACAAGATGGCCCGTCATGGGCTCAATCCGGCGGACCATCGGACCCGTATGCGAGAGGATCGTGCGCATAGCGAGAAAGTGCCCTGACCTGACGCCAACTCTCCAACGGCCTGCCAGTCAGCCGCTGTCAGAGTCCGCAAGGATTCGCAGGAACCGGGCAAGGGGATCGCTCTGCGATTGGTCTCCCGAGTTCGAATGCGCCCACGCCTGGCCCGCAGCTCAAGTCGTCAGTCTGGATCGCCTGCCAGATCGGGATCGCGCATCCGGTAGCCGAGTCCCTGTTCGGTCAGAATGATGCGCGGCCTGGAAGGCTCAACCTCGATCTTTTGACGAAGCTGGGCCACAAGGACGCGGACGGCCTGGGCCTCGATCATTTCCGCTCCACCCCAGACGGCAGCGACGATCTGACGGTGCGTGATCACTCGCCCGGCATGACGCGCGAGGGCGCGCATGAGATCGTATTCCCGAGGCGTAAGATGAACAGGTTCGCCCTGTACCCTGACCACACGGGCCGAAAAGTCGATCTCCAGGGTTCCGGCCTTGAAGACAGAGCGGGACGAGAAGCGCCGGTCACGGCCCCGTAGCAAGGCGCGAAGACGAGCCATGAGCTCGCCCATGGCGAATGGCTTGTTGACGTAGTCGTCTGCGCCCAGGTCCAGCGCTTCGATTTTTTCGCCTTCCTGGTGTCGGGCGCTGACGATCAGAATGGGCACCTCCGACCACTCCCGGACCCGGGCGATGACGGTCTTGCCGTCAATGTCCGGCAATCCGAGATCAAGCAGAATGGCATCGAACCCTTCGCTGGCCAGTGCCACCAGCGCATCGCCGCCGTTCATTGCCGCCGTGACCTGATATCCTTCTGCGACCAGCGCGGGGGTGAGTGCCCTGATGATATGCAGTTCGTCCTCGACGAGCAGGATCCGGCTCATATGGATTGGCTGCCGGCAACCGGAAGCCGAAGCAACAACCTGAGCCCCGGTCTGGACCGGATGGTGGGGTCAAGACCCAGCGTGCCTCCCATGGCTTCCACGAAGCCCTTGCTGATCGAAAGCCCTACGCCGGTCCCCCGCCCATCGGGCCGCTGCCCCCTTCCGCGGTAGAATTTGTCGAACAGTCTTGCACCGTCCGACGCCGACACCCCCGGCCCGTCATCTTCGATGGAGATCATAACCTGGCCCTCAATCGTTCGGGTCTGAACAGTGGCGACGACGCCCTTACCACCGTGCAGTTCCACATTGTCGAGGATATTGAACAGGGCCTGCTCAAGCAGGACAGGATCTGCCTGAACCTCGTCGGCCGGGTCTGCCTCATGGACGGTGACCCGGGTCTCACCGAACGAGCCGAGTCGCGACCGAACACTGTCGATCACTTCACGGACGGATATGGGCACGAGATGGGGCGTCAGATCGCCCGACTCAATCCGCGAGAGGCTGAACAGCGCTTCGAGATAGTCGTTCAGCCGCCCGGCTTCCTGAACGATGCCATCGGCGAGGCCTATCCGTGTCCCTGAATCAAACCGCTGATCATAGTCGCGAAGGCTGCTCGCGGACGCCATGACGGTTGCGAGCGGCGTCCTCAGATCATGCGAGAGCGACCCGAGAATGGCCTCCCGAAGCCGGCCGGCACGGCGCTCGGCCTCGGCTTCTGTCCTGGCGTCTGCGAGACGCGCCCGCGCCAGGGATGCAGCGGCCAGATCGATCAGCAACTCACAAAGCCGATCCTGGGACGCGACGTCCGCGGCGCTTGCCTCTTCGACCCTCCACACCGCAAGCCCGAGCCCAGCGTCTTCTGACAGGCGCCGTGCTCGCCATTCCCCCTGAATTTGAAGGGCCGGCGATCTGCGGCTGCGGTCAATCACACCGTGAACAGAGGATTTGCCGTCAACGGGAACGGCGTCCTCGTTCAGGGTCTCGTGCGCCGCAATAACCAGCGCGACATTGCCTGACGCCGCCTGGAGACGATCAGTCAAAACCTGGCGCAGGCTGATCTCTCCATCGGCCATTGTGAAAGCCTGGCTGGCGTCAAACAACGTCTTGAGGAGATCGGCGCGCCGCCGATTGGTACGTTCGCTTTCGCGCACCCTTCCGGCCAGGCTGCCGGTGACCAGGGCGACAAACAGGAAGGCCCCCAGAGTAAGGGCTTGCTCTGCGCCGGCAAACCGGAAGGCGAAGCGTGGCTCCACGAGACTGAAATTGTACGCAAGGATGGCCAGAAAGGCGGCGAAGACTCCGGCGCGTGTTCCAAACGCCAGGGCGGACACGACCACTGAACCGAGGAAAAACATCGACAGCCGGTTCAGGCCGAAATTCTGACGCAGAAGCTCTGCGATGAGCGTGCCGACGAGGACCAGACCGATGGTGCCGATCAGTTGCAATGCCAGAGGCTGGTTCGCGTCAAAACGCCAGAGGACCGCCACGCGGGAACGTCCGGCCTCGGCGGGCGCGGTGAGGCCTGCGATAGAGTTGATCGAACGTGGCATTCGGTAGCTCCGGCGTCCCTCTATTCTATATCTTCGTGCCTTGATCCGCGCGGTACAAGATCAGATATGTTATGCGTGCCAATTCAGCGCCCGTATATAAATCCTATACTTGCCCTTCCCCTCGCCAACAATCATCGGTTGGCTTGGAGAACACTCAATGATATCGAGTTTTGCGAGATCGAGGGAAGATAAGCCATTGTGGCCGGCTTTTTCCAGCGAACGCCCGTTCAGTTTACAGCTGCCATTTTTCCGTCTTCGTTTCGCTGAACGCGACCAGGTAAGCGGATGACCGGGCGATGAAACGGGCATCATCTTCCTATCTTGCCTGGCTCGCAGGCGCATTTACTTCAAGCGCGACGGAAAGCGGATCTCTCAGTGGCCCGGAGGACCTCGTTCTAGGCTATGCGACGGGGTACGATGCCGCCCAGATTGCCCCCTTCGTCCGGTCACTCCGCGCGGTGTTCGACGGCCCTGTCGCCCTCGTGGTTGATGATCGGCCCGACGTCACCCGGCTGCTGGCCGAGCACGGCGTCGAAGCCGTCCATCTGGCCTCGCAGCCGGGCTGGGAGCCGCATCCCGTGATGGCGCGCTTCGCCGCCTATTGCAGCCTGCTGGAGCGCTGGCCCAACGCGGTCGATGTGCTTCTGACGGACGTGCGGGATGTGATTTTTCAGGCCGAGCCTTTCGGGCCGCCCCCTCGCCGGCTGGAAGTCTTCGTAGAGAACGAAGGCGGCCGCCTCGGCGACCACGCCTTCAACATGAAACATCTCTCGGCCCTCGTGGGCGACGAGATGGTCGCGACCCTCGCCCACAAGCCCTGCATTTGCGTTGGCACAGTGATCGGTCCTCGCGACGAGATTATCCGCTTCTGCAAGACTCTGCTGATGCTGGCTGCGATCCCCCGGTCCGAGGTCGGCGGAGCGTTCGGTGCTGACCAGGCGGCCTGCAATCTCGCTGTCCATCTGGGTTTGGTGAAGGCAGAGGTGCGGCCCAATTTCGGGCGTGTCGCCACCCTCGGCATGACCCCGGGCAGCGAACTCAAGGTCCAGAATGGTCTGGTATTCAACCCGGACGGTAGCGTGAGCGCGATCGTTCATCAGCACGACCGCCACCCTGCGCTGGACCGTGCCATGCATGAGCGTTGGGGACACGACCACAGACATTGTCAGCGAATTCAGCCCAGGTCCGCGGCGGACCGCGGACGCAAACTGAAACAGTCGCTTATGCGCCGGCTCCCCGAATGGCGATGACGGCCAGGGAAGTCTCCAGATCCGTCGTGGCACCGGGCGTCTAGCGCGCGATGTTCGACATCTGGCGGTCCGGTTATGTCAGACGCTCGCTGGCCAGTGTGGCGGCGTCACGCGGCATGAGACCGGAAGAAGTCGTCTGGCTGCCTGCCCGCGGCTCCTTCCGATACGACGCCGATCCTTTCGGCATCCAGTTGGACGACGTGCTGACCGTCTTTGTGGAAAATTACGATTACCGGGTCCGGCGCGGTGAAATCCACTACTGCCAATATGACGGCGCGAACCGGCTGCTGAAACAGGGTGTGGCCCTGACCCAGGCCGTCCACCTGTCTTATCCGAGCCTGATCGAGGATGCAGGCGCGCTGTACATGCTGCCCGAGGCTTACAAGTCCGGCCGCCTCACCCTGTTCCGTTGCAACCGTTTCCCCGACGATTGGGAGCCGGTCCAGCAACTCCTGCCCGAGGGCGCAATCGACGCGACCGTCGTCCGGTATGGCGGGATGTGGTGGATGTTCTACGCCCTGCACGGTCCCGGTAATCGGGCCATGCGCGAACTGCACATAGCCTTTGCTCCCGCCCTCATGGGGCCGTGGTCGAGCCACCCTTCCAATCCCGTGCGGAGCGGTTTCGAAAGCTCGAGGCCCGGCGGTACGGCGTTCGAGTATGACGGTGCCCTTCATCTCCCGGTTCAGGATTGCGCGGGAACCTATGGCGCGGCCCTAAGTCTGCTGCGCATCGACGTCCTGACGCCCGAGGCGTTTTCGGCGGCACCTGCAATACGATTTGAGCCCGGAGAGCTGCTCGGCGGGTTCGGCGACGGCCTGCATACATTGTCTGGCCACGGCGACATCACCTTCATCGATGTGAAGTCCATTCGTCGGTCCTTCCTGCAGCCCATCATCACCCTGTTGTTCAAATTGCGCAGGGCGGCCGGACTGAACAGACCACGCCGGACGCGGAGTCTGGGCCTATGACCGCTGAGTGTCCCGAACCGCCCTCGCGGAGATTTCGATGCGTATAGCCATCGTCATGCCCCGCGGCTCGGCGATGCGCCGCGATCAACCCAACTCCATGGAGACGGTCGCGCAAACCCTCTTGGGTCACAGTCGATTCCGGACTGAAACGACGTTCGTATGCGACGCAGGCGACGACCACCCGGCCGAGGTCCCCATCGTGACGGTCCCGGCGGGATTGGAGAAAACGCGTCATGCCCGCGCGGTCGCGACGGTCTTGGGACGGATAAATCCCGAGATCGTCGAATATCATCAACAACTTGAATCAGCGGCCCTGGTTGCCAGAATGATGCCGGGGCGAGTTCACGTCCTCTACCGGCATACCCGCATCAAGCCTCCTCGGCATTGGCTCGACCGCCTCCGTTATGGCAACAGACTGGCGGCTTTCGATCGGCTGATCTTCGTCAGTGACGCGGCTCGTGCCGAATTTGGCACGGATTATCCTCGCTTCGCAGACAAGGCCGAGACCATCTGCAACCCGATCGACATCAACATCTGGCGGCAATCACCTGAGAACCGTGAACCGATCATCATGTTCTGCGGGCGGGCCATGCCGGAGAAAGGGTTCGAACCATTCTGTCTGGCGCTCGCCCAGATCCTCGACCTGGAACCGGGCTGGCATGGTGCCCTGCTGCTGGGTGACTGGGACCAGCATAGGCGCTGGGCCGAGCCTCATCTGCTCGCCCTTGGTCGCTTCGGCGATCGTGTGGACATCCACCGGTCAGCGTCGCCGACAACCGTGATCGACGTCACCCGCCGCGCCGCCATCGCCGTGACGCCATCCTTTGTCGCCGAGGCCCTGGGGCTGACAGCGCTTGAGGCGCATGCCGCGGGAGCCGCGCTGATCTCCTCCGGACGGGGGGGACTTCGCGAGGCGAGCGGCGAGCACGCAATCTATGTCGATCCGCCCGATGCGCCTGGACTCGTCGCGGCGATGTCCGCGCTGATCGCCGACCCCAGGCGGCGGGTTGCCTTGGCGCGCAACGGTCAGGAATGGGTTGAGGCGAACCATTCGCCGGTTATCCGGACGGCCCAGCTCGACGACCTCAGGACCGCGCTGGACACGGCAGCCCGAGCCCGAACGACCGGGTCGCATTGATGGACCCGGCAAAGCCCGGATTGGCACGACGTCTCTTCGACAGGCTGACGGGCGCGGACCGGTGCCGCGGGCGCGCCGCGATCATTCGACAGTTGCCTGACAGACGGCTGCTGATCGATGTCTATATTCCCGCCTTCGCCGCCGAAGCCGGGCGCATCCTCTGGGTGGGCTGCCGGGCCTATACGCTTGATGACTACAAGGCGCTGGAATCTGGAGGCGGAGAGGTCTGGACGACCGACTTGGACCCGAGGGCAGAGAAATGGGGACAGCGGGGCCGGCATCGAACCGGCGACCTCTGCGGCATCGACGAAGTCTTCGCTGACATGACTTTCGACGCCATAATCTGCAACGGCGTGCTTGGGTATGGTGTCGATACACCGGATCAGCAATTGGCGGCGATGCGGGCCATGGCCATGATCCTGAGACCGGGGGGGCGTCTGTTGTTGGGCTGGAACACCGACAAGATCGTCGATCCTGTCGTGGAAGGTCGAGCTTGGCTTTGGTGTGACCCGTCATCGTTCGCAGGTCAGCAGAAGAGGGTCCGCTTCGATGAGGTCACCCACACCTATGACACGCTGGTCCGGAAAGGTTCGATATCACGGCTTGACCCAACGACGGCACCGTCAGGCTGACTACGCCGACCTGACCTCGACGGGGGCTTGGGTGACGGGCAAAACCGGGGCAGTCTGAAGCTTGGCCTTGGGAGTCCGAAGATGAGAATGCGCGCTATTGCCGCCGTTTTGGGTGCCGTCCTGGCCTGGGTGGGCTGCGGATGCGCGATGGCCCAGGAAGCCGTGGGAACCAACACCGCCGTGGTGCAGACCGTTCGGACGCGCAGCGCCGCAGAAACGGAGTGGCGCGCTTCCGTCGTTGGTGGAGCCGTTCGCTACGCGGACTTGATCGTCACCGGTCCAGACAGTCGGCTGCAGGTCGAGCTACGGGATCGGTCTCTGCTGACGGTGGGAGCAAATGCGTCCCTGACAGTCGATCGGTTTGCATTCGAGTCAGAGCCCGACCCGCTCTCAGCCGTCTTCTCCGTGGCCCGCGGCATCTTCAGATTCGTGTCCGGGAGTCAGGGTGCGGAACGGGAGCGTGTGAGCTTTCGCACGCCAACGGCCACCATCGGTATCCGGGGCACGATCATCGAGGGCGTAGTCGGGCCCGAGGCGCTGGAGGTCGTGGCGGGCGACGCCGTCGGGCTGGACCTGTCGCAGGACCCCGAGACCGCCGCCGTCATCGTTCTGGTCGAAGGCGAAATCGATCTGGAGGTGGGTGGCGAACGGGTAACAATCCGGCAACCCGGGCAAGCCGTCCTGGTCTCTGGTCGTCGGCTGTCTCAGCCTTTCACCCTTCCGCAGAGCGCGATCGCAAGGTTTGAGGCCCGTCTTCCGCCCGGTGAGGGCGGGTCTGGCCAGGGTCCACGGCCGGGGCCGCAGGGGCCGGGCGAGGGACAGGGGCCGGGACAGGGACAGCCTCAGACCACGGCTTCAGGTCAAGCCGAAGGCAAGGCGCAGGGTACGGCTCAAAGTCAGGGTACGAATTCGGGCCAGACCTCTGGCCAGACCTCGGGCCCGCCTCCCGCTCAGGGTCGGAATCAGACAACCCGACCGGGGTCCACATCGCAACCGCGAAACCCGCCGGCCTCAAGCTCGCGACTCCCGCAATCGGGCACCTCCATCACAGGTCGACAAAGCGCCCCCGTCCCGGGTCAACAGGGCCCGATCCCGCCTTCAGGCACGGGGCCGGTGCCGCGTTGAAAATGGTCGATCTGGCGTGAATTGACGGCTGCGCGGGCCCGATACGGTCAGGCGTCGGGCACGCGAAGACCGCGGGCGGCCTCGGTCAGGGCAGCCTGTTCTGTCGGGGAATCGGCGAATGCGCGTATTCCGTTGCGCAATGCCGCTGTTGCTCCCGCGCTGTCCCCGAGCACCATGCGCGCCCGCATCAGCCGGATCCATCCATCCCGATCCCGGGGCGAAGACCTCAGCCTCTCCTCCAGCCGTCCGACCATACCCTGAACCATGGCCTGGCGATCGGCCGGGGACATCGCCTCTGCATCTGCGACCTGGGCTGAGGACGGCCCGGGAATGGCGGCGGGTGCTACCGCCGACGCGGTGGCTGCTGCTGCCGGCCGTAAGCGGGCCGAAATATCCTGTCCCCGCTGGCGCGCCAGGTCCAGCACGAATGCCCGCACCTCGGCGGCCCAGGGCGCACCTTCCGGCGCGGAATTGATCAGGTCGATCCAGGCGGTCATGGCCGCATCACGCTCGCCGCGCTGGTCCATCTCGACGGCAATGAAATAGCGCGCGCGTGGGTCCTGGGGGTCCGCACGCAGGGCACCGCGGAAGGCCGCCAAGGCAGCCGGAGTCACCTGGCCGCCACCCGCCTGGACCAGGGCTTCGCCCTGCGCTGAAAAATGCTCGGCATTGGTCGGCTCGATCGTCGCAGCCCGGCCATAGGCCTCTGCCGCCTCGGCGAACCGCCCGGTCTGGAAATAGGACCACCCAAGCATGCGCCAGCCGTTGACGTCCGTAGGCGTCTGGCGGAGCTGGCCCTCAAGCTGAACGATCATGGCCTCCACATCGGCACCGTTGTGGGCTGCGTCAGCCGAAGCCGCGGGCAAGGCCGTCGCCGCAGTCCGTGGCCCTGCCCCCGGAAGGTCGGGCCGTCCCAGCAGGGCGTAAAGACCCGCGCCACCCAGGGCCACGACCGTAGCCAAGCCCAGGGCCAGCCGTATCAAAGACTTTTCACCCAGCGGTCGACCGGTCGGCACGGTCTCGACACCCTCAGCCAGGGCCCGACGTTCGACTTCGAGGCGAAGAGCCGCGATGTCCTCGGGCGGCGCTGTCCCGGCCTCGGCCTGCTGGTCCAGATCGCCCAGCTGGGCCTTCAGAACGTCGGCGGAACTTGTACGCCGGTCAAGCGCCCCGCCGGGCCGGATCAGCGGCATGGCCAGGCCGACTACGGCCAGGGCGATCATCAGCGTCAGGACAATCCACAGTATCATGACGCATCACCGTTTTTCAGAATGGCGGCGAGCGTGCGCCGCTCCTCGGTCGACAAGGGTATCGGTTCGGCTGCACTGGCCCGGCCGCGTCGCCTCAGATACAGCGCGATACCCAGTCCGCCGGGGATCAGCACCAGCAGGGGGGCGCTCCACAGCAGGATGGTCTCAAGGTCCAGCGGGGGCTTCAGCAGCACGAAACTGCCGTAGCGGGCGACGACAAACGCTATCGCCTCCTCGTTCGTGTCACCGGCCGTCAGGCGCTCGCGAACGATGGCCCGCAGGTCGGCGGCAAGAGGGGCATCGGAGTCATCGATCGACTGGTTCTGGCAAACGACGCAGCGGAGCTCCCGGCTGATCTCGCGGGCCCGGGCCTCGAGCGCGGGATCGGCCAACTGTTCTTCCGGCAGCACCGCCGCAACCGGCCCGGCGATCAGCAGGGCGCAGAGCACGCCAAGCGCGAAACGTTTCATGTCTCCGTCTCCAGTCGATCGAGCATCGGCTGCAGGATTGTGGCCCAGACCTCGGGCGTGATCGGACCGACGTGACGGTAGCGAACCCGTCCGTGGCCGTCGATGACGAAGGTCTCGGGAGCCCCGGTGACGCCGAAATCGATGCCCGTACGGCCCCGGGGGTCCGATCCGATCAACGTATAGGGGTTGCCGCGCTGGGCCAGCCATTCGGCCCCGTCAGCGGGCTCGTCCTTCCAGTCCAGCCCGTGGATGGTCACGCCCTGGGCCTGCAGCTGCAGCAGCATGGGATGTTCGATGACGCACGCGACGCACCAGGAGGCGAACACATTGAGGAGGACCGGCTTGCCGGTGAAGTCCGAGGAGGCAAGGCCCACGGTGTCTCCGGGGATCACGCCCGCGAGGTCGAACGTCGGGATCGGCCGGTCAATCAGCATGGACGGCAGAATGCTGGGGTCGCGCCTCAAACCCAGGCCCAGGGCTGCGGCGACCACCAGGAACAGCACGACGGGCAGGATGAAGGCCAGCCGCCTCACGTGACCACCTCCACCGTCTTCACGGGGACCGGCTTGCGCGCCGGCATGGCCAGCCGCATCCGGCGATCCGACAACGACAGGACGCCGCCCAGCGCCATGATCAAGGCACCGCCCCATATCCATCCGACCAGCGGATGCCACCAGAGTCGGACCGTGGCAGCGCCCAGGGTCGCGCTCTCGCCGACCGAGATATAGAGGTTGCCCATCGCCTCGCCCCGGATTCCAGCTTCGGTCGTCTGGGTCTGGCTGGAGGGATAGAAGCGTTTCTCGGATACGATCAGGAACGGCTGGCCACCTCCTTCGACGCGGAAGCGGGCCTGTTCAGCCTGATAGTTCGCACCCGTCGCCTGACCCAGGGCGTCCAGGGTAATGCGGCGCCCCGCGAAATCGATTGTCTGGCCAGGAACCATGGTCTGGACCGAACTGACCGTCCAGGCGGTCATGGCGGTGACGCCGATGGTGCTCACGCCCAGACCGGCGTGGGCGACCGCGACGGCCCAGAAGGCAAGGGGCGTCGTGCGGATCAGCCGTCCGGTCTCAGCACCCTTGCGGCCCAGTCCCCAGCGTCGTGCCAGCAGCATGAAAGCCGCGGCAATCAGCCAGACACCGAGAGCGATCCCGAGGGCCGCGCCGACCTTGGCCAGACCGAAAACCACCAGCCCGACGCCCGCCACGACCGTGGCGAGCACGACCGGCCAGCGCAGCCTGAGCAACACGGCCCGCGCCGTGTCGCGCTTCCAGTTCATCATCGGCCCGAAGGCAACCAGCACCAGTAACGGCACGAACAGCGGAACAAAGGTGATCGCATAGTACGGCGGCCCGACCGAGATTTTGTCGCCGTTCAACACATCGACGAACACGGGATAGAAGGTGCCGAGGAATACCGTGGCCGTCGCCGCCAGCAGGAAGAGATTGTTCAGCGTGATGCCGGCCTCACGGGACAGTGGCGAGAACAGGGCTCCGGTCCGCATCGCCGGTGCCCGCCAGGCGTACAGGCCGAGGGCCGAGCCGGTGGCGATCAGGATAAAGACCAGAATATAGGCTCCGCGCTCCGGATCGACGGCGAAGGCGTGCACGCTGGTCAGAACGCCCGAGCGCACCAGGAAGGTCCCGACCATGCTGAGCGAGAAGGTCAGGATGGCCAGCAGTATCGTCCAGCTGATCAAGGCCCCGCGCTTCTCGAGCACGAGGGCGGAATGCAGCAGGGCCGTTCCCATCAGCCAGGGCATCAGCGAGGCGTTCTCGACCGGATCCCAGAACCACCAGCCGCCCCAGCCGAGCTCATAATAGGCCCACCAGCTGCCCAGGGCGATGCCGACGGTCAGGGATATCCAGGCCGACAAGACCCAGGGCCGGACCCAACGCGCCCAGGCCGCATCCACCCGTCCCTCGATCAGGGCCGCCACGGCGAATGAGAAGGCCACCGAAAACCCGACATAGCCGAGATAGAGGAGCGGCGGATGCATCACCAGACCGGGGTCCTGCAGCAGCGGATTCAACTCGGTCCCGTCGAGCGGAATCGGGCTCAGCCGGGAAAACGGATTGGAGGTGAACAGGCAGAAGCCGAGGAAGGCGGCGCTGAGCATGCCTTGAACCGCCAGTACCCGCGCCTGCAGGCCCTCTCGCAGGGAGCGTCCAAAAAAGGCGATCGCGCCGCCGTGCAGGGCGAGGATCAGCACCCACAGCAGCATCGACCCCTCATGGCTACCCCAGGTGGCGGCGAACCGGTAAGGAAGAGGCTGGGTGCTGTGACTGTGTTTGGCCACCAGCTCGACGGAAAAGTCCATCGTCACATAGGCCGTGGCAAGGGCCCCGAAGGCCAGGATGACGAATGCCATCTGCAGCAGGGCAGCCGCTCGGCCAAGGGACATAAGCACCGGGTCGCCGCGGTGCGCTCCCACCAGCGGAGCAAGTCCCTGAACCAGTCCGAGCATGAAGGCGAGGATCAGAGCCAACTGGCCGATTTCCGCGCTCATTCAACGTTCTCCGCAACCGTTCATCCACTGTAGCGAGGCGCGTTCCTATGGTAAAGCTACACATGGGACGGGTCGAAACGGCAGAAGTGGCCGTTTGATTTCACCGTGCCGCACGGGGGGGACGTGGTGGAGGGGGTCCATCGGATCGCCATCTTGGGCTCAGGGCCCGCCGGCCTGAGTGCGGCCGCGCACGCGGCTGCCCGCGGCGTGAGCCATGTCCTGCTTGAGAAATCAGACCACCTGTCGGACACGATTTTCCGCTACCAGCGCGGCAAACACATCATGGCCACGCCCAGCCAGCTGGTCGTGCGCGCAGACGTCAGCTTCGAGCCCGGCAAGCGCGAGACCATCCTCGATACCTGGTCCAGCGAGGCCGCGAAGCACAAGGTCAACGTCCACTATCGCGCTGAAGTCAAATCCGTCACGGGCGCGAAGGGCGATTTTACCATCGCTCTGTCGGACGGGTCAGCGGTCCGCGCCGAGACCATCATTCTGGCCATCGGCACACAGGGCAACCCCAACCTCATGTCCTGCGAGGGCGGCAGACTGGCCCATGTCCAGTATCAGCTTGATGACCCCGCCGAATACGTCGACGAGCACATCTGTGTGGTCGGCGGTGGCGACGCAGGGATCGAGAATGCCCTCGGACTGATCGCGGACCGGGCCCAGGGGAATACGGTGACCCTGGTCAACCGCGGGGCTGATTTCGCCCGCGCCAAGGACGCCAATGCCAAGGCGCTGCTGGCGGCACAGGAAGCCGGCAACATCACCCTGCTCACCAGCGCGGAGACCACGCTGATTGAACCGGGCTGGATCACGGTCGACACACCGGAAGGCGCGACACGTTTCCAGTGCGACCGCGTCATCGCCCGGCTGGGTTCGGCTCCGCCACGCAAATTCGTCGAGTCGATCGGGCTGGAGTTCACCAGCGCCGCGCGCGGAGCCTTTCCCAAGCTGTCGCCGACGTTCGAAAGCACCGTGCCCGGCGTCTATGTCATCGGTGCGCTCGCCGGCTATCCGCTGATCAAACACTGCATCAACCAGGGCTATGACGTCGTCGAATACATCGGTGGTGCCGTCGACCTGAAACCCGCTGACGAGCCGATTCTCGAGGCCCGCCTCAGGGGTCTGCCCGGCAATCGGTCTGTCGCGGAATGGCTTGAATTCCTGCGCCAGGAAATTGAAATCCTGCGCGGCCTGTCGCCGCTGCAAATGCGGGAGTTCCTGCTGGACTCGGACGTCCGCGCCTACAATGCCGGCGACATCGTCTTCAAGCGCAACTCCGTTGGCTCCTCGGTGTTCGGGATCGCCTCCGGATCGGTCGAGGTCGAGGTCGGCGGCGGCAAGAAGCGCCAGACTGTTCCAATCCCGAGAGGGTCCATCGTCGGCGAGGTCGGCCTCATTTCCGGCCGACCCCGAGGTGCCACGGTCCGTGCCGCAGAAACCAGCATCCTGCTGGAAATTCCCCGGATGGCCGCCCTGCGGCTGATGGCGTCGGTCAAGGAGGCGCGCGACACGGTCAACCGCATCACCACCGAACGTCAGCTCCTGCAGATGTTCGGTTCCGGCCTGACGCCCGCCGACCTGACCGACGTGCTCGAGACCGCAGAAATCCGTCAGGTCAAGACCGGCGAGGCCATCATCAACGAGGGCGAAGAGGGCTACGATATCTTCGTCGTACGCTCCGGCAGCATGGTCGTCGAAAAGCAGATCGGCGGAAAGCCGGTCTTCCTGTCCTATTTGCCGGCAGGGTCCTACATCGGTGAAATGGCTCTGGTTGACGGCGGGCGGCGCAGCGCCACGGTCCAGGCGGCTATCCGGTCGGAGGTGGTTCGGCTGGACGGCGACCGCTTCCGCGCCCTGCTCCGGCGCAAGCCGGAGCTGGAGGAAAAACTGCGGGCCGACATGGCTGACCGCCGAAGGGTCAACGGCTACATAGAAGAGCAGAAGGGCCGGTTCGGCGACGTCGTCGACATGTACAGCGCCGTGGCTGACTTCCTGGTCGATCAGGGCATCGGCGAGGCCACCGATGTTCTGCTGATCGACGAGACCCTCTGCATCGGCTGCGACAACTGCGAGAAGGCCTGTGCCGATGTCCACGACGGTCTGTCGCGGCTCGACCGCGAGGCGGGCCGGACCTACGCCCACCTGCACGTACCGACCTCATGCCGACACTGCGAACATCCCTATTGCATGACCGATTGCCCGCCCAATGCGATCCATCGCGGGCCGGATGGCGAGGTCTTCATCGACGAGACCTGTATCGGGTGCGGCAATTGCCAGCGGAACTGCCCCTATGACGTGATCCGCATGGACTCGCGGCCACCCGACAAGCCGGACCTGATCTCCTGGCTGCTGTTCGGGGTCGGACCGGGACCGGGTGAACCCGACAAGGCCTGGCGCGCCAAACACAAACCCAAGGGTGCTGAACCGCCCAAGGTCGCGATCAAATGCGATATGTGCATCGGCAAGTCCGGCGGACCGGCGTGCGTCCGCGCCTGTCCCACCGGTGCCGCGATCCGGGTATCGCCAGAGGAATTCCTCACGGTCAAACGCATGAACAGGGGCGATTAGTCCCTTGTCGAAAGTGGAAAAAACCGGCGAGCGTTCGAACGCGGTCCTGCATGAGGGCTTCCTGCGCCACCGGAATTTCCGTTGGGCGTCGCGTGCGGGTGCCCTGTGTGTGATCGCCGTCGCCGGCTATCTGCTGATGGACGTCCAGCCCCGGCCAAACGGCGGCAGCGCCTACGGCTATGTGGCGGGCACGATCTCGGCGGGACTGGTGCTCTGGCTGACCCTTCTGGGCCTGCGAAAGCGCGCCATCACAGCGGGCCAGTGGTCCCTGAAAGCCTGGGTCTCGGCCCACGTCTATCTGGGGCTGGCCGTGCTCGTCATCACCACCCTGCATGCGGGCTTCCAGTTCGGCTGGAACATCCACACCCTGGCCTATGGCCTGATGGTGCTGGTGGTCGTCTCGGGCCTGTTTGGTGTGGCCGTTTACGCGCTCCTGCCACGCTATCTCAGCCGAAACCGCGGCGAGACGACCCAGAAGCAGATGCTCGAAACCCTCAGAGCGCTGGATCGTCAGATCAACGAAGCGGCCCAGCCGTTGTCCGAGGTTCAGGCGCGGGTGGTGCAGATGTCACTGGACGACAGCAAGGTCGGCGGCGGGTTGTGGCGCCGGCTGTCGGGTGGGCGCGGTGGATGCGGAAACCGCAAGGCACTCTCGCGTATCCCCGGTCTGCGCCGCAGGGCGACCGACGTTGAACTGCAGATGCTGAGCCGCATGGAGGAACTGCTGCAACGCAAGGCTGCCGCCCTGGGCCAGGTGCGCCGCCACCTGCAGATCCGCGCCTGGCTGAGCGTCTGGCTGAGTGTGCACGTCCCCGCCACGATTGCGCTGATCGCGGCGATCACCGCCCATGTCTTCAGCGTCTTCATCTACTGGTGATGGCCCGATGACCCTTGTTCTTCGCCAGATCACACGCCGCGTCAGCGGGGCCGAGATCGTTCGCGAGAAAGTCCTGCCGACGGACACGGTGCGCATCGGTCGCGGCGCGGACTGCGAAATCCGCCTGCCCGACCTGGCCGTCAGCCTGCATCACGCTACCCTGACGGTCGCCGGACCCGGCCGGGTCACCGTAACCTCGGCCGGACGCGAGCCTTTCGGTGTCGACGGGCGGTTCGTCACCCGGGCCGATATCGATGTCAGCCACGCGCCGCGCCTGACCTTTGGCGATCACATTCTCGACCTGTCGGCCGGCGACGGTGGGCGGATCCTGATCAACCTCGCGGCGGCAGAGCCCGCGGAAGGACAAAACTCGTCGGGTGTGCCGGCCGGTGGGGTCATCCGCAAGGCGCGCGTTTTCGGCCGCCGACGAATCGCGTGGACCCTCGGACTGGGGATCCTCGCGATCTGCCTGCTATGGCCGCTGTCGGCGTTCTACGGCCATTTCAGGACACGGATCGATCCGGATCAGCAATGGTCGGCCGGCCCATTGTCCTCGGCCCATGCCTTCCTTGAGGACGACTGCCAGTCCTGTCACCAGCAAGCGTTTGTCTCGGTGACCGACGCCTCATGCAAGACCTGTCACGCGGGCGACCGGACGCCCGCAGCCATGGCCGCCGCCGCAACGTCGGTGCGACAGGCAGGCTCGCCGGACAAACTGTCCTTCGTCCGGGACCACGCTCCGCGGGGGCGGATCCTGTGGGGAGCCCCGCCGCCTGACCAGTTCGGCGGACAGGCGACCGCCTGGTTCAGGCGCGCCTTCAACATTCCCGAACAGCGCTGTGCCAGTTGCCACGTCGAACACGTCGGCAATCCGGCAGCCAGCCACCCGCCAGAGCCGATCCCGACGCTGACCCCGACCCAGACCTGCGTCCAGTGTCACACAGGCCTGACGCACCGGCTGAAGGACACCGATCTGGCCGACGCCCCGTCGTGGGCGCGCCACCCGAATTTCCGCCCTGCCCTGCCCGGTCCAAACGGTCTCACACGGGTCTCGCTGAACAGTCGCCCGCGCGAGTCTTCCGGCCTGACCTTCCCACACAGACTTCACCTGTCGCCCTCCGGCGGCCCGGCGAGGATGGCCCAGACACTTGGCGGGCGTGGCTATGGAACAGCCCTGACCTGCGCCAACTGCCACCGTCCCAAGGCAGACGGCAAGGGCTTCGTCCCCATCCAGATGGAAAGGGACTGCGCCAGCTGTCACTCACTCGCCTTCGCGACACCTGGCGGCGTGCGCCAGCTTCCGCACGGCGAGCCGCGCCAGGTCATCGCGGCTCTATTGTCATGGCAAGGCCGTGGACCGTTCGCCGGCGGCGGAACCTCACGGCGCAGGCCCGGCGAAATCGGTGAGGCCGGAGCCGGTATGGGTGGTTCGCCGACCGGTGCCAGCGCCGTCACCACGGTTGGCGGTGCCTTCGGCCCACGGGGAGCCTGTTTCGACTGCCATACCATCTTCCGGACGCCCACCATTCGCTTCACGCCCGTCCGTCTACCCGACGACTTCCTCAGTCGCGGGGCTTTTGATCACAGTGTCCGCGAACACCGCATCGACCGCCTCGGTCAGCCTTCCTGCGCGCGGTGCCATGCCGCCGCCACGTCGTCATCCGCAACCGACCTGCTGCTGCCGTCTGCCAGCGAATGCGCGGAATGCCACGGCCAGACGACGGCCAGGTCGCCGACGCCCGCCCCTGCGGATTGCGAGACCTGCCACAGCTTCCATGCGCCGTCTCAACCGACACCGCGTCCACCACGGCCGAACGTCACCGCCCCGCCCCGGCTTGTCGCCGCGGTTCAGACCACGCCGTAGGCCAGCATCGCTTCGGCGACCTTCTTGAAGCCCGCGATATTGGCACCGCGCACATAATCGACGCGTGAGGTCCCCGCGACGCCGCAATATTCGACACAACGCTGGTGAATGCCCTGCATGATGTCGACCAGGTGCTGCTGAAGCTCGGCTTCCTTCCAGGCGATACGGCGCCTGAGTTCTGGCTCATCTCCAGCCCGGAGACGGCCACACCACCGGCGTTGGCGGCCTTGCCCGGTGCATAGAGAATGCCGGCCGCCTTGAAGACGTGCACACCCTCCAGATCGGTCGGCATATTGGCACCCTCGGAAACCGCCATACAGCCGTTGGCCACCAGGGTGCGGGCATCGGCACCGTTCAATTCGTTCTGAGTCGCGCATGGCAGGACGACGTTGCAGGGCACTGCCCACGGCCGCTGGCCGTCGTGATAGGTGGCACTGCGGAACTCGGTGACATAGTCCGAAATTCGGCCACGCCGCTTGGTCTTGTGCACCTTGACCCAGTCGATCTTGGACTGGTCGATGCCATCGGGATCGTGGATGAAACCCTGGGAGTCCGACAGGGTCAGGACCTTGCCGCCCAGTTGTACAATCTTCTCCGCCGCGTGGGTCGCGACATTGCCCGATCCCGAGATCACGGCGGTCTTGCCCGCCACTTCCTGGCCGATGTGGCCCAGCATTTCCTTCAGGAAATAGACCGCGCCATAGCCGGTGGCCTCGGTCCGGATCAGGCTGCCGCCATAGGACAATCCCTTGCCCGTGAGCACGCCGGTAAACTGGTTGGTGATCCGTTTGTACTGGCCGAACATATAGCCGATCTCGCGACCGCCGACGCCGATATCACCGGCGGGCACGTCGATGTCCGCGCCGACATGCCGATAGAGCTCGGTCATGAACGACTGGCAGAACCGCATCACTTCGTGATCCGACTTGCCCTTGGGATTGAAGTTCGAACCGCCCTTGCCGCCCCCCATCGGCAGGCCCGTCAGGCTGTTCTTGAACGTCTGTTCGAAGGCCAGAAATTTGAGCACGCTCTCGGTCACGCTGGGGTGGAAGCGGATGCCACCCTTGTAGGGGCCGATGGCGTTGTTGTTCTGGACCCGCCAGCCCCGCTGGACGCGGATATTGCCCTTGTCGTCCTCCCAGCACACCCGAAAGCTGATCACCCGGTCCGGTTCGGCGATGCGCCGCAGGATTTGGTAGTGGTGGTACTCTTCCTTGTCCCTGATGAAGTCGAAGATGTCTTCGGCGACCTCCTGGACGGCCTGGACGAACTCATCCTGGCCCGGGTTGCGCTTCTTTACGCCCTCGATGAACCGGGGCAGATCAACGTGGTCGGAGACGGCCATGTCAGCATCCCTCTAGAAGTTCGGCGAGCCCCCCTCGCCGCAAACCGGGGCACCCGGACTACCTCCGGCGACCGGGTCCCCGTTCCGAACATTCGGCTTGCAGTCCAGGGTCGGCTCGATGCCTTCCGGGCCGGCCTGGCCACCGTCGCCGAAGAAGGCTGCCGCGCCGGAGTCCAGACCCGCGGACATGACGTCTCCAGGACTCGAGTCCGTGTTCGAGGTCGGCGCTGACCTGAGCAGGGCGCTCAATCGCGAAGAGGCTTCATCGGAGAGTTCGAAGGGTCCAAACGTCCCGCCGGGCCATGCGAACATCGCGAGGCCGGGACGCTCCAGGGAATAGGTCTGGTCCCCGCTGGTGACGTCGATCGCGCCCGGCGTGTCAAAGCCTGAGCCGCGCGCGCCGGGACCACGCAGGACGATCAGGCTGGCGTCATCGGGTGATCCGCTGAAGGGCGGCAAGCCAGGCTGGCCTTGCAGCACCAGGAGGGCATCAGGACCGACGACTGTCTCGACGACGGTGCCGCGCACGCCGATCGAGGCCACGGGTGTCCGCACGGCACCCGCGCGCGCGCCGCCACGTCCGGACACAAACCTGAATGCTCCGCGCGCGACCGAGGCCGAGGCGCTGCCGGCGCTGCGATCGGTATCGATCACGAAGCGGTCGATGGTCACACGGGCATTCGATCCGATGGTGAAGATCGACTGATCCCTCAGGAGGATTTGCAGCTGGCTCTGGGCACCGCTGACAAAGACGTCGCCGGTGCGAACCTGCGCTCTCAGCGCCGCAGCCCTGAGCGCGCCCTCGCCCGCGGGCTGGGTGCGGACGGTGTTGCGGATGGCGGCGTTAACGCCCACGGCCTCCTGGGCCTGGACAGCAGCGGCGGCCGACACGGCGCAAACCATGGCGGCGACGGCGACGAAGGTGCGAACCCGGGTCATGTCCATCTCTCCTAGTTTGCCGCGCCGAAGCGCCAGGTCAGGCGCAGTTCCGCGCCCCAGCTCTCATAGTCCGCCAGAGGGGCAAGGGAATCGCGCGCGCTGTAGGTCAGTGCCCCCTCGATCCCGACATCCTGACGCCAGTCCCCGGTCGCGCCGACACCGGTGAAAGCGCTGATCGGTGCACCGACGGCCACGCGGGCCCAGCTCCGGACATCCTCGCGCGCCGCGGCTGTGAGACCGATGAAGACCGGATCAGGCGCATCATAGTCCAGCCACTGAACGCCACCGGAGACGGCTAGATATTGTCCCCGACGCGCGCTTCGGTCGTAGCGCGCCTGAACGCCGGGCCCGGAGTAGCCGAAGGCTTCATATCCGGCCTGCTTGTCCTGCCAGCCAGCCGACAGGCCGACACTGCTTCGCGCGTCCAGCCGATGGGTCACGCCGACGTTGAAGTCATATCGCCAGCCGTCACGGTCCCCGCCGAGGAGAAGGACCAGGGCGTCGACGGTGGGCTCATCGAAGGTCTGACTCACGGCCTCGCCGGACACCGAAACGGAGGTCGCATTGCTGGTCCGCCAACGGGCCTGGGCCTTGACGCCAGCCTCTCGCATATAGGGGTCGCCGAGAAGCTCAAGCGCCCGCGCCACGGCGCTGATGTTCCATGAGGTTCGGCGACCGAGGTAGGACAGGCCAGCCTCGATGTCACCCCGGCGTACGTCGCCGTCGATGTTATCAAAGGTCGTGCGGTCATAGCCGCCGATCGTACCGAAGACGGCATAGCCCGTCGCGCCGCCCAGATCGTGTGCGGCACGCAAGCGTGCCGTAAACACGGCGGCCCCGCCAGCCTCGCTGACCGGCGGCGTGAAGAGGGAGTCGACATGGGTCGTCAGCGCGCCTGCGGCGTCGTCTTCATAGGTCAGGCCGGCGGTCAGACTTCCACCGAACCGGGTTGTCGACCTGCTGCGTTCGATGCTGGCACGATAGCGGGTCGCCTCGGCCCGCTGCAGCGGAGTGAGAGACACCGGGTCGAGCAGATCCAGCTGGTCGCGCGCTCCCTGCAGGTCATCGAGGCGGAACAGGACGACGGCGTAGAGGAGCCGCGCGCTGTGCCGGTTGGGGTCCGCGATCAGGACGCGCTCGAGCGCACCGGCTGCGCCGTTGAGGTCGCCGGCTGCGGCCGCGCGCCGCGCGAATTCGAAGTTGAGCGCCGGATCGTCCGGTGCCGCAAACACCGCCTGAAAATCCTGTGCTGAGGCGGTTTCGACCGCCGCGGCCGAAAGCCCCGCAATGGAGAAAATCATCAAGCCGGCCCGGAAAATCGAGGCGGACCTGGACCCTGAAAGCTTCATCGACACCCCCAACCGCTTGCAGATTGCCCGGGATAGTCTATCCCCGACTGCGGAGCAATTACTGTAACATCGTTCCGCGAGAGTCCCATAGACTATTCGTTGAGTGCACAGATCGAGTGAGGCAGACGCGATGGGGGCGGAGCCTGAGACCGAACGACTGAAGGAAATCGGGTCGCGTCTGGCGCGCTCCAGCCTGTCGCTCACGCGATATATCGCGACGGCGGGGCCGGGCCTGACCGTGGCCCTGTTCCTGCTGATCCTGCACTATTTCCCGCCGCCATTCGTCGGAAGCATCAGCAATCTGGTCTTCGACACCTACCAGCGCGCCTATCCCCGCCCCTATGAGGACGCCGGGGTCCGGGTCGTCGATATCGATGACGAGAGCATCCGTCGCCTCGGCCAGTGGCCCTGGCCGCGCACGGACGTCGTACGCCTGACCGACGCCCTCACCGACGCGGGGGCCGCGGCCATCGCCTTCGACATTGTCTTCTCGGAACCGGACCGGACCTCGCCGGCCCGCGCCGTGGAATTACTGCGGCAGAATCCGGAGGCGCGTGGCGATTACGCAGAAATCGCCGCCATGACCGACCATGACGAACTGCTGGGTCAGGCCATGGGGCGCGGCCCCACCGTCACCGGCTATTTCCTCACGGAGGAGGCGAACACCGCGCGGCCGGCCGAGCACGCAGGGGTCGCCGTTTCGGGAACGCCGCCGCTGGGCGTCCTGCGCGAGTACAACGGTGCCATCGTCAGCATGCCGGTCATCGGCAACCGCGCGTCCGGCGCGGGGTCTGTCAGTCTGGATGCAGGCAGGGACGACATCATCCGGGCAGTGCCACTCATCGCAAATCTCGACGGCCAGATCGTTCCCTCGCTCTCACTCGAAGCACTCAGGGTCGCCCAGGGCGCGGGTGCCGTTCTGGTGCGCAGCAGCGACGGCAGCGGTGAATTCGGCGGAGGGCCGGTCACCACCGTGCTCGCTGTGAAGACCGGGGACCTGCAGGTCCCAACCACCGACGTCGGCGAACTGTGGATGCACTACACGGCGCCTCACCCGGAGCGGATCGTGCCCGCCTGGCGAATCCTTCAGGGCGACCTGCCGGAAGCGGAGATGCGCCGGCTCTTCGAGGGTCAGATCGTCTTCATCGGCACGGGCGCGATCGGCCTTCGCGACATCCGTTCAACCCCCACCCAGGCCGGTGAACTCGGCGTCGTCATCCACGCCCAGGCGGCCGAGCAGATGATCGTCGGCAAATTCCTCAGCCGGCCAGACTGGGCTCCCGGCGCAGAGCGTATGCTGATGGTGGTGCTCTGCCTGCTCATCGCGCTCTCCGCCCCCGCATTGGGTGCCTTGCGCGGCGGCGTGCTGGCGATACTCGCGCTCGGCGGCGTGCTGGGCGGGTCCTGGTTCGCCTTCAGGAACAGCGGTCTGCTGCTGGAGCCTATCTTCCCCGCGCTGGGCGTGGTCTCGGTCTATATCGCCATCACCGCCGTCTCCTTCTACCGGGAGGAACGGGCGCGAAGTCACATCCACAACGCCTTCGACCGCTATCTGTCGCCCGAACTGGTCGACCGGATCGCCCGCGATCCCGGCCAGCTGGAGCTGGGCGGTGAAGTGCGCCAGATGACGGTGCTGTTCAGCGACGTGCGCGGCTTCTCCCGCATCTCGGAACGTTTCGGGCCTCAGGAACTGATCCGCTTCCTGATCAACCTGCTGACGCCGATGACGGACGTGCTGCTGGCTCGCAAGGCCACGATCGACAAATACATCGGCGACGCTGTCCTGGCCTTCTGGAACGCGCCGCTGGACGATCCCGAGCACGAACGGAACGCAGCGTATGCTGCGCTGGAAATGCTCGAGACGCTGAAACGCCTGAACACCGACAGCGCCGGCGACCCGGCCTGGCCGGGTCAGGTGGCGATCGGCATCGGGCTCAACACCGGTCCGTGCTGCGTCGGCAATATGGGCTCGCGCCAGCGCCTCAGCTATTCGCTGATCGGCGACACCGTGAACCTCGCCTCGCGACTGGAGAGTCTGACCAAGGCCTATTCGGTGAACATCCTCATCGGCGAAGACCTCGCTGCCCGCCTGTCCGACTTCGCCCTCCTCGAACTGGACCTCATCCGGGTCGTCGGCCGCGACGCTCCCGAGCGCATCTTCGCCCTGATGGGACCGCCGGAGATGTCCCCGGACCCTGCCTTCGTTGAAACCGGGGCCAGGATGGCCGCGATCCTTGAGGCGTATCGGTCCCGCGACTGGGGCGGCACCGAGGCTGCGCTGGAGACACTGCGGGCCACCGGTACGCTGCCGGGCCTGGAGGGCGTCGCGGCTGTCTACGCCACGCGGGTTGCGGATTTCCGACTGAACCCGCCGTCCGATGACTGGGACGGGATCAGCCAGGCGCTGGAGAAATAGAAACGACATGACTTTGAACGGGAGAACAGCGTCATGTTGATCGTTCAGATCACCGACATCCATATCGGCTTCGACCAGAAGAGCCGGTTCGAGATAAACAAGAAGCGTTTCCGCCAGACGGTCCAGGCGGTGACGAAGCTTGAACCGAAGCCCGACCTGATCGTCATCACCGGCGACATCGCCGACAAGGGCGATGTCGCGTCATACGAATGGTTTCGTCAGGAAATCCAGCAGCTTTCCCTGCCCATCCTGATGTGCATGGGCAACCATGATACACGCGCCAACTTCAGTCAGGTCTTCCCCGATACGGCCCAAGAGGACGGCTTCATCCAGTATGTCGTCGACGACCATCCGCTGCGGATCGTGGTGGTGGACACGTTGGAGGAAGGCCGCCATGGCGGCGGCTTCTGCGAGAAGCGGGCGGCCTGGCTGGAGGCCCGGCTGGCCGAGGGGCCGCACCGGCCGACCCTGCTGGTCCTGCATCACCCGCCCATCGACACCGGCATCGAGTGGATGACCATCGGCCCTGCCGAACCCTGGGTGCAGCGGTTCACAGACGTGGTCTCGCGCCACGGCCAGGTCGTTGGTGCCCTGTGCGGTCACGTCCACCGCACCATCGTCACCTCATGGGCCGGCACGACCCTGACGGTCTGCCCTTCCACCGCGCCGCAGGTGGTGCTGGACCTCAAGCCGATGAACCTGGACCGTCCGGACAAGCGACCGATGATCGCCGAGGCACCGCCGTCGTTCGGCATTCACCGCTGGAACGGCCGCAGGTTGGTCAGCCATTTCACGGCGGTCCAGCGCTACAAGATCCTCGCCCGCTACACGCACAAGATGCAGGCCTTCATGAAGCATCTTGCGCAGGAACGCGCCGGGACGGCCGGGCCGCACCACCACTAGCGAAATCAGGCCTGGTGGACGTCGTCCGCCAAGGCTCTGCCCGACCGGCTACTGCCCGCCGGCGGCCGCCAGCCAGCCGTCCAGCGACGGCCGGTCGCTGACCCGGTAAACCTCTCCGCGATAATCGAGGAACAGCCGTTCCATCTCGCTTCTGTTGAACGGCCGCGAGCCGAGGCGGCCGAAGATGGCGATCTGGTGCCCGGTTTCGTCCACGCCCCGATCGCGGTCCAGCCCCTTGGACAGGGCCAGCGCCGGCGACGGGGTCCGCGCCCATGCGATCAGTTCGGGGCGCGGCTCCGGCGAGAAGCCGTAGAAATTCCGCTGGCTGTCCGGGCTGGTCAGCTGCAGCACCTTGAGCCCGTTCCGGCCGTCCGCGACATAGGCGAACAGGGAGGCGTTGGTGGAGGCCACCACCACGTCCTCGGCGTCGTTCAGTTGGCCGTCGAAGGTCACCCGCTGGTGCAGGCGAGGCTGGCGCGGGTTGGTCACATTGATGATCACCAGCCCCTCGCCCTTGGCCGCGACATAGGCATAGGTCCGCGCGACATACAGGCGGCGGGCGTCGCCCATCGGCACGACGGCACCCTCGATAGCGCGCGGGTCCTCCAGGTTCGTCACATCCAGAACCCGCATGCCCTGCGCGTCCGTAACGAACAGATAGCGGAACTGCAGCGCCGAGGCCCGGACGTCGTC
Organism: Brevundimonas sp. TWP2-3-4b2; assembly: GCF_049897345.1. Taxonomy (NCBI): domain Bacteria; kingdom Pseudomonadati; phylum Pseudomonadota; class Alphaproteobacteria; order Caulobacterales; family Caulobacteraceae; genus Brevundimonas; species Brevundimonas sp. TWP2-3-4b2. The sequence continues at coordinate 189,647 of NZ_JAFCWB010000003.1, read as the reverse complement.
CAGCCGCACAGTGGTGACATGGCGCGGCCGCAGCGGATCATCCAGATCGACCACCACCAGGCCCGCGCGGGCGGCGATATAGGCGATGTGGCCAGCAAGCGTGATGTGCCGCGCGCCGTCCAGCACCCCGCCGGGGTTCCAGGTCACGGCACGGCGCAGGTTGTTGTTGCGTGGATCGCCGTCGGCCAGGGTGTCGACATTGACCAGGATCAGCCCCTCGCGGGCATCGGTCACGACGGCATAGCTGTAGATGGGATGGAAGGCCTGTTCCTGGTTGGCCGCCCTCATCTCAGGCGTGTTGCGGGTCGGCGCGATCGACTGGTTGGTCGGCAGGGCCATACAGGTCGCATTGCCGGAGGCGACGTGGGTGTCATTCCCCAGCGGCGAGAAAGGCGCCGTCAGGATTCGGTCCGAGACGCCCTTGTTGCCGATCGCGGCCACGTCATAGACGCGGAACCCGCCCCGGCCCTCGGCCACGAACATATACTCACCGCGCAACTGCAGACAGCGGGCCTGACCGCCCGTGCCCTGAAGGGTGTTGGCGATCTCCTCGACCGGTCGGGTGTCCCCACTGCCGCCGGCCTCACGATCGAACGCCTCCCCGCGCGTCCAGTTGATCAGTTCACGCCCGTTGCGCTCGACGTGCTGGGCAAAGTAGTCCGGATAGGCATAGCGCTGCAGGTAGGAGCCGAATACCGCCTGGGGCTCATCCCATTCGGTCACTCGCACCGCCTCGATGCCGGTCTCCAGTCCGACCCAGGCATTCATGCCAACGAAGTTGACCGAGTTGGTCCCCAGCATCAGCAGCTGGGCCATGATGGCGTTGTTGTCCTCGGCTTCGGAGACGTGACAGTCGCTGCAGGTCTTGGTCTCGGTCTTGCGCACCGTGTGCGGGAAATGCGGCGCGAAGGCCTGGCTGGAGAAGCCGACTGCCGAGATCGGCGGCTGCTGCACATAGATCCGCTCGCGGTTGATATTGGTCGAGGACAGGACCAGCGCAGAAGAGGACCGGGCCGGGGCGATCACCCCGCCGCGCGCGGTCCCGTGGCGGCCCAGCTGGAACATGTCGTCGCGTGCGACCTGCGGGTTGTAGGTGGCATAGTTGCGGGTCGTGCCGCCCTCCGCGCGGTGACTCGTGGACTGCCAGTTGGCCTCGACCGGCAGGTGACAGCCGCCGCAGGAGGGCGTCCATGAAGTGTGGCAGCTGTAACAGGCCATCTCCTCGTCATCGTGCGCGAGGTCGGTCGTCGCGACCCCGGGTCCCCAGGAGAAGCTGGCCTGCCCCGGACGTGACACCGACATCAGCTTGGCCCGCGCCGCCGCCGGGTTGAACTCGGGGCTGGAACGATCGACGGCGTCGCGCACCAGATCGACCTCCCACTCCAGGGTCGGGTCGACAATCGAGCGCTGGATCAGCACCCGGCGATTGTCGCGCTCGATCCACTCAAAGCGGCGCTGGCCGTCGGAATTGCGCAGCAGGGTCAGATCCGTTCCCTCGGGCGGTGCCGCGGGGCCTGAGGTGCGCAGGGTCGGCCAGGCGCGGGACGACCCGTGGCAGTCCTTGCAACCGATCTCCACCGCCGCAGCCACTTCGCCCATGATCAGGCCCGAGCCGTGACTGTCCTGCGAGAAGTGGCAGTCCGCACACTGCAGGCCCTTCTCGGCGTGGATGTCCATCATGTGGACCGTCTTGCCGGGGTTGGTACCCGGCGGCACGAACTGGCCCTCGCCTTCCCGCCGCCAGCGCTCGGGGTCGTCGGGCGAGACGATGCCGCCCTCGGCGTCCAGCAGATTGCCCTCTCGGTCGCGCTTGAACACGCCGCGAAAATTCCAGCCGTGGCCATGATAGTCGGCGAACTGGGTGTCCCGGAGGGTCGGGTTCAGGTCGTTGACCGCGCGCAGAAAGTCCAGATCGGCCCAGTTCCCGCGCGGCGCGGCACCCTCCGGATTGCGGTCCAGGACCTCGCGAACTTCCTCGGCCGTGGGATAGCGCTGCCGCTCGGGCCACATGGTCGGCGCGTCGGCCTCATAGTCCCACATCGTGTAGCCGAGGTAGCTGTTCAGGAACATGTTGGGCTGGTGCATGTGGCAATTCATGCACTGGGACGTCGGGATGGCGCGGGTGAAAGCGTGCCGGATCGGGTGGCCCGACTCCTGCCGGTTGATGGTCGGGTCAGTCGTCGCCGTCTGGCCGTCCCGGCCGAACTGCGAATAACCCAGGCTGTGCCGCGGCTCGCGGTCATTGGCATAGACGACATGGCAGGATGTACAGCCGGACGACCGATAGTCTCCGGGCTGGTCATTGGTGCCCATGAACCAGGTGTAGGGGTCGTTCAGCCGCGTCTTGTGGATGTTGAGTACGGGCACGGCGATGCGAAGGCCGGTGCCCGGTCCGCGCGAGGACTGGCGGAAATCAGGGCGCCCCGGCTCCTCCAGCCGTTGAAGCAGGCCGGTCGGACTGGGCAGGCCGATTTCAGGGAACTGGGTCGCGATGTTGCGCCCTCCGCGCTCGAACACCCGGAAGATGTCTCCCGGCGGTGTGACCTGCCACGTCGGGATCGGGTACAGCACCGGAAGAGCCCCGCGTCGCGCCTCGTCGAGCGTCACCGTGCCCGGCGGAGTGCCCGGCGACAGCAGACGCGCTGCCTCACCATCGGGCGTGTAGGCTTCTCCGATCATGTAGTTCTTGTACGGCAAGATCCCGTTGTTGTACGAGGCGCCGCCAAAGAACATGGCACCGGTCGCCATCAAGGAACGTTCAGCTTTTTCAATTAGTTCCATGTGACAGCTGCCACAAGACTGGCGCGCGACACGGTAATCCCCGGGGTTCACGAAACGAATGAACTCCGGTGCCTCACGGTTCAGCAGGGTGTAGGTCCGTTCCGGATTGGCCGAACTCGGGAAATGCCAGCTCTTTGGATAGCGAGGCAGAACGTGAGCTCTGTCTCTCACTGCATTGTATTCCGATGAGTTGACTGCGGCACCGGCAGGCATGGCCGCAGCGGCGTCGCCGCCGTGGCAATCGACGCAGCCCAGTACGACCGCCGGCGAGGCGTGCATGCTCGCGGCGTCGACCGGACTGTGGCAGCTCACGCAGCCAACGCTCTTGGCGGCCGCCTGTTCAGGAGTCTGACCGCGCGGCGCCGGCGGGGCGGTGACATAGGCCCGCGCGACAGGGGCCTCGTCATCGTCAGCGACCACGACGGCCGGGGTGCCGGCGACAACGATCATCAGGGCGGACAGCGCCCCTATGACCAGTCTTTTGCCCCCCCAGGTCCCCATCGCCCCCTCAGAAAGTAAGAACAGCGTTCAATAGAACGGAATAGAACCGGTCGTCTCGATTTCTCGCCTGGAACAGGTCGCCGAACCCCTCGCCGGGCTCGAAAACAGCCGCCGAGGCCCGCAGGACGACGTTCTGGGTCATCAGCGGTCGCCAGATGGCCGACACTGACACGTCAAAACCCAGCTCTTTCGGAATCGAGCCCTCCTGACGCAAGGCCTGGACCACGGCTGTATCGGCGAACCACAGATGGTTTGCATTTGCGCTGACGCGCAGCTGGGGCGTCAGGTCGAGATCGGTCCCGAAGCCGAGAAGAACGGTGCCCGGATTGTTGAAATTGGACTGACCCTCCTCCTTCGACGAACGCAGCGAATTCAGGACGCCGTTGCGGGTGTTGACGCCGATGGCCCGACCGCCACCGGCGAAGGGGATGGACTGGCGGATCCAGTAGCTGGTGTCGGCCCCGGCGAACTGCGGGTTCTCGAAAATGGCATCGAACCCCTCCTCGACGTCGTCATAGGGGTCCGGATCCCCCGAGGCGTAAAGGCCCGAGGCGCGGAGCCTCATCCAGTCGAAATCGATCGACGGCTCAACGGCGAGGAACCAGGCGCGGACATCGGCAGGCCGGCTTGTGAAGATGCTGTTGCGGTCCTCGCCAAGGGCCGCATAGGCCGAAGCCGTCAGATTGATCCGTCCGACCCGTCCGTCGGCGTTGTAGCCGAGGTAGACGATATCATAGTCCCGTCCCCGCAGGTCGCCGAGCAAGGCCGGGCGCGCGGGGAAGCCGTTGTCGTCGATATGGATGTCATCCTGTTCCCGGTTACGGTTGTAGAGCACCGTCCATTGCGAGGTCAGGCCGGGAAACGGCAGGTCCTGGCGGTACAGGTTGGCGACCAGAACCTGGTCGTCGCGAATCGACTGGGTGATGTCGTTCAGCCCCGAGTTTGTGTCCTTCTCCAGTCGCAGAAAGAGGCCCAGATTGTACTGGTAGCGGTTGTTGTCGCGGTTCCCGAACAGCCGCACGCCCAGTTGGTTGTCCTGAAAAAGAAAGCCCCGGAAATCCGAGGTAAACGGCTGGATCCCGACCCGGACGGAATCGAAATCATAGCGTTTGGACACGTTGCGCAGATGGTAGTCGATGAAGGCTTCCTGGACGCCCAAGAAGGAATCCTGTCGGTCAGGGCCTCGCGAGGGCTGTACCGACAGGATGCGCCGCTCGGGCACCGTCACATCGCTGTAGTTCAGGGCCAGCGTCAGGCGAGCCTCAAAATCCGGCGGTTTGAAAGCCGTTGACCCTTCAATGAGCGACACCGAGGCCAGCAAGGTCTGCGACACGATCAGACTGTTCGAGCGGCCGAACGTATCGAGGCTGTTCGGATCCTGGGATGTCTGAACTCCTACCGGCAGCGGCAGGGAACGAGGCTCGATCACCGTATCCGAAACCCCGGCGACCACGACGAACAGGTCTTCATGGCCCGGCAGGGGCCGGTCGCCCTTGAGGGTGTTCTGATTATAGGGATCGAACCAGCGTTCATTGACACCGACCGCCTCGATCACCCGCCAGCGATCAGGGAGCGGCAAGTGGTCGGCGGGAAAGGCTTCGGGCGGCGGTGCGCGCACGGCACCGGGATTCCTTTGGATGACCGCCTCGGGATAACTCTCGACCCGGCCGGGACGGCGGCGGATCGGCGCATCCGGGTCAACCGTCCGGGGCGGTACAACCTCGCGCGAGGGCTGGGGAACCGCGGGTTGGATGACCAGTGGAAGACCCTGCGCCGCGGCCCCGGATGCAGGGAAGCAACCCAGACCCACAACAATCAGGGCAGGCCAGGCCACCTTCATCACGGCGCACTGCACACATTCTGTTCCGACGAGTCGACGTAGGGCGCGAACGGGCAGCTGACGTAGCGCAGCCGCGTCGACCGGCCAGACTGGGTGACAACGATCTGGTCAGACCTGATGGCGGCGGGGGCCTGGCTGATGCCGCCGACCCGAATGGCGGCGTTCTGGAGGCCGAGGAACGAGATCATGTCGTCCTGATCAATGCCGTCGCCCGACACGCCGACGGCGCCAATCAACTGCCCGCCGCGATAGATGGGCACCCCACCGGGGAAGATCTGCAGGCCATTCTGAAGCCGGTTCCGGCCAGGCACCACGTCAGGCAAGGCGGTGCAGCGCGGCACGGTATCGAGGCCCAGCCCGCTGACAAAGCCGACGTGCTGGCCCAGGTTGGTCAGGACCAGTGCGGTCTGAAGGCCCGTCGAGAAGGGACTCCACAGGGCGATCGGTCGCGACAGCGGTCCGCTGATCGGGCCGACCTCGCCGTCGGGAAAATAGGGTCGTGCCAGATTTCCAACGGCCCTCACACTGAACGCCGACTGCCCGGTCAGGGCCGCAGGCATGGACAGGAAGGTGCGCATATCGCTGACGAAGGCCCTCACATCCGCCGACGGATTGCCCGACAGGTCGGCGGCGGCGAGCGGATGAGACAGGAAGCTGGCGGTACGCGCCTTCTGCACCGCCACATCGATCCCGAAGAGCGGCGCATCCGGCGAACGGACCAGACCCAGGGTCACACCATGGGTGTCCACCACCGCGATAGAGACCTGGGCGCGACTTTCCAGCGGCCGGCGGATCTGGGCCCGCGCGCGACTCATGACGGTAAAGGCTTCCTCCAGTATGGCGCGCGACTCAGCAGCCGTTAGCGGCGTCGTTACCGAGCCGCCGTCCGTCCCGGCCTGCACCGGATATCGGCCGACCCCGGATCCGTTGGTCAGGATGAACGCGTCCGTATTGTTGAACTCACCCGCTGTCGCCTTGCGAACGCCCGAAGCCTCGGTCCCGTAAACCTGACCCGCGATGGCTCCGGGGCCGGCATAGTAGCCGGCGACCGGGGTGAAGGTGCCCGTCCCCACAGGCAGGGTTACAAAGGCCGGCACCGAGGCCGGAGCGCTCAACAGGGTCGCGGCCGTGGCGTCGCTGTATCGTAGCGTCGTTCCATCAATCGATACCCTGTCCGCGACGATGTCCGCGGCTGGTGCCAGGCCCGTCCCGGCCGCCAGGGATATTTGTTCCTCGACGTCATTATCAATGTTCAATACATTGATATCAAACCCATAATCAGACTCAGCGATGACGCCGACACCGCCAACCAACACCCCGTTCTTGTAGAGTGGAAAGCCACCCGGGTCGGCCGCCAGACCGAGCGGGGACCGCTTGGGACCGATCAATGAGGACGGTCCGCCGCCGGCGACGAACCGGCTGGAGATGTCCGAACAGGGCAGCTGGCTGAACTGAACCCCGAACAGAGGCCCGCTCTCGAGGCCCGCCGTCGAGGGAGCCGGTGGAAAATGCTGCTGCACGATCATACTGGCCGTGCGGCTGGAGAAGGCGTTGCCGCCCGAAGAAAGATACGCCCCGGTCACCGCCTTGGCGATTGCGCCGGCGGCAGCGGGCGCGACGACGCCCTGGAGGTCAACATTGGCCGTCGCACCCGCGCGCAGCGTGATCGACGCCGGCGCACCGGTCATGGAATAGACGGCGAGCACATTGCCGACCCGGTCCGTCACTGCAATCACCGCCGGACGCGACCGCGCCCGGGCCTCGGCCACAGCACGAGCCAGCACGCCCTCGACATCAGCCACCGAAAGGGACTCAGCGGCGGGAACCGAATACAGCGCCCCGCTGCCGCCACCTCCGCCGCCGCCGGATCCCCCGCCACCGCCACTGGACGAACCGCCGTCGCCGCATCCCGCCAGCGTCAGACCGGCGAAGGCGGTGAGGATCAGAATCGCTGTCCGAAGCGTCATCTCGCGCGCCTGACGGCGGCCGCGATACCGCCCATGGCGCTGCGGAATTCCTGCGGCCGATAGTGGTTGGGGTCCCGGACCGCGGCATAGGCCCGGTCGATCTCGGGGCGCATCGCCCGAACCGTACCCCCGTCGATCTGACCCTGGGCGACAAGGGCGTTAAGCAGGGCGTCCACGGCCATCACAGCCTGGGCCCCGCCGGCGTAGTCGGTATATCTCGGGGCCAGGGCCGCCCCGAGCACATCCTCGAGGATGGCGATGGTGTCGGCGCGGCTGAAGGGGCTGGATGCGAAACTGGCTGAAAGTTGGCTGGCCGTCTGCGCCAGTCGTCGAGCGGCCGCCACGGCTCCGGTCCGGTCCGATCCAAGGGCTTGATGGAAGGCCCGTGAGTCTGACTGGAACCGGGTCGCCAAGGCGGCAGGTGCCGTCCGGGCGGCGGCCGCCAGCATGATCATGTTTTCGTCGTTGAAGGGCGGCATGCCCGAGGGAATGGGTCGGCCCGGATTGGCCTCGACCAGGAGCGGCGCGCCGGGCTCGTCAGAAATCGGCCGGTGGCAGCTGTGGCAATCAAAGAAATAGAACTCGGGGAACACGCCGTTTCCCGCCCGTCGGTTATCACCGTAAACGGTCAGAATGCGCTGCAGGGCAGCGGCCTGTCCGACCGCCCAGAACCGGGCAGAGTCCATCGTCGTCTTGCGCTGCAGATAGTCAGAGTCGACGTCATGATGCTGCTGGAAGGTGCTGAACAGCTCAAGCTCGAACGACAGGCGCGGGTGGCCGGCGCTCATCATCTCATGGGTCACGAACTGGTTGGGCTTGTCGCTGCCCCAGTGGCAATCGAGGCAGACATTGGCCCGGACCACCGGGTCCTCCAGCCGCGTCATACCCCGGGCCACGTTGGCAGCATGGCTGACACCGACCGTGTAATGGCTGGCGATCCAGCCGCCTGCCGGCCCATGGCAACTCTCGCAGCCCACCCCGTCAGAAATCTGAAAACGCGCACCTCGGGCCGCGGCGGGCTCGGCATGGCAACCCAGACAGGTCGGGGCGTTTCGGGCCGGGCCCAGGCCCAGCCGCCGCGCGATCGCCTCGGCGCGAGGATAGGTCAGGGTACGCCAGGCCCGGCTGTGCGACCCGCCCGGGCCAGTCGGGTCCTGCCAGCTGACCAGTTCGTTCTGGCGCACGACCGCCCCGTCGGGGGCCTGACGGCCATGACAGGTCGATCCAGCGCAGGAGGCGACGCCCTCATGGACTCCGGGTGATGCGGCAATGGCCCCCGACGGAAGCACGGCACAGAGCGCAAGCCCGACAGACAGCAGAAGGGCCACGCGCGCCCAGGCCGCAATCGGGCGTAAACGATCCAGATTGACCGTCGCGGTGCGCAAACCCTGTCGCCTCCCCCCGTCGACCCGAGAGAGACGGTTCGACATAACGACGTTAGCATCAATCCCGAGCGACTGTCAGCCAACTCTCCCCTGAGATGAACCGCTCGCGGCGAAGTGTGGCTAGCATCGAAATCCGGGTCCGAGGCAGGGATCGCCGGTCCTCAACAGGACCCGACGGAAAACAGTCTGCCCTGCACAGGCCTCGGCACTGACCCCTCTTCGTATCTGACCGCAGGGTCAGTCTTGCGTCGGATTGATCAGATATTTCTCGCCCGTCGCCTTGCGTTCATAGGCCCGCAGCAACTGCGGATCGAGCGCCTCGCCCAGACCGATCGTCCGCGTGTAATGGGTGGCAAAGGTCGTCGTCAGTTCGTCGAAGACACGCTTGCGAAGACGCGCCACCGTTTCCGCTCCCGCCTTCTGCAGGAAGGGGGTCAGCAGCCATCCCGATACGCTCCACTGGAAACCGAAGGCTAGGCGGTCCAGCACCATCGGCGACAGATCAAGCGCACCATAGGTGTAGAGCTGCTTGAAGCTGTTGGAGCCGTAGCGGCTGTACTCCTTCATGCGGCTGACAGCGCCGCGTTCCATGGCGCGCATGATGTCGCTGCCAAGGGTGCCGCCGCCGATGGCGTCAAAGGCCACGGTCGCGCCGGTCTCGCTGATCGCCTCGACCAGTTGCGACCGAAAATCTGGGTCGCGACTGTTCAGGACATGGGCCGCGCCAATGCCCCGAAGCAAGTCCACCTGTTCAGCAGAACGGACGATGTTGACCAGCGGAACACCGTCGCTGGCGCAGATTTTCTGAAGCATCTGGCCCAGGCTCGAGGCCGCAGCCGTGTGAACGATCGCCGTATGGCCCTCGGCCCGTGCCGTTTCGACGAAGCCGAGCGCCGTCATCGGGTTGACCGTCAGAGCCGCGCCCTGTGCCACAGTCACGCCATCCGGAAGCGCGAGAGCCTCGCGCGTCCTGATCTTCCGCAGATCGGCATACATACCGCCGCCCACCATGCCGACGCGACGCCCGATCCAGTCCATGGCGTCCTCGCCGGCCGCAACGACCGTGCCTGCCCCCTCGTTTCCGACTGCCGACGAGACCCCGATACGGGCGGCGACACTGGCACGACGCGGGGCCGGAATATCGAACACCAGCAGGGGGCGCTCCGAAGTTCCTTCGGTCCGGACCGAGGCGACGTCCGCCGGCCCCAACAGCAGGCCAAGGTCGCTGGGGTTGATCGGGGCGGCCTCGACCCTGACCACGATCTCGTCGGGTGCCATGACGTCCATGACGACGTCCTCGAGCATCAGCCTCAACGTCCCGTCGTCATGAACCGAAGACCGGAGTTCCCGTCCTGTCAGAGCCATATCCCTGTTCCTTTGCCTGCCCGAAATTGGATTGCTCGCACCCACCATACTTGAACGGCCAACCGGCCGTCCCGGACTGCGTGAGAAGCCGAACAGGCCGGTGCGCTGCGAAGTGTCGTTGGCTACAAAGCCCGGTCCTGTTCGAGTCCGGCCTGTGGTCACCGAACGGTCACCGCGCGTTCGAATGCGGGCCAGGCCTTTGCGCCATCCAGACTATTTGATGTCGAACGGCCGGCCCCGGTCGCCAAGGAAGTTCCATCCTGCCTTCGTCGGCCAGAACCCGTTCCTTCCCCTGCGCTCGGCATAGCCGAGCACGACCAGTTTCTCGCTCTGGTCGGGGCTCTCGGCCCGGGTCTCGTCAACAATGTCCAGAAGGGCTTCCGTTCGGGCGGCGTCGGTCATCTGCTCAATATCTCTTGGTTGGGTCTCTGCAGTCGTCGTCGGTCCGGGACTGCGGTGCCGTCCGGCCGTCGTACCCTATTTCCATGAGACAGCGCAGATGTTTTGCCAGCGCGGACGACCGGCGTCCTTCGCCTGTGTAACAGCTCCCCGGGTCCAACAACGCGCTAGCCGCCGTAGCCTCGCCCTCCGCCACCGAAGCCGCCGCGAGAAACGACCGTCGTCCGGCTCTGGACCCGTGTGGGTGCCTGTCGCGCCGCGGGCGTGTGGTCACGGGCGTTGGCAACGTTGCGGCCGGTGCGATAGTCGCGCGAAAGGTAACCGCCGCCGTAGCCGTTCGAATACTGACCGTCACGATCACGATACAGGGGACCACCGCCGCGGTAGCCGCCGCCGTTCAGCAGTTGGCCGATAATGAAGCCGGTCGCCAGCGGGCCGAAGAAGGAGCCGCCGCCCGTGTTCAACGACCGGCACTGTTCGGGACCCCATTGGCCCTCGCACTCTGCGCGCGTGGCGTAGCGGGGTGCCGAGCGTTCCGCCTCGGACTGGGCCGCCGCATAGGCCGTGTCACATTCGGTGTCGGACACGTCGTTGGCCGCCTTGCACTCGTCGATCGAGGTATAGGCCGGGGTCGGTTCGGGCGGCGCGACCGGCACGGCAGAGGGCGACGGACCGCAGGCCGACATCGAGAAGCCGACCGTGGCCATCAGACTGGTCAGTTGCAGCGACCGGGACCGTTTCAGACCACGCATCGTGGTGGTCGGAGGCAGGATATCTTCGCTCATGGTGCGCCTCACGCCGTCATGCAGGCGGCGTTGAGCAAGCCCACGCCGATGGAAATCGAGGCCAGATAGATACCCGCCGCGACTTCGCCGGCTTCGATCCGCGCGGCAAGGGCGCGATAGACCAGACGACTGACGACGATAAACGAGACGATCTGGATCACGCCGGCCAGCAGGGCCCAGGCGGCGAACTCGGGCAGGCTGACGGTATGCGACAGGGCCGACGCCAGAGGCAGGACATACCCGATCAGCGCGCCGCCCAGGCCGATGGCGGCGGCCGAGTTGCCCTCACGGATCAGGGTCCGCTCGTGATACGGCGTGACCAGCTGGTAGACGAATTTGAAGGCGACGAAGAACAATACCGCCGCCACGAAGGCGATGATGAAGGCCGTGGCCCCTGTCTGGAATGCGAACCAGTCGAACATGTGATCTCCCCTTGATGCGTCAGGCGCGGAACTCGGCCATTTCCAGTGGAATGCCGATCATGATTTCGTGCGTCGTCTCGCCCTCGTCCGGCTGCATCTCCAGCGCCAGCATCAGCTCGCGGCCTCCGGCCAGATCGCGCGCGTACAGCATGCAGGTCTGGAAGATTCGCGCATAGGGCGTCGTCGCGGCACGATCGTCATAGACAGTCTCCCAAAGGGTGACCGGGGGCTGGCGCGCATCACTTTCGGCGAACCACAGCCGTGGATAGGCGGGGAGATCTTCGGGACCGCCCTCAAACACAGGCTCTGACAGGCGGTCTGACCACAGGCGGCGCTCCCGCTCGCCGGGCGGGTAGGCCGAGGACCAGGGCATGAACAGGGTGAAGTCATAGGCCCCCTGCCCCGCGGCGTCGTCACTCATGGCCTGCAGCATCACGTGGTCGTCGGTATAGAAGCGATGGACGAATTGTCCGCCGTCCAGGGTGATGACCCCCTGGGCTGTAATCTCCAGCGCGTCGCGATCGAGGGCGAACCGGGTCTCGTCGCCCAGACGCCGCCAGGCCAGCGGGTCCAGAGACACAGTGCGGCCGACCGTGATGTTGCGGACCTGGGCCAGCCCCGGTGCCGGGGTGGCCTTGTCGTCGGAACCGAACAGACGCTTGAACATGTTTGATGTCCTAGACCGTCAGGGTCGCGACATCGACCCTTTTGGCAGCGACATAGAACAGGCGATCGCCCGGTCCAACCGCCCGATCGGCGGCCGGGTTGAAGGTGGGAGAGCTGTCACGACCGGGCTGAATCGCCAGAAGCGTCGCGCCGCGATCCAGCAGGGCCCTGGCCAGATCGACGAACGGGCGTGGCGGACGATCGGGCCAGGCGAGGCTGAACAGGGTTGCACCTTCATCGAGATGGCTGGTCAGGGCGCTGATGACCTGGCTGGCACCGGGGTCCTTGCAGGCCCGGGCCACCAGTTGCGGACCGGCGGCGAGGATGACCTCGACCTCCGGGCAGTGCTGGTCGATCAGCCGGGCGTGATCCTCATCCTCGAAATAGCACACCACATGGGCGATCGCGGGTGCCAGGGCCGTCGCCGCCAGGGTCGCCGACAGGGTGTCCGAATCGGAGTCGGTGAAAATCAGCACACGGCTGGCGGTCGGCACGCCGGCACGGACCATGGCGGCGGTGGAGGTCAGGCTCTCCGACTGGACGTAGCGGAGTCGCGCATCGAGATCGGTGAGCGTCTGGCGGGTCAGCAGCACGAGCGTCTGATCCGGCGACAGATCAGCACACAGTTCGTCGATCATCTTCGGGGTACGGGCGGCGTGGTAGCCGATCAGGACGATCGAGGCGGTCATTCTGGAATAGTCTCCCTTGCCGGAACGGCGGACGCGCCAGACCTCGCCGATGGCGGCCAGGACCTTGGCGACGATGGTGGTGAAGGCAGCGATGGCACCGGGAAAAACCCACAGGGCGGTGATCAACCGACCGGCATCGGTCTGGGGGCTGAGGTCTCCGTAGCCGACAGTGTAGGCGGTGGTCGCATACCAGTAGAAGAAGGTCGCCGCGCCGTGCAGCTTGGCTTCGCCCGCAAGTGCCAGCAGGATCCAGGTCAGGACGGCATGCGCCAGGATCAGTGCAAACAACACCGTCCAGTGCAGGTCAGCCATGGCGTGGAACGCCCGGTCGAACAGGCGCGCCAGTTTCAAACGCTGCAACAGCATATAGGCTCGCAAAGCATCGGAGGTTATACCCGGATGACGAGAAGTCATCGCAGACCCCTAGCCGATGTCAACCGTTCCTGTTACGCGTTACATGAAACATGCGTAATCCAGCCTCAAACCCCTTGCCGTCGGCGAATGATCGTATACGTGCTTGGCGCAAGGCCCGGCGTGAGGCGGGCATGGTCAAGGTAGAGTTCTGGATTCCCGACGCCGCGAAAGACGATGTGAAGGCGGCGGTCCACGCCATCGTCACGGAGTCGACCCGCGGGCCTGTTCTCGTCCGGCGCTCGCGCCGCAGCCCTTTGAACGATCCTTCTGGAGTGAAACATCCCATGGACGCCGTCATCGAAACCGCCTGGACCGTACCCGGCATCAAGGCAGCCCTCGACGCCTCGGATCTGGTGCGCGAGGGTGAGCTGACCCTTCGCGTTCTGGAAGGGGCCGAGCCGGTTCTGCTCGCCACCATGCACGAGTACGGCGACCTGCCCATCTATCTCAGCGTCGGCGGATCGCAGATTGTGGTCTCGGTGCTGCTCTGGCCCGTCGCCGAACAGGCCGATCGTCACGCCTTCAATGAGTTTCTGTTGAAGGCCCAGCGCGTCGTGCCCCTCTCCAATTTCGCCATCACCTCGGTGTCCGGCGAGGACGTCTATGAGCTGATGGGAGAGCTGTCCTGCAAGACCACGCTTCAGACCGTCCTGATCGAGTTGCGCACCCTGGCCGAGAATGCCATCGACGCCACCAGCCTGCGCGACACCTTCGGCACTGAAGCCGCCTGAACCGGGAGACAGAACCATGTCCATGCTTGCAAAACTGTCCGCCCTCTTCCGCGGCACCGCCCATGAGGCCGGCCAGTCCGTGGTCGACGCCAACGCCTTGAAGATCCTGGATCAGGAAATCCGCGACGCCGACAACGCCCAGGGCAAGGCACGCGACGACCTCGCAGGCCTGGTCGCACGTCGCCGCATGGCCGAAAACGAGATGAAAAGCTTCGGCGACCAGATCGGCAAATACGAGAGCTCGGCCCGTACCGCCCTGGGGCAGGGCAAGACCGACCTGGCGCGCGAGGTCGCGACCCGGATCGCCGAGCTGGAAACCGAGATCGGCAACCGCGGTCCGCTGATCGAGAACATGAAGACGGCGGAGGCCCGACTGCGCACAGCCATCGCCACCACGGATCAAAGGATCGAGACGCTGCGGCGCGAGATCGACATCGTGAAGGTCAATGACTCGGTCCAGAAGGCCCAGACCTCTGTGGCCCTGCAATCGGCCGGCGCACAGTCGCGGATCGGTTCGGCCGCCGACAGCCTGCAGCGCATCAAACAGCGCCAGGCGATCAATGAAGAAAAGCTGCGCGCCGGTCAGGAACTGGAAGACAAGCGCACCGGGGCCGATCTGGACGCGAAGCTGAAAGAGGCCGGCATTCTGCCCGGCCACGCCTCGGCCGACGACGTGCTGGCCCGGTTGACGGCGCAGGAGATCCGGGTCGTGACGCCCCTGATCGAAACCAGCGTGCCGGTCAGCAAGGACCCGGCGTAGGCCGCCATGGAACGCATCACCCTGGACCCGCGCCCGGACTGGCAGGCGCGGGCCGAGGCCCTCGGCTTCACCTGGCACCACGATTCCGGCGAGCGCTATTGGGACGAAAGCGCCGCCTATGCCTTCTCGATGGAAGAGATCGAGGGCGGGCTGGAAGCGCCGACGGCCGAACTGCATCAGCTGTGCCTGGGTCTCGTGGACGAGGCGGTGACATCCGAGCGTCTGATGGCCCTGCTCGAAATCCCGGAGGGTCTGCGGGATTATGTCGCCGACAGCTGGAAGCGGGGCGAGCCCTCGCTGTATGGCCGGTTTGACTTCGCCTATGACGGTCGCGGACCGGCCAAGCTGTATGAATACAATGCCGACACCCCCACCAGCGTGTTCGAGACGGCGGTGTTCCAGTGGCTGTGGCTGGAGGACCGGATCGCGGACGGCACCCTTCCCGCCGGAGCGGACCAGTTCAACAGCCTGCATGAGAAACTGGTCACGCGGTTCAGGACCATATTCCCCGACGGGGGCTTCGTGCATTTCTCGTCCGATCCCGATTTCGTGGAGGATCGACAGACGGTCCGGTTCCTCGAGGACCTGGCGCGCCAGGCCGGGCTGGACCCGAAATTCATCGCCCTCGACCAGATCGGATTGAATGCCGACGGACGGTTCGTGGACGACGAAAACTGGCTGATCCAGGCGATGTTCAAACTGTATCCTTGGGAGCAGATGCTGCGCGACGACTATGCCGAGCCCCTGCCCGACGCCGGGGTGACGGTGCTGGAACCGGCGTGGAAAGCCTTGCTGTCAAACAAGGGTCTGCTGCCGCTGCTGTGGGAACGGCACACCGGGCACCCCAACCTGCTGGAGAGCTGGTTCGAGAGCGACCCCGCCCATACGGCCCTGGGCGACGCCTATGTGCGCAAGCCGCTGTTCTCGCGCGAAGGGGCCAACATCTCGATCGTCGAGGGGGGCACACGGGAAGAAGGCCTGGACGCAGGCTATGGCGAGGGCAGCCACATCCGTCAGGCGCTGCATGCCCCGCCACGGTTCGACGGCCAGCATGTGATCGTCGGGTCCTGGATGGTGGGCGACGAACCGGCCGGTATCGCCCTGCGCGAAGACCCCGGTCGCATCACCCGCAACACCTCGCGCTTCGTGCCGCACTTCATCCGGCCCTGACGGCCCGGGAGTCCCGACGTCCGCCTGCCTCGGAACGCTCCATCCGGTCGCCTCGCGACACATGCCGCTGGGCGCGACCCTGTCCAGACAAGGTAAAACCGTGTCGTCCAGAGCGCAGTCACAAGGACAAGATTGATCAGAGCGGGCAAAACCCCACACGTTCGGCAATATTATTGCGGCACGACTTGACGCGCATGCCCGCCGTCCCGCAGCTTCGGCCCAGTTTCCAAACGCGAGCCGTGCTCTTGAACCGTTCCGCCACCCTGTTCGTCGCCCGTACGACCGCCTCCCGCGGCGGCGTTGCGCTGTGCACCGGGTGCCTCGGTACCACCATGATCACCACCACCACCACGACTTTGGCGGGGACAGGTTAGCGCGCACCAGAACTCAGGATCGCCCCAACCCAACCCCGCCCGGACCCCCGGGCGGGGTTTTTCGTTTCCGCCCTCCTCCCTCCCTCAGCATCCCGGAAATCGCGAACATGACAGGCCTGGCCCTCATTCGATCCGAACCATTTCCTGTCTCGTCGTCCCCCGGGACTGACCGGCCTGTCGTGGTGATGAAATTCGGCAGCTCGGTCCTTTCCGGACCTGCGGACGCCCCCGCGGTCGCGTCGGATATCTACGCACAGGTCCGGCGAGGCCGCCGTGTGGTCGCCGTTGTTTCCGCCTTTGCCGGCGAGACCGATCGCCTGTTGGCCGAGGCTCAGGCCCTCGGTCTTGCGCACGACAATCCCCTGCTGCCCGCCTATGTCGTCCAGGGCGAGGAGAGGTCAGCCGCCCTTACGGCCATTGCATGCGACCGCATCGGCCTGAGCGCCACGACACTGTCAGTGCCGGACCTGGGCATTCTGGCAGATGGACCCGTCGAACATGCGCGCCCGGTCGCCCTTGATCGTCGCGCCCTCGATCGGGCTCTGGCGCACCACGAGGTTGTGGTGGTTCCGGGCTTCGGTGCTGTGTCTTCTGAAGGACGGGTGGTTCTGATGGGGCGCGGCGGATCAGACCTGACGGCCCTGTTTCTCGCGGCCGAGCTGGGACTCGACCATGTCCAGCTGATCAAGGATGTGGACGGGCTCTACGACCGCGACCCCAATGTCGACCCCGAGGCCCGACGCTACGATCAGGCCAGCTGGGCCGAGGCCAGGGAACTGGGCGGCGGCCTGGTCCAGCCGGACGCTCTTGATCTCGCTGCAAGGCGCCAGCTTCGCGTGGAGGTTCGCAATCATGCCGACGGTCATCGCACGATCATCGGCGCAGCGAGCCTGCCCCCCCGGCCCGTCCGGAGTTCACGCCCCTTGAAGATCGCGGTTGCCGGCTGCGGCGTGGTCGGCGGCGGTGCCTTGGCCCGCCTGCTGGACGACCCTCGATATCACGTGGTGGGCGTGCTGGTCCGCGATCCGGCCAAGGCCCGGGAAGTCCCCGGCATCTCCGCAGATCGTCTGGCCCCCCTGCTCGTATCGGACGCGTCCGCGCTTCTCGCCCGGGGACCCGACATTCTGCTGGAGGCCCTTTCCGAGGCCGAGGCCGGTTACGCCCTGATCCACACGGCGCTTCAGGGTGGCGTCGATGTCGCCAGTGCCAACAAGCAGGCCGTCAGCCGTGATCCCGGCGGACTGCTTGCGCTGGCTGAGGCCAACGACGCGAAACTGCTCTGGTCAGCGTCCATCGGCGGCGGCGTCCCGATGGTCGAAAGCCTGCGGGCGGCCCGGGCCGAGGGGCCTGTCCAGTCCTTCGAGGCCGTCCTGAACGGCACCGTCAACTTCATGCTCGAGCGGCTCGGCACCGGCGCGACGTTTGACGTGGCCCTGGCCGAAGCACGCGCGGCCGGCTTCGCCGAGGAGGATCCCTCGTCCGACCTTGAAGGCCTCGACGCTGCAGCCAAGGTGCGGCTGCTCGCCTTCGAAGCCTTCGGCCTGATGCCGGACCTGGCTGACATACCCCGCGATGTCCTCTCGCCCTCCCTCCTGCCGCACGCCGGTGCGCGACAGTTGTGCCGCTGCCATCTGGACAACGGACGGCTGGTCGCCGAGGTTCGGCTGGAAGCAGGTCCCATGGACCGGCTGTTCACGGACCTGAAGGGAGAGGGCAACGCCTTGAAGGTCACTTCCGTCGATGGATCAGCTGTAAGGTGCCGGGGCCGCGGTGCGGGGCGTTGGGCCACGGCCGAGAGCCTGCTGGCCGACCTGTCGGATCTCGTTGCCCGACGAAGCGCGCGCGAAGTCGGCTGAGGTGGCGGTTTTCACCAGGGTAGTGGAGGCCGACGCCGAGCCCTTCATTCAAAGCTTTGGTCTGGGCGCGCTCCATGCGCTGACGCCGATCGCCGAGGGAGTCGAGAACACCAACTACCGGATCGATACCGCCGGCGGCCGCTTCGTTCTGACCCTGTTCGAGGGCCGGACCGATGAGACGGCCCTCCCCTTTTGCCTCGGTTTGACCGCGCACGCGGCCAGGGCCGGCCTGCCCTGTGCCCGACCGTTGCAGAACGCATCAGGCGAGGTCATCAGCCGCCTCAACCATCGCCCGGCCGCCATTCTCGAATGGCTGCCGGGGGCATGGAAACGCTCACCGTCATTGTCGGATCAATTCGCGGCCGGTGCCTTGCTGGCGCGCCTTCACCTGGCCGGTACCGACTTCCCCCTGACGCGTCCGGATCCCATGGGAGCCCGCGCACGTCGCGCCCTCTTCGACCGTTGCCAGTCGCGCGCGCGCCCGGCTGACCAGGTCCTGCTCGACCGCATGGTCCCCTGGATTCTCGATCGCGCGCCCGGTCAGGCTGCGACCCTGCCGGTCGGGCCGATCCACGCAGACTATTTCCCGGACAACATCCTGTTCGAGGGTGGGGCTCCCAGCGGGCTGATCGATTTCTATTTCGCCTGCACCGACGTCCTCGCCTATGACCTGGCCATCGCCCTCGCCGCCTGGGGCTTCGACGCAGAGGGCGCGGCCTTGCCAGAGGCGATTGCGGCCTTCCAGTCAGGCTACGAGTCGATCCGCCCCCTGAGCCCCGCCGAACGGAGCGCCCTGCCCGAACTCGGTGCGGTCGCGGCCGTGCGTTTCACCCTGACGAGACTGCACGACCGCCTTTTTCACGACCCGAAAGCCATGGTGACACCGAAGGATCCGGCCCCCTTCCTGAGGCGGCTGGACTGGTGGACCAGACAGAGCGCGGCGGCCTGACCTAACCGATGGCGGCGAGGACAGCCTCGAGGGTTGGGTCAACGGACTCGAACACCTCGGTCCGGCCTTCAAGACCCTCGAGCTGCTGCGGGCGTTCCGGGGTGAACCCAAGGGCCGCCTCGACCGACTCGGGAAATTTGGCCGGATGGGCCGTCGACAATGCGACAACAGGACCCGCAGACCGGTCCAGCCGGCGCGCGGCGTGGAGCGCTACGGCCGTGTGCGGGCAGATAACGCGCCCGAACTCCGCGTATGTCCTCGCGATTTCCTGCGTGGTTTCCGTCTCGCTGACCGAAACCGCAGATACCTCGCGTCGCAGCGCCGACAGGAGGTCACCGGGCAGGGTCACCCGCCCCTTTCGGGCGAAGTCCTCGAACAGGCCCCGGGTCAGACCGCTGTCCCGACCCGAGGCCTCGAACACCAGTCGCTCGAAATTGGAAGGAGCCTGCACGTCCATGCTGACACTGGCGGTCGAAACGGCCTGGGTGCGTTCGTAGACGCCCGTTTCCAGCGCCCGCACCAAGGCGTCGTTGCGGTTTGTCGCAGCCAGCAAACCGCCCATGGGCAGGCCTATCTTCCGGCCTGCCCAGCCGGCAAAAGCATCCCCGAAATTGCCCGTCGGCACGACATAGGTCGCCCTGTCCGCCTCGCTTCCCAGCGACTGCCCCGCGCTGGCAAAGTAGGGTATCTGCCCTGCCAGCCGCGCCCAGTTGATCGAGTTGACCGAGCTGACCCGCCGCCCTTGCGTCAGACCGGCATGCGCCAACAGCCCTTTCACCAGCCGTTGGCAGTCATCGAAGTCGCCCCGCACCGCCAGGTTCAGCACATTGGCGGCACCGGTCGTGGTCATCTGCAGTCGCTGCACCGGAGAAACCCGCCCCAGCGGATGCAGCACGACCAGGTCGACGCGGTCCAGGCCGGCAAAGGCCCTTACCGCGGCTGCGCCCGTATCGCCGCTGGTCGCGGTCACCAACAGCAGCCGCTCGCTCCGGCTGGACAGGGCAGCCTCCGCCAGCACCGCCACCATCTGCATGGCGTAGTCCTTGAAGGCGGCGGTGGGGCCATGAAACAGCTCGAGAACAAACATGCCGGGCGCCAACTCGACGAGCGGCGTGGTCTCCGGGTGCTGGAACTGGCCGGCCATCCGGGTCGCCGCCCGCTCCAGAACCTCCGGCGGCAAGGCGGTCCCCACAAAGGGTGCCAGAACCGCTGTCGCCAGCGCGGCGCTCCCGCCGTGCACCGCCGAGGTCCCCCTCAGGTCCGGCCAGGCCGTCGGCACATAGAGTCCACCATCGGGGGCCACGCCGGCCAGCAGGGCGGCGGTGAAATCAACGTCCGGAGAGGACCCGCGCGTACTGATGTAGGCGGGGAAGGGCGACGCAGCCATCAGCATTCCAACAGGCCTTACGTGGCCATCGACATTTGACCGCCGTCGCCCGCACGATGCAACCGCTTCCGATAATCGGCCCGTGTGTCGGCCGCACGGGGTGACGGTCAAACGACAGCGGAGTCGTCGGCCGGCAGACGGGCTCGAAACGGCGCGGCCAGCGAGGGGCCTCAAGGCCGGATATGAAGGTGGGAATTCCGCCCGTCTCCCGGCCTAGATCACGGTCCCGAAAATACGGCCGATCGCGGCGGTCAGGCCCATGGCCGCGGCCCCCCAGAAGGTGACCCGCAGAACCGCCTTGATGAGCCCGGCACCCCCCGCCTTCGCGCCGAGTCCCCCCAGCAGGGCCAGACCGACAAGTGCAGACCCGGAGACCAGCGCCACCAGATACGAGCCGGGCGCGACCAGCACCACCGCAAGCGGCAGAACCGCCCCGACCGAAAAGGTCGCCGCCGATGTCAGAGCCGCCTGGATAGGCCGCGCGATAGTATGCTCGGAAATACCAAGTTCGTCCCGGGAATGGGCCCCGAGGGCGTCATGGACCATCAGCTGTCTGGCCACCTCCAGTGACAGTGTCGGATCGACGCCCCGACTGCGGTAGATGGCGGCCAGTTCACGGGTTTCGGCCTCCGGATCCGCTTGCAGTTCGGCTCTTTCACGCGCCAGATCCGCGTTCTCGGTATCGGACTGCGAACTGACGGATACATACTCCCCGGCCGCCATCGACATGGCACCCGCGACAAGGCCCGCCACGCCGGCGACGAGAATCCCCGTCTTGCTTGTCTGGGCCGCAGCGACGCCCACGATCAGGCTTGCCGTCGAGACCAGGCCGTCGTTGGCTCCGAGCACGGCGGCTCGAAGCCAGCCGATGCGAGCGACGAGGTGTTGTTCGGGGTGGCGCTCAAGTCGGCTCATGCTCGGTCCTCTGACGGGGAGGGAAAGCCGAGGATCAGTTCTGACGGGTCCAGCCGGCTCTCGATCCGCCCACCATGCGCCTCCATGATGCGCGATACGATGGACAATCCCGGGCCGGCTCCACCGCCATGGGCATCGTCGCCCTTTTTGATCGCGGTTTTCCACGCCCGCCGGACGGCCTGACAGAGCCGAAGCGACACTCACAGAGCAGACAACTGGCGATCCGCGTTCCTGAAAAGGCGTTCACACCGGATGAGACGGAAATGTTCGAACCGCTGAAATGCCGGGCAAAAAATCAAGTCCATGCGGAACGCCGGAACCCGCCCGCCGAAGTTCAGACCAGACGGCTCTGAACCAGCGCCGCTTCGATGAAGCCCGCAAACAGGGGATGAGGCGCGAATGGCCGGCTCTTCAGTTCGGGGTGATACTGGACGCCGATGAACCACGGATGATCCTCGCGCTCGACCGTCTCGGGCAGGACGCCGTCGGGCGACAGGCCGGCGAAGGTCAGGCCGCCCTTTTGCTCGATCGCATCGCGGTAGTTGATGTTGACCTCATAGCGATGCCGATGGCGCTCGCTGATCGTCGTCGAACCGTACATCCGCGCGATCCTCGATCCGGGCTTCAGCGTCGAGTCATAGGCCCCCAAGCGCATGGTGCCCCCCATGTCGCCGCCCTGCTGACGCAGGACACGCTGATTGCCCTGGGTCCATTCGGTCATCAGGCCGACGACCGGCTCGGTCGTCGGGCCGAACTCCGTCGATGACGCCTTGGGATAACCGGCCAGGTTCCGGGCCGCCTCGATCACCGCCATCTGCATGCCGAAACAGATGCCGAAATAGGGGATCTTCCGCTCACGGGCGAAGCGGGCCGCCTCGATCTTGCCTTCCGAGCCACGCTCGCCGAAGCCACCGGGCACCAGAATGGCGTGCGCTTCCTGAAGTCGCGCGTCGCACGCCTCGCGGTCGCCCTCGAAGGTCTCGGCCTCGACCCAGTCGATGTTGACCTTGACGTTGTTGGCCACGCCGCCGTGGTGCAGCGCCTCGATCAGGGATTTGTAGGCATCCTTGAGGACCGTGTATTTGCCGACCACGGCCACAGTGACCTCACCGTCCGGATGCAGGCGGCGGCGGGCGATCTCTTCCCACATCGTCAGATCGGGCTCGGGCGCATCCCCGATGCCGAAATGCGCCAGGACCTCGGCGTCCAGCCCCTCGCGGTGATAGTCCAGCGGCACCGCATAGATGTCGTTGGAATCCATCGCCTGGATGACGCCGCTCTGGCGCACATTGCAGAACAGGCCGATCTTGCGCTTTTCCTCGGGCGGGATCGGGAATTCGCAGCGGCAAAGCAGGATGTCGGGCTGGATGCCGATCGAGCGCAGCTCCTTCACCGAATGCTGGGTCGGCTTGGTCTTCATCTCGCCGGCGGTCTTGATGAACGGCAGCAGGGTCAGGTGCACGAAGCAACTCTGGCCGCGCGGCAGGTCCTGGCCCAGCTGGCGGATCGCCTCAAAGAACGGCAGGCCCTCGATGTCGCCGACCGTGCCGCCGATCTCGACCAGCACGAAGTCCACGTCCTCGCCGTCGTCGGTCAGGGCGGGCGTCAGGCAGAACGATTTGATCTGGTCGGTGACGTGCGGGATGACCTGCACGGTCGCTCCCAGATAGTCGCCGCGCCGCTCCTTCTCGATGATGGTCGAATAGATGCGGCCCGTCGTGATGTTGTCGGACTTCGCGGCCGACACACCGGTGAAGCGCTCGTAGTGGCCGAGGTCGAGGTCGGTCTCGGCCCCGTCATCCGTGACGAAGACCTCGCCATGCTGATACGGGCTCATCGTGCCCGGATCGACGTTCAGATAGGGGTCAAGCTTGCGCAGCCGAACCTTGTAGCCGCGCGCTTGCAGAAGCGCGCCGAGAGCGGCTGAGGCGAGGCCTTTTCCCAATGAGGAAACCACGCCGCCGGTGATGAACACGTAACGGGCCATGGGAGATTACCTTACCGCCGATTCGGGGGCAGCAGACTGGAGACTTTGAGGGCGGGAGCGGAAGGCGGGGATAAGGTCCCCGCTCATCCTTACTGGGCGGGGGCCGGCTGGACCGGAGCAGGCGCGGGCGCCGTTCCGGACAGGCTGGTTTCCAGATCCTGCAGAGACGGGGCGGCCGGGCGTTCCGGGCCGGCCGGAGCCTGCGAAGGCGCGGTCTGGGGCGTCGTCGGCGTGATCAGTTCGCCGATGGCATCAGCATCCACGATCGATCGGTTCGAGCGTTCGACGTTGCCCAGAATGGTCAGTCCGATCGCGCACAGGAAGAACAGGACCGACAGGACCCACGTCGTCTTGGTCAGCAGATTGCCCGCGCCGCGTGCCGTCATGAAGCCCGACGGACCTCCGCCCATGCCCAGCGCGCCGCCTTCGGAGCGCTGAATCAGGATCACGCCGGCAAGCGCAACCGAAATGAGGATCATGACAACGAGGAGAATGGTCTGGAGCATGGCAGCCGATATGTGTGGCGCGACACCGCGCCGATCAAGCGGCGGCGTCTAACATTGATGATGGACAGGCGCAAACACGCTTTCCCCTGCGGACCTCCCGGCCCGACAGGGCCTGTCGGTTACGCGCCCCGGATGATACCCAAGAAATCCGGGGCCTTGAGCGACGCCCCTCCGACAAGCGCTCCGCCGACTTCCGGGACGGCCAGAATTTCCGCGGCATTATCCGGCTTGACCGAGCCTCCGTAGAGGATCGGCGTCGCCGCGATCCCCAGGCCCAGCCGTTCGATCATGGCGGCCCGCACAGCCCGGTGGACCTCCTCGATCTGCTCCAGGGTCGGCGTCAGCCCCGTCCCGATGGCCCAGACCGGTTCATAGGCGACGGCGAACGCCCGCCCGGCAATCGCCAGCGGAAGCGAAGCCATGACCTGCGACCGCACAATCTCGACCGCGCGACCCGCTTCGCGCTGTTCCAGCGTCTCGCCGACACAGACTATGGGTGCCAATCCGGCCGCGAACGCCGCCTCGGCCTTCGCCGAGACCAGCAGATCGCTTTCGCCGTAACCCTGACGCCGCTCGGAATGCCCGAGGATGACCAGGATCGCGCCAGCGTCCTTTAGCATCGCGGCGGAGATATCGCCGGTGAAGGCCCCATGGGTTTCGGCCCGGCAGTCCTGCCCACCAATCTCGATCGGACTTCCAGCCGTCGTGCGCGCCATGCGCTCTACCAGAGTAGACGGCGGACAAAGGGCCACGCGGCAGGCCGCCGGCTGGCTTTGCAGCGCGGCGCAAAGGGCTTCGACCTCGGCCAGACTTGCGCCGAGACCGTTCATTTTCCAGTTGCCGGCGATCAGTTTCACGGGTTGTTTCATGGCCGCCTTCTATGCGGCAGGCTCGTACAAGCCAAGCCATCCGGATTCGAGAGGGTGCCATCGTCTTGCCGTGCGGGTCGCTGACACCCTATAGGCCAAGCGACACTCTCGCTGCTGATCCGCCAGGACCGACCATGCTCAAAGCGTTCCGCACCTTCGCCAAGTCAAAATGGGCCATAGGGCTGCTCGTCGTTCTCGCGATGGGACTGCTCGTCACCGGCGGCACCCAACTCGACATTCTCGGCAATATGGGCCCCAAACACGTGGTCAGCGCCGGAGAGCGCAGCCTCAGCCAGACCGAGTTCCGGTCCGAGATGGACCGTATCCTCCAGCAGTCCCAGGAGCAGGCCGGGCGCGCGCTGACCTTCGAGGAGCTGATCGGCCAGGGCGGCCTGGTCCAGTACCTGCAGCAGAAGTCCCAGCAGCTCGGTTTCCTGAACTGGGCCTGGCAGTCCGGCATCCGGCCCGGCAAGGAACTGGTTCTGCGGCAGATTCGCCAGGCACCGGGCTTCTTCGATTCAGTCACCGGCAAGTTCGACGAGAACCAGTACCGGGCTCGTTTGGCGGAAAGCAACGCCACGCCCGAGATGTTCGAGGAGCAGCTTCGGGACCAGTATTCGACCCAGCATTTCGGTGTCGCCCTCGGCGCCGGCATGCGCCTGCCCCGCATCTATGGTGCCATACTCGCCAGCCAGGCGCTGGAAACACGCGACGGTCGCTGGTTCACCGTCACCCAGGCCATGGCCGGCACGGCCCCTGCCCCGACCGACGCCCAGCTGACCACCTTCATGAACCAGAACGCCACCCAGCTGCGTCTGCCCGAGGCGCGCACGGCCTCGGTAGTGCTGTTCGATGACCAGGCCGCCGCCTCGACACCCATCACGGATGCCCGCATCGAGGAGCGGTTCAACTTCCGCCGTGACGCCCTGTCGCTGCCCGAGAAGCGTACCTTCGTGACGCTGACCGCCCCGAACCGAGCGGCCGCCGACCGTATCGCGGCCGCCCTGCGCGCCGGACAGACCCCGGCCGCAGTGGCCGGTGCCAACAACATCCAGCCCGCCGACTATGCGGACACGCCGCGCAGCGCGCTGGGCGACCCCGCCATCGCCGCCGCCGTGTTCGGACTGGCCGCGAACGAGGTATCCGCCCCGGTCCAGGCCAGCGTCGGCTTCGTCGTCGCCAGGGTTACGGCGATCACGCCCGGTCGCGCTGCGACGCTCACCGACGTGCGCGAGCAGGTTATTCAGGAGCTTCGCGCCGAAGATGCCCGCGCCGCCGTCTACAACCGGGTCGAGGCCTATGAGAAGGCGCGTCAGGACGGCAAGACGCTGGACGTCGCCGTGCGCGAGATCGGGGCCCGCATCATCCAGGTTCCGGCCATCCGCGAGGACGGAAATCTGCGCAACGGCCAGCCCATCAACCCCGCCCTGCCGCCCCAACTGGTTCAGGCCATGGCCACACTGGGCAAGGGGGCCGAAAGCGAAGTCATCGACATGGGCCAGGGCCAGTATTTCGTGGTTCGCGTCGACGAGGTCATCCCCGCCGCCCTGCCGCCGCTCGAGGGCATCCGCGGTCCGCTGGCCCAGCAATGGATTCTGCGTGAAAACGTCCGCCTGCTGACGACCCGCGCCAATGCCCTCGCTGCTCGCGTGCGTGGCGGCGAAGACATCGCCGCCGTGGCCGCATCGGCTGGTGCCACGATCCAGACCGCGACCGGGCTGACCCGACAAGCCGCACAGGCGCGGGGCCAGGGGGTCGTCCAGGGCGTGTTCAGCAGCGGCCGCGGCGAAATGTTCTCGCAGCAGAACACCGCCGACACCTTCGTGATTGGCCGCACCGACCGGATTATCGCCGCTCCCTCTGTCCTGGCAGCTCCGGTCGCCAACGAGTTCCGCCAGCGCATGGCCAGCGACAACGTCAACGCCGTCGGCGAAATGGCTCTGAAAGCCGCGGCGTCCGGCTCCAAGGCCCGCTACGACGAAGCCCTGGCCCGCGCTGCGCTTGGTTTGCCGGCCGAAGCGCCCGCGGCCACTCCGGGCGCGGCGACACCCGGCCGTCCGGCGCCCGCGCCGGGTCAATGACCGGAAGCAGCGACGCCGCAGCGTTCGACGACTTCCAGCGCGGGTGGGCCGCCGGCCTCCCGCGCGTCGTCGTCCGCCGGCTGGTGGACGACCTCGAGACTCCCGTCTCGGCGTTTCTGAAGGTCGGCCACGGTCGAACCCACGCCTTCCTGCTGGAATCGGTCGAGGGCGGCGCTGTCAACGGGCGCTATTCGATCATCACGCGAGAGCCGGACGTCGTCTGGCGCTGCCGGGACGGCCGCGCGGACCTGGCGCGCGGTCCGGCGATCGCTGCGGACCGGTATTCGGCAGAAGCCGGCGACCCCCTGGCTTCGCTGCGCCGGCTGATGGCGGCCTCTCGCTTCGAACTGCCCGATGGCCTGCCGCCGATGGCCGCAGGCCTGTTCGGTGTCTTCGGCTACGACATGGTTCGCCTGCTCGAACCCCTCGGCGCGCCCAACCCCGACCCGCTCGATCTGCCGGACGCCGTGCTGACCCGACCGGCCCTCGTCGCCATCTTCGATTCCGTCCGGCATGAGATCGTGCTGGTCTCGGCAAGCTATCCCGACAGCGGCGCGAGCGCCGGGGCTGCCTTCGCCGCCGCCGTCGCCCGACTCGATGCGTTCGAGGCCGAACTCCGCGCCCCCCTGCCGGCCCTGCCCGTGGCGATCGAGGCCCCGGCACCTGCTTTCGCCTCTCCGGTCGATGCCCCCGCCTTCAGCGCGCTCGTGGCCCGGGCCAAGGACTATATCGGTGCCGGCGACATCTTCCAGGTGGTGCTCAGCCATCGTTTCGCCGCGCCCTGGACCGCCGATCCCTTCGCCTTCTACCGCTCCCTTCGCCGGTCGAATCCTTCGCCCTATCTGTTCTTCCTCGACTTCGGCGACTTCCAGCTGGCCGGTTCGAGCCCGGAAATTCTGGTCCGGCTCAAGGACGGTCGCGTCACCATCCGCCCCCTGGCCGGCACCCGCCCACGCGGTGACACGCCCGAGGCCGACCGCGCGCTTGAGGCTGAGCTTCTGGCTGACCCCAAGGAACGGGCCGAGCATCTGATGCTGCTGGACCTGGGTCGCAACGACGTGGGCCGCGTCGCCGCGCCCGGCACGGTCGAGGTGATCGAGAGCTTCCGCATCGAACGCTACAGCTCGGTCATGCACATCGTCTCGGAAGTGCAGGGTAACGCCGATCCGAAGCTGGACGCCGTCGACACCTTGTTGGCCGCCTTGCCCGCCGGCACCCTTTCGGGCGCGCCCAAGGTGCGGGCGATGGAGATCATCGACGAACTGGAGACGACCAAGCGTGGCGTCGGCTACGGAGGCGGCGTCGGCTATATCTCGGCGGGAGGCGAGGCCGACATCTGTATCGTCCTGCGCACAGCCCTGTTCGCCGACGGCAAGATCCACGTCCAGGCCGGAGCGGGCGTCGTCGCCGACAGCGATCCGGCGGCCGAGTATGCCGAGACACAGGCCAAGGCCCGGGCCCCCATGCGGGCCGCGGAGGACGCCTGGCGCTATCCTTTCGGCAACCGCTAGCCCAGGGTCAGGGTTGGGCCGAGACGACCGTCTCGTCGAACCGGATGCCCGGCCCGAGGATCAGCACCCCGGCCATCAGCACCGCAGCCGTCGCCGCGAGGGCGGCCGCACCCAGGGTCGCGTACGGATTGGCCGGCCTGACCACAGGCGTCAGCAGCGTGCGGGCCTTCGAAATGGTCTTGTCGTTCATGGCCGGGCTCCGCTGGACTGTTCCAGTTCAGGACGGTTCGGTTAACGAAGACTTACGGCCGCACCCGCTTGGCGCAGGGCCCCGCAGCCCCTAGAAGCCAGACCATGATCCTGGTCGTCGATAACTACGACAGCTTTACCTACAACCTCGTCCACTACCTCGCGGAGCTGGGCGCGGAGACGCGCGTGGTCCGCAACGACGACCTGACCGCCACCGAGGCCTTCGCGTTGAAGCCCGAGGCGATCCTGCTGTCGCCGGGGCCCTGCACGCCCAACGAGGCGGGCATCTGCCTGGCGGTGATCGAAACTGCGCCGCACGACCTGCCGATCTTCGGCGTCTGCCTCGGCCACCAGGCCATGGGTCAGGCGTTCGGCGGTGAGGTGATCCGCGCGAAGACGCTGATGCACGGCAAGACCTCGCCGATCGAACATGCGGGTCAGAGCGTATTCCGGGGCCTGCCCTCGCCCTTCACCGCCACCCGCTATCACAGCCTCGCCGTCCGCCGCGAAACCCTGCCGGATGTGCTGGAGGTGACCGCCTGGACCGCCGACGGCGAGATCATGGGACTGGCGCACCGGACGCGGCCGATCCACGGCGTCCAGTTCCATCCGGAGTCGATCGCCACCGAACACGGCCACGATCTGCTGGCCAATTTCCTCGATCTGGCCAATGTCAAACGCCGGGCGATGGTCTGATGGCTGACGGCTTCAAGCCCCTGCTGGCCAAGCTGGTCGACGGCCGCGTGCTGTCCCCGGACGAGGCCCATGCCTTCTTCGCCGCCTGTCTGCGCGGCGAGCCCACCCCGGCCCAGGTCGCGGCGGCCGTGACCGCCCTGCGCATACGCGGCGAGACGGTGGAAGAGATCGCCGCCTTCGCCACCGCCATGCGCGATGCGGCCCTGACGCTGGACCATCCCTATGACGTCATCGACACCTGCGGCACCGGCGGTGACGGCCAGCACACCTTCAACATTTCCACCGCCGCCGCTCTGGTGCTGGCCGGTGCGGGCCTGAAGGTCGCCAAACACGGCAACCGGGCCATGAGCTCGAAATCCGGGTCCTCCGACGTCCTGTCGGTGCTCGGCGTCAATCTGCAGGCCAGCCCGGCCCAGCAGCGCCGCTCGCTGGACGAGGCCGGCATCGCCTTCCTCTTCGCCCCCGCCTACCACGGAGCCATGCGCCATGTCGGGCCGGTGCGCGCCGAGATCGGTTTCCGCACCGTCTTCAACCTCCTGGGGCCGCTGTCCAATCCGGCGGGGGCGAAACGTCAGGTCATGGGCGTCTATGACCCCCGCCTGCTGGAACCGCTGGCCGAGGTGCTGGGGCGACTCGGCGCGACCCGCGCCTGGACCGTCCACGGCCAGGGCCTCGACGAACTGACCACCACGGGCGAGACCGAGGTGGCGGAGTGGAAGGACGGGGCCGTCCGTCGCTTCACCGTCACGCCCGAGGACGCGGGCCTGCCCCGCGCCTCGATCGAAGCCCTGCGCGGTGGCGACGCCGAACAGAACGCCCTGGCCCTGCAAAATCTTCTGGCGGGTCAGGCCGGTGCCTACCGCGACATCGTGCTGCTGAACGCCGCCGCGGCCCTGGTCGTCGCCGACCGCGCCGCCGATCTGGCCGAGGGGGCGGCCCAGGCCGCCGCCGTCATCGACGACGGCCGTGCGGCAAAGGCCCTCGCCGATCTGGTCGCGGCCACCAACACCGTCATCGAGGAAGACCCCGCGTGAGTGATGTCCTGGCCGGTATCGCCGCCTACAAGCGTATCGACGTGGCCGCCCGCAAGGCCGCGACCTCGCAGGACGCCGTCGAGGCGCTGGCGCGTCAGGCCTCCGCCCCGCGCGGTTTCCGCGCCGCCCTTGACCGTCGCGCCACGCCCGGCCGCCCGGCACTGATCGCCGAGATCAAGAAGGCCAGCCCCTCCAAGGGCCTGATCCGCGCCGACTTCGACCCGCCCGCCATCGCCCGCGCCTATGAGCGGGGCGGCGCGGCCTGCCTGTCGGTCCTGACCGACGGCCCCAGCTTCCAGGGTGACGACACCTTCCTCGTCGCCGCCCGCGAGGCGACCGCCCTGCCCTGCCTGCGCAAGGATTTCCTCGTCGATCCCTGGCAGGTGGCCGAGAGCCGGGCCCTGGGTGCCGACTGCATCCTGATCATTCTCGCCATGATCGACGACGCCCTCACCGCCGATCTGCTGGCCGAGGCACGTCGGTTCGGGATGGACGCCCTGATCGAGACCCACGACGAGGCCGAAATGGCGCGGGCGTGCGATCTGGGCGGCGATCTGGTCGGCATCAACAACCGCTCGCTGCGGACCTTCGAGGTCGACCTGGCGGTGACAGAACGGCTGGCCCTGCTGAGCCCGGCCGGTGCCCTGCTGGTAGCCGAGAGCGGCATCTTCACGAAGGACGACGTCGCCCGCGTCTCGGACGGCCGCGCCCAGGCCATCCTCGTCGGCGAAAGCTTGATGCGTCAGGACGACGTCGAGGCCGCGACGCGAGCGCTGCTCGCCTGAAACCAACATCGTCATCCTCGGGCTTGACCCGAGGATCAGATCGTCCGCCTCGCGATACAGGCTGATGGGGCGCGGTCGTCGGGCCCTACCCGCCACCCGGACCCACGAACCTCTGATCCTCGGGTCAAGCCCGAGGATGACGGTCCAGGAGAGACGCGCTCCCGTTAAGTTGACATTAGGCAAGAACACTTACAGAACATCGGCAACGGTTCACGCCTTGTTCTGGACGATTCGACGCCATGCTCACGCGCAAACAGCACGAACTCCTGATGTTCATCCACGAGCGGATCAAGGAGACCGGTGTCTCCCCCTCGTTTGACGAGATGAAGGAGGCGCTGGATCTGGCATCCAAATCGGGC
This sequence comes from Brevundimonas sp. TWP2-3-4b2, assembly GCF_049897345.1. Classification (NCBI taxonomy): domain Bacteria; kingdom Pseudomonadati; phylum Pseudomonadota; class Alphaproteobacteria; order Caulobacterales; family Caulobacteraceae; genus Brevundimonas; species Brevundimonas sp. TWP2-3-4b2. The sequence goes on along the minus strand of NZ_JAFCWB010000003.1, from coordinate 158,274 downwards.
ATCCATCGGCTGATCACGGCGCTGGAGGAACGCGGCTTCATCCGCCGTCTGGCGCACCGCGCCCGGGCACTGGAAGTCACCAAGATGCCGGAACAGGCCACCGCCGGTGCCCCGCGCGGTCGGGCGGGTTTCACACCTGGCGTCATCGAGGGCGGCGGCCGCTCTCTTCCCGCAAGTCCGGCCAACGACACCCGCGAGCTGTCGATGATGGGCAAGATCGCGGCCGGCACACCCATCGCCGCCATCGAACACGAGACCGCCCGCTATCCGGTGCCCGAGGCCATGCTGGGCGCGGGCGAGCACTATATGCTCGAGATCGAGGGCGACTCCATGATCGAGGCCGGCATCCTCGACGGCGACATGGTGGTCATCAAACGCGTCGACACCGCCTCATCGGGCGAGATCGTCGTCGCCCTGGTCGAGGGCGAGGAAGCCACGCTGAAGCGGCTGCGCAAGAAGGGCGGCTCGATCGCGCTCGAGCCCGCCAACCGCAACTATGAGACCCGCATCTTCGGCCCGGATCAGGTCGAGGTCCAGGGCAAGCTGGTCGGCCTTATCCGCCGCTATCACTGACCCCGTCCCGGATCAGGTCCGGGATGACAACGGCCTTTCCTAGTCATCCCGGAAGCGGCGCAGCCGTTATCCGGTCCGGGACCACGGTCGGTCGCCGCGTACGTCCGCTGACCAGACCGCACGCCAGCGCGGGCCGGATGGCGTGCGGTCACGCCACAGCTCAACGGCCCCGCCGCGCGCATAGTCGGTGCCGTCCAGCACCAGCCGTCCATCGCATGACGCCGGCAGTGCCGGAACAACCGGACGCACACTGACCACCAGGGCCGCACGGCACATCGCGTCGACCTGTTCCAGGGACGGGGCCCGATTGCCCCACCACAGGGCGAGGGGACCCGCCGACGGCGTGTCGGGCGCGCAGGAAGACCGGCTGCAGGTCCAGCCCGCCGGGGCCCGCTCGACCGGCAGCACACCGCGTCTCCGCGACCAGACATCGACCGCGAATTGGCGCACGCCGGGCCGCATGACCGTCGCCTGTCCCGCTTCGACAAACGCCGCATTGGTTCCCCCGTCGCCGATCCAGACATCCGGTGTGGGGCTGCGCGGCCACAGCATGACGGCGGCCGCGAACGGCAGTCCCAGCCACCGCAGCGGTCCCCGCCAAAGACAACAGAACAGCACGCCCAGAAAGGCGATCGGCAGGACGTAATCCGGCGCACTGGCCACCGTCCGCACCGCGCCCGGCAGTCCGGCCGTCCATGTGCCGATGGCCAGCATCAGTCCGATCCCCTGCCCCGCCAGCCACAGGAAGGGCGCGCCCAGTCCCGTCGGCTCCAGCAGGGCCCCCAGTGCCAGCATTGGCATGATCAGAAAGTCCGACACCGGTGCCGTCGCCAGGTTCGCCAACAGCCCGTACATGGCCGTGCGGTTGAAATGCTGCATGGCGAAGGGCCCGGTCGCCGCGCCCGCGACCAGACTGGCCAGAATGGCGGCACCCAGCCAGGCCCCGGCCCTCTGGACGATCAGGATCGGCAGGGGAGCCGAGAGTTCCTTCGGCCGCTGCGGCCAGGCCTCGACCAGGGCCACCAGAGCCGCGGTGGCCGCGAATGACATCTGGAAACCGGGCGTCACGATCGCCTCGGGCTGCATCAACAGAACCGCGAAGGCCGCCACTGCAAGGGCGTGCATGGTGATGGCCTGCCGGTCCAGCAGGATGGCCATAAAGGCGATGGACGCCGTAATCGCCGCCCGCTCGGCCGGCGGCGGCGCGCCCGAGACCACCAGATAGGTCCCGACCGCCAGCAGGCCCCCGACCGCCGCGACCTTCTTGCCCGACACGCGGAGCGCCAGCCAGGGCCAGGCGGCGACCAGCAGGCGCACGAGGAAGAACGCAAAGCCCCCGACCACAGCCATGTGAAGGCCCGAGATCGACAGGATATGCGCCAGTCCGGAATCCCGCATCACATCGACGTCGTCCGGGTTCAGCCAGGCCTCCTGCCCCGTGGTCATGGCGGCGGCGATTCCGCCGGTCCGCTCGCCCAGACGGGCGACGATGCGGCTGGCCAGGTCGAACCGCATCCCGTTGACCGCCATGGCCGCCCGCACCCGCCAGGGAGGCGGTGCCAGATACGCAGGTCGGGTCTCGCCGAGCGCGAACGCCACCCCGCCCAGGCTCTGGAAGTAGGCGTTGCGGCCGAAATCATAGGCCCCCGGGCTGGCCGGGGCCGGAGGCGGATTGAGGATGGCGAACAGCCGCACGGCCTGGCCCGGGGCCGGGACCTCGCCCCGCACGGTCGCGCGCAGGCGGACCGGCGTCTGTTCCGGCGTCAGCCCCCGGATACGCACCGGCGCGATCACCACCCGGGGCCCGGCCGATCCCGGACTGTCGACATCGATCACCCAGCCTTCGACGAGGGTCGGCTCGGCCATGGCCGGGACAATGGGGGCCGCGACGGCATCCGTCCGCCACTTGGCGACCGCGACCCCCAGGGTGAAACAGGCCAGCATCAGCAGCGGCAGGGTCCACATCCGGCCCAGCGCCAGCCGTCGGGCACCGAGCCACAGACCCGCCGCCACCATCGCCCCGACCCCCAGCGTCCAGGCGGACGGTTCGCTCTTCAGCGCGAAATAGCCGGCGCAACCGCCGCCGAACGCCACGGGCGACCACATCCGCCACCGCAGGGTCTGGGCCGCCACCTGGTCCCTCACGAAAAGACGCGCCCGTTCGCCGAGGCTGGGCTTTGGCGGCGTCGGCGCTATAACGCCCGCCATGGCCTCCCCATCTGATACCAAGCCCGCCGTCGTCACCCGCTTTGCCCCCTCGCCAACCGGTTCCCTGCACATAGGAGGCGCCCGGACGGCGCTTTTCAACTATTTGTATGCCAAGGGACACAACGGGAAGTTCCTCGTCCGGGTCGAGGACACCGATCGCGAACGCTCGACCGACGAAGCGGTAAAGGCCATTTTCGACGGTCTGAGCTGGCTGGAGCTGTTCGCCGACGAGGAACCGGTGTTCCAGTTCAGTCGCGCCGATCGCCACCGCGAAGTCGTCAACGCGCTGCTGGAGCGCGGGGCCGCCTACCGCGACTTCACCTCGGCCGATGAGACCGGCCGCCTGCGCGATCTGGCCAAGGCCGAACGCCGAACCTTCGAATCGCCCTGGCGTGACCGCGAACCGACGGTCGACGACCTGTCCCGGGCGCACGTCGTGCGCTTTCGCCGTCCCCTGCCCGGTCAGGTGACGGTCGAGGACGCGGTCCAGGGCACGGTCAACTGGGCCAATGACGATCTCGACGATCTGGTCCTGCTGCGCTCGGACGGGGCGCCGACCTACAATCTGGCCGTGGTCGTGGATGATCACGACATGGGCGTAACCCACGTCATTCGCGGCGACGACCACCTGAACAATGCCGCACGCCAGAGCCTGATCTATGACGCCCTGGACTGGGCACGGCCCGTCTTCGCCCACATCCCCCTGATCCACGGCCCGGACGGCGCCAAACTGTCCAAGCGTCACGGGGCCCAGGCGGTCCACGAATATGCCGCCATGGGCTATCTGCCCGAGGCCATGCGCAACTATCTGGCGCGGCTGGGCTGGGCCCACGGCGACGACGAACTGTTCAACGACGCCCAGGCGATGGAATGGTTCGACCTGGACGGGGTCGGCAAGGCCCCTGCGCGGCTGGACTTCGACAAGCTGGCCCATGTGAACGCCCACTGGATCCGCCTCGCCGATGACGACCGGCTGGCCAAGATGACCCTGGACATGCATCTGGCGCGCGGCCACGCGCTCGGACCCGACGACGAGGCGCGTCTGCTCAAGGCCATGCCGTTCGTGAAGGACCGGGCGAAAACCGCGCTCGAACTGGCCGACCAGACCGCCTTCGTGCTGCGGTCGCGACCGCTGAAAGTCTATGAAAAGGGCCTGCCCATGCTGACGGGCGAATCGGGCGAACGCATCGCCCGCCTGCGCGATCGACTAAAACTGTTCGCCAGTTGGGACGTCTTCGCGCTCGAGGCCGAACTCAAGGTCTTCGCCGAGGAAGAGGCGGTCGGCTTCGGCAAGATCGGCCCTGCGGTCCGCGCGGCCTTGACCGGAGACGGCGTCTCGCCCGACATCGCGAAAACATTGGCGGCTTTGGGGCGCGAAGAAAGCCTCGGACGCTTGGATGATGCGCTGCAACAGACTATCTGACAATTCATCAGACCGTGGATTGCGCCTCTCCGCGCCGGTCTCCGCCTAACCCCCAGGGGCTGCAATGACTGAACAAGCCAAACCCGCCGGCACGGCGACCCTCACCTACGGCGACAAGAGCGTCGAACTGCCTGTTCTGGCGGGTTCGACCGGTCCGAACGTCATCGACATTCGTAAGCTTTACGCCGCGACCGACGCCTTCACCTACGATCCCGGCTTCACCTCGACTGCCGCCTGCGAAAGCGCCCTGACCTTTATCGACGGCGACGTGGGCACCCTGCTGCACCGCGGCTATCCGATCGACCAGCTGGCCTCGCAATCCAACTTCCTCGAAGTCTGTCACCTGCTGCTGCACGGCGAACTGCCGACGGCAGCAGAGTATGAAGCCTTCGAGCGGAACATCACCATGCACACCATGCTGCATGCCCAGTTCGACCGCTTCTTCGAAGGCTTCCGCCGCGACGCCCATCCGATGGCGATCATGGTCGGTACCGTCGGTGCCCTGTCCGCCTTCTATCACGACAGCCTGGACATCCATGATCCGGTCCAGCGCAATATCTCGGCCATCCGGCTGATCGCCAAGATGCCCACGATCGCGGCCCGGGCCTATAAATACCACATCGGCCAGCCCTTTGTTTCGCCGCGTAACGAACTGACCTACGCCGAGAATTTCCTGCGGATGTGTTTCGCGGTCCCGGCCGAGGACTATGTGGTCAATCCGGTGCTGGCCAAGGCCATGGACCGCATCTTCATCCTGCACGCCGACCATGAGCAGAACGCCTCGACCTCGACCGTCCGCCTGGCCGGGTCTTCGGGCGCCAATCCGTTCGCCTGTATCGCGGCCGGCATCGCCTGCCTCTGGGGCCCGTCGCACGGCGGCGCCAATGAAGAAGCCCTGAACATGCTCAAGGAGATCGGCACTCCCGACAAGATCCCGGAGTTCATCGAGGGCGTGAAGGCCAAGAAATACAAGCTGATGGGCTTCGGCCACCGCGTGTATAAAAACTATGACCCTCGCGCCAAGGTGATGAAGGAGAGTGCCGACGAGGTGCTGGCCGCCGTCGGCGATCCCAACGACCCGCTGTTCCAGGTCGCCAAGGAGCTGGAGCGTATCGCCCTGTCGGACGAGTATTTCATCGAGCGGAAGCTGTTCCCGAACGTCGACTTCTATTCGGGTATCACCCTGTCGGCGATGGGCTTCCCGACCTCGATGTTCACCGTGCTGTTCTCGCTGGCCCGCACCGTCGGCTGGATCGCCCAGTGGCAGGAAATGATCGGCGATCCGACCCAGAAGATCGGCCGCCCGCGCCAACTCTACACCGGGCCGACCGAGCGGGACTATGTGCCGATCCAGTCGCGGGGCTGAGACTCAGAACCGGCCGTTGTCGTTGGCGGCTGTCGCCGGGATGGGCTGAACCACGTCCCAGTGTTCGGCGATCTTGCCGTTCTCGATCCGGTAGATGTCTATGACGGCCTGGCCGCGCTCGGTCGGGCTGTCACGCCAGTGCGAATGAACCACGACGAGGCTGTCGGCGGCGATGATGCGCTTGATGTCCACCGTCAGGCCGGGAACGGCGGCAAAATAACCGGTAAAGGCGGCGATGAAGGCGTCCCGCCCGGTCTCGATCGCCGGATTGTGCTGGATGTAGTCGACCGCGATCAGATCCGGCACGGCGGTGAGGTCCTTGCCGTTGAAGACGCGGCTGTAGAGCGCTTCCACGATCGCCCGATCCTCATCCGGACCGGCATTGGCAGGCCCGCCGAGCGCAAGCATGCCGACCACCACCAGGGCCAGGGTTCGCATCATCATCATGGCCGCCTGCCTTTCTGTATTGCGCCGTTCTCTCTAGCTGGTGTGTCCGGCGATGACCCGCAATATCGCCTCAGCCGCGATCTCCGACGGGTCACGTCCCTCCCGGCCCATCAGCTCCAGCGCGGCCGTCTGCCTTTCCGCCTGCACCCGCCGAGCCTCCGGGTCGGCCAGCAGACGGCCGACCGCCGCAGCCAGCTTCTCCGGCGTCGCATCATTCTGGATCAACTCCGGCGCGATCTCCGAATCGGCGGCGTGGTTGAACAGGGTGGCGTATTTGCCGGTGAAGAACGGCTTCATGATCGCATAGCTGAGCGGCTGGAAGCGGTAGGCGATGACCATCGGCGCGCCGGCCAATGCGAGTTCGGTCGAGACCGTCCCACTTGTGGCCAGCGCCACTGTGGCGGCACGCATGGCGGCGTATTTCTCGCGTTCGGCGACCAGATGCGCCCGGAACGGCCAGCCGGCCACACGGCCCGTGACATCGTCCGCCACCGTACCCGCTGCGACCACCGCGACCTCGAGCGCCGGGTCTGCTGCCTTGAGCTGCGCGATGGCGGCTTCATAGACCGGGGTCATCAGCCGGATCTCGGAGGGGCGACTGCCCGGCAGGACCAACAACAGCCGGGCATCGGTCGCGATACCCCGTAAAGCCCGCCACGCCGCCGGATCCGCTTCGCCGAAATCGACGTGCAGCGCCTGCGATCCCACGACCGTCGTCGGCAGACCCTCGCGCTCGAACCACGGTGCGTCGAAAGCGTACAAGGCCAGCAGATGATCCACGGACGCCGCCAGGGTCTTCGCCCGGCCAAGCCGCGACGCCCAGACCTGCGGTCCAACGTATTTGATCAGAGGTACCCCGGGCAGGGCCGTCTTCAGCGCCTTGGCGACCCGGATTGTGAAGCCCCAGCTGTCAATCAGGACCACGGCGTCCGGTTTCTCGGCGACAGCCAGCGCGACGGTGTCGCTCACCCGGCGCTTGACCAGGCCATAGGCCTTCAATCCCTCGATCCAGCCGAGAATGGACAATTCGGCAATATCGAACGGGCTGCGGACCCCCTGTTCGGCCATGCGCGGCCCGCCTACGCCGACAAAGGTCACCTTCGGACCCAGGCGAGCCTTCAGTGCCCCGGCCAGACCCGCGCCCAGGGCGTCGCCGGACGCTTCGGCAGCGACCAGCATGACCTTCAGCGGCCGGCTCATGCGCCCATCTCGCCCCAGACGAACAGGCCCAGCCGGTCGGCGGTCTCGACGATGGCGGCATGGTCGATCAGGATCAGCTTGCCGGCGACGCCGCCGACGCCTGCCAGACCCGCAGCCGCCGCCATCTCGATCGTGCGCGCACCCATGACGGGCATGTCGACGCGCAGGTCCTGGATCGGCTTGGGCGTCTTGCCGAGCGCGCCCTTTCGGTGGGTCGTTGATCCGCGCAGGTCCGCCGGCAATGCGGCAACCCGCGCCAGCATGGCGTCGGTCCCCTCCTGGGCCTCGACGGCCAGGACCAGGCCGTCGCAAACCACCGCGCCCTGACCAATGTCGAGTTCTCCCGCCTTTTCCGCAACATGTAGCGCTTTCCGGAGGTCGGATAACTGCTCCGGTGACGGTCGAACGGCACCGAGAGCTCCAGCCGGAAGCGTCTCACCGCCCAGAATGTCGTCAGCCCCCTCGATGGCGTAACCCTCATTCTCGAATACCGACAGGATCTTGCGCAACAGCGCATCATCGCCCTTCGTCGCCGCGGCCACGATGCCCGGCAACAGGGTCGCGCCCTTCAGGTCGGGCTTCAGAGTCCTGAAATCCGGTCGGTTCACCGTTCCAGCGAACGTCACCGCGGCACAGCCCGCCTTCTTCAGCGCCGACAAGACCTTGCCGATCTCGGCCAGGCCCGCCTCGATGCCGGGATAACGGGCCAGATGCGGATCAGCGAAGCCGGCAAGGCGCACCACGAACACCGGCCGTCCTTCGGCCTCACACCGGGCAGCGACCGATATGGGAAGCGCACCGCCGCCGGCAATCAGGCCCAGCTTGCTGCCGATCCCGGCGCCGCTCATTCGCCCGGCAGGCAAAGGGGCCGTTTGCCGTCCTCGCGAATGAAGGCCGTGATTTCCATGATCTCGGGCAGGTCCGCATAGCCGCCTTCAACCGCGTCCAGCCGCTCGGCAAAAGTCCCGCTGCCCTCGAAGAGGTCGCGATAGGCACCCAGCAGGCGGCGGATCGCCGTCCTGTCATAGCCCTTCCGCTTCAGGCCGATCAGATTCAATCCGTGCAGTTGGGCGTGATTACCCCAGGCCGAACCGTAGGGAATGACATCGCGCGTTACCGCAGCAAGACCACCGACGATGGCCCCCTGCCCCACCCGGCCGTTCTGGTGCACAGCGGCCAGACCGCCGAGGAAGACCTTTGAGCCAATGCGTGCATGACCGCCCAGTGTGGCATTGTTGGCCATCACGACATGGTCCCCGACGACGCAGTCGTGGCCGACATGGGCTCCGGTCATGAACAGGCCGTGGGAGCCGACGCGGGTCACGCCCGTACCCTGCGGTGTACCCCGGTTGAAGGTCGAGTGCTCGCGGATGCTGTTGTCGGGCCCGATCTCGAGCCGCACCGACTCGCCCTTGTAGCCCGTATGCTGCGGGTCGCCGCCCATGACGCAAAAGGGATGGATGACGGTGCGCGCCCCGACCGTCGTATCCTGCTGGACAACGGCGTGACTGACCAGCCGCACATCGTCTTCCAGAACCACGCCGGGGCCCACGACGCACCACGGCCCGATCTCGACCCCGTCGGCCAGCCGCGCACCGGGATCCACGACGGCTGTGGGATGGATTCGGCTCACGCGGGCACCGGCTTGTCGATCGTGACCATCATGGCGGCGAAGTCCGCCTCTGACGCCAGCTTGCCGTCGATGAAGGTCTCGCCACGGAACTTGAAGATGTCGCCCCGGATCTTCGTTACCACCACCTGCATCCGCAGCTGATCGCCGGGACGGGCCGGCTTGCGGAACCGCACGCCGTCGATCGACATGAACATGATCACCTTGCCCTCGACCTCGACATCCATCGACTTGGACATCAACAGCGCGCCCGTCTGGGCCATGGCCTCGATGATCATCACACCAGGCATGACCGGATCGATGGGAAAATGTCCCGGGAAATAGGGTTCGTTGTGCGTGACGTTCTTGATGCCGGTAATCGAGGTGTTGGCGACGAAGTCTTCCGCCTTGTCGACCAGCAGGAAGGGATAGCGATGGGGCAGACGCCGCATCACCTCGGCATAATCGATCTTGCCGTCTTCACTCATCCTGCGGGCTTCCTCGCCGTCGGCGCTTACGACCGCGCCTTTCCGGATGCCTGTTTGGCGAGCCAGATCGTTTCGCGCAAGAACTGACGCAGCGGTTTGGCCGGGTAGCCGGACCAGGTCTCGCCGGCGGGGACATCCGCGAGGACGCCGGCACCGGCCGCGATCCGTGCGCCTTCACCGATGCGAATGTGGTCGCCGATGCCCGCCTTGCCACCGAATATGACGTTGTCACCGACGATAACCGATCCGGAAATGCCGGTATTCGCCGCCATCAGGCAGTTGCGGCCGATCACGCAGTTGTGGCCGATCATGACCAGATTATCGATCTTCGTGTTCTCGCCGATCACCGTGTCGTCATAGGCACCGCGGTCGATACAGGAGTTCGCGCCCACGGTGACGCCGTCCTGCAGAATCACGCGGCCGAGTTGGGGAATGTCGATGGGGCCATCCTTTGACCCGGAGGCGCCGAATCCCGGCTCCCCGATGCGGGCTCCGGCCAGAATCTTCACTCGATCGCCGATCAGGGCGAATCCGATCGTGACGTTGGCGGCGATCTGGCAGTCGCGCCCGATCTGGACACCCGGCCCGATGACCGTATTCGCGCCGATACGGCTGCCGCGCCCGATGCGGACACCGGGCCCCAGCACAACGCCGGGCTCGACCACGACAGACGGGTCCTCAGACACCTCGCCCGCATCGGCGGCCCGGGCCAGGACGACCGGTCGGTGAAACAGGCTCGACGCCCGCGCCCAGGCCGCCTGCGCTTCGCCCGACACGATAACGGCCGCACCAGGCGGTGCCGATTCGATTGCGCTCTTCGGCAGGATCACACAGCCGGCGCGCGTTTCGGTCAGGGCGGAGAGGAATTTGCGGTCGCCGAGGAAAGCGACTTCGGTTGGCCCCGCCGAAGCCAGCGGGGCGACGGCGGAGACCCGAAGGTCTCCGCCTCTTTGCGTTTCGCCCCCGATCCGGTCGGCAAGCTCGGCGACGCTCAGCGCCGGCAGGCTGTCGAAAAAGCGCGGATCGGGCATGGCGGCCTTACTGCGCGGAAGCCTGGGCCGGCACCGGGGTGCGGTTGAAGCTCAGCGACGGCAGGGCCGTGTTCAGACGCTGGATGACCACGTCGGTGATGTCCATCGCCGGGTTGGAGATATAGACGGCCGAACGGTCCAGAAGCAGGCCGCAGCCGCGCTCCTGATAGACGGCGACCAGGATCGGATCGGCGGCCTGGGCGATAGCCCGGACCTGAAGCTGCTGGGTGTATTGCAGCTCGGCCTGGCGAGTCTGCTCCAGCTGCTGGGCTTCCTGCACCCGCTGCTGAAGCGCCTGACGACGCGTGCCTTGCGGGTCGGCTGCGGCACCGCCCTGTTGCAGCTGCTGCACCTCGGTCTGGATCACCGCGGCGTAGGGCTGGATCTCGCCCTGCACCTCCGTAACCAGGCGCTGCATACCGGCCTGAACCGACTGGCCGGCAGTGGACGTCGCGAGAAGGCGGTCGTTATGGAAGACGCAGACGCCTGCGATCACCGGGCCCGGGTTGGACGGAGCCTGCGCCTGGGCGGCGGCAGCGCCGGCGGCCAGGGAAGCGAGCGCGAAAGCGCCGAGAGCGAACAATTTCATCTTGAACCTTTGAAGCGGAAATCGGGTCCGCGGCTAGAACTGTGTTGAGGTCGAGAAGCGGAACGTTTCTGTTTTGTCGTAGATTTCCTTGCCGATGATCTGGCTCAGGTCGAATCGGATCGGCCCCATCGGCGAACGCCAGTGAATGCTGACACCCGCCGTGGCGCGGAGCTTCAGCTCATCAACGATGTTGGGGTCCGGGCTGCCCAGAGAATTCACCGTATAACGCGCGTCAAGCACGCCGAGTGTCCCCACATCGGCGAACAGGGACGTCTTGATCCCGTACTGTTCCGGCAGGAAGTTCGGGACGGTCAGTTCCAGGGTTCCGATGGCATAGAAATTGCCGCCCAGAGCATCTCTCGTGGTCAGATCGCGCGGACCCAGGCCGGCGGTTTCAAAGCCACGGAAACTGTTGCCGCCTTTGAAGAAGCGGTCATTGATCCGGATCGGATCCCCACCCCAGCCCGCGATATAGCCGGTCGAGGCCGAGGCCGTAACGACCCATTCCGGCGTGATACCCCAATAGGCAGAGACATCACCTTCGGTCTTCACATAGTTCACGTCGCCGCCGATGCCCGCGAAGTCCTGACGGAACGAACCGGTCCATCCGCGCGTGGGCCGGACGGGATCGTTCCGCCGGTCGACCAGCAGGGTGTAGCCCGCCGATGAATTGAGGAACGATCCGACCTGGTCACAAAGAGCGCTCGAGCCTGAACCGGAGGCGTTGCAATAGCCTGTGGGAACGATGATCTCGTCGCTCTTGAGGAAGTAGCGCGTGCTCAGCAAGGTGTAGCCGTTCAACGGGTACGACAGCCGCAGCCCCCCACCGGTCGAGCGGTAGTCATATGACGAGTATTTGCTCAGGTCATAGCGCGAGTGGAACGCGTCGAACCCGGCGCGAAGATCGCGGCCGAGGAATTTGGGCTCGGTGAAGCGGAAGTCGATCTGCTGGCGCAACGAGCCCCACTCGAGACGCGCCACGACGTTCTGGCCACGGCCGCGGAAGTTGCGCTCTGTGATGCCAAGGTTGACGACAAAGGAGTCGACCGAACTGAAGCCCGCACCGACCGAGAGTTCGCCGGTGGGCTGCTCGGTGACGGTCACATTGACCACGGATCGGTCAGGCGCCGATCCACGCGCCTCCTCGACCGTGACGTCCTTGAAGAAGCCCAGGGCCCGCAGATTGTTGCGCGAACGCTCGAGGAGCGTGCGATTGAAAGCGTCGCCCTCCGTCAGCATCATCTCGCGGCGGACGACGTTGTCTAGGGTGCGGGTGTTGCCGATCACATTGATCCGGTCGACGTAGACCCGCTGGCCTTCCTTGATGTTGAAGGTGACATCGACGGTGTCGGTCTCGGGATTGGCCCTGTAGGTCGGCTCAATCTCGACAAACGCATAGCCCGCCGAACCGGCGGCGAAGGTCAGGGCATCAACCGCCGTCTCGATCTTGTCGCTCTCGTACAGATCGCCGCTCCTGATCGGCAGAAGCAGCTTCAGGAACTCGGGGTTCAGCCGGTCGTTCTCGGTGACCACATCCACTGTGCCGAAATTATACCTGTCCCCTTCGTCCACCGTCATGGTGATGCCGAAGGCGGTGTCATTGGGCGTCAGTTCCGAGATCGCCGACAGAACCCGGAAATCATAAAAGCCGCGGTTGGTGTAGAATTTCCGAAGTTGCTCGCGGTCATAGTCCAGGCGGTTGGGATCGTAGTTGTCGTTGGTCGTGAACAGCCGGTACCAGGCCGACTGCTGTGTGACCATGACACCGCGAAGATCGTTGTCCGAGAAGGCGCTGTTGCCGAGGAAGGTGATCGCACGCACGCCGGTTTCAGGACCTTCGTCGATCTCGAACACCACGTCGACGCGGTTCTGTTCCAGCTGGACGATCTTGGGCGTGACGGTCGCAGAAATACGGCCGGACAGGCGATACAGCTCGACGATCTTGCCGACGTCTTCCTGGATGCGGGCGCGGGTGTAGATGCCCCGTGGCTTCAGCGTAACTTCCTTGGTCAGCTTGTCTTCGCTGAGCGCCCCGTTCCCCTCGAACACCACCTGGTTGATGATGGGGTTCTCGACGATCTCGACGATCAGATCGCCGTTCGAGATCCCGAGCTGGACGTCTGCGAACAGCTGGGTCCGGGTCAGGGTGCGGACAGCGACGTCGAGGACCGAGGCATCGACCACATCACCGGGCTGGATCGGCAGATAGGACAGGACTGTGGTCTGATCGATGCGCTGGTTGCCACGCACCAGGATGCGGTTGACGACCAGCCGCTCTTCCTGGACAGGCGCGGCCTGGGCTGCCGGAGCCGGTTCGGCCGGCGCGCCGGCCTGCATGGCGGAAGCTGCCGCCGGCGCGGACTGAGCCAGCACCGGGCCAGCCATTCCGGCCGCGACCACAAGGGCTAGCAAGCTCGGGCTCAGGCGCCGGGCGAAACGGAGGGCAGACGCGTCTTGTCGGATCATGCGGGAAACCATCGGGGGCTGGCGTCGGCTCGTCATGCGAGCCCGCCGAGGAATTTGAACAGGCTCAGCTTTTGCAAGTCGTTCCAAGTGGCGAACAACATCAATCCCGCCAGCAAAGCAAGGCCGACGCGATAGCTGACCTCCTGAACGCTGGCGGGGACTGGCCTGCGGGCCACAGCTTCATATGCGTAAAACAGCAGATGCCCCCCATCCAGAACCGGAATCGGCAAGAGGTTTACAATGCCAATTCCGATCGAAACTATGGCGGCGAACTGAAGAAACGTCAGCGCGAGGTTCGCCGCCATCCAGATCGGGTCGGGATTCGCCGCCACAGCCTGACGGGTGACCCCCCCGGCCGCCTTGGCGATTCCGAGCGGTCCGTTCAGCAGGTCACCCGATTCCTTGCCCGTGAAGATGCGGCCGATGTAGGTGGCGGTCGTTCCCACGGTCTCGCTGATCGTCTCGGCACCCTTGCCGGCGGCCTCAAGCGGATTCAGGCGGCGGAAGCGGTAGTCCTGCGCCAGCGGTGCCATCTCCAGCCCGATGCGAGCGATCTTGACCCGCCCGGCCAGTTCATCCTGCTCTTCGCGGCGCTGCGGCGTGGCCGTCAGGAACACCTGCTGTCCTCCGCGGTCCACGGTGAACCGGAGGGGATCGCCGGCGCTCATGATGACGATGCGCGTGACCTCGGCACCTTCCTGAACCGCCTCGCCGTTGACGGCTACGATCAGATCGCGAGGCTGGAAGCCTGCCTCGGCCGCGGGCGTGCCGGGAACGACCCGCGCCACGCGGGGGGCCACGATCTGCTCACCCACGACACTGAACAGGATTGTGAAAAGCACGATGGCCAGCAGGAAGTTGGCCGCCGGTCCCGCGGCGACGATCAGCGCCCGCTGCCAGATCGGCTTGAAATGGAAATAGTCGCGCTCGGCCCCGGCACCGTTCTCGGCGATGACCCGCTGGCGTAGTTCAGCCAGCCCGGCGTGGTCAGGCACGCTGGACGCGTCCAGATCGCCTGAAAACTTGACGTATCCGCCCAGAGGCAGCCAGGCCAGACGCCATTCCGTACCGTGCCGGTCAGTCCGGGCGACGATCGTCTTGCCGAAGCCGATCGAGAACCGGTCGATCTTCACGCCGAAAGCGCGCGCGACGAGGAAATGGCCCAGCTCGTGGATGGTGACGATAAACGTCAGCACCAGCAGGAAGGGTACGATGGTCAGCAGTGCCTGGCCGAGAAAGCCCGTCATCCGGTTTAGGGTCCCTTCGCCGTCAGGCTGCCGCCGCGATGCCCTGGAGGATCAATTCCGCCGTCCTTCGTGCCTGCGCATCAACCTCGAGGGCCGCGTCGCATGCATCGTTGGAAGAGGAAACTGCCCCCGGGCCCGTCACGCGCGACAAGGTGTCGGCGACGACTGCGGCAATATTGAGAAAGCCCAGGCGACGGTCAAGAAAAGCCAGGGCCGCAACCTCGTTGGCCGCATTGAATACGATCGGCGCGACGCCCCCGGCCTCGAGTGCCTGACGGGCCAGTTTCAGGGCCGGGAAGCGCGCCTCGTCCGGTGCCTCGAACGTCAACTGCCCCAGGCGGGCGAGATCCAGACGCGGTGCCTGCCAGGCGATCCGGTCGGGCCAACCCAGGGCAAAGGCGATCGGCGTCTTCATGTCCGGCGGCCCCATCTGGGCGAGCGTCGAGCCGTCGATGTATTCGACCATGCTGTGGATGATCGACTCGGGATGCACCACCACCTCGATCCGCTCGGCTGGCATGTCGAACAGATAGGCCGCCTCGATCGTTTCCAGTCCCTTGTTGGCCATGGTCGCGCTGTCGACCGAAATTTTGGCCCCCATGCTCCAGTTCGGGTGGGCCACGGCCTGTTCCGGCGTGATCGCGCCCAGCGCTTCGCGCGGCAGGGTCCGGAACGGTCCGCCCGACGCCGTCAACACCAGTTTGGCGACCTGTTCGGGCGCGTCGTGCGGGAACACCTGATGGATGGCCGAATGCTCGGAGTCGACCGGGATCAGCCGCCCGCCGGATTGTTTCACCCGATGGATCAGGGCCGGGCCACAGCAGACCAGGCTCTCCTTGTTCGCGAGCGCCAGAGTGCCGCCCGTCGAGGCCGCGGCCCAGGCCGAACGCAGCCCCGCCGCACCGACGATGGCCGCCATGATCCAGTCCACCGGCCAGGTGGCCGCCTCAATGATCGCCGCCTCGCCTGCCGCCACCGCCACGCCTGTTCCGGCGAGACCGTCGCGCAGCGCCTCCAGCCGCGCCGGATCCGCGGTCACCGCAATCTGCGGCTTCCAGCGGCGGGCCTGTTCCACAAGCCGCGCGATATTGGCCCCGCCCGTCAGGGCTATAACCTCGAATGTCCCGGCACCTGCGCTCTCGATCTGATCCATCAGATCCAGCGTCGAACAACCGACCGAGCCGGTCGAACCGAGAACCGTGATGCGACGGTGGATCATGCGCCTCCCCCGAAGAGCCCGACCAGCAGGCGGCCGCAGGCCACCACCACAACAGCAAACATCAGTCCATCGACCCGGTCCAGCAGGCCACCGTGGCCGGGGATCAACTTGCCGGCGTCCTTGACGCCAAAGCGCCGCTTGAGAGCGGACTCCCACAGGTCGCCGGCCATGGTCGCCAGCGCCGCTGCCAGGCCCAGGACCGCGCCCCAGACCGGACCGATGCCCAGCTCAAGGAAGGTCGCCAGCAGGCTGCCCGCAACCGTCCCGGCCGCCAGTCCGCCGATAAAGCCTGACCATGTCTTGTTCGGCGAGAATCGCGGCCACAGCTTGGGACCGCCGACCAGATTTCCCACCACATAGGCCATGATGTCCGAAGCCCAGGCGATGGCGAACGCGGACACCGTCCAGGCCAGACCCGCCTGGCTCTCGGAATCCCGCAGCCAGATCAGCAGCACCGCCGGCCAGCCGAGGTAGAGGACACCATAGGCCGCATCCAGCGCTTCCTGTCCCCGATTACGCGCGAACAAACCCGCCGCAACGGCGCCGAAGACAAGCATGACCAGCGCCAGAGACAGCTGCTGCGCGTAGGCCGCCACGACTCCCGCCACCAGGCCGAAGCCGACGGCACCGGCCATGACGCGCCATGCCCGCGAGGCGCTCATCCTCGCCCATTCGACAGCCAGCAGGGCGCACGCCGCCAGCATCAAACCCAGGAACCACGGCCCGCCGGCCCAGATGGCCAGCACGGCTGCCGGTGCGAGCACAATGGCCGACAGGGCCCGCGGCCCGAGGTCGCTGACCTTGACCGCCATCAGCCGACCGCGAGGGCTGGGGCCGCATACGGCGTCGCCCGGCCGCCGAAACGCCGGTCCCGGTTGCGATACTGCAAGACGACATCGGCCAGCGCTTCAGGGCCATAGTCCGGCCACAGCACGTTCTGGTAGACCAGCTCGGCATAGGCCGCCTCCCACAGCAGGAAGTTCGAAAGCCGCTGCTCGCCCGAGGTGCGCACGATCACATCGACGGGAGGCGCGCCGGCAGTGGACAGACCCAGGCCCAGGGTCTCCTCATCAAGCGGACCCGTCGCCTTGCCGGCGAGGACCAGATCGACATGACGCTGCGCCGCATCGACGATGTCGGCCCGGCCGCCATAGTTGAAGGCGACCTGAAGGATGAATTTGTCATTGTGGGCTGTCGACTTCTCCGCCCGTTCAATGATGGCTTCAATGTCGGCGGGCAGGCCCGTTCGGCGGCCCAGCACCCGCACCTTTACGCCCTCGCGTTCCAGGCGCTTCAGGTCACTGGCGACATACGACCGGACCAGCCCCATGAGGTCGGAAACCTCTTCGGCCGGCCGCCGCCAGTTTTCGGTCGAGAAGCCGAACACCGTCAGACATCCGATGCCCAAATCGGGCGCGGCCTGAACCGTCCGCTTCAACGCCTGCACCCCCTCGCGATGGCCAACGGCGCGCGGAAGGCCTCGCGCTTCCGCCCAGCGCCCATTGCCGTCCATGATCAGGGCGACGTGACGCGGCCCTTCAATCGGCGCGGCGGGCTGGGAGGGTTTGGCGAACATGGACGCTTATCCTACGACAAATCGCGCCGTCAAACCTGCATGATCTCGACTTCCTTGGCCCTCAAGGCCTCGTCGATGCGTTTGATGGCCGCATCGGTGTCCTTCTGGACCTCTGTTTCCATCTTCTTCTGCTCGTCCTGGCTGATCTCGCCCGCCTTCTCGGCCTTCTTCAGGTCCTCATTGGCGTCACGGCGAACGTTGCGGACGGATATCTTCTGCTGTTCGGTGTATTTGCCGGCCAGCTTGGCCAGGTCCTTGCGACGTTCCTCGGTCAGGGGCGGCACCGGAATGCGCAGGGTCTGACCGTCGACGATCGGGTTCAGGCCCAGTCCCGCGGCGCGGATGGCCTTCTCGACCGGCCCGACCATGGACTTGTCCCAGACACTGACCGAGATCATGCGCGGCTCGGGCACACTGATGGCGGCGACCGAGTTCAAAGGGGCATTGGAGCCATAGGCCTGCACCTGCACAGGATCCAGCAGGCCGACGTTGGCCCGGCCCGTGCGCAGGCCGTTGAACTCTTCCTTCAGGGCGGACACAGACTTGTCCATGCGGTCGCGGTAGGTCTTGAGGTCGGGCTTGGCCATGGTCGTTTCTCTCGCGTTTTCTTGTCTTTGGCGGCTCAGGCGGCTTTTTTGGACGAGATGACCGTAAAGGTCCCCTCCCCCTTCAACGTCCGACGCAGCGAATTGTGTTCCCGGATCGAGAAGACCACGATCGGGATGCCCGAGTCACGCATCAGGGCGATGGCCGAGGCGTCCATGACCTTCAGGTCTTTCGCCAGCACATCGTGATAGGTCAGGGTCTCGTAACGCGTGGCGGTCGGGTCCTTCTTCGGATCGGCCGTATAGACGCCGTCCACGCTGGTGCCCTTCAGCAGGGCGTCGCAGCCCATCTCGGCGGCGCGCAACGCGGCGCCCGAGTCGGTGGTGAAGAACGGCGCACCCACGCCGGCGGCGAAGATCACCACCCGGCCCTTTTCGAGATGACGCAAGGCCCGGCGGCGCACATAGGGCTCGGCTACGGCGTTCATGGTCAGGGCGCTCTGCACCCGCGTCTGGACGCCGATTTTCTCGAGCGCGGCCTGCATGGCCAGGGCGTTCATGACGGTCGCCAGCATGCCCATATAGTCGGCCGTCGCGCGCTCCATATCGCCGGCGGCCTTGCTCAGTCCCCGGAAGATGTTGCCGCCGCCGATGACCAGGCAGATTTCCACGCCCTCGCGTGCGACGTCGGCCACGGCCTGGGCAACGCCGGCCACCGTCGCCATGTCGATCCCATAGGCCTGCTCGCCCATCAGCACCTCGCCCGAGACCTTCAGCAGGACGCGCTTGTAGAGAAACTCGGGGGGTGCGTCGGGCATGAGGGAGGTCCTGGGCGGCGGATTCGGCTCCTTATAGGAAGCGAACCCGCCCGTTCAAAGGCCTGACTACCCGGATTAGAGCCGAAGAATGATCGTTTCCACGATCGGGCGGCGATCCCAGATCTGCTGGCTGGCCTTCTTCAACGCCCGGGCGACGGCCTGTTCGATGACCATCTCGTCCTCCAGCGATGCGCCCTTGAGCTTCATCACCGCCTGCTCGGCGCGCTCGGCCAGGCTGTCCAGCGAGTCTCCCAGCGGCGATTGTGCATCACCCGGCAGGCCGATGGCGCGGACGTCGATGTCGCTGACGATCTTGCCACGCTTGTCCATGGCGAAGCTGACGATCAGCACACCGTTGGTCGAGGCATGACGACGCTCATTCAGGGCCTCGCCCTGTTCGGTGACCAGACGCCCGCCGTCGACGTACAGCCGGCCGCTCGGGACCTCGTCGATGATGGCAGCCGGCCCGGGAGCCAGACGCACCATGTCGCCATTCCTCGGCGTGACTGTCTCCGGCACGCCCATGTCCTTGGCGAGGTTGGCGTGCTCGGCCAGATGGCGGCGCATGCCGTGGGTGGGCACCGCGATCTGCGGCCGCGCCCAGCGATACATCTGGCGCAGTTCCTCGCGGCACGGGTGGCCGGAGACGTGAATGCCCGGATGGTCCTTCTCGGTGTAGAGGCGCACGCCGCGGTCGGTCAGCTTGTCCTGCAGACGGCCGATGGAGAGCTCGTTGCCCGGGATGACACGCGACGAGAAGATACAGTGATCGCCCTTGCTGAGCTTGATGTAGGGGTGGGTCCCCTCGGCGACGCGCGACAGGGCCGCCCTCGCCTCGCCCTGGCTGCCGGTGCACAGATACAGGATCTGGTCGGCCGGCCAGACGCGGGCCTCCTCGTCCGACAGGAACGGCTTAACGTCGTTCAGCATGCCGACGGACTTGGCCGCCGAGGTGATGCGATGCATCGACCGTCCCGCCAGCGAGACGCGCCGCCCGGCCGCCTCGGCGGCGCGGATCACGCTGTCCATACGGGCCACGTTTGAGGCGAAACAGCCCACCGCGATTCGGCCCTTCAGACCGCCGATCAGATCGATCAGAGCGTCGCGGACGCCGCCTTCGGAGCCCGCCGATCCCTCGACGAAGACGTTGGTGGAATCACAGACCATGGCCAGGACACCGTCATCGCCCAGGCGGGTGATGGCACCCGCATCGGTGACCTCGCCGATGATGGGATCGTCGTCGATCTTCCAGTCGCCGGTGTGCAGCACCGTGCCCAGCGGCGTCTTGATGGCCAGGCCGTTCGGCTCGGCGATCGAATGGGTCATGGTGACGAAGGTCACCTCGAACGGCCCCAGATCGACGGTGCCTCCCAGCGGCACCTCGATCAACTGGACCTGATCCAGAATGCCCGCCTCGCGCAGCTTCTCGCGGATCAGGAAGGCGGTGAAGGGCGTGGCGTAAAGGGGTGCCTTCATCCGCGACCACAGCCAGCCCAGGGCCCCGATATGGTCCTCATGCGCGTGGGTCAGGACGATGCCGCGGATCGTCTCGCCTTCCAGGAAGGCCGGATCGGGCACGATCACGTCCACGCCGGGCGTCGACAGGTCGCCGAAGGTCACGCCCACATCGACCACGAGCCACTCGCGGTTCGCCTCGGGGCCGTAGCCGTAGAGGTTCAGGTTCATACCGATTTCGCCCGACCCGCCCAGCGGCAGGAAGACGAACTCGTCGTTGGTTTTCTTTTTCATGTGTCCTTTAGATGGGTGTTCCGCCGCCAGATTTCGAGCAGGCCGCGGATGGTCAGGTCCGGATCAAACCGGTCGATTGAATCTGTTGCGCCTTCGAACAGCGAGGCGACCCCGCCGGTTCCGATGACCGTCATGGGCTTGCCCCACTCGGCCTTGATGCGCGCAACCAGGCCTTCGATCAGGGCGACATAGCCCCAGAATACGCCCGATTGCATGTTGGAGACGGTGTCCTTGCCGATCACCCGGTCCGGCTTCTGGATGGCGATACGGGGCAACATTGCGGCGGCCTCATGCAACGCCTGCAGCGACAGATTGATCCCCGGGGCGATCAGACCCCCCTCGAAAGCCCCGTCAGCGGCCACGACATCGAAGGTGGTGGCGGTGCCGCTGTCGATCACGATCAGGTCGCCGGGATAGAGCAGGTGCGCGCCGATGGCATTGACCAGCCGGTCCGCCCCGGCCTCGCTCGGCTTGGTGATCCGCGCGGTCATGCCGAGGTCGACATTGTCGCCGACGACCAGGGGTTCGACCGACAGATAGCGGCGCGCCAGGTTGCGCAGGTTGAAGATCGACTGCGGCACCACGCTGGAAATGATGCAGCCGTCCAGTTGGCTGATCGACAGGCCGCGCATGGAAAGAAGCTGGCTCAGCCAGACGGCGTATTCGTCGGCGGTGCGGTTGGCGTGTGTGGCCGTGCGCCACTGGGCGACCCATTCGGTCCCGTCATGCACCGCAAACAGCGTGTTGGTGTTGCCCTGCTCGATCGCCAGAAGCATTACGCGGCCTCCCCGAAGAAGACATCGCCGGCCGAAATCAGCCGCAGCGAACCGTCCGCCAGTCTCAGTTTCAGCGCGCCGTCCGGTGCCACGCCCTCGGCCCGTCCCTCGACGGTCTCGCGGCCCAGCCGGGCCACCGCCGGCCCGTCCAGCCCCGGTGTCCGGGCCTGCCAGGCGTCAAGGATCGGCTGGAAGCCCAGCGTTTCCCAACGCTCCATCCAAACCGCGAAGGCCTCGGCCAGGGTCGCAGCGGCGGCTTCGACGGTCGGCGGCACCGTCACGTCACCGCGCAGATGATGCACCAGCGCCGTCGCGGGCCGCTCGGTCGCCTGCGGGGCATGGGCCAGGTTCACCCCGATCCCGACCGCCAGCCACAGGCCCCCGGTCTGATGGGCCCCGGACTCGACCAGGACGCCCGAGACCTTGTCACCCGCCAGCATCACGTCATTGGGCCATTTGATCGTGACCAGGGACGGCGGCGCAAAGGCATCGATCAGGTCGGCGACGGCCAGTGCGGCGACAAACGTCACCTGCGCCGCTTCGGCCGGCGGTTTTCGGGTCAGTTGCAGCAAGGTGGAAAACAGGTTTCCCCCTTCGCTCTCCCAATTGCGCCCTCGCCGTCCGCGACCGGCGGTCTGACGGCGCGCGACGATCCACAGCGGTCCCGTCTCGCCCGCGTCGGCGCGGCGGCGGGCGTCCGCATTGGTCGAGTCGGTCTCCTCCAGCAACAGGATCGGGGCGGCGGGCATCGCGCCCTATCCGGCTCCGAACCCGACGGCGGCGGCCCGGCTCAGGGGCTCGATCCACGTCAGACCGACGATCACCAGCGGGAAAGAGAAGGCCGCGGCGACCCAGGCGATGGTCTTCGCCTCGATCGGCGAAGCATCCGTCGGCTCGATGCCCTCGGGGGCCTTGTCGAACCACATCAGCTTGATGATCCGCAGATAGTAGAAGCCCGCCACGACCGAGGCGACCAGGCCCGCCGCACCGACCATCCAGTAACCGGCGTCGGCGGCCGCACCAAAGACGTAAAACTTGCCCCAGAAGCCCGAGAACGGCGGCATGCCCAGGACCGACAGGCATAGCGCGGTCAGGGCCAGGGCCGTCACCGGCTTGTCCCTGCGCAGACCGGCAAGGTCCGAGATCTGCCGGATCGGCCTGCCACCGCGCGACAGCGACAGCAGGATGGCGAAAAAGCCGAACTGGTCGATCACATACAGGGTCATGAAAACCAGCATGGCCTGGATGCCCGCCGTCGTGCCGGCAGCAATGCCCAGAAGGGCGTAGCCGATGTTGGCGATCGACGAATAGGCCAGCAGGCGCTGGAGATCCTTCTGCGCCAGACCGCCGAACGCGCCGACAGCGAAGCTGATCAGCGAGATCAGGATCAGCACCTGCGCCCACTGGTCGTGCGATCCGGCGAAGGCGCCCTCCAGCGTGCGGGCGATCAGCACCATGGCCGCGACCTTGGGCGCGGTGGCGAACAGGGCGACGACGGGCGTGGGCGCGCCCTCATAGACGTCGGGCGTCCACATGTGGAATGGCGCGGCCGAAACCTTGAACGCCAGACCGCAGATCAGGAACACCAGCCCGAAGATCAGGCCCGGCGACGGGTTGGTCGCGGCATAGGCGGCGATCTCGTCGAACCGCATCGAGCCCGAGAAGCCGTAGATCAGGCTGGCCCCATAGAGCAGCAGGCCCGACGACAGGGCCCCAAGCACGAAATACTTCAGCCCGGCCTCTGAGGCCTTGAGGTCGTCGCGGTGGAAGGCGGCCAGCACATACAGGGCCAGCGAATGCAGCTCGATGCCGATGTAGAGCGAAATCAGATCGCCCGACGACGCCATCATCCCCATGCCGGCCGAGGCCAGCACGATCAGGATCGGGTATTCGAACCGCGCGATCCGCGCCCGCTGCATCCAGCCGCCGCCGAGGATGATCGCCACCGCGCTCGACAGGAAGATCACCGCCTTGCCGTACACGGCCAGTGGATCGGCGACATAGGCCCCGTTAAAGGCCCGCCCCAGCGGACCCGTCACGGTGACGGCGGTTGCGGCGACCAGCAGGGCCACAGACAGGATCGACACCAGCCGCGCGCTCTTCTCGCCCATGAAGGCGCCGAGCATCAGCAGCACCAGGCCGCCGACGGCCAGCGTCGCTTCCGGAGCGGATAGGTGAAGGGCGGAAATCAGGTCAGGCATGATCGTCTCACCCACCGATCGCGATACGATAGGCGGAAGTCAGGGCCTCGACCGAGGCGGCGGTATAGTCCAGCACCAGACCGGGCTGCACGCCCAGCCACAGGGTGCCGATGATCAGCGGCGCGAAGATCAACAGCTCGCGCTTGTCGATGTCGGTGATGGCCTTCAGCGCCGGATTGGTGATCTCGCCGAACATGACATTGCGGTACAGCGTCAGGGCATAGACGGCCGAGAAGATCACGCCGGTCGCCGCGAACAGCGCTGTCCAAGTCGACACGCCATACACGCCCGTCATGGTCAGGATTTCGCCGATGAAGCCCGATGTGCCCGGCAGGCCGACATTGGCCATGGTGAACATCAGGAAGATGGCCGCGAACCAGGGCATCCGGCTGGTCAGACCGCCGTAGAAGGCGATCTCGCGGGTGTGCATCCGGTCATAGACCACGCCGACGCAGAGGAAGAGCGCGCTCGAGATCAGGCCGTGGCTCAGCATCTGAAACACTGCGCCCTGAACGCCGAGGGCGTTGCCGGCGAAGATACCCATGGTCACGAAGCCCATGTGCGCCACCGAGGAATAGGCGATCAGCTTCTTGATGTCCGTCTGACGGAAGGCGACCAGCGAGGTGTAGACGACGGCGATGGCCGACAGGGCGAAGACCAGGGGCGCAAACATCTTCGACGCGTCCGGGAACATGGGCAGGTTGAACAGGATGAAGCCGTAGCCCCCCAGTTTCAGCAAGATGCCGGCCAGGATCACCGAGCCTGCCGTCGGGGCCTGCACGTGGGCGTCGGGCAACCAGGTGTGCACCGGCCACATCGGCATCTTCACCGCGAACGAGGCGAAGAAGGCCAGCCAGAGCAGCGGCTGAACCGAGGGGCTGAAGGCGTATGCCTTGAGGTCTGGAATGCTGGTCGTGCCCGTCTCGGCCGCCATCCACAGCATGGCCAGCAGCATCAGCACGGACCCCAGCAGGGTGTAGAGGAAGAATTTGTACGAGGCATAGATCCGGTTCGCCCCGCCCCACACGCCGATGATGATGAACATCGGCACCAGGGTGCCTTCGAAGAAGATGTAGAACAGGAACAGGTCCAGCGAGGTGAACACCCCGATGACCAGCGTCTCCAGCACCAGGAAGGCGATCATATAGTCGACCACGCGGTCAGTGATCGTCTTCCAGCTGGCCAGGATGCAGATCGGCATCAGGAAGGCCGTCAGCAGCACGAACAGGATCGAAATCCCGTCCACGCCCATGTGGTACTGCGCACCCGCGAACCAGTCTTGCCGCTCCACGAACTGATAGGCCGCGCTCGACGGATCGAAGGTCGCCACCAGCACGGCCGAAACCGCCAGGGTCACCAGCGTGGCCGCCATGGCGATCCAGCGCGCCGCATTGTCAGCCGAACCCTTGTTGACCAGGCGCGCCAGCAGGATCAGGCCGGCACCCACCATGGGCAGGAAGGTGACGAGACTGAGGATGTAGGGGATCTGGGGCAAGATCAGGCTCCCCACGTGAAGATGGCAAAGGCGAGGAAACCGGCCAGGCCGAGCAACATCACGAAGGCGTAGAAATAGACATAGCCGGACTGGAACCGGGCCAGACCGCCCGCGAACATCCGCGACACCCAGGCCATGCCGTTGGGTCCGCCACCGTCGATGATCTTCACGTCGCCGATCTTCCAGAACAGGTCGCCGAGCGCCTTGGCACCGCGCACGAACACGGCGTCATACAGCTCATCGAAATACCATTTGTTGTAGAGGAAGGCGTGGATCACGCTGCCCCTGTCGGCCATCCGGCGGGCCATGCCTTCCTTGAGGACATAGAGCCAGAAAGCGGCGAAGGTGCCGATCAGCGTCAGGATCAGCGGCGACCATTTCACCCACGTCGGAACGTCGTGGCTCTCGTGCAGGACGTAATTGTCCGGCCCGGTGAAGATCGCCCCGCGCCAGAACGCATGCTCGCCATCACCGATGAAATGCGGTGCGAAGGCGAAGCCTGCCGCGACGGCCCCGACGGACAGCAGGATCAGCGGAACCAGCATCACCCACGGACTCTCGTGCGGCTTCAGCGGACCATGATGGCCGTGGTCGTCATGGGCATGCCCGTCGTCGGCGTGCGTGTCGGCGATCGGCTCGGAGTGGGTCTCCAGCTGGGCATGGGAGGCGTGGTCGTCATGGGCGTGATCAGGCGCATGCTCGTCGTGATGCGCGTCCTTCCAGACAGGCGTGTTGTGGAAGGTCATGAACACCAGACGCCACGAATAATAGGCCGTCAGGCCCGCGGCGAGGATGCCGATCATGAAGGCGAACAGGCCCATGGCGCTGTGGCCGCTGGAGAACGAGGCAAAGGCGCTCTCGATGATCGAGTCCTTGGAGTAGAAGCCCGCGAATCCGCCGACGCCGGGGATGCCCAGGCCGGTGATGGCGATGGTGCCGATGGTCATCACCGCATAGGTGACCGGCAGCAGCTTCCACAGCCCGCCCATCTTCCGCATGTCCTGCTCGTGGTGCATGCCGTGGATCACCGAGCCGGCCCCCAGGAACAGCAGGGCCTTGAAGAAGGCGTGGGTGAACAGGTGGAACATGGCGGCCTGATAGGCGCCGACGCCCGCCGCAAAGAACATGTAGCCCAGCTGCGAACAGGTCGAATAGGCGATGACCCGCTTGATGTCGTTCTGCGCCAGACCGACCGTGGCCGCGAACAGGGCGGTCACCGCCCCGACCAGGGCGACAATCGCCGAGGCGACCGGCGCATATTCGAAGATCGGGCTCAGCAGACAGACCATATAGACGCCGGCGGTGACCATGGTCGCGGCATGGATCAGCGCCGACACGGGAGTCGGGCCCTCCATCGCGTCCGGCAGCCAGGTGTGCAGGAAGAACTGGGCCGACTTGCCCATGGCGCCGATGAACAGCAGGAAGGCCGCCAGATCGATCGCCGACCAGGTGTGGCCCAGGAACGCCCAGCCCGTGCCCGCCTTCGAGGCGATCATCGGGAACAGCTCGGCGAACTGGATCGTGCCGAACATCCAGAAGACGGTGAAGATGCCCAGGGCAAAGCCGAAGTCGCCGACCCGGTTGACGACGAACGCCTTGATGGCGGCGGCGCTGGCGGTCGGCTTCTTGTACCAGAATCCGATCAGCAAATAGGACGCCAAGCCCACCCCTTCCCAGCCGAAGAACAGCTGCATGAAATCGGCGGCCGTCACCAGCGCCAGCATGGCGAAGGTGAACAGCGACAGATAGGCGAAGAACCGCGGCTTGTCGGGGTCCTCGGACATATAACCCCAGGAATACAGGTGCACGAGCGATGACACCGTGGTCACCACCACCAGCATGGTCGCCGACAGGGCATCGATCCGGATCGACCAGACGGACTGGAAGTCGCCGACATTGATGAAGGGGAACAGCTCGACGGTGAAAGCCTGAAGACCGCCCCAGGTCCACTGGCTGAACACCGTCCAGGACACGGCGCAGGCGAAGAACAGCAGGCCCGTGGTGATGGATTTTGAAATCAGGTCGCCGAGCCGGCGGCCCGACAGGCCGACGATGACCGCGCCGAGCAGCGGGGCGAAGACGCCGAGGGTTACGAGGGTCTCGATACTCACGGTCAGCCCTTCATAACCGAGGCGTCGTCAACCGCGATGTCGCCGCGGTTGCGGAAGAAGGTCACCAGGATGGCCAGACCGACGGCGGCCTCGGCGGCGGCCACGGTCAGGACGAACATGGCCATGATCTGCCCCTGCACGTCATTGAGATAGGCCGAGAAGGCGACGAAATTGATGTTCACGGCCAGCAGGATCAGCTCGATCGACATCAGGATGATGATGACGTTCTTGCGGTTCACGAAGATGCCGAACACGCCGATGGTGAACAGCATGGCGGCGACCGCCAGATAGTGTTCGAGGGTGACGACCATCAGACCAGATCCTCGGGGGTAATGCCCGCGCCGGTCGTGACCGACTTCACTTCCATCGCCGTCTTCGCGTCGCGGCCGACCTGGCGCGCGACGTTCTGGCGTTTGATGTTGGGCTTGTGGCGAAGGGTCAGGACGATGGCCCCGATCATGGCGATCAGCAGCACGATCCCCGCCGCCTGGAAGACATAGACATAGTCCGTGTACAGAACGCGTCCGATAGCCTCGACATTGGACATTTCCGCCGTCGACGCGACCGGCCCGATGGCGTCGGCTGCCGCGCCGCCGCTGACCACGGTCAGCGAGATCATGATCATCTCGGCCAGCAGGATCCCGGCCACGATCATCGCCAGCGGCAGATAGCGCGCATAGCCCTCGCGCAACTTCACAAAGTCCACGTCCAGCATCATGACGACGAACAGGAACAGCACCGCCACCGCGCCGACGTAGACGACGACCAGCAGCATGGCCAGGAACTCGGCCCCCAGCAGGACGAACAGCCCCGCCGACGAGAAGAAGGCCAGGATCAGCCAAAGCACACTGTGAACAGGGTTCCTGGCCGTGACGACCATCAGGCCACCCAGCACGGCGACCGCCGAAAGAATATAGAAGGCCAGGCCTTGCAAGAGCATCGCGCAATCGGCTCCTAACGCCTTGCCGGCGAGCGAAGCGGCGGCCAGCGAATCGTTCAGACAAAAACCGAAACCCGGTTGCGAATCCCGCCCGGAATGCCTCGGAAAGCGCGCGACTTCTAACCGCCGCCGGGGCCTTTGCAAAGACCGAATACGACGGCCGACAACCGCGCCTTCCCATCTTGCCCCGGGGGGGCCGCGGTCCCAGTTTGGAGAGCAGGCAAGGAAACCGTCATGAGTGAAGAACGCGACTATCTTCTGGGCACTCATGACGGCGAGGTCGAGCGTCTCGGTCTGCAACACCGGGTCTGGCGGCCGCGCGTGCTGGACGCGTGGCGGCGGGCGGGAATCACCGTCGGCTCGAAGGTTATCGACGCCGGGGCCGGTCCAGGTTGGGCCAGTCTGGATCTGGCCGAGATCGTCGGAGCCGGGGGCCGCGTTCACGCCCTGGAGCGATCGGCCCGGTTCGTCGATGTGCTCAGTCGATCCGCCGAAGCGCGGGGTCTGCGCAACATCGACGCCGCGACCGTGGACCTCGTCACCGACCCCCTGCCCGCCGCCGGCGCAGACGCCTTCTGGATTCGCTGGGTCCTGGCCTTCGTCAGCGATCCGGCACTGGTGCTGGCCAAGCTGCACGCCGCCCTGCGCCCCGGGGGGGTGGCGGTGATCCACGAGTATCTCGATTACAACACCCTCGCCATACTGCCTGACCAGCCGGCGATGGAGGAGTTGAAGCAGCTTGTGGTCGAGGACTGGCGCGCGACCGGCGGCGAGCCCAACATCGGTCGCGCCCTGCCCGCCCTGCTGCCCGCCGCAGGCTTCCGCATCCGCTCGATGCAGCCGATCGTCGAGACGGTGCGCAAGGGCGATCTGGTTTGGCAGTGGCCGGCGACCTGGGGCCGCAACTATCCGCGCCATCTGGTCGAGGCCGGCAAGGTCGACCAGGCCTGGGCCGATCGCGTCACCGCCGCCTTCGACGCCGCCGAGGCCGATCCGAACGCGGTGATGATCACACCGATGGTGCTGGAGATCATAGCCGAGAAGATCTGAGTCCGTCTCCTCCTCGCAGTGCGGGGAGGAGCCCGGTCACCGGTAAGGCGCGTCGAGTTCCAGATTCTTCGCGATCAGCCGTTCCCAGCGGTCGCCGTTCGCGAGCAGTCGATCCTTGTCGTACAGCAGCTCTTCGCGGGTCTCGGTCGTGAACTCGGAGTTCGGCCCCTCGACGATGGCGTCCACCGGGCAGGCTTCCGCGCACAGGCCGCAGTAGATGCATTTGACCATGTCGATGTCGTAGCGGGTCGTGCGGCGACTGCCGTCGGCGCGCGGTTCGGACTCGATGGTGATGGCCTGGGCCGGGCAGATCGCCTCGCACAGCTTGCAGGCGATGCAGCGTTCCTCGCCGTTGGCATAGCGGCGCAGGGCGTGCTCGCCGCGGAAGCGCGGCGACTGCGGATTGCGCTCGAACGGATAGTTTACGGTCGCCTTGGGGCGGGCCATGTATTTGAACGACAGGCCGATCGCACCGATGGCGTCGATCAGCAGCGCGCCCTTCGCGGCCTGGACGAGACGGTTGAACATTAGGGTCTGGCTCCGGACACGCCGCGGCAAAGCTCTTCCTTGCGCGGGTCGTCCTCTTTTGTGATGCGGCACAGGCGTTCGCGCTCGGCCTGCCGGCGCTGGATGCCTTCCTGGCGCCGTTCCCACTGATAGACCGACACGGGATCGGCCTCATAGGTCGGGATGGTGCAGGCGCTGGTCATGGCTGCCAGCAGCCCGAGGATCAGGATCCGGCTCATGCACCCACCGCGAACACGCGCCAGGCGGCGACCACGACGACGCAGACCAGCGAGGTCGGCAGGAAGATCTTCCAGCCCAGCCGCATCAGCTGGTCATAGCGGTAGCGCGGCACGAAGGCCTTCACCAGGGCGATGAAGAAGAAGACGACGACGATCTTGGCGAGGAAGGTGACCAGATAGATCGCCTGTTCCAGCCAGCCCGGCAGGGCGTCAAGCCAGTCCTGCGGCACGCCCGGGTTCCAGCCGCCGAGGAACAGCAGGCTCATCATGGCGCACATGAAGACGATGTTGGCGTATTCGCCGATCATGAACAGCAGATAGGGGGTCGAGGAATATTCGACCTGGTAGCCGGCCACCAGTTCCGACTCGGCCTCGGGCAGATCGAACGGCGGGCGGTTGGTCTCGGCCAGGGCCGAGACGAAGAAGATCACCGCCATCGGGATCATCACCACAATGGTCGGCCAGGTCCCTGCCCCGCCGCCGAAGGCGAACCAGTTCCAGAACATGCCCTGCTGCTGTGTCACGATCGACGACAGGTTCATCGTCCCGGCCAGCAGGATCACGTTGATGATCACCAGACCGATGGACACCTCATAGGACACCATCTGCGCCGCGCTGCGCAGTGACCCCAAGAACGGATACTTCGAGTTCGAAGCCCAGCCGCCCATGATGATGCCGTACACGCCGAGGCTCGAGATGGCGAAGATGTACAGGATGCCGACGTTCAGATCCGAGATCACCCAGCCCGGCGCAAACGGAATGGCTGCCCAGGCGATGAAGGCGAGGATGAAGGTCAGCAGCGGCGCAAGAAGGAAAACAAGCTTGTCGGCACCGGCCGGGACGATGATTTCCTTGAGCACGAATTTGAAGAAGTCGGCGAACGACTGCAGCAGGCCGAAGGGCCCCACCACGTTGGGGCCTTTGCGCATCTGCACGCCCGCCCAGATCTTGCGGTCCGCCAGCAGCAGGAAGGCCAGCGAGATCAGGATGCCGACGGTGACGATCAGAATCCCGCCGATGGTGGCGAGGGTCCAGCCGAGCGGAGTGGTCCAGAATTCCATCGGGCCTTACTCCGCCGCCATGGCGACCGGGGCGATCCGCAGGGCGGACAGCTCGGCCATGGTCACGCTGGCGCGCGTGATCGGGTTGTTCAGAT
The DNA here is from genome assembly GCF_049897345.1 of Brevundimonas sp. TWP2-3-4b2. Lineage (NCBI taxonomy): Bacteria > Pseudomonadati > Pseudomonadota > Alphaproteobacteria > Caulobacterales > Caulobacteraceae > Brevundimonas > Brevundimonas sp. TWP2-3-4b2. Next base: position 127,245 of record NZ_JAFCWB010000003.1, on the reverse strand, counting down.
AGGGGTCGCGCACCGCCGAGGTGAAAACGACGTCGCCGAGATCGCCCTTCTTGCCCAGCGCGCCGACGTCGAACGCTGCCGGGGTCGGCAGGTAGTCGATGCGGCCGAAGGTCGGATGATCGGCCATCAGCTTCGTGCGCAGCGCGTCCAGGGTATCGTACGGGAGGGTCTGGCCGACCTTGGCCGACAGCGCCCGCAGGATGGCCCAGTCCTCTTTCGCCTGCCCCTTGGGGAAGACGACGCGTTCGGCCATCTGCACCCGGCCCTCGGTGTTCACATACAGGCCCGACTTCTCGGTATAGGCCGCGCCCGGCAGGACCACGTCCGCGCCGTGCGCGCCGCGGTCGCCGTGGCTGCCCAGATAGACGCGGAACGCCTTCGACGCCGTCGGATTGACCTCGTCGGCACCTAGCAGGAACAGCACGTCCAGGGCGTCCGGCTTCAGCATGGCCGACACCGTCAGCCCGCCCTCGCCCGGCACGAAACCCATGTCCAGACCGGCCACGCGCGATGCGGCGGTGTGCAGGACGTTGAAGCCGTTCCAGCCTTCGGAAATCACGCCGACCTTTTTGGCCAGTGCACCGATCGCGTTCAGCACCGCCGGCCCGCCCTCACCCGCCAGGGCTCCGCCGCCGACGATGATCGCCGGCCGCTCGGCCTTCATCAGCGCGTCCAGAGCGGCCTTGGGCAGTTTGGCCAGCGCCTTCGAGCCGGCGCCGAGCCAGCTGTAGTCATAGGTCAGTTCCGCCTGATCACCGATCAGGCCGATCTCCGATGCGCCCGCCAGCCACGCCTTGCGCAGCCGGGCGTTCAGCAGCGGGGCCTCGGTGCGCGGGTTGGCCCCGATGATCAGCACGGCGTCGGCCTTCTCGACGCCCGCCAGACCCGAGTTGAACAGCCAGCTCTCGCGCGGGCCATGGCCCAGCGGTGACCCGTCCTGACGGCAATCCGTATTGTTCGAGCCGAGGGCGCGGAACAGGTCCAGCGCCGCCTTCATCGATTCCGCGTCCTGCAGGTCGCCGGCGATGACGCCGATCCGGTCGGCCGGGGCCGCCGTCAGCCTGGCCGCAACGACGCCCAGGGCCTCGTCCCAGGACGCTGCGCGCAGCTTGCCATTCTCGCGCACATACGGCTGGTCCAGCCGTCGGGCCTGCAGGCCGTCGACGGCGTAGCGGCTGACGTCGGACAGCCACTCCTCGTTGATGCCCTCGTGGACACGCGGCAGGATGCGCATCACCTCGGAGCCCTTGGCATCGGCGCGGATGTTCGAACCCAAGGCGTCCATCACGTCGATGGTCTCGGTCTTCTTCAGTTCCCACGGGCGATAGTGGTACTGCCACGGCCGGTGGGTCAGGGCACCGACGGGGCACAGGTCGTTGACGTTGCCCGACAGTTCGCTGTCGACCGCCTTTTCCAGATAGGTCGTGATCTCGGCGTCCTCGCCGCGCGAGATCATGCCGATGTCCGGCACGCCCGCCACTTCGGTCACGAACCGCACGCAGCGGGTGCACTGGATGCACCGCGTCATGAAGGTCTTGATGGTCGGACCCATGTTCTTTTCTTCGACCGCGCGCTTGTTCTCGGCATAGCGGGAACCGTCGCGGCCGTAGCCCATGGCCTGGTCCTGCAGGTCGCACTCGCCGCCCTGGTCGCAGATCGGGCAGTCCAGCGGGTGGTTGATGAGCAGGAACTCCATCACCCCTTCGCGCGCCTTCTTGACCATCGGCGTGTCAGTGAAGATTTCCTGGCCCTCGGCGGCCGGCAGGGCGCACGACGCCTGCGGCTTCGGTGGTCCGGGCTTCACCTCGACCAGGCACATGCGGCAGTTGCCGGCGATCGACAGCCGCTCGTGATAGCAGAAGCGCGGAATCTCGTGCCCGGCGCGCTCGGCGACCTGGAGCACGGTCATGCCGGGCTCGAATTCGGTTTCTACGCCGTTGACCTTGGCGACGGGCATCAGCGGGCCTCTTGCTCAGCAGCCACGGAATAGGTTTCCGTCGCGGTGCTCCCATCGGGGAGCGTCGTGTTGATGGTGATGGCGTCGCCGTCAAGGACGAAGCGCGCCACGGGGTCGCCGGACTGGTTCATCCAGCGGTCCTGTGCGGGATTGGTCGCGCCGACCGGCTTCCAGGTGACGATGTCGCCGTCGACCCGGCACTGGGCCCGGCGGCGGCCGCCATCGACCGGCGCGCGCCACGAGGCGTTGGCGACCTGGCCTTCCAGGCCGTCGATCTGGATGTCCTGCAGGCCCTGACCATGGATCGCGGCCAGACCGGCGCGACACACGCGGCGCAGGTTGGCGGCGGTCAGCACGACCGGCACGCTGGCCTCGGCGTCGGACGCCGGGTTCCCGGCCGAGACCGTCTCGGCCGGCGTCGGTGCGGGCGAGTTCGCGCGCTCGCCGCAAGCGGCGAGAGCCACAACGGTCCCGAACATGACGGCGTGCGCGCGCATCCCTACTCCGCCGCGATCGCGTGGCCGGCGAAGTTCGCACGGCGGCTGCGGTAGGAGGCGATGCGCTCCTCGATCTCGTGGCGGAAATGCCGGATCAGCCCCTGCACCGGCCAGGCGGCGGCGTCGCCGAGCGCGCAGATGGTGTGGCCCTCGATCTGGGTCGAGACCTCCAGCAGCAGGTCGATTTCGGACGGGTCGGCCTCGCCGACGGCCATCCGCTCCAGCACCCGCCACATCCAGCCCGTACCCTCGCGGCACGGCGTGCACTGGCCACAGCTCTCATGCTTGTAGAAATAGCTGATGCGGGCGATGGCGCGGACCAGATCGGTCGACTGGTCCATGACGATCACCGCCGCCGTGCCGAGGCCCGACTTCATGTCGCGCAAGGAGTCGAAATCCATCAGCGCGACTTCCGACATCTCGCGCGTGATCAGCGGCACCGAGGAGCCGCCCGGGATGATGGCCTTCAGATTGTCCCAGCCGCCGCGCACGCCGCCGCAATGGTCTTCCAGCAGCTGACGCAGCGGGATCGACATCGCCTCCTCGACATTGCACGGCCGGTTCACATGGCCGCTGATCGACATGATCTTGGTGCCGGTGTTGTTCGGCCGGCCGAAGCCCGCGAACCACTCGGCCCCGCGGCGCAGGATGGTGCCGACCACCGCGATCGACTCGACGTTGTTCACCGTGGTCGGACAGCCGTACAGACCCGCGCCGGCCGGGAACGGCGGCTTCAGCCGCGGCTGGCCCTTCTTGCCCTCGAGCGACTCCAGCAGCGCCGTCTCCTCGCCGCAGATATAGGCCCCCGCGCCGTGGTGGATATAGACGTCGAAATCCCAGCCATGGACGTTGTTCTTGCCGATCAGCTTGGCCTCATAGGCCTGCTTGACCGCGGCCTCCATGCGCTCGCGTTCCAGCACATATTCGCCGCGCAGATAGATGTAACAGGCGTGCGCCTGCATCGCGAAGCTGGCGATCAGGCAGCCCTCGATCAGCAACTGCGGATCGTGGCGCATGATCTCCCGGTCCTTGCAGGTCCCGGGTTCGGACTCGTCTGCGTTGACGACCAGATAGTGCGGCCGGTCCTTCACCTCTTTCGGCATGAAGGACCACTTCAGACCGGTCGAGAAGCCAGCGCCGCCGCGGCCGCGCAGGCCCGAATTCTTGACGTTGGCGATGATCCAGTCCCGACCGAGGTCGAGCATGTCCTTGGTCGCGTTCCACGCGCCGCGCTTCTTCGCCCCCTCGAGGCCCCAGTCCTGGAGCCCGTACAGGTTGGTGAAGATGCGATCCTTGTCTTCGAGAATTCCGACCATGATTCAGTCCATCTCCGCCATGCGGCGGCGGTGATAACGCGTACGAAGGAAGATGGCCGCCAGCATCAGCGCCCAGCCGAAGGCCAGACCGGCATAGCCCGCCCATTGCACGGCCGGGCCCGCAGCCCCGGCAAAGCTCGCGGACCAGACCGCGATCGCCCCGAGAACGACGAGGGCGAACCCGGCCAGGCGTTGGTTACGGCCGACCGTGCGCAGTTCGGCACGGTACTCGGCGATCTTCGCATCATCGGACAGATCGGGCTTGGCCATCACAAACACCCGTTCATCCCGGCGAAAGCCGGGAACCAGTTCTTTGGGCGATCGGTGGTGCCGCTGACCCGCCCGGCCAGTCCCATGCACCCAGCCTCATGAAAGGACTGGGTCCCGGCTTTCGCCGGGATGAGCGGAGTGACAACGATCATGCCGTCACCGGATCGGAGTTCGGCAGTTTCTTGATCGTCTTGCCCGCCGTGCCGTCATAAAGTTTCGGATCGGTCAGGGTCAGGGCCCCGCCCTCGGGCTCGGAGCTGGCGCGGCCGACGCGCGAGCCGGGCTTCGGTTTCTTGCCGGCGGCGAAGTCGTCGATGATCTGGCCCATCGTCTCGGCCGTCAGGTCTTCGAAATAGTAGTCGTTGATCTGGGCCATCGGTGCATTGGCACAGGCCCCCAGGCATTCGACTTCCTGCCAGGTGAAGCGGCCGTCGGCGCTCAGCGTGTCCTTCGGACCGATCTTCTTCTTGCAGACGTCCATCAGGTCGCCCGCGCCGCGCAGCGCGCAGGGCGTCGTGCCGCACACCTGGATCAGCGCGCTCGTGCCGACCGGCTCGAGCATGAACATGGTGTAGAAGGTCGCGACCTCCAGCACCCGGATATAGGGCATGGCCAGCAGCTCGCCGATGGCGCGCAACGCCGGCTCGGGGCACCAGCCCTCCTGCTTCTGCACCAGCCACAGGATCGGGATCACCGCCGACTGACGGCGGTTTTCGGGATATTTGGCGATCCACCAGTCGGCCTTAGCCTTCGTCGCCTTCGAGAAGGCGAACGAGGCGGGCTGTACCTTGGCGAGACGACGAACGCTCATCAGACTTCCATTTCAGAGGCGACGACGCCTTCGCCCATCATTTTCTTGCGGATGGTCAGCACCTTGTGCTGTCCCTGCCGGCTCAGCAGGAAATTGTGCTTCCACGTCTCCCCGCCGCTGTCGGTCACCGTATAGCCGACCACCGCCCAGCCCTGCCGGACCGCGTCGCTCAGAGGTTTGTCGGTCACCGGGCCGGCTCCGACGCGGCTGGAGTCCTCTGGAACGGCAAATAGTCCGCGCGGGTGATCTGACAGTTCTGCACGCGATAGATGACGACGGCCCGTCCGCCGCCCTGCGCCCACGAAACCGTCTCATCGTCGACGACGTAGTCGCCGGAAACGATCCGGGTCTCGATGACCACCTCTGCCGGTCCCCGCGTTGCGAAGGCCTGGGCGTAGCGCGCCTGGATAGCCTCGCGGCCGCTGAACGTCACCACGCCCGGGTGATCCGCCATCACCGCGTCGGCGGCATAATGGGATGCAAACGCCTCCGCGTCGCGCGCGCGCCATGCGGCGAGCTGCTGGTCGACGACGGCAGCGGGATCGCAGTCGAACATCACCGGTCGACTTCCCCGAACACGATGTCCAGCGAGCCGAGAATGGCTGACACGTCAGCCAGCATGTGGCCGCGGTTCATCCAGTCCATCGCCTGCAGCGAGCGGAAGCCGGGGGCCGAAATCTTCACCCGGTACGGCTTGTTGGTGCCGTCCGAGACCAGATAGATGCCGAACTCGCCCTTCGGGGCCTCGACCGACGCGTAAACCTCGCCCACCGGCGTCTTGAAGCCTTCGGTGTAGAGTTTGAAGTGGTGGATCAGCGCTTCCATCGACCGCTTCATCTCACCGCGCCGCGGGGGGACGATCTTGTTGTCCTCGACCATCACCGGCTCGCCGGGGCAGTTGCGCAGTTTGTGGATGCACTGCTCCATGATCCGGACCGACTGCTTCATCTCCTCGATGCGGCAGAGGTAGCGGTCCCAGCAGTCGCCGTTCTTGCCGACCGGAATGTCGAACTCCATCTCGGCGTAGCATTCGTAGGGCTGCGACTTGCGCAGGTCCCACGGAATGTCCGAGCCGCGCAGCATCACCCCGGTGAAGCCCCAGTCCAGCGCCTGCTGTTTCGACACCACGCCGATGTCGACGTTGCGCTGTTTGAAGATGCGATTCTCGGTGACGAGGGATTCGATGTCCTTCAGCGCCGCCGGGAACTCGAGGCACCAGCGGCCGATGTCGTCGATCAGGGCGTTGGGCAGGTCCTGATGCACGCCGCCGGGGCGGAAATAGTTGGCGTGCAGACGCGCACCCGAGGCGCGCTCGTAGAACACCATCAGCTTCTCGCGTTCCTCGAAGCCCCAGAGCGGCGGCGTCAGCGCGCCCACGTCCATGGCCTGGGTGGTCACGTTCAGCAGGTGCGACAGGATCCGGCCGATCTCGGAATACAGCACCCGGATCAACTGGGCGCGGTACGGAATATCGAGCCCCAGCAGCTTCTCGATGGCCAGGCAGAAGGCGTGCTCCTGGTTCATCGGCGCGACATAGTCGAGGCGGTCCAGATACGGCACGTTCTGCAGATAGGTCCGCGCCTCCATCAGCTTTTCGGTGCCGCGGTGCAGCAGGCCAATGTGCGGATCGACGCGCGTGACCAGCTCCCCGTCCAGCTCCAGCACCAGACGCAGCACGCCATGGGCGGCCGGGTGTTGCGGGCCGAAATTAATCGTGAATTTGCGGTCGTCCAGCGCGCGGGCGTGTTCGGTCAGACCGTCGTCGAAGATGTCCGTGGCCCCGATCGGCAGGGGCGTGTTGTGGCCGTCAGCCATCAGCGGAATCCTCGTCGTGCAGCCGTGTCTTGCGGGTCAGGGCCACGACCCAGCCCAGAGCCAGGGTCAGCACGCCCATGCCCGAGACCGCGGCCGTCGAGAGCTCCCAGTTGCCGGTCAGCACCGCCAGCGCCAGCGGCGTCGACAGCAGCACCGCCGAAGCGCCCAGCAGCGCGCTCTGCAGCTCGCCGGGGGTCAGCCGGCGAATGCCAGCGCCGACGGCCAGACAGACCACAGCGACCATGATGGCCACGCCGAGAGCCTGAAGCTGCTGGGCGGGGATCTCCGGCGCGCGCGTGAACCAGCCGGTCAGCCGGGCACCGAGGGTAAACAGGAACGCCGTCGAGAAGGTCACCAGGAAGAAGAATGACGCCGAACGGATCGCTGCACGATTCATGGCCATGGATCACCGCGCTTTCTCGTCCCCTGGCAGAACGGTCGCCGGGTATTCGGCACCTTCCCAAGGCGACAGGAAGTCAAAGTTCCGGAATTCCTGTGTCAGTTTTACGGGTTCGTAGATCACCCGCTTCTGTTCCTCGTCGTACCGGACCTCGACATAGCCGGTCATGGGGAAGTCCTTGCGCAGCGGATGTCCCTGGAAGCCATAGTCGGTCAGCAGCCGGCGCAGGTCCGGATGGCCCTCGAACAGCATGCCGTACATGTCGAACGCCTCGCGCTCGAACCAGTCGGCGCAGGGGAAGACACCGACGGCGCTGGGTACCGGCTGGACCTCGTCGGTCGTCAGCTTGACCCGCACCCGCACGTTCCGCGTCATCGACAGCAGGTGATAGACCACCTCGAAGCGCTCGGCCCGATCGGGGAAGTCCACCCCGCACAGATCCAGCAACTGCTGGAAGCCGAACCGGTCCTTCAGCGACGTCAGCACCGACAAAATATTGCCCCGCGTGGCGATCAGCGTCAGCTCGCCGAACGCGATCTGCGCCTCGACGCCCAGCTCGCCGACCATCTCGGCACCCAGCGGTGTCAGCGCGGTCTCGATCTCTTCAACACGAGCGAGCGCGTTCATCGGTCGATCGTCCCTGTCCGCCGGATCTTCTTCTGCAGCTGCAACAGCCCGTAAAGAAGCGCCTCCGCTGTTGGCGGGCAGCCCGGTACATAGACGTCTACAGGAACAACACGGTCACAGCCGCGCACTACACTGTAACTATAGTGATAATACCCGCCGCCGTTGGCGCATGAACCCATCGAGAGCACATAGCGTGGGTCCGGCATCTGATCGTATACTTTACGGAGCGCCGGAGCCATCTTGTTCGTCAGCGTGCCGGCCACGATCATCAGGTCGGATTGCCGCGGGCTGGCGCGCGGGGCCATGCCGAACCGCTCCATGTCGAAGCGCGGCATCGAGGCCTGCATCATTTCCACGGCGCAGCAGGCGAGACCGAACGTCATCCACATCAGCGACCCCGTCCGGGCCCAGTTGATGACGTCGTCCAGCGAGGTGGTGATGAAGCCGCGCTCGCCCAGTTCGGCGTTCACGGCCTCAAAGAATTTGTCGTGGATGGCAGGGTCATAGCCCTCGACCGACGAACGGGCGCCGGTGTTGAACATGGTCGTGCTCATCGGCCCTGCCAGGCGCGAGGACGCCGGCCCCACGGGCGAGGCGCCCTGGTTGCCGACCCCGATCAGCGGGACGGTGTTGGTCGTCACTCCCATTCGAGCGCGCCCTTCTTCCATTCGTAGATGAAGCCGACGGTCAGCACGCCCAGGAAAACCATCATCGACCAGAAGGCGAACACCATGCCCGCCTGCGACAGGTCGAACATCGACACGGCCCAAGGGAACAGGAAGGCGACTTCCAGATCGAAGATGATGAACAGGATGGACACCAGATAAAACCGGACGTCGAACTTCATCCGCGCATCGTCGAAGGCGTTGAACCCGCACTCATAGGCCGACAGCTTCTCCGAGTCCGGGTTCTTCGGGGCCAGCACCCAGGCCGCGAGCATGAAGCCGAGCCCAAGCACGGCCGCGATCCCCGTAAAGATCACGATCGGCAGATATTCAAGAAGGAATGCATTCATCCTGGGGGACCTTGTCCGCCTTTGAAGGGAGGGGCGGATTCGGCGCTTTCTAGCCCCGGAACCGCGCCCGTTCAAACCCCCGTTCGACCCCATATGACGAAAGGTTTTTCTTGAGAACGGTTCGCAGTTTTTGGGACAGCGTGTCGCAGGCCCGGCACCTTGCCTCGAAACACCCGCTCACGCCCTATGGCCCCTCATCCAGGGATCGTCGGGGAGGGACGCATGGCCATGGGAAACCGGGTGCTGAACGGCATCGAACGCATCGGCAACCGGCTGCCCGATCCCGTATTTCTTTTCCTGTGGCTGATCGGCGCACTGATCGTTCTCAGTCTGGTCGGAGCCGGCCTCGGCTGGTCTGCGGTCAATCCCGTGACCGGAGACACGCTCGTCGCCGAAAGCCTGCTGTCGCCTGCCAATCTTGAACGACTGCTCATCGGCATGCCCTCGACCCTGACGAACTTTCCGCCGCTCGGGATCGTGGTCATCATCATCTACGGTGCCTCGGTGGCCGAGCGTAGCGGCCTGTTCGCGACGGCTATCCGCGGCGCGTTGCTGAACGCGCCGAAAGCGATGTTGACCCCTGTCATCGTGATCACCGGCATGGTCTCGCATCACGCCTCGGACGCCGCCTATGTGGTGGTGATTCCTCTGGCCGCCGTCATGTTCGCCGCCGCGGGTCGTCATCCCCTGGCCGGCCTGGCCGCGGCCTTCGCGGCGGTGTCCGGCGGCTACGCCGGCAATCTGTTCCCGGGTGCCCAGGACGCCTTGTTGCTCGGCATAACCGAGCCCGCCGCGCGTCTGATCGATCCTTCCTACTCCGTGAACATCGCGGGCAACTGGTTCTTCATCGTCGGCGTCGTGATCGTCTTCACCCCGATCGTCTGGTTCATCACCGACCGGATCATCGAGCCTCGCCTCGGACCCTGGGCACCGAAAGGCACGTCCTCGCCGACCGCGGACGAGAAGCAACCCCTGTCCTCCGACGAGAAACGTGGCCTGGCATTTGCGGGTCTGGCGGTCGTCGCAATGATCGCCCTGTGGGCCCTGATATCCGCCCTGCCCGGCTCGCCCTTCGTCGACCCTGACGCCGATCCCCAGGAGCGGTTCAACCCGCTCTTCAAGTCCCTGGCCGCCTTCTTCGCCCTGACGTTCTTCGTGTCGGGCGCGGCCTTCGGCTTTGGCGCGCGCAGCGTCACCAGCCACCGGGATCTGGTCCGGATGATGGGAGAGGGCATCATCCAGCTGGCTCCCTATCTGGTCCTGGTCTTCTTCGCCGCCCATTTCGTGGCCATGTTCAACTGGTCGGGTCTCGGCCCCATCCTGGCGATCAACGCCGCCGAACAGCTGCGCCAGATCAACATGCCCGCGCCGTTGTTGTTGATCAGCGTCGTCCTCGTCTCCTGCTTCTTTGACCTTTTCGTCGGTTCGGCCTCGGCCAAATGGTCCGCGCTCGCCCCCATTGTGGTGCCCATGTTCATGCTGCTCGGCATCAGCCCGGAGATGACCACGGCGGGCTACCGCATGGGCGATTCGGTGACCAACATCGCCACCCCGCTGATGAGCTATTTCCCGCTGATCCTGACCTTCGCCCAGCGCTGGGATCCGAAATTCGGTCTTGGATCGCTGATGTCGACCATGCTGCCCTATGCGGGAGCCTTCCTCGTGGCGGGTCTGACCATGGTGGCGCTGTGGGTCACGCTGGACCTGCCGCTGGGTCCGGGCGTCGGCGTCTACTATGAGCCACCTGCCCCTGCGGTCGCCGTTCAGTTACCCGCCGATGGCGGTATCGCGGGCCCGGTCGCCCCGCCCGAGGCCGCCGCCGTGGCGGGGCCGGGGGTCAGGGCACGATGAGCGTCGTTTTCCTCTCCAGACTCGCTTGACAGTGCGAGCCCCCCCCGCCTAAACGACGCCCCTCGCCGCGACGCAACGTTCAGCGCCGCGGCCGGGATACGCGGGTGTAGCTCAGTTGGTTAGAGTGCCGGCCTGTCACGCCGGAGGTCGCGGGTTCGAGTCCCGTCACTCGCGCCATTCCTTTTGATCTTGCGATCAGGGAATGGCGCGACACCGCCCGTCTCGATCATTTCAGCGTCAGAACCGCATCATCGACCGTCAGCGCATGGTCACTGCCGTCCGCTCCAGCCGTGATCTGGACGAAGGTGAACCCCCGCGCGGACAACTCATCCAGCAGACCCGGCAGGGCCCGAATCATCTGCGGCCGGGTCTCATGCAGGATCAGCAGCCCGCCCTGATTTTCCTCGATGACCGTCAAGGCAACGCGGGTGATGGAACTTGCGGAATAGCCGCGCCAGTCGTCGGTGCCACCCTCAGCCGAAACCACAATGATCCCGCGCCGGTTCAGCCACTGGCTCATGAACGCACCCTCCCCCAGGCCGGGAAAGCGGAACATCGGTTCCAGCCGGGCACGCTCTTCAGGCGGCGAGTCGGCGAGCGCAGCCTCAAGCGCTTCATATCCCCGGCGGACCTCCCGGACCTGCGCATCCGGCGACAAGTGGCGAAGTCTGGTCGGATGAGACCAGCTGTGGCTGCCGACATTGTGGCCCCGCCTGACCACTTCGCGGACCTGCTCGGGATGGGCTTGTGCGTACTGACCGACGAAGAAGAAGGTCGCCTTGATGCCTCGCGCATCGAGAATATCCAGCACCCGGCCGTTGTAGGTCGGGTCGGGCCCGTCATCGAAGGTCAAGGCCACGGACCGCGGCGGCAAGGGTGTGCGGATGTGCTGAAGATTGCCGAACCGCCCCGGTTCAATCGAAAGCAGGGCCTGGTTGACGCCAAGGACCGGCAGTACAGGCTCGGGAACTTCCCTGCCCTCGGCGGGCGGGCGGGGAAGCCAGACGGCGAAGGCGACCGTCAGGGCGATCAGAAACAGACGCACACACCATCCCCCGAAGCCAGGCCGCACGCTAATCAAGGTTTGCCGCCCGGCGAGCCCGCGCAACCCGTGGGGGAGAAGAGGGTTTAGGGGGCCCGCCCGGCCACCAGCACGTTCTGGACGCGCCGCCCTATAGGATCACGGGACTGCCAACTCTCGCCGACCGCAGCCTCGATCACCGTGGTGCAGAAGCGTGGCACAAGCATATAGGGGCGGATATCTGTCAGGCAGATCCGGTCGCCGCTGACCGTCCAGCGGGCAGCCAGCCTTCGGCCATCGGAAAATTGGGCGGCGTAGCTGCCGTCAGGGTTGAACCAGTGCTTGACCCAGCCACCGTCGGGATAGCGAGACACGACCGTATTGCCGAAGGCGGAATTCATATCGGCCCGAACCGAACCGGCCATCAGGCAAGCGACCGCCAGGATCGCGACGCCGAGCGTACGCAGCATACTGTTCCCCCACCAACCCTTCCCGACGCGGACTATTAACAAACGTTTAAGAAATGCCAACCCCTGCCGGGACGCGACACGAATAGTTGACTCTGTGGTGGGACTTCTATACCCGGCGCACGTTCGGGACAGGACTGGCGAATTCGCGCCGCCCGCTCGCCCAGAGATTCAGGGCGGTTCCGCGACATCGCACGACGGCCCGATGCGCGGGACGTCCTTCTTCCAGTCCCAAGGACCCATGACCGAATTCTCAATGCTGGGCCTGTCGCCCACGACCCTCAAGGCCGTCGCCGATACCGGCTACACGACCGCCACCCCCATTCAGGCCTCGGCCATTCCGGTCGCCCTGGCCGGCCGTGACATTCTGGGCATCGCCCAGACGGGTACCGGCAAGACCGCCGCCTTCACCCTGCCGATGATAGACCGGCTGTCGTCCGGCCGGGCCAAGGCCCGCATGCCGCGCGCCCTCGTTCTCGCCCCCACTCGCGAACTCGCCGACCAGGTCGCCTCGTCCTTCGAGAAATATGCCAAGGGCACCAAGCTGAGCTGGGCCCTGCTGATCGGCGGCGTCTCCATGGGCGACCAGGTGACCCTGCTGAACAAGGGCGTCGACGTCCTGATCGCCACCCCGGGCCGCCTTCTGGACCTGTTCGAGCGCGGCAAGGTCATGCTCAACGGCGTCGAGATCATGGTCATCGACGAAGCCGACCGCATGCTCGACATGGGCTTCATCCCCGACATCGAGCGCATCTTCAAACTGACGCCGCCGCGCCGCCAGACCCTGTTCTTCTCGGCCACCATGCCACCCGAGATCACGCGGCTGACGACCCAGTTCCTCAAGGATCCGACCCGGCTCGAGGCCTCGCGCCCCGCCATGACGGCCGAGACCATCACCCAGTATCTGGTGCGTATCCCGACCAGTGATCCGAAGGCCAAGCGCGCCGCGCTGCGCGCCCTGATCGGTCGCGCTGACGTGCGCAACGGTATCGTCTTCTGCAATCGCAAATCCGAAGTCGATGTCGTCGCAAAGTCGCTGAAACAGCACGGCTTCGATGCGGCACCAATCCACGGCGATCTTGACCAGTCGCTGCGGATGAAGACGCTGGCGGCCTTCCGCTCCGGCGAACTCAAGCTGCTGGTGGCATCCGACGTCGCCGCTCGTGGGCTCGATATTCCGGACGTCAGCCACGTCTTCAACTACGACGTCTCGCACCACGCCGACGACTACGTCCACCGCATCGGCCGTACGGGCCGAGCCGGCAAGACCGGTCAGACCTTCATGATCGTGACGCCGGGTGACGACCGTTCGCTCGACAAGGTCCTGAAGTTGATCAAGATGGATCCCGAGGAACTGGTGCTGGACGGAGTCGATTTCGCCCCCGGCAAGGCTCCGGCGACCCGCGACAGCGATCGCTCGGACACGGCCCCGGCTCGTGGCCGCAGCCGTGGTGCCCGCGCGCCGAAGGCAGAGTCCGCTCCCGCGGCCCAGGCTGAACCGGCACCGCCCGTCGAGCCCGATGCCCCGGTCCACGTTTCCAACGAAGTCGTCTCCGAGCTCGCCACCGCCGCCGCACCGGCCGCTCGCCGCTCGCGCAGCCGCCGCAGCGCCAAAGCCTCCTCGGTGCCAGGAGCGGAGGTCGCCGCACCCGCCCCCGGGCCCGCCGAGTCCACGCCCGTCTCCGCTTCGGCCCCCGCACCCGCAATGGCCACCCCGTCGGACCGCCCCGTTCAGGAAACCCACCTGCGCCAGTCCGACCGCCGCGGCGACCGGGCCGACGCCCAGCCGGACCGCTCGAATGGCCGCCCTTTCGGAGAGGGCGACGTGCCCGCCTTCCTGCGTCGCCCCATTTCTCTCAAGGGTTGAAAACGCTCACCTATCGACCAGACTGACTGCAATTTAACCCGCCGTTACCAACCCCCGAGGCATAGCTCGACCGCACGGGATCGCTGCGTCGTCCTGGTGTTGGGGGATTTGCATGACGGCCAAGGTCGAAACCACCCTGCGAAGTCCGCAAGCATACGGGCTCGCGCGTCAGGTTGTCGACGAGATAGAAGCCGCCGGAGTCTGGCCGACGCCGCTGAATTTCGAGCTTTGGGCCCATGCGCTCGGTGACCCCGACGGTGCGCTCGCCGGCGAGATCAAGCGCCTCGTAGCAGCGTCCGAACCCTTCACCGAAGCCGTCACCGACATGCTGGCGGCCGAGCACCTTCCGCGCAGTCGCCTGACCGAGCAGATCCGCGACGCCGGCCGGGTACTGGACCGCGAACTGTCCAGCGTCTCCAGCGTCATCGCCCAGGCGCACAAATCACAGGCTGCCTACGGCCAGACCCTGGATCAGGCCGCCACAAGCATCGAGGCCGCTGCTAATGGCGACGGGCTCAGGACCATCGTATCGGGCCTGACCACGGCCACCCGGCAGGTCCAGCACGAGACCGAATCCCTTGAGAAGAAGCTGGAAGTCTCGACCCAGGAGGTTGTCCGCCTGCGCGAACACCTGGAACTGGTGCGTCGTGACGCGATGACCGATGCCTTGACCGAACTCGCCAACCGCAAGGCCTTCGACGAGCACCTGGCCGCAGCCTGTGACCATGCCGAGAGCAGCGGATCGGCTCTGACCCTGGCGGTGCTGGATATCGACCACTTCAAACACTTCAATGACACCTGGGGTCATCAGACCGGCGACCAGGTCCTGCGCTACGTCGCCAGCGTCATTGGGCGGACAGCTGCCACGCCCCGCTTCGCCGCCCGCTACGGTGGCGAGGAGTTCGCCATGGTCTTCCACCATGAGAGCGTCACCATGGTCGAAGCCGCGCTCGAGAGCGTCCGCAAGGAAATCGCCTCGCGGAGCCTGCGCCGCCGCTCGACCAATGACGAACTGGGCGCGGTCACCGTGTCCGCCGGATTCGCCGTCCGGCAGACCGGCGAGACGGCATCTGCCTTCCTCGAACGGGCCGATGCCGCCCTCTACGCCTCCAAGCGCAGCGGACGTAACCGTGTGTCCTGTGCCGAACGGTTGCCCAAGGCGGCCTGAAGCCTTTCCCGTCCGCCAATTCGCGCGATAGTCGCCGGATGCGCAGTTTCGCTTTCAACATCGCCTACTGGGTCCTGTCGATCACCTATGCCTCGGCGGCGGCCTTCGCGGCCCTGGCCCCCGGGCGAGGTGCCACCAGCTGGATCATCCGCCGCTATGTGAAGCGCATGGTCCAAGTCATGCGCCTGCTGGCCGGCATCCGCATTCAGGTGCGCGGCCGAGAGCGGCTTCCGCAGGGGGCTTTTATCATCGCGTCGAAACACCAGAGCTGGGGCGACGGCTTCGCCACCTATGACCAGTTCGACGACCTCGCCTTCGTCACCGGGGACCATCTGGAAAAATTTCCCCTGCTGGGCACGGTGTTGCGCAAGCTCGGGGCCATCGTCGTCAACAACTGCGGCGGCCGTGAAGCCCGCGAGGCGCTGAAGCACCGTTCAGCCGACGCCCATGCCGCCGGGCGCAGGATCCTGATCTACCCGGAAGGCAACCTGGCCAGGGTGGGCGAGAAATTCCGCTATCGCTCGGGCGTCTGGCACATGTACCGCGACTTCGACATGCCGGTGGTGCCGCTGGCCACCAACCTGGGGCTGTTCTGGCCGCAGGAGGCATTCGCAAAGACACCGGGCACGGCGACGCTCGAATTCCTCGCCCCCATCCCGACCGGACTGGGCAAGGACGAGTTCCTGTCCCGGCTGGAAGCCGCCGTCGAAGGCAAGACCGCCGAGCTGATCGCCGAGGCTACGGGCCAGCCGGTCACGCCGGCCGTCCTGGTGCAGGCCCCCGATGAAGTGGCGAAGGCGGCCAGACTGGCAGGCTCTACGGCTTAGGCCTGGGCTTTCGCACCTTCTTCGCCGCCGCCTTTCTCAGGGCCGCATCGATCGATTGCCTGGCCCAGTCCACGGCCTCATCCGGATCGTCCAACGCGCTTTCCGGCAGTGACCAATAGGCCATCGCCATCTGGTTCCCGTCCTTGGTCGGATAGGTGAACTGCCGCGCCCCCGCAGCCTGCAGAACCGGCGCATTGACCTCGTCGGCCTTCAGCCAGATCACGCCGTCATCCAGCAGGGCGAAGATCAGGCCGTTGGCGTAGACTGAGGCCCCACCGAACATTCGCTTGATCTCAAGCTGCCCCAAGGCCGCGAAATGCTCGCGCACCCATTCGCCGAAATCCGGGTCGTACGCCATCAGGCTGCCGGGATCACTGCGCCGTCGTATTTGGCGGCGATGAAGTCCTTGACCGCTTGGCTGCGCAGCATGGCCGCCAGGGCCACGATCCGGGGATCGGTCCGGTTGTCCGCACGCGTCACCAGATAGTTCACATAGGGGCTGTCCGCGCCTTCCAGCGTCAGGGCGTCGGTCTTCGGCTTCAGCCCGGCGTCCAGGGCGTAGTTGGTGTTGATCACGGCCATGTCGACCTGGTCCAGCACCCGCGGCAGCGTCGCCGATTCCAGCTCGCGGAAGCGCAGGTTGCGGGAATTGTCGACGATGTCACGCAGGGTCTGCAGCGGATTCGCCGGATCCTTCAGACGGATCAGTCCGGCCTTCTGCAACAGGATCAGCGAGCGTCCGATCGACGAAGCGTCGTTCGGCACCGCCACCTCGGCCCCGTTCGGCAGCTGGGCCAGTGAGCGGAAGCGGCGCGAATAGGCACCCAGGGGCTCGACGTGCACGCCGGCGACGGTGACCAGATCGGCTCCTCGCGACGCGTTGAACTCGTCCAGATAAGGCTTGGTCTGGAAATAGTTGGCGTCCAGACGGCGTTCGACCAGCTGGGTGTTCGGCTGAACATAGTCATTGAACACCTTGATCTCGATCTGGATTCCATCGGCGGCCAGCAGCGGCTTGATATGTTCCAGGATCTCCGCGTGCGGAACGGCCGTGGCTCCCACGATCAGTGGCGCATTGACGTCCGCCTGTTTGGCACCGCCCTGCCCGCAGGCGGCGAGGACAAGGGCGGCGGCGGCGAGGGTCAGGAGCGAGCGGCGGAGCATGGGCGGGCCTTATCGAGAAGTGTGATCAGCGGTGGGAAACGGAGGCGACCAGACGGTCACCGAGCATCTGAAGGATCTGCACCAGCAGGAGCAGCAGCACGACGGTAACCACCATGACATCGGTCTGGAAACGCTGATAGCCGAAGCGGATGGCCAGGTCGCCCAGACCCCCTGCCCCGACGACACCGGCCATGGCGGTATACGACACCAGGGCGATTGCGGTCACAGTCGCGCCGGCCAGAATGCCCGGCATGGCCTCGGGCAACAGAGCGCGGGTGACGATCTGCCAGGTCGAGCCGCCCATGGCCTGGGTCGCCTCGACCACGCCCTTGTCGACCTCGCGCAGCGCCGTCTCGACCAGGCGCGCATAGAAGGGCGCGGCCCCGACGACCAGCGGCGGAATGGCCCCCGCAACGCCCAGCGAGGTCCCGACCAGCAGCACCGTCACCGGCAGCATGACGATCAGCAGGATGATGAACGGCACCGACCTCAGGATGTTGACGATCAGCGACAACAGGCTGTTCAGCACGGGATTGGCGGCCAGCCGCCCCTTGCCCGAGAGGTACAGCAGCACACCCAGCGGAATGCCGAACACCACGGTCAGGGCCATCGATCCGCCCAGCATCAGCAGGGTGTCGCGCGTCGCCCGCGCGATCTCGGGCCAGTCGATGTTTGCGAAAAAAGCGTCCATCACGCGGTCGCTCCGACACTCTCAACCACCACGCCCCGCGCGGTCAGCTGGGCGACGGCCGCCTCGGCATCGCCGCCTGTGAAGGCCACGACCAGCTGGCCGTAGGGCTCGCCCCGGATCCGGCTGATACGGCCCGACAGGATGGAATAATCCACGCCCACCGAGCGCGCGACGCGGCTCAGTTCCGGCTCATAGGTCGAGCCCCCCCGGAACGTCAGCTTCGCCAGCCGCCCGCCCGTCGGCACGTCGGCGGCCTCGAACCCTTCCTCGCCCTCGGCCAGCATGGCGCGGGTCGCGGCGTGTTTCGGATGCAGGAAGACGTCGGCGGTCGCCCCCTCCTCCACCACCCGCCCGTCCTTCAGGACCGCGACCCGGTCACAGACGCGACGGACCACCTCCATCTGATGGGTGATCAGAACGATGGTCAGCTTCAGGTCCCGGTTCAGCTGGTCCAGCAGGGTCAGGATTTCGTCGGTCGTCTCGGGGTCCAGCGCGCTGGTGGCCTCGTCGCAAAGCAACACGCCCGGCTCGCAGGCCAGGGCCCGGGCGATGCCGACCCGCTGCTTCTGACCGCCCGAAAGTTGGGCCGGATGCTTCCTGGCATGTTCGGACAGCCCCAGCTGTTCCAGCAGCTCGGCGACGCGCCGGTCCACCTCGGCGGACGGCCGGCCCTCAAGCCGCAGCGGGAAGGCCACGTTCTCGGCGATGGTCTTGGCATTGAGCAGGTTGAAATGCTGGAAGATCATTCCGATCCGCCGCCGCGCCGCCCGCAGATCAGCCGGCGACAGGGCCGTCATGTCGCGACCATCGACGGTCACGGTGCCCGCGTCCGGCCGCTCCAGCAGGTTGATCGTCCGGATCAGGGTGGACTTGCCCGCACCCGAACGCCCGACCACGCCGAACACCTGACCCGCCGCGACGGTCAGATCGACCGCGTCCAGAGCCACACGTTCGCCCGCAGCGCTTCGAAAGCGCTTCGTCACACCCTCGAGCCGGATCATCAGTCGGCGTCCAGAGCCTTGGCCGGGATGATGGTGACGCTCTCGCCGCAGCCGCAGGCGTCGGTCTGGTTCGGATTGCGGAACACGAATTTCGAAGCCAGCTTGGTCGTCGCGTAGTCGATCTCCGACCCGATCAGGAACAGGATCGCCTTGGGATCGATCAGGACGGTGACGCCCTTGTCCTCGACCACCTCGTCCATGGGCTCGATCGTTTCGGCATAGGCGAAGGTGTACTCCTGCCCCGCACAGCCGCCGTTCTTCACCCCGACGCGCAGACCGACGTAAGGCCTGGCCGCATTGGCCATGATTTTAATCACGCGCGCGGCGGCGGCGTCCGTCAGGCTCACGGCCTTGGGACGCGGACGGCGGGGGCGGGTCGTGGTCTGAAGCTCGGTCATGCGCTCACTCAGAACATGTTCAGGGCCAGCTTGGCCTCGTCACTCATCTTCGAAGGGTCCCAGGGCGGTTCGAACACCAGGTTGGCGCGCGCCGACTGGACGCCCTCCACCTTCTTGACCGCATCCTCGATCCAGCCGGGCATCTCTCCCGCCACCGGACAGCCGGGTGCCGTCAGGGTCATGTCGATCAGCACCTCGCGGTCGTCGGACAGGTCGACCTTGTAGATCAGGCCCAGCTCATAGACGTCGACCGGAATTTCCGGATCGAAGACCGACTTCAGCGCCGCGATGATGTCGTCCGTCATCCGGTCGATCTCGCCCTGGGCCAGGGCGCTCTTCTGCGGCGCGTCCCAGGCTTCGGCGAAGGCCGCTGAATCGGCCGCCGGGATCGTTGCGGGGGTCGTCGGGTCGCTCATGCGAAAAACTCTCGGGCCTTGATCAGGGCGTCGGCAAAGGCGTCGACGTCCTCATGGGTGTTATATAGGGCGAAGCTGGCGCGGGCGCTCGAAGTGATGCCGAACCGGCGCGACAGTGGCTCGGCGCAGTGCAGGCCGGCACGGACGGCGACGCCATAGCGGTCCATGACCTGGGCGATGTCATGGGCGTGGGCCCCGTCGACGGTGAAGGTGAAGATCGCCCCCTTTCCCGCCGCCGTGCCGATCTCGGTCAGCCAGTTCCGGCCCTCCAGTCGCTCGCGCACGCGGTCCATCAGCGCCTGTTCGTGGGCCCTGACCGCCGCCGCGTCGGACTGCACCAGCCAGTCGATCGCCGCCCCGAGGCCGATGACCTCCAGGATCGGCGGTGTTCCCGCCTCGAACCGGTGCGGCAGGCCGGCATGGGTCACGCGGTCCTCGGTCACCGTGGCGATCATCTCGCCGCCGCCCTGGTAAGGCGGCAGGGCCTCCAGCGCCGCGCGCTTGCCGTACAGCCCGCCGATGCCGGTCGGGCCGAACAGCTTGTGCCCGGTGAAGACATAAAAATCGGCGTCCAGCGCCTGGACATCGGGACTGCAGTGCACCGCCCCCTGACAGCCGTCGACCAGCACCAAAGCGCCCGCCGCATGGGCCAGGTCGGCGATGGCGCGCACATCATTCACCGTGCCCAGGACATTGGACATATGGCTCACGGCCACCAGCCGCGTCCTCGGCCCGATCAGCGCCGCCAGCGCCGCCATGTCCAGCGCGCCGTCGTCCAGCACCGGGGCCCATTTCAGCACCGCCCCGAACCGCTCGCGCAGCATATGCCAGGGCACGATGTTGGCGTGGTGCTCCATCTGGGTAATGACGATCTCGTCACCCGGCTGGATCGACTGACCAATCCCCGCCGCCACCAGATTGATCGCCTCGGTCCCGCCCTTGGTCCAGACAATCTGATCAGGGCTTTCGGCATTGAGGAACCTGGCCACGGTCTCACGCGCCTGTTCGAACGCCTCGGTCGTCTCATTGGCCAGGGTATGCAGGCCGCGGTGCACATTGGCGTAGGAGTGCTCCATCGCCGCCGTCAGGGCGTCGATCACCGCCCGCGGCTTCTGCGCCGAGGCGGCCGAGTCCAGATAGACCAGCGGCTTGCCGTTCACCGTCCGCGACAGGATCGGGAACTGCGCCCGGGCGGCGTAGGGGTCGAAAGCCCTCACAGTCGAGCCGTCAGCCATTCCCGCACCACCTCTCTCGCGCCGTCGTGTTCGATCCGGTCGACGACCTCGATCAGGAAGGCCTGCGTCAGCAAGGCCCGCGCCTCGTCGGCCGGCAGGCCGCGCTGTTGCATGTAGAACAGGGCGCTCTCATCCAGATTGCCGACGGTGTTGCCATGCGCGCACTGCACGTCGTCGGCATAGATTTCCAGCTCCGGCTTGGCGTCCACCTCGGCCCGTTCGCCCAGGATCAGGGCATGGTGCCCCATCCGCGCATCGGTGCCGTCCGCGCCGCGCTCGACCACGATCTTGCCTTGGAAGACCCCGCGCGCCGTGTCGCGTACCACGCCCTTGGTCAGTTGGGAGGTGACGCCGTTCAGGCTAGCGTGACGGACCACCGTGGTCAGGTCGGTCTGGCGCTCGCCGGACAGGGCATAGAGGCCATCGAGACGCACCGACGCCCCCTCACCCGGATGCACGACCTGCGTCTCAAGCCTTTGCAGTTGCGCGCCCGAAGCGATGGTCGTCTGGGCGAAGGCCGCGCCCTTCGACAGATGAACTTCCGCCGACGAGATCGAGATGGCGCTGGCCGGTTCCTCGATAAGGACGATCCGCTCAAGGGTCGCGCCTTGCTCGATGAAAATCTCGACCAGATGGTTGGCCAGATAGGCGTCGCCCCAGCCTTCGTAGGATTCCAGCAGTGTCGCGTTCGCCCCTGCCTCCACCACAATGCCGACGCGCGCGTGATGGCCCGTCTTCACCGCGTCCGACAGCCAGCGAAGCGCCAGCGTCCGGGGACCGCCCGCCTTGAACGAAACGATGAACACGTCGTCCAGCGCCTTGGCCGCGGCCAGGGCCGCCATCGGCATCACTTCCGCCATGCGCGGAGCACTCGGCGACGCATGGCTGGCAACCTCGACACCCTCGGTCAGATCGTCTTCCGACCACCAGTTCATCCGCCCGTTGGCGATCAGCAGCTCGTTGCTGGTCAGCGCCTTGAACGGTCCATCGTTCGGCTCCCCCTCAGGCAGTTTGGGCGAGATCGGCGGCTCGTCGCGCAGGTACCGGCGCAGGTCGGAGTATTTCCACGCCTCCGTCCGGCGGGACGGGATCGTGGAGACGTCCTTCAGATCGATGCGGACCGGAGCGTTCAAGCCGCCTCCGGCAGATACTTGTCGTACCCTTCCGCCTCCAGCTGCAGCGCCAGCTCCGGTCCGCCCGACGCCACGATCCGGCCACCGGCCAGCACATGCACCCGATCCGGTTTGATATAGTCGAGCAGCCGCTGATAGTGGGTGATCACCAGCATGGCGCGGTCGGGGCTGCGCAGGGCATTCACCCCCTCCGACACGATCCGCAGGGCGTCGATGTCGAGGCCGGAATCGGTCTCGTCGAGGATCAGCAGCGACGGCTCCAGCAGGGCCATCTGCAGGATCTCCATCCGCTTCTTCTCGCCGCCCGAGAAGCCGACGTTGAGCGGCCGCTTGAGCATGTCGAAATCCATCTTCAGCGCCGTCGCCGCCGCCTTGACCAGCTTCAGGAAGTTCGGCGCCGAGACCTCCTCCTCGCCGCGCGCGCGCTTCTGGGCGTTCAGCGCCGTGCGCACGAACGTCAGCGCCGGAACGCCGGGGATCTCGATCGGATACTGGAACGACAGGAACACGCCCCTGGCCGCCCGCTCGGCGGGCTCCAGACCCAGCAGGTCTGCGCCCTTCCACGACACGCCGCCTTGCGTCGCCTCATAGCCGGGCCGTCCGGCCACGGCGTAGCCCAGCGTCGACTTGCCGGCCCCGTTCGGCCCCATGATGGCGTGCACCTCGCCTGCCGGAACGTCGAGCGTCAGGCCCTTGAGGATCGGCTTGTCGCCGACGGAGACGTGGAGGTTGGATATGGAGAGCATTACGCGCCTAGCACTTCGACTTGGTGAGTTTTGTAGATTCCCTGAGCCAACCCTTTGGGGAGACGGATGGAGACGCGAATCTCTCCGTCGTGCTCAGCCTTGCGACGATCGACCGTCCCTTCGGACTTCTCAGGAATGTTTCGAATGGAGTTGTCGGAAGCCCACTTGGCGTGGGTCTTCACCAAAACCCGAACTTTGGCTTCGCAATGGACCGATCGCCCATATGCGTCATTGCCCCGGAAGCTATCCGCGCTCACCCAACGCTCCCCTCAAGACTGATCGCCACTAGCTTCTGCGCCTCGACGGCAAACTCCATCGGCAGCTTCTGCATCACGTCGCGGACGAAGCCGTTGACCAGCAGGGCCACCGCCTCCTCCTGCGACAGCCCGCGCTGCTGGGCGTAGAACAGCTGGTCGTCGGACAGGCGGGTCGTCGTCGCCTCATGCTCCAGCTGGGCCGAGCCGTTGCGGGCCTCGATATAGGGTACGGTGTGGGAGCCGCAGTCCTTGCCGATCAGCAGGCTGTCGCACTGGGTGAAGTTGCGCACCCCGGTCGCCTTGGGATGCACCGAAACGAGGCCACGATAGGTCGAGTCCGACTTCCCGGCCGACACCGCCTTGGCGATGATCCGCGACTTCGAATTCTTGCCCAGGTGGATCATCTTGGTGCCGGTGTCGGCCTGCTGATGTCCGTTGGTGATGGCGATCGAGTAGAATTCGCCCGAGCTCTCCTCGCCCTTGAGGATGCAGGACGGATATTTCCACGTCACCGCCGAGCCGGTCTCGACCTGCGTCCACGACACCTTCGAGCGGTCGCCGCGGCAGTCGGCCCGCTTGGTGACGAAATTGTAGATGCCGCCCTTGCCCTCGGCGTCGCCGGGGTACCAGTTCTGCACCGTCGAATATTTGATCTCGGCGTCGTCCAGCGCGACCAGTTCGACCACGGCCGCATGCAGCTGGTTCTCGTCGCGCATCGGGGCGGTGCAGCCCTCCAGATAGGAGCAGTAGCTGCCCTTGTCGGCGATGATCAGGGTCCGTTCGAACTGGCCGGTGTTCGAGGCATTGATGCGGAAATAGGTCGACAGCTCCATCGGGCAGCGCACGCCCGGCGGGATGTAGACGAACGATCCGTCGGAAAATACCGCGCTGTTCAACGCCGCAAAATAGTTGTCCGAGACCGGCACCACCGACCCCAGATATTTGCGCACCAGCTCAGGATGTTCGCGCAAAGCCTCGGAAATCGGCATGAAAATCACGCCCACTTTCGCCAGCTCGGCCTTGAAGGTGGTGACCACCGAGACACTGTCGAACACCGCATCCACGGCATAGCGCGGCGCGCCCTCGACCCCGGCCAGAACCTCCTGCTCCTTCAGCGGGATGCCCAGCTTGGCGTAGATGGCGAGGATTTCCGGATCGACCTCGTCCAGCGACTTGAGGCCGACCTTCTCCTTGGGCGCGGCGTAGTAGAACAGGTCCTGATAGTCGACCGGCGTGTATTTCACCGACGACCAGGTGGGTTCCTCCATGGCCAGCCAGCGCTCATAGGCGGCCAGACGCCATTCCAGCATCCACGCCGGCTCGCCCTTCTTTTCCGAGATGAAGCGGACGATGTCTGCGCTCAGCCCCTTGGGGGCGTATTCCGTCTCGATGTCCGAGGTGAAGCCGTGCTCGTACTTCTCCAGCGCGGCGACGGCGTCGATGGTCTTCTGAACAGCGGCCATCAGGCGACTTCTTTCGCGCGGGCGGCGGTCCGCTCACGGTGTTTGGCATAGGCGGCCGGCCAGGCCTCGGCGAACCGCTTCCAGTCCTCCTCGACCGTGCCCCAGCCACCCGAAATGCGGATGCCGCCGGTGGCCAGGCTGGTCCGCCCGGTCGCCAGAATGGCCCGCGACGGCTTGGTCTTGCCCGACGAACAGGCTGATCCGGCTGACACCATCAGCCCCATCAGGTCCAGCGTGATCAGTTGTTGCGGACTGTCCCAGTCGGGCACGGCCATGAACAGGGTGTTGGGCAGGCGTTCGGCCCCCTCGCCGATGATCGTCGCGCCGGCCGCCTTGACCACCGCCTCGGCCGAGTCGCGCCAGACCGCGTGTGCCATGGCCTCGGACAGGTCGCGCGCGGCACAGACGGCCGATGCGCCAAAGCCGGTGATGCCGGGCACATTCTCGGTGCCGGCCCTGAGCCCACGCTCCTGGCCCGCGCCGTGCACGATGCGGATCGCCTCGCGTGCCTCGCCCATGACCAGGGCACCGACACCCTGAGGTCCGCCCAACTTGTGCGCCGACAGGGTCAGGCTGTCGGCCTTCAGCGTCCGGATATCGACCGGGATCTTGCCCGCCGACTGGATGGCGTCGATGTGCAGCCAGCCGCCCGCGGCGCGCACCAGCCGCGCCGCCTCGGCGATCGGCTGGATGACGCCGCTCTCGTTGTTGGCGTGATGGATCGCCACCACCGCCTTGCCGGGTCGTTCCAGCAACTGGCTCAGCTTGTTCAGGTCGACGACGCCGCGCCCATCCACCGGCAGCATCTTCACCGGCTTGCCAGAGGCAACGGCCGCTTCGGACACGCACGGATGTTCGGTCGCGCTGACGACCAGCCGCTCGCAGCCGGCCGCCAGCGAGCTCAGGATCGCCTGGGCATTGGACTCGGTGCCGCCCGACGAGAAGATCACCGCCGTCGCATCGGCCCCGACCAGATCGGCGACCTGCGCCCGCGCGGTCTCGACGCGCGCCCGGGCCCGGCGTCCGGCCGCATGCACCGCCGACGGATTGCCGTTGTCGGCCAGAGCCCTGGCCATCACGTCCTGCACCTCGGGACGCACCAGACCCGAGGCATTGTAGTCCAGATAAATCCCGCTCACGCCGCTACCCCGACTTCTTCGTCCGTCGCGCGCCGACGGGCACCCGTGCGGTTCATGACCACGTCTTCCAGCGAAACCCCGGCCAGATAGCGGTGAATCTCGTCGCCCAGATCTTCCCACAGATTGTGGGTGATGCAGCGCTCGCCGGCCAACATACAGCCCTTGGGCGACGAATGGCCGCTGCAGCGGGTGGCGCGGATCGGCTCGTCGACCGCCAGCACGATCTCGGCCACAACCGTCTCGTTCGCGCCCTTGGCCAGCCGATAGCCGCCGCCGGGCCCACGCACGCTCTGCACCAGACCGCTTTTCCGCAGGCGCGCGAACAGCTGCTCCAGATAGCTGAGCGAGATTTCCTGACGCGTCGCAATTTCCGCCAGGGACACGGCCCGGACGACGCCGTCGGCCTGCCCGTTCCGGGCCAGATCGGCCATTGCCATCACGGCGTATCGTCCCTTGGTCGACAGACGCATCACGGACCTTCAAAAATCGCGCGCTTTTCGAGGGTCCTGTGCTAGAACCCGCGCCTTCGCGAAGGCGTCGGCGCGCACGTTGGACTTAGAAAGTCCTACCGCTGCGGTCAAGTATTACGCCGGTGCGAAACGACAGTTGAACACGGATTTTCGCCGCTCATGCCTGAAGTCATCCTGCCCGGCGCCTCTGGCCGTATCGAAGGCCGCTACTCGCCCGGCAAGCGCCCGAACGCGCCGATCGCCCTGATCCTGCATCCGCACCCCAAGGCGAACGGGCATATGAACAACCCGGTCACCGTGACCCTGTACCAGCTGTTCCAGAAGCGCGGCTTCGCGACACTGCGCTACAACAGCCGTGGCGTGGGCAAGTCGCAGGGCGAGTTCGACAGCGGCATCGGCGAACTGGCCGACGCGGCCACCGCCCTCGACTGGCTCCAGTCCAACAATCCCGGGGCCTCCCAGACCTGGGTCGGCGGCTATCAGTTCGGGGCCTATATCGGCATGCAGCTGCTGATGCGCCGTCCCGAGACGGACGGCTTCATCTCGGTCTCGCCGCCCTCGAACATGTACGACTTCAGCTTCCTGGCCCCCTGCCCGGCCTCTGGCCTGTTCCTTCACGGCACCAATGATACCGTTGTGCCGCCGGTCGAGGTCGAGCGCGTGGTCAACAAGCTGCGCACCCAAAAAGGGATCGTCATCGACTACGAACTGGAAGAGGGCGCGACCCACTTCTGGCAGGACCATATCCCGGCCGTCGAACGCCGCGTCGGGGCCTATCTGGACAAGCGGCTGGCTGAGAAGCCGGCGTAACAACACTCCCATTCCGTTCATCCCGGCGAAAGCCGGGACCCAGTTCTGTCCAGCTTGACGCTGGCGCTCCGGGATTGGCGGCTGGGCATACTCGGATGGACCGTTCGTCCAAAGCACTGGGTCCCGGCTTTCGCCGGGATGAGCGGATATTTTGATAGCTCAATACAGCAGGTACGGCTTCCTCAGCTCCACCCACACCGCCTCATCCGGCCCCGCCAGCGTGTCCAGATCACCCGGCGTCGCCGCCGCGTCATCGACCCATTCCCGCAGACCCGGCCCGCCGTTGATGACGTCGATGGCCAGTTTGTCGAAGACGTATTCGTACGGGAAATCCCGCCATAACGGATAGTCCGGATACAGCCGCCGGATCGCCTTGAACCCCAGCGCCTGCAGCCGCCAGGGCTTGAACGCCGCATGGTCATAGGCAGGGTCGTCGACGTGGATCTGCACCCCGTTGCACAGCTTGCCCACGTGCTTGTGGAAGGTCGGCTCGAACCAGCAGTCGCGCAGCCGGCAGCCCGCCAGCCACTGTGGCGCGAAGGCCTGCATCTCGGCGATCACGGCTCGCGCATCGATATCCGGAGCCCCGAACAGCTCCAGCGCCCGCGTCGTGCCCCGGCCCTCGGACAGGGTCGTCCCCTCCAGCATCACAGTGCCCGCATAGGCCCGCGCCATCGACAGGTTCGCCGCATTGGGACTGGGGTTGATCCAGCTGCGCTCCCCGATCGGCCAGCCGAAACCGGGCCCCTGATCCGGCGCCCAGCCCTGCATCTCGATGACGCGGTGTTCGACGTCCAGTTTGAAGTGGTCGATGAACCAGCGGCCCATCTCGCCCAGGGTCAGGCCGTGGCGCATCGGCATCGGCCCGGCCCCGACGAAACTCTCCCAGCCCGGCAGCAGCGTCGTGCCCTCGACCGGCCGACCGGCGGGGTTGGGTCGATCCAGCACCCAGACCGCCTTGCCGTGCTTCGCCGACTCTTCCAGCACATAGAGCAGGGTCGTCACGAAGGTGTAGATGCGGCAGCCCAGGTCCTGCATGTCGACCAGCAGGACGTCGAACGTCCCCATCGCCTGACCGCTGGGCCGGCGCACCTCGCCGTACAGGCTGAAGACCGGAATGCCGTGCCGCGGATCGGTGAAGTCCGGAGACTCCATCATATTGTCCTGCAGATCGCCCCGCATGCCGTGCTGCGGCCCGAACGCCGCTGTGACGTTCAGGTCGGGACAGGCCATCAGGGCGTCGAGCGAATGCGTCAGGTCCGCCGTCACCGAGGCTGGATGGCCCAGTAGCGCCACCCTGCGCCCGTTCAGATCGGCCCGGAGCGCTGGCTCGGACAGCAGGCGGTCGATGCCGAATTTCATGGGCGCTCCATGGCGGACAGGTCGAAGGCGAAGGCGGCGGCGTGATGGAAGTCCGGCTGGCCGGACGGATGGGCCAGCGCCCACCACGCCTTGTCGCCGTCCGCATCCTCGATGACAGCCGAGAGCCCGAGTCGCCAGTCGGATCGCGCCAGTTCCGGAATGGCGCCGAGGTCGATCAACGCCTCCAGTTCGTAGCGATCAGGATAGGTTCGGCTTTCAATCTGGGGCGGGGGCACATCGAGGTTCGCCATACCGTCACGATAGCCCGCGAAACGATAGGCCGCCCACCGGGTCGAGGGGGACAGATTGATCTCATAGTAGGCGTCGCCCGTCGGGGTCCGGACAAAGGCTTCAAGGCAGGTGTGCCGCCACAGGCCATCGACGCGGCTTGAGTCCGCGATCGGCGGCAGGCGCAGTTCCTCTGCCGGGGCATGGATCACATACCGCAGGGCGAGGCGACCATGCTGCGGACGCCAGGCGGTCGCCTCGACGCGGGACGCCGCCTCACCGACGGAGTCGGCGTGACGCTGCAAAGACAGTCGCTGTCCGGGCGTCCCGGCGGTTCGCGCTTCCATTTGCCCGTGCTACACGCCCCTTCCCTCCCAAGCCAAGCCTGATCCCCAAGTCCGAGCCCATGACCGAGCCCGCCTTCCAGTCCGACTTCCTGCGAACCCTGCAGGCGCGCGGCTACATCCATCAGATCACCCACCCGGTCGAGCTGGACGCCGCGGCCGCCGCGGGCGTGGTCACCGGCTACATCGGCTTCGACGCCACCGCCCCGTCGCTGCACGTCGGCAGCCTGATCCAGATCATGATGTTGCGCCGCCTCCAGCAGGCCGGCGGCAAGCCCATCGTCCTGATGGGTGGCGGCACCACCAAGGTGGGCGACCCGACCGGCAAGGACGCCTCTCGGCCCCAGCTGACCGACGAAACCATCCAGGCCAACATCGCCTCCATCAAGACGGTGTTCGAGAAATTCCTCACCTTCGGCGACGGCCCGACCGATGCGGTCATGGTCGACAATGACGCCTGGCTGTCGACCTACGGCTATGTCGAATTTCTGCGCGAATACGGCACGCATTTCACCATCAACCGGATGCTGGCCTTCGATTCGGTCAAGCTGCGGCTGGAACGCGAACAGCCGATGACCTTCCTCGAGTTCAACTACATGCTCATGCAGTCGGTGGACTTCCTCGAGCTGAACCGCGCCCGCGGCTGCACCCTGCAGATGGGCGGCTCGGACCAGTGGGGCAACATCGTCTCGGGCGTCGATCTGGTCCGCCGCGTGGACTACAAGGCCGCCTTCGGCCTGACCACGCCGCTGCTGACGACCGCCTCGGGCGGCAAGATGGGCAAGACGGCGCAGGGCGCGGTCTGGCTCAATGCCGAACAGCTCAGCCCCTATGACTACTGGCAGTTCTGGCGCAACGCCGATGACGCCGACGTAGGCAAATTCCTGCGCCTGTTCACCGACCTGCCGCTGGACGGGATCGCCGGGCTCGAAGCACTGGACGGCGCGGCGATCAATGACGCCAAGAAGGCATTGGCCGATGCAGCGACGACGATGCTGCACGGTGCTGATGCCGCTGCGACGGCCCGGGCGGCGGCCGAGGGGGCCTTCGAGCGCGGCACGCTGTCGTCCGACCTTCCGACCATCGACCTGCCGTCGAGCGAGGTCATCGGTGCGATGCTGGCTGCCGTCGCAACCCGCGCGGGCCTGACAGCCTCAAACGGCGAGGCGCGCCGCCTGGCCCAGGGCGGCGGCCTGCGACTGAATGACGAGGCGATCGCGGACGGCGCGCGGCTTATTGAGGCCTCCGACGTCAATGCGGACGGCGTTCTGAAACTGGCGGCGGGCAAGAAGAAGCTTCTGCTCGTGCGCCCCATCTGACCGGGGGACGACCATGACTGACATACCTGAAGGCACCAGGGCCCCCGCGTTCGACATGCCAGCCGACGGCGGCGGCCGCGCCACCCTCTCGGGTCCGACCGTGGTCTATTTCTATCCGAAGGCCGACACACCGGTCTGCACCAATGAGGCGAAGGACTTCTCTGAACACGCCGACGCCTTCGCCGCAGCCGGCGTTTCCGTCATCGGCGTGTCGAAGGACCCGGTGAAGAAGCTCGACAGGTTCAAGGCCAAATACGATCTGAAGGTCGTCCTCGCCTCGGACGAAGAGGCCGGCGTCACCGAGTCCTGGGGCGTCTGGGTCGAGAAGAGCATGTACGGCAAGACCTATATGGGGATCGAGCGCGCCACCTTCCTGATCGACGGCGCGGGCGTCGTTCGCCGGGTGTGGCGCAAGGTCTCAGTCAAGGGTCACGCAGCGGAAGTCTTGGCCGCCGCCCAATCGCTCTGACTACGGACTGTTCTCCGCAACCTCAGATGTAACAACCGTTACACAGATTCGCGCACTCGCCTCGCAGGCGTATTTTGGACGCGAATACCGCTCTGGTTCGCGCGAACACGCTCAGGCGTGGTTAACAGATCGTGAAGAGACTTGCCCCGACCGGATCGCCCGGCGCATATACCCGATCGTACGTGGGGGCGTTGCGTGATGACCGAACACGATCCGACCGTCGGACGGTCTCTGATCGGAAAGTGGTTTCCGACCCGATACCTGTATCTGCGTGATGGCGAGGCCGTTCGCGCCTGGGCGCTGACTCCCGGAAAACAGGTTCTGGCGGCCGTCGCGGCCGTCCTGATCGGCGGCTGGACCCTGACGGCCTCGGGCAGTCTGATCTACGACATGGTGGCGCAGAGCCAGGCCGATCGCACCGTCGCCCGCGCCCGCGCCGCGTCCGAGCGCATGAATGCCGACCTCCAGGCCCGTCTCGACAGCGCCGTCGTCCGCATGACCGCGACCACCGGTTCGCTCGACGAAATGGCGCAGATGGTCGAACGGCGGCATGCGGCCCTGACCCAGGTCATGGGCATGTTCCGCGGCGTGGACGGAGCCCAGGCAGCCTTGCGTCCGGCCATACTGCTCGATTCCGGCCGATCCTCACCCGTGCAGCGGATGATCGCGGTCCGCATGGATCAGGAACGGCTGATCGCGCGCGCTGAAAGCGAGGCCCAGACCCGGGCCGAGCGCCTGCGCCTCGCCTTCCGCCTCGCCGGTCTGAACCCGGCCGCCTACACCCCGCACGACGCAGCATTGGGCGGCCCGCTGGTCGAAGCCCGCGATCCTCGCGCCCTCGCCGCCGTGCTGGACGTCGACGAACCGTTCGCCATCCGCATCCGCCACGCCGCCGACGACCTGAAGGATATGCGCAACCTGGCCAATGCGGCCGAGGGCATGCCCTTCCGAAGGCCGACCCAGGCGCGTACCACCTCTGGCTTCGGCGTTCGGTTCGACCCCTTCAACGGCCGCCCCGCCCTGCATCAGGGACAGGACTTTGCGGCCCCGCTGAACACGCCGATCTATGCCCCGGCTCCGGGAATCGTCTCTTTCGTCGGTGTCCGTTCAGGGTATGGCAACACCGTTGAGATAGATCATGGCCGCGGTTTCAAGACGCGCTACGCTCATCTCAACGCCACGGCGGTGACGCCCGGCCAGCGGATTCCGCTCGGCCGGCGCATCGGCGCCATGGGAACCACAGGACGCTCGACCGGTGTCCACCTGCACTATGAGGTGTGGATGGACGGCCGGCCGCAAAACCCCGCCCGCTTCATGAGAGCCGGAGACCAACTTGTTCAATAAAACCAAATCCCCCGTCCCGTCGCCCGAGCCCCGCGCCAACAGCGGCTCGTCGATTCCGCCCCTGCCCGACCTGCCGACTCCCGGCGGCACCGCGGCCGGCGCATCGCGCGCGGCCGCGCCCGCACCGGTCAACCAGCGCGGTCTGTCCACCCTCTCTGCAGACCTTCAGTTTGATGGCAACATCACGGGCGGCGGCGATCTGCAGATCGATGGCGCGATCAAGGGCGATGTCCGGGTCGGCCGGCTGATCGTCGGCGAGACCGGTGCTGTCGAAGGCAATGTCTCGGGCGACTATGTCGAGATCCGCGGCCGCGTCGTCGGCGCCATCTCGGGCAAACAGGTCAAGCTGATCGCCACCGCCTATGTCGACGGCGACATCACCGCCGAGCAGATGTCGATCGACATCGGCGCCTATTTCCAGGGCCGCGTGCTGCAGGGCCGTCGCGAAGCCCCGGCACCGACCCCGGCACCGCGCCCGGCGGCACCCGAGCCGGCACCGCAGATCATCGACATGAAGGGCCCGACCTGACCTTACGGGACGTCTGAAACACAAAAGGCCCCGGAGCGATCCGGGGCCTTTTCCTTATTCGACGGTCGATCCGCGCGTCTCGCCGACCCGGGCAGCCAACGCTGCGCCCATGAACAGGTCCAGATCGCCGTCCAGCACCCCTTGCGTGTCCGAGGTCTCGACGTTGGTCCGCAGGTCCTTGACCATCTGGTACGGCTGCAGGACGTAGGACCGGATCTGGTGGCCCCAGCCGATGTCGGTCTTGGCGTCCGCCACCGCCTGGGCCGCCGCCTCGCGACGTTGCAGCTCGAGTTCATAGAGTCGCGCCCGCAGCATCTTCCAGGCCTGTTCGCGGTTCTGGTGCTGCGACCGGCCCGCCTGACAGGCCACGACCGTATTGGTCGGAATGTGCGTCAGACGGACCGCCGAGTCGGTCTTGTTGATGTGCTGACCGCCCGAGCCCGAGGCGCGGTAGGTGTCGGTGCGCACGTCGGACGGATTGATGTCGATCTCGATGGCGTCGTCGACCACCGGCGAGACCCCGATCGAGGCGAACGAGGTGTGTCGCTTGGCGGCCGCATCATAGGGGCTGATGCGCACCAGCCGGTGCACGCCCGATTCCGACTTCAGCCAGCCATAGGCATTGGGTCCGGTGATCAGGATCGTGGCCGACTTGATCCCGGCCTGGTCGCCGGATTCCTCGGCCTCCAGTTCGACCTCATAACCGTGCGCCCGGGCCCAGCGCGAATACATCCGCAGCAGCATACCGGCCCAGTCGCAGGACTCGGTACCACCGGCACCGGAGTTCACCTCCAGATAAGCATCGTTGCCGTCGGCCTCGCCGGACAGCAGGGCTTCCAGTTCAGCCCGCCCGGCGCGGTCCTTGATCGCCTTCAGCGAGGCGCGCGCCTCTTCCAGCGTCGCCTCGTCATTTTCCTCATCGGCCATTTCGGACAGCATGACGCCATCCTCGAGGCCACTGGCCATCTCGCGGACGGTGTTGATCTGGCTCTCGAGCCGCGAGCGGTCGCGCGACACGATCTGTGCGGCTTCCGGGTCGTTCCACAGCGTCGGGTCCTCGACCCGCGCGTTCAGCTCATCGAGTTTTCGAAGCGCGACATCCCAGTCAAAGACGCCTCCTGAGCAGAGCGATGCTCTGCTCGATGTCGGCCTTCATGGCCTCGACATCCGGTCTCATCGCATTCTCCAGCGATACAAAAGTGAGGCGCGGACATAGGACGCGCCGGAGCAGGTGGCTAGTGGTTAGTGGCTAGTGGCTGGTGGTTAGTGGTTGCAGCTTCACTCTGGGCGGAAGAGCGGCGCTGTCCGTGCGGCCTCGCGGGCTGCGACCAGTCACTAACCACCAACCACCTAATACAGTCCGCTCAAATCCTCCGCCGGCTCCTTCTTCGGTGGCGGCGGTGTAGTGACCGGCGGCGGGGCGGACGGCGACGCCGCGGAGGGCCCCTCCTGCTCGCGCCGGACCACGTCGTTATAGGTCTGCGGCCCGAGCGGAATCTGCTCCACCGGGGCGCGCTGTTCTTCCTCGCGACGACGTTCAGTACCGGGGCGGAAGGCTTCCTCAATGCCGTTGACGGTGCGGAAGACCGCGTTGCGGGGTCGCACGAACGGTCGCGCCGGACGTTCACGCAGCGCAGCCCGCATAAAATCAGCGAACACCGGCACGGGCCCGGTGGCACCTGTCTCGCCCGATCCCAGAGGGCGGTTGTCGTCGAAGCCGATGAACACCCCCACCACGATGTCGGACGAGAAGCCCACAAACCAGGCGGACCGGTATTCGTTGGTCGTACCGGTCTTGCCGCCGACGTTGGGCCCGAGGCCGGCCGCGCTGGCCGCCGTGCCGCGCTGGATAACACCCTGCAGCATGGAATTGACCTGGTAGGCGGTGATCGGATCGATGACTTGGGTTCCGCGCTGCTCCAGCCGGGGCGACTCCTGCCCGGTGAACGGCCGTCCGCAGTCGCGGCAACGCCGCCGGTCGGCGCTGAAGATCGTCTCGCCGTCCCGGTCCTGGACCATGTCGATCAGATAGGGATCGACGCGCCGCCCCCCGTTGGCAAAGGCGGCATAGGCGGCGGTCAGTCGGTACGGCGTCGTCTCCCCGGCCCCCAGGGACACCGACAGATTGGGTTGAAGATTGTCCGACACGCCCATCTTCTTCGCCAGATCGACGACATTGCGCATGCCGATGGCCTGGGCCAGCCGCACGGTCATGACATTGCGCGACAGTTCGAGCCCGCGGCGCAGGGTCTGCGGGCCATAATACTCGCGACTGTAGTTTTCCGGAGTCCAGCGCTCCCCGTTGCGGCCTCCGGCGAAGCTTATGGGTGCGTCGAGGATGATCGACGCCGGCGTGTAGTCGCCCTCCAGCGCTGTTGCATAGACGAACGGCTTGAACGCCGACCCCGGCTGCCGGTTGGCCTGGGTCGCCCGGTTGAAGCTGGACAGGGCGTAGGAATAGCCGCCGACCATGGCCAGGACCCGTCCCGACTGGGGCTCGATGGCGACCAGCGCGCCGTTCACACGCGGCACCTGTTTCAGGGCGTATTGACCACCCTGCGCTTCCACAAAGATCAGGTCGCCCCGCTTCAGAGGCTTGTTCGCATTGGCCCAGGCCGCATCCCCGGTCAGCAGATAGCCGGTACGGTCGTCGCGGGCCGTGCGAATGCGCACACTGTTCCCCGCGACGTTCTCGACGGCGGCAGCTTCCCAGGCCCGGCGTTCCGGCGGACGCTGGCCCCGAACAGCCGTCTGCCGCCAGCCGTCGGCGAAGTCCGTCGTGCCCCAGGCCCCGCGCCAGCCGTGGCGGCGGTCATAATTCTCAAGCCCCTTCATCAGGGCGTCACGCGCCGCCGACTGTAGCGAGGGGTCCAGCGTCGTGCGCATGTAATAGCCGCCGCGGTTGACCTCTTCCTTGCCGAAGCGGTCGATGGCCTCACGGCGGGCCTGTTCGACGAAGAAGTCGGCATCGGCATACTGGGCCCGGCGCGGCGCATCCTGGGTGGTCAGCGGCCGGGCGCGTGCGGCGACCAGGTCCGTGTCGCTCAGCCACCCGCTCTGGTTCATCTCGCCCAGCACCCAGTCCCGACGACCCTTGGCGGCGGCCGGGTGCCGTTTGGGGTGGTAGTTGTTGGGCCCCTTGGGCAGGGACGCGAGGAAGGCCGCCTCGTCCGGCGTCAACTGGCTCAGCGACTTGCCGAAATAGTTGTAGGCGGCCGCCGCCACGCCGAAGGAGCGATAGCCGAGGAAAATCTCGTTCAGATACAGTTCGAGGATCTGCTGCTTCGTCAGCGTCGCCTCCAGCCGGTTGGCCAGGATGGCTTCCTTGACCTTGCGGTTGATGCTGCTCTCATTGGTGAGCAAGACGTTCTTGGCCACCTGCTGGGTGATGGTCGAGCCACCTTCCAGCCGCCGTCCCGTGGCCGCGTTGAACACGTTCTTGAACATGGCCCGGCCCAGGCCGCCCACATCGATGCCGCCGTGGTTGAAGAAGTTGCGATCCTCAGCGGCCAGGAAGGCCTGGATCACCGGCAGAGGGATCTGCTCATAGGGCACATAGATGCGCCGCTCGTCAGAGAACTCGCCGATCAGGGTGCCGTCGCCGGCATAGACCCGCGTCGCCGTCGCCGGCCGATAGTCAGCCAGGTCTGAGGCGTCCGGCAGGTCATGGAACAGCCAGGCCGCATAGACGGCGACGATCAGCCCCGCCAGGGCGATCGCGCCCAGCAGCGCGACACCCGCCATTACGAACCAGCGTTCGGCAATCTTCACCGCAGTCTCCGAAAGGCGGGCCCGGCCACGGGTTTAGCTTGCGTCGTCCGCGTCCGCCATAGCAACCGTCACACCCCCGGCGCGACGAGCGATTTCCTGTCGCGCGGCGGCCACGACATCGATGTCCATATCCTCCTCCCCGGCCATCCAGCGCAGATAGTCGTCGGGTGGCTCGGCCCATGTCTTGCCGCGATGCTTGCCGAAGGGAATGCGGTCCAGGCGGCGCGGCTCGTTGGTCCAGGCGATCATCTGCTCGACGGTCGATTCCTTGAGCAGGTCCATCAGGATGTGGGCGGTAACCCAGGCGTCCGGCCCCGCCCGATGCGCCGGATCGGCGAGCGCCGGATCGAGCGGAAAGCCGCGCCAGTATCGCAGCACCTGGTTGGAATGCCCCGGTGCCTGCGGCCACACAGCCTTGGCCGAGCGCACGGTACAGATCCACGGCACGCCCCCGACCGCCGTATCGGCGATGAAGCCCCGCTCGAACCGCGCGCTGTGCGCCACCATCACGTCGGCCGGCTCTGTGAACATCTCGCGCAGCGCGTATTCGTCACAATGCGGATCGTCGGCACAGAAATGAGCCGGCGTCAGATGGTGCACCGCCATGGCGTGAAACGAGATGTCGCCGCGCGGCCGGAACAGTTTCGACACCGGCGGCAGCGCCCGCCACCCTTCCCCGTCGCGCACCACATCGACGAACCCGACCTCGATGATTTCCGAGGTCCGGTCTCCCCCGCTGGTTTCCAGATCGACGACTCTCAGACGCATGAAGCGGAGATACGGGTTTTGGTTCGCAAGGGCGAGGTCGATCTCCGGATCCCGGTCCGGCGCCCGGGGCTGCCAGAGCGAGGGCGCGTTCCTCGTCCGGCGACCGCCTAGGGCTGCCCCTGGGCCCCGCCGACCGAGGCCATCTGCAGTGTCCCCGAGGGTTCGCGGAAATAGCGGTCGATGCCCTCGGCGACCGCGCGCATCAGGCGACGACGGGCGCGGTTGTCATTCAGCAGCCGCTCGTCCTCGGGATTGGTGATGAAGCCCATTTCCAGCAGCACGGCGGGCACATCGGGAGCCAGAAGCACGGCCAGGCCGGCGTCGCGGTGGCTGCGGCGCAGCAGCGGGTGGTCGGCCCCCTCCAGCTCGCCCAGCAGCGTCCGGGCCAGCTGGGCCGAGCGGTTCTGGGTGGCGCGCTGGGTCATATCCAGCAGGATGCGGTCCACCGACGGATCGCGCCCCGGCAGATTGAGGCTGCGGTGCCAGTTGTCGCCGCGCGTGAACTCGCGCACGGCCCGGCCCGCCCCCTGTTCAGACAGGGTGTAGACACTGGCACCGCGCGTGGCCGGATCGGACCCGGCGTCGGCGTGCAGGGAGATGAACAGGTCGGCATCGGCCTGACGGGCGATGGAGACGCGGCGGTACAGGGCGACATAGGCGTCGCTTTCGCGCGTCAACCGCACGCGGTACCGGCCTGTGCGCTCCAGCTCCTGTTTCAGGGCCTGCGCCGCCGCCAGGGTGATGGCACTCTCACTGGAGCTCGCGCCATGGGCCCCGGGATCGCGCCCCCCGTGACCGGCGTCGATGAAGATCAGGGGTTTTTCGGCCGCCCGGGCAGGGGCCCTCGACTGGGGGCGCCCGGGCTGACGGGTCGGTGCACGGCCCGTGGCCTTGAGGTCGATGACATAGCGATAGTGGGCGATCCCGTCGCCGGGCGGCAGCAGGAAGCGGCGCTCGATCTCGGCACTGGTGGCCAGGTCGAGCTCGACCCGCGAGGCCACGCCTGCCCCGGCGACGCGCCAGCCGCGCACCAGTCCGGTGCCCGTGCCGTTCAGCCCGCGCTGCGGCGCGACGCCGGCCAGCGACAGCACAACCTGTCCCTCATCGCCGGACTGGATCACCTGTCCGCGCGAGGTCCGGTCCAGATCGACCACCACGCGCGTGTGCTCGGCGTCGCCACCCAGCCGCACGCGCAGAACCTCACCCATGGCCCCCGATGCCAGCCCCCGCCCGGCCGCGAACGCGGCGACACAGAAGACAACGAAGGCCAGAGCCGTCATCGCCCACTCGCGAGCCGTCATCCTCCGGCTTGACCGGGGGAGCCATTGCGCCAGGTTGATACCGAACAGTCCGTGCATTGTGACGGCAGACCCACCTTCCAGGTTGGGGCCATCATGACGCAACGTCGTCGCCAACCGGTTAAAGCGCGCGGCGCTTTTATTTTACGATCCACATGCCTATGCTTGTTCCATCCGCGAATGATCGCGTCCCCTGATCATCAGGCCGGGCGCGCCCTCCTCGCGGCGTGACTTTCACTTATCCGAAAGCCGGCCGGGTTTGCGCTCGCCGGTTTGAAGACGGGACCGGGACGCGCCTGAGACGGCGCGTTCGGCCCCAGGACCGTACTGAAACCCCATGGGCTCTATCGCCTGCGCTCCCTTCCGGTCTGAACAGACCGACACCGCCCGCGGCCTTCGTCGCGGCGACGGGATGCCGTCTGCGCCTGCCCTCAATCCCATTCGGCGAGCCGCCTGCCCCCTTCGCGGGGATGGCCGCGCGCGCCAGAGAGAAAATTTCCATGTCAAAGACCATGTTGATCGATGCGGCGCACGCGGAAGAAACCCGCGTCGCCATCGTCGAGGGCCGTCAGGTCGAGG
Source organism: Brevundimonas sp. TWP2-3-4b2 (assembly GCF_049897345.1). Classification (NCBI taxonomy): domain Bacteria; kingdom Pseudomonadati; phylum Pseudomonadota; class Alphaproteobacteria; order Caulobacterales; family Caulobacteraceae; genus Brevundimonas; species Brevundimonas sp. TWP2-3-4b2. The sequence goes on along the minus strand of NZ_JAFCWB010000003.1, from coordinate 88,402 downwards.
AATTCGACTTTGAATCCCGCGCGAAGCGCCAGCTTCGCGGCAATATCTATCTCGCCAAGGTCGTTCGCGTAGAGCCCAGCCTGCAGGCTGCGTTCGTGGAATACGGTGGCAACCGCCACGGCTTCCTCGCCTTCAGCGAAATCCACCCGGACTATTACCAGATCCCTGTCGCTGACCGCGAAGCCATCATGGCCGAGGCGCATTCGGACGACGACGACCACGACGAACACGCCCGCGAGGGCGATGACGAATCCGAAGGCGGCATGGCCGAGGAAGAGCGGCTCAAGCGCCGCCTGATGCGCCGCTACAAGATCCAGGACGTCATCAAGCGCCGCCAGGTCATGCTGGTCCAGGTCGTCAAGGACGAGCGCGGCGGCAAGGGCGCGGCCCTGACCACCTGGCTGTCGCTGGCCGGCCGGTACTGCGTGCTCATGCCCAACACCGGCAAGGGCGGCGGCATCTCGCGCAAGATCACCCAGGCCACCGACCGCAAGCGCCTGAAGGCCGCCGCGGCCGCCCTGCATGTGCCCCAGGGCATGGGGCTGATCATCCGCACCGCCGGCGCCAAGCGCACCAAGGCCGAGATCAAGCGCGACTATGAATATCTGCTGCGTCTGTGGGAGACGATCCGCGAGACCACGCTGAAGTCGAACGCCCCGTCGATCATCTATGAGGAAGAAAACCTCGTGCGCCGCGCCGTGCGCGACATGTTCGACAAGGATTTCGACGGCATCCAGGTCGAAGGCGTCGAGGGCTTCAAGGAAGCGCGCGATTTCATGCGCGTGCTGATGCCCTCCCAGTCGAAGAAGGTGCATCTGTACCAGGGTGCGCGTCCGCTGTTCGCGACCAACGGCATCGAGGAGATGCTGACCCAGATCCACCAGCCGATCGTGCCCCTGCCGTCGGGCGGTTATCTGGTCATCAACCAGACCGAGGCGCTGGTCGCCATCGACGTCAACTCGGGCCGGTCGACGAAGGAACGCAACGTCGAGGCCACCGCTACCAAGACCAATATCGAAGCCGCCGTCGAAGCGGCCCGCCAGCTGCGGCTGCGTGACCTCGCCGGTCTGATCGTTATCGACTTCATCGACATGGATGAGTCCAAGAACAACCGCACCGTCGAAAAGGTGCTGAAGGACGCACTGGCCAAGGACCGGGCCCGCATCCAGATGGGCCGCATCTCGGGCTTCGGCCTGATGGAAATCAGTCGCCAGCGCCGCCGCCTGGGCGTGATCGAGGGGGCCACCGAGGTCTGCCCGCACTGCCAGGGTGCTGGACGCGTGCGCTCGGCCGAAAGCGCCGCGCTGATGACCCTGCGCGCCGTCGACATCGAAGCCGGCAAGAACGGCGCGGGCTCTGTGAACCTGCGCCTTTGCACCGCAGTCGCCCTCTACATCCTCAACCACAAGCGCGACTATCTTCAGCGCCTGATGGCCCAGCGCGGCCTGAACGTCGTCATTCTGATCGATGACAGCCTGGGCCAGGGCGACCATTCGCTGGACCGCACCGAGACCAATGAGGACTTCGTGCCGGAAGTCCGGCCCGAAGCGTTTGTCGACCTCGACGACGATTTCGACGACAGCGCCTATGACGACGAAGACGACAGCGACGACGAGGAAATCATCGCCGACGACGACGCGCTGGACAGCGAGGACACCGACGACGACGAACCGCGCGAGCGTGCAGAGCGGGTCGAGGGCGACAGCGGCCGGGGCCGTGGGCGCCGTCGTCGCGGTGGACGCCGCGACAGTTCGGAAGGCTCTGCTGACGAGGCCGTGGCAACGGCACCCGTTCCGGCCGCCGGCGAGGACGATGACGACAGCGAAAACGGCCGTCGCCGCCGGCGCGGGCGCCGTGGCGGACGTCGCGTCCGCGAGGAAGGCAGCGAGCGCGACGGCTTCAACTGGGTGCGCGGCCGCACGCCGTCGCTCGAAGACCCCTACGTCTGGTTCGACCCGATCAATCCCGAGCGCACCGAAGCGCGCGAAGACAACGTCGTCGCCGCCACGCCGATCGGCGATGTCGACGAGATTGTCGGCGAACGCTCCGAAGGAGAGATCGGCGGCGAACGCGGACCTCGCTCACGCCGCCGTCGGGGTCGCGGTCGCGGCCGGGATCGCGGCAGCGATCAAGGCCTGACCCACGAAACCAAGGTCGAGACCCGCGCCACCAACGAAGGCATGCCCGCTGACGGGTCGGTCGACACGCCGATGGCCGTGATCATCGACGACATCGAAACTCCGCCGGTCGCCATCGTCGAAGAGCCCAAGCGTCGCCGCGTGCGCCGCAAGGTCTCGACCAGCGACGCCGTCGAGGCGGAAGCCGAGGTCGTGTCGGCACCGGTCGAGGCGAGCGATGCAGAGCAGGAAGCCACGCCCGCTGTACTGGACGTCATGCCCGCCGAAGCCGCCGAAGCTCTGGTCACGCCCGAGCCAAAACTGGCCGAAATGGTCGAGGCGGTTGCAGCGCCGCAGCCCGAGATCGACGTCGCCGCCCTGATCGCGGAAGACCCGAACCAGATCGTCGCACCACCCGAAAAGCCGAAACGCGGATGGTGGCGCCGCTGAAAGGCCGCGATTAGGTTGTGACCATCGGCCGGGCGGGGGCGTAGACTGGGTATGAGGAGTTCGACTTGAACTGGCTGTCCCGAAACGCGTCCGCCCGGCTGTCATGCGCAGTCGTCGTCGTCGGCCTGTTGCTGGCCGCGGCGTCGCCTGTCTCGGCCCAGAGCGCCATTCGCGACACCGAGATCGAAGGCATCATCCACGCGTGGTCGGACCCCGTGTTCACCGCCATGGGGCTTGAGCCGTCCGAGATCGAAATCCTGCTCATCAACGAAAACGACCTGAACGCCTTCGCGACGCGCGGCCGCATACTCGGCGTCAACACGGGCCTGATCCTGAAGACCCGCAGCGCCAACGAGCTTCTCGGTGTGATCGCCCACGAGGCAGGCCACATCAAGAATCGCCACACCCTGCGCGACGGAGCCCAGGGTGCCGGCATGCAGCCGATGTTGATGACCATGGCCCTTGGAGCGCTGGCCATCGCCGCCGGCGCGCCGGACGCCGGGGCGGTCCTGCTGGGCAACAGCCAGTATTTCGGCACGCTGAGCGCGCTTCGCTACATGACCCATCAGGAGGGCGAGGCGGACAATACCGGTGCCCGCGCGCTCCAGAATGCCGGAGAATCAGGCCGCGGACTGGTCTCCTTCTTCGAGAATTTCCGGTCGCAGGAAGTCTTCTCCGATCAGCGCCGCTTTCCGTATTTCCGCAGCCACCCCCTGTCGTCCGAGCGGATCGAAAACCTGCGACGCTTCGTCGCCGAACAATCGAACTACGGCCATCAGGACAGTCCGGAACGCGTCGCCGAGCACGCCCTGATCCTGGCCAAGATCCACGCCTTCATGGACGCGCCGAACCAGACGCTGCGTGACTATCCCGAAAGCGATACCTCCGTGCCCGGCCGCTATGCCCGCGCGATCGCCCTGTATCGTGACGGCCAGACGGAAAGAGCCCTGGCCGCGGTCGAAGTCTTCCTGACCGAACAGCCCGAGAACCCTTATTTCTGGGAACTGAAGGGCCAGATCCTGTTCGAGGAGGGCCGCCCGGCTGAAGCCATCGGCGCCCACCAGCGGTCGGTCGAGTTGAAGCCTGACGCGCCCCTGTTGCGCATCAACCTGGCCCATGCCCTGCTGGAAACCCGTGACCCGGCCAGGCTGGCCGAGGCGGTGAACCAGCTGAAGCGCGCCACCGCGCTGGAGCATGACAACACCCTGGGGTGGCGATTGCTGAGCCAAGCCTACGCCAGCCAGAACAAGGAAGGCGAGGCCCGTCTGGCCTCCGCTGAAATGTATTTCGCCATGGGAGCCGAACGGCAGGCCACCCAGTTCGCCCTGCGCGCTCGCGACATGCTGACGCCCGGCACGGCTGACTGGACCCGCGCGATGGACATCGTTTTCGCCTCAGGTGCCACCCAGGACGACGTCGACGACGTCGACCGCCGCAACAGTCGCCGCGACCGGGGCGGCGTCATACCGGCCGCCGGCTGACCCCTTCCCTATCGAGACTCCCATGACCGACGCGCCAGACCCGACGCCCGCAGCCGCGCGATCTGCCGGCTTCTTTGACCGCCCCCGTTCGAGCATGGCGGCGATGGCCGTGTCGCTGGTCGCCCTCGGCCTGGCGGCGGCACCCTATGCGACCGGCAGCGATTTCGATGGACGGGTGCGGACCTATCTGCTGAAAAACCCTGAAATCCTGCAAGAAGTCAGCGCAGCCCTCCAGGAGAGGGAGTCGATCGTTCAGGCCCGGGAGAACGGCGTCCGCACCGATGCGATCAACCAGCGCGCCGCGGGCAACCCGTCCCTCCTGGCCGTCAGTGCCCGGGACCCGGCCTTTGGTCCGGTGGACGCCAAGGTGACGGTGATCGAATTCTTCGACTTCCGCTGCCCCGGGTGCAAGGCGACGGCACCCGACGTCCTGCGCCTCATGCAGGCGCATCCGGACGTTCGCTTCGTATTCAAGGACTGGCCGATCCTGGATCGCGGCACCGACGACGTCTCGCATTATGCCGCACGGGCCGCCCAGGCCGCACATCGTGAGGGCAAATACCTGGTCGTATTCCGCGCCCTGATGGCCGAACCGGCGCTGAACAAGGCGGCGATCGACGGCATTCTGGCGGCGAACGGCGTCGCCACACCGGCGGCACAGACGGCCATGGCGTCGCCGGAGACCGCGCGCCATCTGGCGGATGTCCAGACCTCGGCCTCAGGCCTCGGCCTGATCGGCACCCCGACCTTCTTCATCAATGGCCGGGCCAGCGCCAGCATCCAGCCCGCGGACATCGACCGCGCCATCCGGGCGGCGAAGGCGGGCTGAGCCCGCCTCCGGGCGGCCTCAGCCGATCGCGCCGACGCAACCTTCCTGACCACCGACCGGCAGCACCGTGTCGGTCAGGGACAGGGTCCAGCCATGATGGTTCGCGAGACCGCGACGACGGATACCGCCACCATCTCCGGCGTCCCCGCCGGCGTCGACGATCACGCGCCGGCCGGTGGGAAGCGCCGCCGGATCGATCCGCCCGACGGCCAGTGCAGTCGGCGTCGTCCCGCCGAAGCCGTCGAACACGCTGAGCATCGACCATTCGCGGCGCAGGCCGGTCCACCAGGCGCTGTCGGCGTTGACCGCCAGAACGGCGACGCCATGGCCTTCTGCGGCCCAGGCCAGCGCCGCCTCGGGATCGCGAACGGCGCGCATGTCGGCGGCGGCCCCGAAGCGCAGGCGGGCGCCGTCAAAGGCTCGGGTCGGCTCGACCGGCGACCAGACCTGCACCTTGATCCGCCCCTGACGGGCCAGGCCCCAGCCCACGATCTGTCGCCACAGGGACTCTACCGCCTCACGGTTGTCGGGACGGGCCCGGGCCAGCATCCGCGCCAGCACGGCCTGTTCGCGGTCGGGACGAAGCTTCACATGAGGGCCGGCGGGCGCGTCCTTGGCCTGGCCGACGCGGGCGGCGATGGTGAGACGCCGTTCGAACAGGGCCAGCAACTCGTCATCGAGGGCGTCAATCTCGTGACGCAGGACGGCGAGCGCCAGGTGCTCGGGCGAGATATCGGTTATGACGGCACCGCCGGGGGCGGGCCAGGGTTGCTGGAGAGCAGGCTTGATACTGGAAGGGGGCACGGGAGAAGACTTTCGGTTTCGATCACGGCGGTGAGGGTTTTTGCGAGCCGCCGCCCCGTCGCGGGGCGGTCGCCGGCGAGGCCGTCAGGACGATGTCCCCGACGCCTCAGCCGGCGTATCGAAAGCCGTAGAAATACAGGTCCGCAGCCGCGAAAACGCGGGCGAATGCAGTCGCAGCGATGGCTTGCGAACGGACCATGCCGCTCAAAGGCCGCACGGATCGTGCGGCGTCAACCCGCTTTGATGCTCAACAGGACAAAGCGTGTGCGATTGTCGCTCGAATCCTGAATATCGTTGCGCAGGATCGACAGTTCGTAGACTTCGGCGGCGCGGGCCGGTGCGACAGCGGCGCGCGTGAGGTCGCCGGCTTCGGCCACGGCGCGGGCGGCACCCGCGGTGTCGAACGCCTCGACGGGGGTCAGGCCCATGGCCGCCAGCGAGTCCGGGCATTGTCGCAGGGCGATCGGATGGCTTTCCGCCGTCTTCACCGTTCGCAGGGTGGCCCCCGGTGGGGCCATCAGTGCCAGGCGGATCGGTCGCCAGACTTCCGAGACGATAGTGAGCCCTGCGGCCTCGACCAGTGACGCCGCCGGTTCGACCCGGCCGATGGTGGTGTTCTCGACCGGGATCAGCGCGCAGCCGACCTCGCCCGATTTCAGGGCTTCCAGAGCCGCCTCGAAGGTCGGATAGGCGACCGCGTCATCCCAAGGCCTCAGATCCAGACAGGCTTCGTGGCTGAACGCGCCCGGCGCACCCTGATAGGCGCAGCGTCCGCCGATATCATCGCCCGCGGGCCTGCCGACACCCACCGCGCTCATGCCGCCTCCGACCGGGACCGTCGTCCGGATTTCAGCCGCTCGGCGACCAGGAAGGCCAGCTCGAGGGCCTGGTCCGCGTTCAAACGCGGATCGCAATGGGTGTGATAGCGGCTCGACAGATCATCCTCCGTCAGGGCCTGCGCGCCGCCCAGACATTCGGTGACGTTCTGGCCCGTCATCTCCAGATGCACGCCGCCGGGATGGACGCCCTCGGCCTCGGCCACGTCGATGAAGCCGCGGACCTCGGCCAGAATGCGCTCGAACGGGCGGGTCTTGTAGCCGTTGCCCGCCTTCAGGGTATTGCCGTGCATCGGGTCGATCGACCAGACCACGCGCCGCCCCTCGGCCTTCACCGCCTTCATCAGCCGCGGCAGGCGGTCGCCGACCTTGTCCGCGCCGAAGCGGCCGATCAGGGTCAGACGTCCGGGCGTATTGTCCGGGTTCAGGACGTCGATCAACGCCAGCAGATCGTCGGGCTCCATGGTCGGCCCGCATTTCAGGCCGATCGGGTTCCGGATGCCGCGCGCGAACTCGATATGGGCCCCGTCCAGCTGGCGCGTGCGTTCGCCGATCCAGACCATGTGGGCCGAGGTGTCGAACCATTCGCCGGTTGCCCCGTCGAGACGGGTCAGGGCGCTTTCGAGGTTCAGCAGCAGGGCCTCGTGGCTGGTGAAGACCTCGACCCGGCTCAGGTCCGGGTGGCTCTCGGGCGTGACGCCGACCGCCTCCATGAAGGTCAGGGCCTCGGTAATCTTGTCGGCCAGTTCGCGGTATTTGTGGCCGTAGGCGCTGTCGGTCGCGAACCCCATGGTCCAGCGGTGGATGTTGTACAGGTCGGCGTAACCGCCGCCGGCGAAGGCACGCAGCAGGTTCAGCGTCGAGGCGGACTGGTTGTAGGCGCGCAGCAGCCGCTGCGGATCCGGCACCCGCTCTTCCGGCGTGAAGGCCATGCCGTTGATGATGTCGCCGCGATAGCTGGGCAGGGTCTCGTCGCCGATGGTCTCGAGCGACGACGAGCGCGGCTTGGCGAACTGGCCGGCGATGCGGCCCACCTTCACCACCGGCTTGCCGCCGGCGAAGGTCAGGACCACCGCCATCTGCAGGATCAGCCGGAAGGTGTCGCGGATGTTGTCGGTCGAGAACTCCTTGAAGCTCTCGGCGCAATCGCCGCCCTGGAGCAGGAAGGCCTTGCCCGCCTCGACCTGGGCCAGTTTGGCGGTCAGATGCCGCGCCTCACCCGCGAAGACGAGAGGCGGCAAGGCGCGCAGCTCATCCTCGACCCGGCCAAGCGCGGCCATGTCCGGATAGTCCGTCGGCATCTGCACGACGGGCTTTTGTCTCCAGCTATCGGGGGTCCAGCGGCTACTCATGCCGCCAAGATAGGCGGATGGTCGCCCCGGGACAATGAACCCGGTGTCGCGTTTGTCAGCCTGCCGACATATTTCCGGGCTGCTGCTTGTCTTTCAGCGTCACCAGCTCCTCGGCCATGGTCGGGTGGACCGCGCAGGTCGCATCCCACTGGGCCTTGGTCAGGCCGGCCTTCACGGCGATGGCGGCCAGCTGGATCATCTCGGGGGCCTCGGGGCCGACGATGTGGACGCCGACGACCTTCTGGCTCTCGCCGTCGACCACCAGCTTCATCAGCATCCGCTCGTCCGAGCCGGTGAAGGCGTATTTCATCGGTCGGAAGCGGCTGACGTAGACATCGACCGCCCCGGGACAGGCGTGGCGCGCCTCGTTCTCGGACAGGCCGACGGTGCCGACCGGCGGCTGGCTGAAGACGGCGGTGGCGACCCCTTCATAGTCGAAATGCTGCGGATTGTTCCGGTAGACCGTCTCGTGAAAGGCCACGGCCTCGCGGATGGCGACGGGGGTCAGGTTCATCCGGTCCGTGACGTCGCCGATGGCCCAGATGTTTTCAGCCGTCGTCCTCGACAGCGTATCGACCTGGATCGCGCCCTTGTCGGTCAGCGCCACGCCGGCGGTCTCAAGACCGAGATCCTTGACGTGCGGGACGCGGCCGGTCGCGAACATGACCACATCGGTCTCGATCTCCATGCCGTTTTCCAGCTTGTTGACCAGGCCGGTCGCCGTCTTCTCGATGGACGCGTGCTGGCAGCCGAGGATCACCTTGATGCCGCGTTTCTCGATCTCGCCGGCCAGATGGGCGCGGACGTCGTCGTCGAAGCCCCGCAGGATGTTGGGCCCGCGATAGATCAGGGTGGTCTCGACACCGAGCCCGGCGAAGATGCCGGCGAACTCCACGGCGATATAGCCGCCGCCGGCGATCAGGATGCGCTTCGGCAGTTCCGGCAGGTGGAAGGCCTCTTCCGAGGTGATGGCGTGTTCGACACCGGCCAGATCCGTCGGCATCCACGGCCGGCCACCGGTGGCGATCAGAATCTTTTCTGCCGTGATGGTCTGGCTCTCCCCGCCGTCGCGGTGCGTCACCTCGACCGTGTGCGCGTCCTTCAACACCGCACGGCCGTGGACCAGGTCGACGCCCGCCTTGCCCAGATTGGCGACATAGATGCCCGACAGGCGGGCGATCTCGACGTCCTTGACCTGAAGGAATTTGGGCCAGTCAAAGGCGGCGTCAATGGTCCAGCCATAGCCCTCGGCCGTATGGAACTGGTGCGAGAAGTCCGAGGCCATGACCATGAATTTCTTGGGCACACAGCCGCGGATCACACAGGTGCCCCCGACCCGGAACTCTTCGGCGATGGCGACACGCTTGCCGCCCAGCGCCGTCAGCCGCGCGGCGCGGACTCCGCCCGAGCCGGCACCGATGACGAAGAGGTCGTAGTCGTAGGTCGTCATAGAGGCTCCGGATTCAGACTCTGGCGTAACAAAAACCGCGTCTGAATAGTCTGAATCGTCTGAAATCAGCGGCGAGTGGACTGACGCGTGCCCGCACTTAGGCGTTGCACCGAACCGTCGCTAGAGCACCCTCGCCTCGACTCCGGTTTCAGTACCGATGATCGCCTCGTCCGCGAGATCGAGGAACAGGCCGTGTTCGACCACGCCGGTGATCAGTTTCAGATCGTCGGCCAGACGCACCGGATCGTGGATCACGCCACATCTCGCGTCATAGATCAGATTGCCGCCGTCAGTCCGGACCAGGCCGCGCTCGGCCATGCGGACCCGCGCGGGCATGGCGATGTCGTGGTCGGCCAGCACATCGGCGATGCGGTTGGCGGTGGTCTTGTGGCCGAAGGCGACCACCTCGATCGGCAGGGCGAAGGCACCGAGCGTCTTCACCACCTTGGCGGTGTCAGCGATGACGATACAGCGCGTCGACGCCTCCCAGACCAGTTTCTCACGCAGCAGGGCCGCGCCGCCGCCCTTGATCAGGGCCAGGCCCGGCCCGATCTCGTCGGCCCCGTCGACGGTCAGGTCGATGCGCGGGGTGTCCTCAAGGGTCGACAGGGTCAGGCCGAGTTCGCGGGCCAGTTCGGCGGTCGCCTCCGACGTCGGCACGCAGCGCAGGCCGGTCAGGTTGCGGGCGGCCAGCGCCTTGACGAACCACGCCGCGGTCGAGCCGGTGCCGAGACCGACGACCATGCCGGCTTCGACCCGGAGGGCGGCGGCTTCGCCGGCGTGGCGCTTCTGATCGTCCGCGCTCACGTCTTCGCCGCCTTCTTCGCCCGCATGGTCGCCATGAACCGCGCCGCCCAGCCCGCCCTGGCCGTCTGCTCGCCGCGCCCCAGCGCCAGATCCCCCGGTGCCACGTCCTTCGTAATCACCGATCCCGACCCGACCATGGCGCCCGCGCCAATGGTCACCGGTGCCACCAGCGCGCTGTTGGAGCCGACGAAGGCTCCGTCCCCGACCACCGTCCGATGTTTGAAGAAGCCGTCGTAGTTACAGAAGATCGTGCCCGCGCCGATGTTGGCCTTCGCCCCCACCTCGCCGTCGCCCAGATAGGCCAGGTGGTTGGCCTTGGACCCGGCGTCCATGCGGACGTTCTTGACCTCGACGAAATTGCCGACCTTGACCCCCTCGCCCAGATCCGCGCCGGGACGCAGTCGGGCGTAGGGACCGACTTCGGCACCCGGGGCTACGACGGCCCCCTCGATATGGCTGAAGCTGCGGATCCGGGCTCCGCCGGCGATCTTCGCGCCGGGGCCGAACACGACATAGGGCTCGATCGTCGTGCCGCCACCCACCTGGGTGTCGAACGCGAAATGCACGGTGTCGGGGGCCGGCATGGTCACGCCGGCGGCCAGAAACGCCTCGCGCTGAACCTTCTGGAACAGGGCCTCGGCCACGGCCAGTTCGCCCTGGGCGTTGACGCCCATGACCGCGTCCTCATCGGCGAAGACGGCCCGGGTCGGAGCGCCGCGCCTGCGGGCCAGCTCGACCACGTCGGTCAGATAGAATTCGCCCTTGGCGTTGTCGTTCTTCACCTCGGCCAGCAGGTCGAACAGCAGGCCGACCGGCGCGGCCATGACACCCGAGTTGCAGGCCGTCAGGGCCAGAACCTCGGGCGAGGCTTCCTTGGCCTCTGTGATGGCGGCCAGCGCGTCGCCGTCCATGACCAGCCGACCATAGGCTCCCGGATCGCGGGCCTCGAAGCCGATGACGGTGACGCCCTCGTGGGCGGCGAAGACCGGCTCGATGTCGGCGGCGCGCAGCAGGGGCACGTCGCCATAGGTGATGACCACCTGGCCCACAAAATCGCCCAGCACGGCCTCGGCGGCGCGGACGGCGTGGCCGGTGCCCAGCGGCGGGTCTTGAACGGCGATGGCGTCCTCGCCCAGCCGTTTGACGACGTGGTCGCGTACCTCGGGCGAATGGGCCCCGACGACAACCACGATGCGCTCGCAGCCCAGGGCCTCGGCGGCGTCGATGGCGTGGTCCAGCATGGCCCGGCCGCCGACCGGATGCAGCACCTTGGGCAAGGCCGACTTCATGCGCGTGCCCTGACCGGCAGCGAGGATGATGGCGGCCCTTCCCTGGACAGGATGGGACTGGGGATGGGTGGTCATGAATCGGTCCGGAGGCTAATCACGCCCGAGGTCTAGCCCATCGGGGCAGCCAACGGGAGAGACGGGTGACAGAGCGCGACCTGGAAGGCTGGACCATCGCCTTCGATCTGGACGGGACGCTGGTGGAGACGCACCTCGACCTGGTCGGGACGCTGAACCGGATGCTGGTCCGCCACGGCCTGCCTGAGGCCCCGATGGAGAGCGCCTCGTCTCTGATCGGCGGCGGCGCCCGGGCGCTGCTTCAGCATGGTTTCGAGCGCGCCGGCGCACCCTGGAACGAGGCGCAGGCCCCCGATCTGTTCGATGCCTTCATCGCCGACTACATCGACCATATCGCCGACCATTCGCGTCCGTTCGACGGCGTGGTCGAGACGCTGGAACGGCTGGCGGCGCGGGGGGCGATCCTGTGCGTCGCGACCAACAAGCGGACCGACCTGTCCCTGATGCTGCTCGACCGCCTCGACCTGACGCGCCATTTCGCGGTCGTGGCCGGACCGGACCGGGTCAGCGCGCGCAAGCCCTCGGGGGCGCACCTGAGGGATGCGGTCACCCTGGCGGGCGGCGATCCGGCGCGCGCCATCATGGTCGGTGACGCCGCCCCTGACACCGGTGCAGCGCGGGACGCGGACATGCTCTGTATCGTGGCCACCTTCGGCTACAGCCCCATCCCTCCCGAGGACCTGGGCGGCGACGTGCTGATCGATTCCTTCGAAGACGTCGAGGAGGCGATCGACGGCCTGCTGTCAGACCTTTATGTTCTGCGGGCCCTGTCGAAGGTCTGAGCCGCCGACCCCGCCGACCGGGCGGCGGTATCTCCCATCTTGCGCCACGCGGGCCAGCGGGCTATGTCGCCGCCTCCCCGTTTCGACGGGGCACGACTGATGGATGCGTAGCTCAGCGGGAGAGCACCTCGTTCACACCGAGGGGGTCACAGGTTCAATCCCTGTCGCATCCACCATCTCCCCTTCAGTCCCTCAGCGCCCGCCCGCCGCCGCCGCGACCGCCGGCAGGCGCACGATGACGTCGTCCACCTGCACCCCGCCCCGGTCGACGACCAGATTCTGGTAGTTGCGCTGGCCGTCCTGGGTTTCGGATTCGACGCCCTCGACCTGGTCGCGGAACTGGCGACGCAGATAGGTGGCCAGCTCACCGGCGGTGACCAGCCGGTCGCCGTCGCCGTCGGCCTCGCCGCCCATGCCCGCGCGCAGGAAATGGGACAGATAGCCGCCGGCCTGGAACTTGTCGGCCACGGCACTGGTCAAGTCTTCTTCCGAGCTGAACAGGCCCATCACGCCCGGCCGATCGACGACATTGCGCGCGAAACCGCCCGAGAAGCAGCTGTCCAGGACCAGCAGTGACAGCCGGGTGCGCAGGCTGCCGAACAGGCCGGCCATGTCGACATCGCTGATCTCGCCGTCACGCAGGACGATGGCCTCGGACTTGCCGTCCGGTTCCAGCCCGCTGACCGGGATCTCCGACTGGTCACCGTGGCCCGAGAAGAAGAACAGGAAGGTGTCCTCAGGCCCGGCCTCGGCTGCGACCTGGGCGAAGGCCCGACGCACGCCGGCGACCGTGGCCTCGGCATTGGTCAGGACGATGCTGGCGTCATTCAGCGAGCCGTCCGTGCGCAGGGTCTCGGACAGTTTGCGCGCGTCCTCGTCGGTGAAATCGAGATTGTTCTGGGCCCCGCCATAATCGGACACCCCGACCATGACCGCGAACACCCTCGCCCCGCCCTGTACCGAGGCCTGGCGCGGTGAGCCGAGGCTGGGGCTGACACTGAAGCGGTAGGAGCCCGTTTCGCCGGGGGCGTAGGAGGTCACCAGGACCTGGTATTCGCCATCCTCGGACAACACGGTGTCGAGCCGGCTGTCGTGGCCGCCGTCGCGGGCGTCGTCATTCTCCTGCTGGTCGCCCGATGGGGTGGTCAGGATGGTGTAGGCGTCAAAGGCCGAGGAGGTCAGTTCCACCGCCACCCGCTGGCCGCGCTGGCCGGTGAAGCGGAAGCGGTCGACATATTCACCCGTCTCCAGCGTGCCGTCGCCGGCATCCAGAGAGCCACTCACGGCCTGGCCGATGGCGATCTCGCCGGTCGCCGAAGCGCGTTCGGACGGGCGGACCGCCGGGGGCGCGGGCGTTGCAGCCCCGGTACCGTCCAGCACGGCCAGCCGATAGCCCCCCTGCTCGCCCGAGGCATAGCTGGTCGCGGTGATGCGGTAGTCGCCGTCGGCCGGCAGGGTCACGACCAGCCGGCTGTTCCGCCCGTCGTTGACCGCCGGATCGTCGTCGTTGAAGGTTGAAAAGCCGTCCGGGCCGCTGATCGCGACATAGGGGTCGAAGGCCGAGGAGGTCATCCTCAGGTCCAGCGCCTGCCCACGCCGTCCCCGCAGCACATAGCTGTTGATGTATTCGCCGCTGTCGAGTTGGCGGTCCCCGGCACCGAGCCGGCCGTCGACGGTCTGGCCGAGCCGAACGGTACGGTCCGAGGCGGCCACGGCCGCCCGGGACGCGGCGGGCGTCGCAGCGGCCCCGCCCAGCGTCAGGGTGTAGGCCCCTGTCTCGCCGCTCTGATAGCTGGTCGCCGACACCACCACCAGTCCGTCGGCCGGGGCGGTGAATCGCACCCGGCTGTCGCGCGAGCCGCGCGCGGCCGGATCGTCGTCATTGTCCTCACTCAGCCCCCCGGGGCCGCGGACGATCAGATAGGGGTCGAAACTCGCAGCCGAGAGACTGAGCTCATAGCTCTGGCCGCGCCGGACCGCAAAGGTCCAGTCATCGGCGTATTCGCCGCTCTGCAGGGTGTCATCGCCCCGTGCCAGCTGGCCGCGAACGGGCCGTCCGCTGGTCAGGGAGCCCGCCCCCTGGGCCTCGGGCATCGATGTCTGTTGCGCGGTCGGAGCGGTCTGAACCGGCCTCTGCGGCGGTGTCAGCGCCTGGGCGCAGGCGGCACCGGCCATCGAGACGAGCGTCAGGGCCGTGGTGGCGGCGAGTATGGTCTTCAGCATGCGGTCCCCCTAGAGCCAGTCTGCCCCCGGAACGCCGGTCTGTCAGTCGTCATTTTCAGCGGGCAGATGTCGACAGGGCCACCCTTCGGCCTTGTTCCGGGCGCAAACACCGCGCCCTTCGCCGGTCGCCCTCTCTCCGGGGCGAGACTGGCGCGCGCCGCGTTGGCGCCTTACGGACTGCCCATGCCTTTCCCCGCCAGTCATCCCGCGCTTGACCGCGCCCTTTCCGAACGCGGCTATGCCGAGCCCACGCCGGTACAGTCCGCTGTCCTGGACGCCGCACCCAATGAAGACGGCTCCGGTCGCGACCTGCTCGTCTCGGCCCAGACCGGTTCAGGCAAGACCGTCGCCTTCGGTCTGGCGCTGGCCCCCACCCTTCTGGGCGAGGCCGAGAAATTCGCCGAGTTCGGAGCGCCCGTCGCCCTGGTCATCGCCCCGACCCGCGAGCTGGCCCTGCAGGTGTCGAACGAACTCCAGTGGCTCTACGCCCAGACCGGTGCCCGGATCGTCTCCTGCGTCGGCGGCATGGACCCCAAGGTCGAGCGCCAGGCGCTGAACCGCGGCTGCCACATCGTCGTGGGCACCCCCGGCCGCCTGCGCGACCACGTGGAGCGCGGCTCGCTGGACCTGTCGACCCTGAAGGCCGTCGTGCTGGATGAAGCCGACGAGATGCTGGACATGGGCTTCCAGGAAGACCTGACCTTCATCCTCAACGCCGCGCCGGCCGAACGCCGCACGCTGATGTTCTCGGCCACCCTGGCGCGCGACATCGTGCAACTGGCCAAGACCTATCAGAAGAACGCATTCCGGATCGACACGGTCGCGGGCAACGCCTCGCACGCCGACATCGAATACAAGGCCATTCGCGTCGCCCCGAACGAGGTCGAACTGGCCGTCGTCAACGTGCTGCGCTATTTCGAGGCCCCTGGCGCGCTGGTGTTCGCCAACACCCGCGAGCGGGTCAAGCATCTGACATCCAGCCTGCGGGAACGCGGCTTCTCGGTCGTCGGCCTGTCCGGCGAACTGACCCAGAGCCAGCGCTCGGAAGCCTTGCAAGCGCTGCGTGACGGCCACGCCCGGGTTTGCGTCGCCACCGACGTGGCCGCTCGCGGCCTCGACCTGCCGGACCTGGGTCTGGTCATCCACGCCGAGATCCCGGTCAACAAGGCCGGCCTGCTGCACCGTTCGGGCCGTACCGGTCGCGCCGGCAAGAAGGGCGTCTCGGTCCTGCTGGTCAGTTACACGCGCCGCCGCAAGGTCGAGCTGATGCTGCAGTCGGCCTCGATCAAGGCCGAATGGTCCGGCCCGCCTTCGGCCGAGATGATCCTCGCCAACGACCATGTCCGGATGCTGGCCGATCCGGTGCTGATCGCGCCGGTCGAGGACGAGGCCGTCCTGGCCCTCGGCAAGCAGTTGCTGGAAAAGAGCACGCCCGAGCAGATCGCGGCCGCCCTGATCCGCCTCTATCAGCAGAAGCTGCCGGCTCCGGAAGACGTCTATGACGACGACCGGATGAAGCGCCAGCAGGAGACCGGCAAGAACGACAAGGGCCAGGCCGATGTTCCGTACACGGACTTTGCCCGTGGCGGCGACATGACCTGGTACCGGATCAACATCGGCCGCGACAAGAACGCCGATCCGAAATGGCTGATGCCGACCATCTGCCGCCTCGGCCATGTCACCAAGCGCGACATCGGCTCGATCAAGATCTTCGAGCGCGAGACCAAGTTCGAGATTACCCAGGAAATGCAGGCCAAATTCGAGGCCGCGATCGCCCTGGGACTCGAGGACGGCGTCAAGATCGATCCGGCGGTGAAGCCGGGCCCGGGCGAGAAGCCGGTCAGCCGCTGGGACAAGAAGCCCGCGGGCGACCGCCCGACCGGCGACCGTCCCGAGCGCAAGCCCTGGGCCGGGCGCGAGGACGGGGGCGACAAGCCCGCGTGGAAGCCGCGCGAAGGCGATGGCGCGAAAAAGCCCTGGGTGAAGCGCGACGAGGCCGCGCCTGCAGACGGCAAGAAGCCCTGGGTCAAGCGTGACGACAGCGCGGCTCCGGCCGCGAAAAAGCCGTGGAAGGCCCGCGAGGAGGGTGGCGACAAGCCCGCCTGGAAGCCCCGCGAAGACCGCCCGGAAGGTGAGAAGAAGCCCTGGGTGAAGCGCGAGGACTCCCCTGCGCCCGCCGCCGAGGGCAAGAAACCCTGGGTCAAGCGTACGCCGAACGATCCGACCCCGGAGGGCAAGAAGCCCTGGGTGAAGAAGCCCCCGGTCGAGGGCAAGACACCGTGGGCCCCGCGCTCTGACGCCGAGGCCGCCCCGGCCGCCGCCGGCGACAAGCCGTGGAAGGGCAAGCCCAAGGGCGGCGATCGTCCGTGGGCCGCCAAGGACGCGCGCGGCAAGCCCGCCGAGGCGCGGGCACCCTACAAGGGCAAGGGTCCCCGCTAACCCCTGCCCGCCCCGCTCGAGGTGAGGATTGATCCGCTCCTGTAACCGTTTACGGTGACCGCAAAATCCGGCCTGAAGCCGCGCGAAGCGCGGCAGGCCAACCAGGAAACTGCGGGCAGGAAACAGTATGGCGGACGTCCGGCTGACCGGCGTGACCAAGAGCTTCGGCACCACAGAGGTGCTGAAGGGAATCGATCTCGACATCGCTGACGGCGAATTCGTGGTCTTCGTCGGGCCGTCGGGCTGCGGCAAGTCCACCCTGCTGCGCACCATCGCCGGGCTGGAAGAGGAAAGCGGCGGCGACATCGCCATCGGCGGGCGGTCGGTCACCGGCCTGTCGCCGTCCGACCGGGGCATCGCCATGGTGTTCCAGTCCTACGCCCTCTACCCGCACATGAGCGTCTACGAAAACATGGCGTTTGGTCTGAAGCTGGCGAAAGCCGACAAGGCCGAGATCGACCGGCGGGTGCGCGGGGCGGCCGAGACGCTGAACATCACCGACTATCTGGACCGCAAGCCCAAGGCCCTGTCGGGCGGCCAGCGCCAGCGGGTCGCCATCGGCCGGGCCATCGTGCGGGAGCCGCAGGTCTTCCTCTTCGACGAGCCCCTGTCCAACCTCGACGCCGCCCTGCGGGTGCGGATGCGCTATGAGTTCGCCAGCCTGCACGAGCGGCTGAAGACGACCATGGTCTATGTCACCCACGACCAGGTCGAGGCCATGACCCTGGCCGACCGGATCGTGGTGCTGAATGCGGGCCGGATCGAGCAGGTCGGCGCGCCGATGGACCTGTACCAACACCCGCGCAACCTGTTCGTGGCCGAGTTCATCGGCAGTCCGAAGATGAACCTGCTGGCCGCCGAGATCGTTACCGCGACCGCAAAGGGCGCGACGGTGCTGACGGCGGCGGGCGAGACACTGAAGGTCGCGGTCAATGCGGCGCGGGCGAAGGTCGGCGACAAGGTCACCCTCGGCATCCGGCCCGAACATCTGACCTTGGCGGGCAAGGGCGATTCCGTGAGCGCGAAGGTCACCTTCGTGGAGACGCTGGGACACGCGACCTATGCCTATCTGGCGGCGGGCGACGCGCCGGTGACGGTCCTGCTGCCCGGGGATGCGCGACCCTCGGCGGGCGAGACGCTGAGCCTGCGCGTGCCGGCTGATCAGGCGCATCTGTTCGACGCGAACGGCGAGGCGTTCGCCCGGCACTAGCCACCTCGTGTTGCATCGCACAACGCAACGCTTCTAGATGATCGGATGCCCGCACCGGCCACGCTCACCGTTGACCTGAATGCCCTCGCCGCCAACTTTCACACGTTGGAAGCCGCAGGCGGCGTCGCCGTGCATCCGGTGGTCAAGGCCGACAGCTACGGGCTGGGTGCCGCGGCCTGCGCGGCGCGGCTGATGGCTGAGGGCGCGCGGACCTTCTTCGTGGCCCGGACCAGCGAGGGCGAACGACTGCGTGCCGCCCTGGGCGCGGCACCGGCCATCTATGTGCTCGACGGGTGTCTGACCGGACGGGCGGCCCGGCTGAGGTCCGCCGACCTTCGCCCGGTGCTGAACACCGGAGCCCAGCAGTCCGAATGGCAGGCGGCGGGCGGCGGGCCGTGCGGCCTGCAGATCGACACCGGCATGAACCGGCTCGGCTTCCGGCCCGAGGACGCCCCCGAGCCGTTCGCAGGGCTGGATCTGGTCCTGAGCCATCTGGCCTGCGCCGACGATCCGGCCGAGCCGATGAACGCCCGGCAGCGGGATGCCTTTGCCGCAGCGGCCGGGCACTATCCGGGGACGGTCCGGTCATTCGCCAACTCCGGCGGCGTGTTCCTGGGCCCGGACTATGCCTTTGACGCGCTGCGGCCCGGCGTCTGTCTGTACGGCGGCGGACCGGAGGGTCGGCCCGATGACCGCATCCGGCCGGTCGCCACGCTCGCGGCCGAGGTGTTGCAGGTGCGCGAGGTCCCCGCGGGCGAAAGCGTCGGCTATTCGCGCGGCTTCATCGCCAGTCGCCCCGCCCGGATCGCGACCTGTGCCACAGGCTATGCCGACGGCGTGCTGCGCAGCTACAGCCCGCGCGGGCTGGTCTTTGTCGCCGGCGAGATGCGGCCCATCGTCGGCCGGGTGTCGATGGATGTCTGCGCCGTCGACGTCAGCGGCCTGGAGGTCACGGTCGGCGACCGGGTGGAACTGTTCGGCGCCAACCGGATGCTCGATGACGCGGCCAATGCGGCGGGAACGATCGCCTATGAGCTGCTGACCTCGGTTACAGCGCGAGTGCCGCGCGTCTACGCCGGCTAGCCCCTTCAGCGTGCGTCGCGCACGACGGCCCCGCCCTTGATGACCACCGGCACCGTCTCAAGAGCCCGCACATCCGCCAGCGGATCGCCCGACACCGCGATCAGGTCGCCGTAGCGGCCCGCAACGACCGCGCCGACGTCGCCCTCGCGGCCCAGCGCCTGCGCCGCGTTCCAGGTCGCCGAGCGGATCGCCTCGGCCGGGGTCATGCCGTAGTCCACCATGACCGCGAACTGTCTGGCGTTCTGGCCGTGCGGATAGATGGCAGCGTCCGAGCCGAACACCATCCGGGCCCCGGCCCGGTGGGCGGCGCGGAAATTGTCGCGCTGCAGCTGGCCGATCTCGCGGTCCTTGCGCAGATTGTCCTCGGTCACGCCGAACTCGATGCCCGTCGCCTGGGTGAAGTCGGTGTTGTAGATGTCCATCGATAGCCAGGTGCCGTGCTGGACCGCCAGGCGGATGCCCTCGGCGTCGATCAGCGAGGCGTGTTCGATGGTGTCGATGCCGGCGCGGATGGCGTCGGCGATGCCCGCGGCGCCGTGGGCGTGGGCGGCGACCTTGAGGCCCCACATATGGGCCTCGTCGGCGACGGCGGTCAGTTCGGCCAGGGTCATCTGCTGCTGGCCGGGCTCGGTGTTGCGCGAGAAGACCCCGCCGGTGGCGCAGACCTTGATGACCTGGGCCCCGTATTTGCGCACTTCGCGCACCGCATGGCGGGCGTTCTCGACGCCATCGGTGTTGAAGGGACTGGCCTTGGCGAACGAATACGGCAGGCCGGTCGTGTCGCAGTGCCCGCCTGTGGCCCCGAACGAGGCACCGGCCGGAATGACGCGGGGTCCCGGCACGAAGCCGCCGTCGATGGCCTGTCGCAGGGCGACATCGGCGAAGGCGGGGCCGCCGACGTTGCGCACGGTGGTGAAGCCGGCGTTCAGCGTCGCCAGGGCATTCGGGACCTGCAGCACCGCGCCGAAGTCATCCGCATAGTCCAGCTCGTTCCAGCCCGACACATAGGGGGTCGAGGCCAGGTGCACATGCATGTCGATCAGGCCGGGCAGCAGGGTCAGGCCCGGCAGGTCAAGGCAGCGCGCGTCCGCCGGCAGGCCGGCGGGGACAGCGGTCCCGACCGCGGTGATGCGACCGTCCGTGACGACGACGACCGGATTTGCGACATAGCGGCCGCGCTCGACATCGACCATCCGGGCGGCCGTGACGACCAGGGTGTCGGCGTGGGCGGGGGCGGCGAGGCCGAGCGTGAGCGCAATGGCGGCGGCGGCCAGACGGTGCAGCATGAATATTCTCCCTGTGACGGCCACGCTCGCACAGCGAGGGCGGCAGGGGCAACGGGGCACCAAAAACACCGTGCATCCCCGCGAAGGCAGGGATGCACGGACATTGCGGGGAGCGGCACGAAAGGAGATACGTCGGTTCCGGACGTACCGCACGCCACGCCCCCTGCCCCGGCGTGCGCGACTCCTGTAAGCCGGTCTCATGGCGAGAGACGGCGCGATCTATGTTTGTCAGTCCTGCGGGGCGGTCCACGGCAAGTGGTCCGGCCAGTGCGGCGCTTGCGGCCAGTGGAACTCGATCGTCGAGGAGAGCCGCGCGGCCCCGCCCGGCGCGATGAAGCCCTCGACCAGCGCGGCGGCGCGCGGGCGCGGGGTCCAGTTCGAGGGCCTGCAATCCGAAACGCCCGAGCCGCCGCGAATCATCACCGGCGTGACCGAGTTCGACCGCGTCTGCGGCGGCGGCGTGGTGCCGGGCTCGGCCATCCTGCTCAGCGGCGACCCGGGCGTGGGCAAGTCGACCCTGCTGCTGGACGTGGCCGGTAGAGCAGCCCTGTCGGGGCGGCGGGTGGCCTATATCTCGGGCGAGGAGGCGGTCGAGCAGATCCGGGCGCGGGCGCGGCGCATGGGGCTGGAAAAGGCTCCGGTCGAACTGGCCTCGGCCACCGCGCTGCGGGACATCCTCGGCACGCTGAAGCGCGAGAAATTCGACATCGTCATCGTCGATTCGATCCAGACCCTGTGGTCCGACGCCCATGAGGCGGGACCGGGCTCGGTGACCCAGGTGCGGGCCTGCGCCGGGGAGATGGTGCGTCTGGCCAAGTCGCAGGGCGTGGCCGTGGTGCTGGTCGGCCATGTCACCAAGGACGGCCAGGTCGCAGGTCCCCGTGTCGTCGAGCACATGGTCGACGCCGTGCTGAGCTTCGAGGGCGAGCGCGGCTATCCGTTCCGCATCCTGCGGGCGGGCAAGAACCGGTTCGGGGCCACCGACGAGATCGGCGTGTTCGAAATGGGCGATGCCGGCCTGCGCGAGGTGGCCAATCCGTCGGCTCTCTTCCTCGGCGAGGGCAAGGACCGGGCGCCCGGCGCGGCGGTGTTCGCGGGCATAGAGGGCTCGCGGCCCGTGCTGGTCGAGATGCAGGCGCTGGTGTCGAAATCGGCCTATGGCACGCCCCGACGGGCGGTGGTCGGCTGGGACACCGGGCGGCTGGCCATGGTGCTGGCGGTGCTGGAGGCGCGCTGCGGCTTCGGGTTCGGCGATCAGGACGTCTATCTGAACGTGGCGGGCGGTCTGCGCATCAACGAGCCGGCGGCCGATCTGGCGGCGGCGGCGGCCCTGATCAGTTCGGCGACCGACACTCCCCTGCCCCAGGGCTGCGTCGTCTTTGGTGAAATCAGCCTGTCCGGCGAGGTCCGCGCCGTCGGCCGGGCCGAGGCGCGGCTGCGCGAGGCGCAGAAATTGGGCTTCGATCAGGCCCTGACGCCGCCCCTGACGGTCAAGGACAAGGGTGTGAAGGTGACGGCCGTCAACCGGCTGACGGAAGCGGTCGAACGAATCTCGCAAAACCGGTATTGAGATTGAACCAGCTTCAGTTCGAGCGCGCATGACCGGTTTCGACGTTATCGCCCTTCTGGTCATCCTCGCCTCAGCCGCGGCCGGCTGGGTGCGCGGGGGCACGCGCGAGATCATCACCCTCCTGAGCTTCGTGCTGGCGGCCTTCATCGCCCTGGTCGCCCTGCCGCTGACGGCCCCGCTGGGGCGGGTCCTCGTCGATCCCGACTGGGCGGGTACCATCGCGGCGGCCATTGCTTCCTTCCTCGCGATCTATTTCGGCATCCGCATCTTCGGCTCGATCCTGTCGAAGCGCGCGCAGGCTCATCCGCAGCTGGGCAGCCTCGACCGGATCGTCGGCATCTTTGTCGGCGCGGCGCGATCGCTGGTGCTTCTGGGGGCCATCCATCTGGTCATCGTCGCGGCCTTGCCCGGCGAGAAGACCCCGCGCTGGCTCAGCGAGGCGGCCCTGCGGCCGGTTACGGCGGGCGCGGCCCGGATGATCCAGATCGTCCTGCCGGGCATCGGGCGGGGCGCGGACGCGCTGTCACCGGTCGTCAGTTCGTCCGTGAGCAAAGGGTTTTCCGATGAGAATGCCTTGCCCCCGCCCCAAAGAAACAATACTTCGCGCCCGTCCGCCGCACGCTAGCGTTCCCTGCTTCATCGGAGCCCCACGATGAGCCGCCCAGAGCATTCCATCGCCGATCCGGTCGTTCACCGGGATCACTATCGCGACGCCGACGACGATCGTCCGCGCCTCGAATGCGGCGTCTGCGGCGTCTGGGGGGCCGAAAAGGACGCGGCGTCCGCCGTTGTCGCCTTGGGCCTGCACGCCCTGCAGCACCGCGGACAGGAAGCCTGCGGCATGGCCAGCGTCAACGAGACGCGCTTCCACACCGAACGACACATGGGTCTTGTGGGCGAGGCGTTCGGCGGGGCCGACCTGTCGACCCGGATGCCGGGCTCGGCGGCCGTCGGCCATACCCGCTATTCCACCGCAGGCGGCAGCTTCCTGCGCAACATCCAGCCGATGTTCGCCGATCTGGACCAGGGCGGCATCGCCATCGCCCACAACGGCAACCTGACCAATTTCCTCTACCTGCGGAACCAGCTGGTCGGCGAAGGGGCCATCTTCCAGTCGACCTCGGACTCGGAGGTCATCCTTCACCTGATCGCCCGGAGCCGTAAGGCCAAGATCGTCGACCGCTTCATCGACGCCATCGGCCGTATCGAGGGCGGCTATGCCCTGGTCTGCGCCACCCGGTCCAAGCTGATCGGCGCGCGCGATCCGCTGGGCATCCGCCCGCTGGTGCTGGGCCGCCTCGGCGACGCCTGGGTGCTGGCGTCCGAGACCTGTGCGCTCGACACCATCGGCGCGACCTTCGAGCGCGACGTCGAACATGGCGAAGTGGTCGTGATCGACCACGAAGGCCTCAAGTCGCTGAAGCCCTTCCCCACGCGCGCGGCCCGACCCTGCCTGTTCGAATACGTCTATTTCTCGCGCCCCGACAGCGTCGTGAACGGCCGCTCCGTCTATGGCGTGCGCAAGCGGATGGGTATGAAACTGGCCCGCGAGCATGCGGTCGAGGCCGATGTGGTCGTCCCCGTACCGGACTCGGGCGTGCCGGCCGCGCTGGGCTATGCGCAGGAAAGCGGCATCCCCTATGAGATGGGGATCATCCGCAGCCACTATCTGGGCCGCACCTTCATCCAGCCCAGCCAGGGGGCCCGACAGAAGGGCGTGCGGATGAAGCACAGTCCCAACGGCTCGGTGCTGAAGGGCAAGCGGGTGGTGCTGATCGACGATTCCATCGTGCGCGGCACGACCTCGGTCAAGCTGGTCCGCGCCGTGCGCGCGGCGGGCGCGACGGAGGTGCATCTGCGCTCGGCCAGCCCGCCGATCCTGTGGCCGGACTTCTATGGCATCGACATGCCCGAGCGGGACCAGCTGATCGCCGCCAACAAGACGCTGGAGGAGATGCGGGCCTTCCTCGAGGTCGACTCCCTCGGCTTCCTGTCGGTCGACGGCCTGTATGACGCCATGGAGGCGGGTCCCCGCGATCCGCACAATCCGCAGTTCACCGACCACTATTTCACCGGCGAATACCCGACCCGGCTGCTTGATCGCGAGATCGAGGCCGGGGGGCGCGACGTGGCGGCACGGCAACTTTCCCTGCTGGTCAGCGCTTAAGGGTCAATCCGTTTCTTCAGAGGCGTCGCATGGTTCAGCTAGGCTATTTCACCATCGACACCCCGGATGTCGGGAAGGCGCGGGCCTTCTATTCGGCCCTGTTCGGCTGGTCGTTCAACGAGGCTGAGTCCGGCCCGACCTATGCCCATGTCGCCGGCAGCGATCCGGCGTTCGGCTTCACCAAGGCCGAGCGGCCGGGCCAGTTTCCTCACCTGTATTTCCGCGTCGATGACGTCGACGCCCTGTGCAAGCGGGTGGTCGAGCTCGGCGGCAAGACGGCCGTGCCCGCCGACGGCTCGACCGGGCGCTCGGTCGCGGTCAGCGATGATCAGGGCGTCAGTTTCAGCCTGTGGCAACCCGCACCGGGGTTTTAGGGAAGCTCTTCAGGCCCGGCGGACCACGCTGTCCAGTTCTGCGCGGTATGGTAGATTCTCAGGATGCGGAGTTGGCCTTCGGGTCCGCCCACCAGCGAATAGATCACCAGATACGCCGTTCGGAGAACCGCCTTCTCATAGGTTCCCTCGCGCTGACCGGGACGCCCGATGGGACGGCGCGCCAATCCTTCAACGGTCGGCTGGATGCGTTCGGCCAGCGCCTCCGCCGAATCCGGGTTGCGTTCCGCCAGATAGTCGATGGCGTTTTCGTATTGGTCGATCGCGGTTTCCGACCAATCGACGGCCCTCAAGGCTGCTTCTTGTGCTTGTCGAGCGTGGCACGAATCCGCCGCATGGCCTCTGCGTGGGGTACCGTTCGACCCGCACGGAAGTCCTCAAGGCTTTGGTCGACGGCCGCCATCATCTCCAGCTCTCGATCCAGAAAGACCTCGAGCGTGCGTTCGGCCACCGACGACGGCGTCCGGTTGGTCTGTTCGGCGAACCGGCCGAGTTTGTCCTTGAGCGCTTCACTGACCCGAAGCGTGAGCGTGGCCGTCTTAGCCATGACCTGACCCCATTGGATTGTATGACAACGTAACACATTGACCCCGCAAGACGCCATGCCTACCAACCCGCCATGACCGACCTGCACCTCAAAGACCGCATCGCCCTCGTCGTGGGGGCTTCGCGCGGCATCGGCTACGAGACCGCGCTGGCCCTGGCGAAGGCCGGGGCGCATGTCATCGCCACGGCCCGCACGGTGGGGGGTCTGGAAGAACTGGACGATGCCATCTTCGCCGCGACCGGCAAGCACGCGACCCTGATTCCCTTCGACCTGGTGGACGGGGGGGCCATCGACCGGCTGGGCGGGGCGATCTATGAGCGGTTCGGGCGGCTGGACGTCTGGGTTCAGGCGGCGGCAACCATGGGGGCCTCGGGCCTGACGCCGGTCAGCCACGCCGACCCGCGCGTCTGGGCCAAGGTCGAAAAGACCAATTTCACCGCCGTCTATCGCCTGATCCGCTCGCTGGAACCGTTGCTGAAGGCGTCGGACGCCGGACGGGCCGTCTATGTCACGACCAGCGTCGCCGCCGCGCCCAAGGCCTTCTGGGGCATGTACGCCGCCACCAAGGCCGGAGCCGAGGCCCTGGTCAAATGCTGGGCCGACGAGATTGAATCCACCCCGGTGCGGGTTGCGATCCTGGATCCGGGCCGGATGCGCACGGCCATGCGGGCCCAGGTTTATCCGGGCGAGGATCCGCAGGACGTCATCCACCCCGCGGCCATCGGCCCGCTGATGGTCGAACTGGCGCGCGGGGACCTGGAGCCGCCGCTGGAGGTGACGTTCAAGGACTGGGCAAGCGAGCCGAACGTGGCGGCGCTGATCTGACAATGCACCGGCCATTCGCAGCAGCAGCGGCCTATTTCTGTATCGTCGTCAGCCTTGCGTTTGTGCTGGGCGTCATCCGCACGCTCATCGTTGCTCCCAGAACAGGCGACGTCGTCGCCGTGCTCATCGAGACCCCGATTGTCCTGTTCATCAGCTGGCTCGCCGCCGGTTGGACCGCCCGCAGGTTTTCCGTTCCGGCGAGAGCACCGGCAAGGCTGACGATGGGCCTCACCGCCTTCGCCTTGCTCATGGTGGCCGAGACGTCGCTGTCGCTGCTGATGTTCGATCGCCCGCTTGCCCGGCAGGCTGCGGCCTTCGCAACCCCCGCCGGCGCGATCGGCCTACTCGGCCAGGTCGTGTTCGGCTTGATGCCGCTTCTGGCCGCCCGCCGCCGTTGATCGCCGGAGAAGCTTACTTCTTCGGCAGGTGCTTCTGCCCCGTCCGCACGCGGCCCGACCGCGACACCTGACGCGCCCCACCACGGGCGCCCTTCTGTACGGCCACCGACGAACCGGCCTTCTTGGACGCGCTGGCTTTCAACCCGGCGATCGGCTTCAGCTTCGTCTTGCCCGCCTTCTTCTGCTCCAGCGCCTTGCCGGGCAGGTTGGACAGCATCTCGGCGCGCTCGGCCTTCTTGATGACCTTGCGCGGCGCGGTCTTGGCGTCGCCCTTGTAGCGTTCAGGGCCCGACTTGGAGCCGCCCGGCGCATAGGGGTTCTCGCTGCCCGACTTGACGATCAGACGGATCGGCGTGCCCGGCAGGTCGAAACTCTCCCGCAGATTGTTGACCAGATAGCGCTTGTACTGTTCCGGCATGGCTTCGGCGCGGCTGGCCATCAGCACGAAGGTCGGCGGGCGGGCCTTGGTCTGGGCCATGTATTTGGGCTTGATCCGCTTGCCGTCGACGGCGGGGGGCGGATGCCTCTGGGTCGCCATGGACAGCCAGTCGTTCAGGTCCTTGGTCTTGACCTTGACCGACCAGGTGGCATGGGCCTGAAGCACTGCGGGCATGAGCCGTTCGACACCGCGCCCGCTGTGCGAGGACAGGGCGACGAAAGGCGATCCCTTCAACTGGGGCAGTTTGTCCTCGGCCATCTGGCTGAGCTTGGCCAGTTTGGCCTGGGGGCTTTCCTCGAGGTCCCATTTGGCGGCCACATAGACCAGGGCCCGGCCCTCGCGCTCGACCAGATCGGCCAGCTGCAGGTCCTGGGTGTCGAAGGCGTCATCCTTGTCCATGACCAGCACGACCACCTCGGCGAAGGTGATGGCGCGGATGGTGTCGGCAACCGACAGCTTCTCGAGCTTCTCCTGCACCCGGGCCTTGCGGCGCATGCCGGCGGTGTCGACGAGGCGGATGTTCTGGCCCTCGTATTCCCAGTCGACCGAGATGGAATCGCGCGTGATGCCGGCCTCGGGGCCGGTCAGCATGCGATCCTCGCCGATCAGGCGGTTGATCAGGGTGGACTTGCCGGCGTTGGGGCGGCCGATGATGGCGATGCGGATCGGCTTGTCGGGCTCGTCGACCTCTTCGATGAAGATGTCGGTGCTGGCCGCGACCACCGCCGCATAGAGGTCGGCCATGCCCTCGCCGTGCTCGGCCGAGATGGCGACCGGCTCGCCGAAGCCCAGCGACCAGGATTCGCCGATGCCGCCGCCGCTCTCGCGGCTCTCGGACTTGTTGGCCAGCAGGATCACCGGCTTGTGCTGACGGCGCAGACGGTCGGCGAAGATCTCGTCCAGCGAGGTCACGCCTTCGCGCGCGTCCATCATGAACAACAGCAGGTCGGCGTCTTCGATGGCGGCCTCGGTCTGCTCGCGCATCCGCGATTCGAGGCTGTCGTCGGTGATATCCTCGTAACCCGCCGTGTCGATCAGCGTCAGATCCATGTCGCCGATGTTGCCGTCGGCGTAGCGGCGGTCGCGGGTCACTCCCGGTCGGTCATCGACCAGCGCGAGACGCTTGCCGACGAGTCTATTGAACAGTGTCGACTTGCCCACATTGGGGCGGCCGACGATGGCGACTTTGAGAGCCATGTCGGCCTTCTAACGCAGTTTGTGGTCAGACGTCAGCGAATGCTGACGAGGTCGCCCTTGTCGCTCAGAACGTAGAGCGCGCCATTGTATGCGGCGGGAGCCAGATAGACCGGACCGGCCCCCAGTTTGAGAGAGGCTGTCTGGGCACCGGTCTTGGGATCGAGGGCAACCAGTTCACCGTCCGAATTGGTCAGGACCAGCCGGTTTGACGCCAGCATCGGGCCGGACCACTCGGGACGCACCGTACGGTCGAAGAAGCCGAGCAGCCCGCCCTCCTGACGCACGCGCCCCTCATTGAGGTCACGGCTCCAGTAGATCTGGCCGGTATCGCGATTGATGACGGTCAGTTCGCCATCCTTGGACACGACATAGATGACATCGCCCACCGGCAGCGGCGCATTGACACCCGCGATCGGCAAGGGGGCCCATTTCGGCTGTCCCGAGCGGATGTCGAGCGCGGACAGCTGTCCGGAGTGGCTGACCGCATAGACGACGCCGCGGCTGATGACTGGACGGCCGGCGATGTCGCGGATTTCGGACAGGGCGCTGGTCCGGCTGGTCCGTGACAGGACCTGCTGCCAGACCGACTGGCCGGTCGAGGCACGAAGGGCCACGACCTCGCCGGACGAGAACGGGGCAATGACGGTGTCGCCGGTCACCGCCGGGCTGGAGGCGCGCATGATGCGGGCCGGCTCCGGAATGCCGCGGTAGGACCAGACCTGGCTGCCGGTGGCGATATCGAAGGCCTGGATCTGGTTCTCGACGTCAACGACGAACACCCGATTGCCCGAGACGGTCGGAGCCCCGTGGATCGGCACATCGACCGGCGTGGTCCAGAGCACCGCGCCCGTGGCCTGGTCGAGGGCGGTGACGATGCGATAACCGGATGAGACAAAGACCTTGCCGCCGCCCACGGCCACGCCGCCGCCGAAGCCGCCGCCGGTCGTTCCGCCCGTGCCGCCGATGCCGAAGAAGCCGCGGCTGCCGCCTTCGCGTTCATCCGGCCTGATATTGACCTTCCAGGCCTGGGCACCCGTGCCGGCGTCAAGCGCGGACACCGTGGACTCGCCGTCCAGCACAAAGACGCGGCCGTTATCGGCCACCACGGGGGCCATGATCTGGCGCGTACGCCCCGAGCCCGCGCCGACGCCGCGACGCCAGGCGACGGTGAACGCCGGTGCGGCGATCACGTGCTCGACAGAGTTGTCGGCATTGCCCCCGGGTTGGGTCCAGGCCGTGGCGGCCTGGGGGCCCGGGAGGAAGAAGTCACGGCCCGACAGGGCCGCCGACGGGGCCAGTTGCTGCTCAAACTCAAGCACCGAAATCCGTTGGCCCACGGTCGCCGTGGCCTGGGGTTCATCCTTGCCGCCGAGCCCGAACGGCAAGGCGCTCCGCACGCTGGCGCACGAGGCGAGGGAGACGGCCAGACCGCCCAGCAGAGCGACTTTGAGTACGCGATTCATGGCGGACGTCCTGGAAACGGGGGTCACGGGCGGGCCGGAGCGGCGGCCGGCGCGGCCTGGGCAGGCGCTCCGGCCTGGGCGGCGGCGGCGGGCAAGCCGGCCGGGGCCGCCGGAAGGTTCCGCTGGGCCTCAACGATCTTCTTCAGATTGCCGGCCGAACCGGAGTCGATGGCCGCGATCGCGAGATCCGCGCGCTGGCTGACGATCTCCGGCGTGTCGAGACCGTTCTTGAGCAGAAGCAGCGCCTCGCGGGCCGGCGCAACCTGCCCGTTCTGCAGCCGCGCCATGGCCAGGGCCTCGATGGCGAACACGCTGAACGGACGACTGTCCTTGGTCAGCGGCGTCAGGCGGGCTTCGATCTGGGCGAGCGTCTCGGTATCCATGGCCAGCCAGGCACTCTTCAGCGCGGCGGCGTCCGACAGGATGGGATCACCCGACGCCTTGGCGGCGTCGTCCAGCATCCGGATGGCGTCCGGAATCCGGTTGGCCTCGACGGCAATGCCGGCTCGCTGCATCACGGCCATGGACTTGTAGGCCCCGTTACCGTCCTTGGCCGCCTGGGTGAAGGCGGCGTCTGCACCGACCGCATTGTTGGCCTGGAGCGACTGCATGCCGCGATCATAGGCGATAGACGCCTTGTCGGCCTTCGACGTCTGCAGGCTGTCCCAGCCCCAGAACACCAGCGCCGCGATCAGGGCAACCAGAAGAACGCCGCCGACGACGGGCAGCCAGGTGCGGGCGAGCCGCTTGTAGCGGTCGGAGCGAAGCTCCTCCTCGACCTGCTCGAAGACATCAACCACGGATATGTCGCCCCCAGAAAACGGCACCGAGGCCGCTGAAATTCAATCCAGCCGGACCCTAGAGGCTCGGCCTGCCCGCCGCAACGCACGGCTTAGGGCGTGACGGGCTTTTTCGAGAAGTAGGTCTCGACTTCGGCAGGAAAACGGCGGGCTTTCACGTCGGCGGCATAGGCACCCACGGCCCGGTCGATTTCGCCGCGCATATCCGCATAGCGGCGGACGAATTTCGGCGTCCAGTCGAACAGGCCCAGCATGTCCGGCGTGACCAGGATCTGGCCATCGCAGGCGGACGAGGCACCGATGCCGATCGTCGGCTTGTCGACAGCGGCGGTGATGTCCCGGGCCAGCCCCTCGGCGACGCCTTCGATGACGATCGAGAATGCGCCTGCGTCAGCGGTGGCCTCGGCCTCGGACATGACACGCAGGCGTTCCTCGTCGGTCCGCCCCTTGGCCTTGAAAGCCCCGTCCGTCAGCACGGCCTGGGGGCGCAGGCCGACATGGCCCATGACCGGGATGCCGCGCTGGACCAGATAGGCGATGGTTTCGGCGACGGTCGGGCCGCTTTCCAGCTTCACCCCCTGGGCCCCGGTTTCCTTCATCACCCGGGCGCAGTTTTCGTAGGCCAGTTCCTTGCCGCCCTCATAGCTGCCGAACGGCATGTCGATGACGACCATGGCCTTTTTCGAGCCGCGCATGACGGCCTGGCCGTGGAGAATCATCATCTCCAGGGTGACGCCGACGGTGTTGGGCAGGCCATGGACCACCATGCCGACGCTGTCGCCGACCAGCAGCAGATCGCAGTGGTCATCAAGAAGGGCAGCGGTGGGCGCATCATAGGCCGTCAGGCAGACGATCGGCTCACCGCCCTTGCGCGACCGGATGTCGGGTGCGGCGAGGCGCCGGACGGTTTCCTGCTTCTGGCTGGACATGGCGAGGCTCCTGTTCGGAGCCCTAGATAGCGACGCGGCCCCTCCCCGTCATCCCTGGCAGAGAATGACGGGGCAGGATCACATCTCCTGGGACAGCTTCATCACCCCGGCCGCGGCCAGGGCGATCAGGGCACCGGCGGCGATCCAGAACATCTGCATGCCGCCCAGGGACCCCAGTTCCAGACTACCGAGGCCGAACTGGTCCAGCCCACCCTGGACCGAACTCTGGATACCCAGAGAGGTGGAACGAATGCCCTGGCCAAGGGCGTCGCCGGCGACCACGCCGTCCCCGCCGGTCAGACCCAGGTTCACGCTCATCGTCTCGCGGATCGCCACGGCACCGCCGATGACACCGGCAAGCCCCAGGGCAAGGACACGGACGCGGGACCCCTTCTGAAGGCGTTGCTCGACCCGTGCGTTGAACAGGGCCGCATCGGACAGATGCGGCGTGCGCGCGAACAGGCGCTCGATTTCGGGATCGAACTCGTCAGCCGACATGCTGCGTCCCTCCCAGGGGCTGCGCGGATTGCGGCTGGAGCCGCGCGCGGAGTTTATCCAGACCACGTTTGACATGAGACTTCACCGTGCCGAGTGGCAAATTCAGGGCGGCGGCGATCTCGGGATGCGCCATGCCGGCCCCGTGACAAAGGGAGACACACATTCGTTCGGGCTCACTGAGCCCCTTGAGCGCCTCGTCGAGATCCATCAGGCCCGCATGATCGGTCGTGGGCGCGACGTCTTCCTGTTCGACTTCAGCGATATAGCGAGCTTCCTTGGCGACCCGCTTTATGTAGAGACGGGCCGCGATCCGCTTGACCCAGGCGGCGAAGGTGCCCTCACCGCGGAATTCGGCGCACCGCTCGAACGCCTGGATGAAGGCGTCCTGGGCGATGTCGTCGGCGAGGGTGGCTTGCGCCCCCATCCGCCGCAGCAGGCCGCGCACCGCCGAACCGTGGCGACGCACCAGCTCGCCGAACTCGCGCCGTCCGCCCGCCGCCGCAAGGGCGGCGAGCTCGACGTCGTGCCGGTCGATCAGATCCTGGGTCATCTTCTCTCCCCCGTCCGACCCGGCTCAGTCCTTGTTCTTGTTGAAGAAACTCAGGACGAGGAAGGCTAGGCCGATGGTGACGGGAATGGCCGCGATGCCCAACAGGCCGTCGCCGGCATTGTCTTCCCAGCCGCCGTTCAGCGAGCTGAAGTCGTTGATCAGGCCGAAGGCGGCGATGCCGATGCCGACGGCCAGCCAGATGACGCCGCGGCGAATGTCGCGGGTGCGCGAGGGCAGGTTCTTGGTCACGTCCCGGGTCAGGGCGTCGAGCACCTCGGGCGGCAGCGGCTGGCCCTTGTCGATGGCGCGGCGAACCGTCTCCTGGGTTTCGCGGCGTTCGCGGAATTTCAGATAGGTCGGGCCAAAGGCAATCGCGGTGATGGTGCCGAAGACCGACAGAATGGCCACCAGCGGGATGAAGTCTTCCATGTGGGTATCCCCTCTTTTGTCAGACCGAAGCGTGATGCCCCGGCCTTCTGACGACAAGAGGCGGTGAAGGGCGTCCATGGATGCGGCGCACCACGTGAAACTTTCGTAAGGCGGTTCAGCCCGGGCTGAAGCGGCGCGACAGGGCCTGGGCCGCGACGGCGCTGACCGCCACACCGGCGAGGGCAGCGGCGGCAGGCACCAGCGCGCTCAACGCCTGCGTCAGGGGCGGGATCACCGGGATCAGCGCCCACAGCACCGCCGTCGCCGCGACACCCCAGGGCACCATCGCCGCAACCGTCATCCACGCCCGGCGCAGGGCGATCCTCTGGGCTACGCGCGCCTGAAACGCATGGTCGCGCGCCGGCGGAGCCTCGGCAGCGAACAGGGCCTGGAGTTTCTGTTCAGGCGTCATCCGGACCTCCCAGCGCTTTCAGCAGTCGCGCCCGTCCACGGGCAACATGGGACTTCACCGTGCCCAGTGGCAAGTCCAGCGCCAAGGCCGCCTCGCCATGCGACCAGCCGTCGGCCAGGCACAGGGCGACGCAGGCACGGACGTCCGCCGGCAGGTCGGCCATGGCCGCGACCAGGGACAGCCGGTCCTCGTGCGACACGCCCGACGGCAAATCTACCGTCTCCAGCCAGACGCTGTCGCGCGCGGCACCTCGCCTTGAAGCCCGCACCCGGTCCTGGGCCTTGCGCCAGGCGATGCCGCACAGCCAGGGCCGGACGGCGGTCGGATCCCTGAGCGAGCGCAACGACCGCCAGGCGGCGAGGAAAGCGTCCTGGGCCACGTCGTCCGCCTCGGCCCAGCCGCTGCCCAGCGCCCGGCGCAGAAAGCCGCGCACCGCCGACTGGTGCCGTTCGACCAGCCGCGAAAAGGCGGTGTCCGAACCGGCGAGCGCGCGGCTCACCAGTTCGGCATCGGTCTGAAATCCCCCCATGGCTCCGGTTCCGGTCAGACATCAGCGCCCGGGCCGGCGTCCCACCAGGGCCGAGACGAGGCTGGCAAGGCACAAGGCCCCCAGGACAAACGCCACAATCAGAAAGGCCTCGCCCGCACCATAGATATCGGACCAGCTGGCATAGGCGAAGCCGGCGCTCATGACCCCGAACAGGACCACCGAGAACCACGATCCATCGCCGGGCCGGCCGTCGCGACGCGTGCGCCAGGAATCGTCATCGGCATCGATCGGCCGTTCCAGCACCTTGAGCAGGGCGGCCGGCGGCTCCTGGCCCTTGTCGGCATAGGCCTGGATCAGCTTCAGCGTATCCTTCTGGCGGCGGTAGTTGAGCAGGGTCGAAAAGCCGGACGCCACGAACCAGCCGAGCGGAAAGATCAACCACCAATAGGAACGGAAAAGGTCTTCCATCGTCATACCCCTCGTCACGCCGAGCCCGTCGCCCGCGCTTTCATAGGGTAGTCGGTGCCAGCCGCGCCAGCGGATGCAGCGGGCGGGATTTTTTCACTGGACGATGTCGTGCGCCGGTTGTCGGGCAACCCATCCGGCCGGCTCGCGTTCGATGGCAGACACCCAGGTTCGCTGATGACGGAGAGACCCATGGCCCAGATAACCTATCGCATCGTCGAACATGACGGAGGCTGGGCCTACCAGGCCGGCGGCACCTTTTCCGAGACCTATCCGACGCACGACTCGGCCCGGGCCGCCGCGGTGGCCGTGGCGCACGAGCAAAAGGTCCCCGACGAGGACTCCTTCATCGAATATGCCGACGCCTCGGGCCGGTGGATTACCGAACGCGCCGACGGCCACGACCGGCCCGAGGTCGCCGTCGAGGGCTGAGCGCCCTCGCCCGTCACACCACCAGAGCGGCGTAGAGCTCCGGCTTGAACCCCACCAGCGTCCGGTCTCCCAGGTCCAGAACCGGGCGCTTGATCATGGACGGCTGCGCCAGCATCAGGGCCACGGCCCGATCCGCGTCCAGACCCGCCTTGTCCGCGTCCGGCAAGGCCCGGAAGGTCGTGCCGGCCCGGTTCAGAATGGTCTCCCACCCATGCTCGGCCACCCAGCCCTCCAGCCGCGCGCGGTCGATGCCCGCCTTCCTGTAGTCATGGAAGACATGGTCGACCCCGTTCTGGCCCAGCCAGACGCGCGCCTTCTTGACCGAGTCGCAGTTGGGAATGCCAAACATCGTGACGGTCATATCAGTCTCTCAATCCATGTCGGCCTCGGACAGCGAGGCCAATGTCAGCTCTTGACCCGTTACGGACCCTCGGAGCACCGGGCATTGCCGACCGGCTCTGCCTCAGAGCGGACTTTAGCATGGCCGCTCTCCGTCACGGTCTCGGGGTTTGAGCCGCCACGAGGCGGAATGCTTGCGCCCGGTCCGCAGCGCTGAGATCCAGGCGCAGGGCACGACGCCAGGCTTCGGTCGCCTGCTGCGGCCTTCGCAAGGCGGCGAGCGCGCGGCCAGCGGCCAGATGGGCACCGCCCCAGTTCGGGGCACGATCCAGGGCAGCTTCATAGCGGCGCAGCGCGGCGCGGTGGTCGCCCTGGCGAGCAAGGGCATCGCCCTCGAACTTCAACGGGTCCGCCCAGCGAGGGCCGCGCGCCTGCGCTTCGCGGAACATCCGGATCGCGCCCGGCAGGTCGCCCCGCGCGAGCCTGGCCTGCCCCCAGGCGCTGTGGGTGGAGGGCAGGGACGGACCCTGCCGCACGGCCTCGGCGAACCAGCGGTCGGAAGCGGGCGCATCGCCCGACCAGGCGGCGAGTTCGCCCCGAACGATCAGGCAGGGGTAGCAATCGTTGCGCAAGCCCGCAGCGAGTTCCGCGGCTTCGGGCATGCGACCGCTGAGAGCGAGGTAGCGGGCGTCGAGGGCAACAAACTCGGGAGGGCCGTCGTTGGGAATCGCAAGGGAGGCGCGGAGCGCGCTGGGCCAGTCTTCCAGAGCGGCGGCGGTCTCGAACTCCAGGAAGTTGCGGTTGAGCAACGTCTCCTCCGTTCGCGGGAGGTCCGCCGACAGACGCCGGGCCAACGGCAGGTCACGTCCCGCCGCTGCGTACTGCGCTGCGTTCCAGAGGCTAAACCGACGACTCTGCTCGTCGCCGAGGCGAGCAGCAATCGCAGCGGCGTTCTGGTTGTTCTTCACCGCGTCGGTGTAATCTCGCGTGTACCCTTGCATCCATTGCAGCATGACGGGGTCGGCGGTCTCGCGCACTACCGGGCTGAGGGCATCGCCGCCTCCGGGCTGACGGAAGGCGGCGCGCGCCGACGTTATTGCAGACAGGGAGGCTTCGTGCCGCCCCAGCGCCCCTTCCGCCGCCCCGAGATAAGCCAGCGATGCCCCGGAACGATTTAGACGCACCGCCTGACGAACCGCGCTGCGAGCCTCCTAGAGCCGCTGACTGCTAAAGAAGATCGTGGTCATCGCCATGTAGGCTTGCGAGCGCTCCTCGTTCGGGCCGCTAGCCAGCAAGGGACGGAGCACAGCCTCCGCTTCGGCGAAGCGCTTCTCGCCGACCAGATATCCTGTCAGGCGCAGCGGCTGGGTGTCCTGCAGCACGGCCTCGGCGGCGGTCTGGAGCAAGGCGGGTAGTTCCGCCTCTGTCCCCTCCAGCGTGCGCCCGGGCGATCCGCTTGCGCGGACGGTCAAAAGCAGGCGGTCCCCCCGCCGGCGAAGCGCGCCGGAGACGATCGTCTGACGCCCAAGGCGCTGGCGCAGGTAGCGCTCGACCTCGCCGAGGGAGACCCCGGTCTGCGGGATCTCGACACGGACCGTCTCACCCTCGCCCCGCGCCTCGGTTTTGGAAAAGACCGTCGAGGCCTCAGCCTTGGTCTGGATTGCACCCATTCGATCCAGCAACTCTCCGGCGACCGCCTCTCCGGTAAGACCTTCGGCGGCCATTTCGGGCGGAACCACAAAGGCCTGCAGCACGACCTCGTTCGCCTGCCGCGCGCTCCAGACCATCGCACCGACAGCCGCCAGCAGCAGGAAGACGGTGGCGGCGATGGACAGGTCGCGGACCGCCTTGATGCGCGCGCGAAAGCGTTCATTGCGGGCCAGCCCGATCTGCTCGTCGAGCAGCAGGGCGTTGCGGGTGAGAACGTCGCGCGCCGGAGCCTCCAGCGCCGCTTCCTTGCGGGCGGCGCTGAGTGCGAGCTCCAGCGCCTCCAGGGTTTCGGGCGGGCGCATAGCCGGGGCCTGTTCGCTGAAGAGGTCGATGGAATCAGAAGTCGTCGCCCCGGTTGCCCGCTGGCGCGATCGCCGCGTCCTCATCACGTCCGTCATCGCGCGCGCCCCCGTCCCGGTTGTGACGCTCGCTCAACGAAGCAGGGAGGTCAATGTGGTTCCGGGGGAGGCTCACGCCCAGCAAGCGACTGCTCCGGATGCTATACGCGCATGTGGCAAATCACCGGCCTCGTCGGCCATGGTCTCGGTGCGGGTTGTCTTCCACCGTCCGAAAGCAGAATTTTGTCTGGCGTCCGGGGGTCATGATTGAACGTCCGCTCCTGGACGATCGGTGAATGGTTCCGCTTTGCGAGGAGGAGACCGTCAAACGGGTCTGGCTCCGCGTCCGCTTCCCACCCCTGGGAGACATTCAGAGAGTCAGCTTGCCGGCGGCCGAGGCGCTGGTGGCTACAACCCTGACAACTTGCTCACCGTCGGGAATGCCTTGGATGGCCGCCGGCGTTCGATGCTCCCCCTCACCGCTCCGACCACGGCTTGGCCTCCCGTCCCGTTTCGCCATAGTACGGACCGTCCTCTCGTCATCCCACAGCCCGGCGGCACCCTTGACCGTTTCCCCGCACTCGCCCTCCCTCCCCTCCGGCGCGACGCGCCCGCTGCGGGTCTTTGTGCTCGGCGCGACCGGCGACATCGGCCGCGCGACGGTGCGGGCGCTGGTCGAGAAGGGCCATCAGGTCGTCTGTCTGGTGCGATCGCGCGCGGGAGCCGGTGGCCATCTGTCGCCGGACGACAGTGCGCGCCTGCTGGACGGGGCCGAGGTTCGCGTGGGCGAGGCGGCGGATCCCGCATCGCTGGCGCGCGACGGCTTCCGGGGCGAGCGGTTCGATGTGCTGGTCTCGTGCCTGGCCTCGCGCACCGGAGTGGCCGCCGACGCCTGGGCCATCGACCATCGCGCGCATCTGGATGCCCTCGCGGCGGCCAGGACGGCCGGCGTGACGCAGATGGTCCTGCTGTCGGCCATCTGTGTGCAGAAGCCCCGGCTGGCCTTCCAGCACGCCAAGCTGGCGTTCGAAAAGGCCCTGATGGAGTCCGGCCTGACCTGGTCGATCGTGCGCCCGACAGCCTATTTCAAATCCCTGTCAGGCCAGGTGGCGCGGGTGAAGGCGGGCAAGCCCTTCATGGTCTTCGGCGACGGAGCCCTGACCGCCTGCAAGCCGATCAGCGACCGTGACCTGGGGACCTATATCGCCGGCTGTATCGACGACCCCGCGCGCCACAACCGCATCCTGCCGATCGGTGGCCCCGGACCGGCACAGACACCGCGCGAGCAGGGCGAGGCCCTGTTCCGCCTGTTGGGGCAGGAGCCGCATTTCAGCCGGGTGCCGACCGGCCTGCTGGGCGGGATCGCGGCGACGCTGGGCGCGCTGGGACGGGTGGTTCCGTCGCTCGCGGCCAAGGCCGAGCTGGCCCGGATCGGACGCTATTACGCCGGCGAATCGATGCTGGTGCTGAACCCCGAAACGGGTCTCTACGACGCCGATGCGACCCCGGAGACGGGCGCTAACACCCTGGCCGACTATCACGCGCAACTGATCCGGGGCCAAACCACCCTGGAACGGAGCGAGCAGTCGGTCTTCTGATCCCCGCCGGAAGACGGAGGAGGAGCGGTCAGGCGACCGCTCCTCCAGTGTCCGTGTCTAGAACCGCGCGGTCAGGCTGACCGAGCCGCTGGTTCCCAGGTCATAGCCGTTGATGATGACCCGGTTGCCCAGCTCCTGATACTCCAGGAACTGTTCGCCCAGCAGGTTGCGGAGTTCGAGGGCGAAGCCGTAGTCGCGACCCGCATATTCGAAATCCTTGCGGTAGACGAAGTCCAGCTGGACGCCCGGCTCCTGGATCAGGTCAGGCTCGCCCGGGCGGCCGCGCGCCGAGCTGCGCTCGGACACATAGTTGGCGATCAGGGTCGCCTGCGACCGGGCCGTATCGTCTTCCCAACCCAGTTGCAGGTTGGCGACGTGGTCCGACTGGCCCTGCAGACGGCTGCCGTCGATGACGTAGAACGACGCCGGCTGGGCCACACCGAGGCTGTTCTGGGTGGTGACGGTGTCACCCGCCTCCACATTCACCTGGGAGTCCGAGTAGGTGTAGTTGGCCTGGACCAGCCAGCGCTTGTTGGCGATGAAGTCCATGTCCGAGCCGAACTCGAAGAATTTCTTCGCCTCGAGCTCGAAGCCCATGACCACGGCGTTGGGCGCGTTCAGGAAGGTCTGCGAGATGGACGAACCCTGGTCGACCACGCTGGACTCAATGGGCTTGTCCAGATCCTTGTAGAAGACGCCGGCCGTCAGATACTGCTGACGGGCGAAATACCATTCCCAGCGCGCGTCCAGGTTCAGGATCTCGGTGTCCACCAGATAGGGGTTGCCGATGAAGGTCCGGTCGCTTTCCGGGTCGGTGTACTGCTGCGGTGCCAGTTCGCGGAACTGGGGCCGGCCGATGGTCTTGGAGGCCCCGA
This sequence comes from Brevundimonas sp. TWP2-3-4b2, assembly GCF_049897345.1. Lineage (NCBI taxonomy): Bacteria > Pseudomonadati > Pseudomonadota > Alphaproteobacteria > Caulobacterales > Caulobacteraceae > Brevundimonas > Brevundimonas sp. TWP2-3-4b2. The sequence continues at coordinate 49,026 of NZ_JAFCWB010000003.1, read as the reverse complement.
GACGGAACTGCATGTCCTCGGCGAAATTCCAGGTGATCGTGCCCGCCGGCAGAACATACTGCTCCTTGATCTCGGTCGGCAGGAAGCCGGTCGCGCCGCCGAACAGGTCGCGCGGGACCACCGTCTGTTCGCCGTCCTCGTAGCGGACGCCGAGGTTCAGGTTCACCAGCGGAATGACCTCGGCCTGCACCTGGGCGTAGGCCGCATTGACGGTCAGCTGGCCTTCGAAGGCGGAGGCACCGTTGGAGCCGGTGATTTCCTCGATCTGAAGGAAGGGCCCGATGTTGATGTCGGCGAACAGGAAGTCCACCCGGGACTCCAGCTGGTCAGAGGTCAGGCCGTTCGGGGCGATGAACCGCAGGGTGCGTTGTTCGGAATCCCGGTTGTTGTCGTAGGTTGAGACACCGACCGAGAAGACGGCATCGCGCTGGTCCGACAGCGCCAGGGTGTAGCTGAGGTCCGCGCCGCCCGAGACGACATCGTCGTCCAGGTTGCTGAACGAGATCGCATTGGTCTCGATGTCGTGGATGAAGGCACCGGTCGGGTTCACGCCATAACCGAAACGCGTCTCATAGGGTGCGTCGCGCGAGGTCTTGGCGTACGCGGCGCGCCACGTCAGATCCCACTCGCTGGCAGCGCCGAACTCGTGCTCGCCGGCCAGTTGGGTCGAGAACAGCTGACGCACGAACCATTCGGTCGCGTCGGTGCGGCGGATACCGCCGGACGCGTCATCGAAACCCGCTTCCGAGCGGGCTTCCTTGGTGACGTTGCGGATATAGAGATTGGTCCATTTGATCGTGCTGGTGTCGCCGGTCAGGCTGAGCCCGCCGAGGAAGTTCAGGCCGATGTCGTTCTGGTTCGACTGGAACCCGTAGTCATTGGCCACAATCAGGGAGCCGGCGTCGATCCGGCCGGTCTGACGGACGCCTTCGCGCCCCGTCCACTTGTTGTCGTAGCCGGCCGAAACGATCAGGCCCAGGGTGCCGAGCGGAGTCTCGGTGTTCGTGCCGCCGGCGAATTTCAGACCGAAGTTCGCGGGCGTTGTTTCACGCTGGAGCAGGCGAAGCGGCGAGTTGCTCAGCGACTGGCCGATCAGGCGCAGCTGGCTGGCGGTGTAGTTGCCGTTGTCGCCGATCCGGTTGCCCGAGTTGAACGCCAGTTGCAGCGGACCGGGCACTTCGCGCGTGCCGTCGTCAAAGCCCGTGAAATCGGTGCGCGATCCGAAATAGATCAGGTTTTCCTTCGAGGTGCTCTCGGTGTTGCCGCTGACCGAGGCACTCATGCTGAAGAACGGTTCGGCCGGGGTCGAAAGCGTCTGCAGATCGATGACGCCGCCACCGAACTCGCCGGGGTAGCTGACCGAATACGATTTCTGGACCGTCACGCCGGCGAGGATTTCCGACGGGAACAGATCCAGCGGAACGACGCGCTGGAGCGGTTCCGGGCTGGGCAGGGGCGAGCCGTTGAGCAGGGCGGACGAATAGCGCTCGCCAAGGCCCCGCACATAGATGAATCGGCCTTCGACGATCGACAGGCCGGTCACGCGGGTCAGCGCCTGGGCGACGTTGGCGTCGCCGGTACGCTCGAGGTCTTCGGCCGTCAGGAAGGCGGCGACCTCGGGGCTTTCGCGGTTCGGGGTCGGGATGAAGCGGCCCAGCACCACGACTTCGTCAAGCTGGGTCTCGTCCGCTTCGGGCTCGGCCTCGACAGCGGGGGTCTGGGCGGTCGGGCTCTGCGACGCCGGCGCGGTTTGAGCAAACGCCAGCCCCGGCGCGATCAGTGCGCTGGTGGCCAGCAGGACCCCGGTCAGGGTCAGGGTGACGGTCTTCATGATCTGCGCCTCGAGGAATTCAACGGAAGTGGCGGGCAGACGGGCGGCGGCCAGTGGCCGCCGCCCGTCATCCGTCGTCAGCAGTTCGAGCCGGCCTGGAGACCGCAGGTCCAGCCCTGGTACCAGGTGTCGGCGCTGTTCCGGACGGCACCGATGTAGGTCACGGCCACGAAGAAGCTGTAGGCCGCCGGAGCGTTGGTCGGGACGACCGCCGTCTCGTTGGCGCCGTTGATGAAGGCGAGGTTCGAGTTGGTGATCGTGGCACCGGCAGGGGCCGTCATGGACGACGTTCCGGCGGAGGTGTTGTTCGTGCCGAGGGCGAAGATGGCACCCGTGGCCGTACCGTCGATGTTCGAGTCATTCTCGAACGGACGGTTACAGGCGAAGAAGACCGAGTTGAAGATCGGCGTGTTGGTGACGGTGTTGGCGTCGTCGATGTCCAGGCAGGCCGCGGCAGACGTCGACGGGTTGGTGAAGACCGAGTTGATGATCGTCGCGTCGGTGCCGGTGTTCTGGGTGATCAGGGCGTCAGCGGCCACGGCGGCGTTACGGCCGACGATGGTCACGTTCGAGACCTTGGGCTGCGAGAAATAGGCGGTGCCGGACGGGGCGGCCGACCATTCGACGCCGCGGCTGCCGTTGGTGACGGCGGTGGGCTTCTGGGTGATGATCACGAACTGGGCACCACCGCGCCAGCCGGTGTCGGTGTCCAGGCCATCGTCGTCGGCACCGTTGATGACCAGGTGCGACAGGTTGACGTTGCCACCGAAGATTTCGATGCCGTCGTCCGAGCTGTTGTACGACTGGAAGTGGTCGATGGTCGTGCCCGAGCCGACACCGGCCAGGGTCAGGGCCTGCAGCTCATTGTTGGGCGACAGTTCGAAGCCCGAATAGTTGACCTGCACATAGCGCAGGCGGCCCGAGTTGTCGGCCGGCGAGTTGCCGCCGTAGTTGGCGCTGGTGCCTTCGACCTGACCGACGCAGGCTGCGTTCGGCGCGACGACGCCGACCGGGCAGACGGCCGTCGGGGCGCGGCCGGCGATGACGATACCGCCCCACTGGCCCTGCGACGTCGCCGTGGTCGTGCCTTCGACGTTCTGGCGGCTGGTGAAGATGATCGGGTTGGTCGCCGTGCCTTCCGCGAAGATCTGCGAACCGCGGTTGACCAGCAGGTAGTCGGTGCCGCCCGAGGCGAACACGCGCACGCCCGGCTCGATCGTCAGGACGCCCTGGACGCTGCCGGCGACCGGGGCCGCCGGATCGGCACCACGGTCAGTGCCGACTTCGGTGCGACCGCTGATCGCATAGATGGTGCCGGCGCGGACCGACAGGGTCAGGGCACCGGTGATGGTGGCGGGCAGCTGGCAGGCCCGCAGGGTGCCGCCGGCGACGACGCCGACATTGGCCAGGCCGGTCGGGCAGTCAGCGGCCGGCGTACCGGGGGGAAGCGGGGTCGTGCCGCCACCACCACCGCCCGTGCCGCTGCCGAAGTCGCCTTCGCCGGGGGACGCGACTTCCGCCGAGCCGCATGCGGCCAGGGCCAGGGCGCTGGCGGAAACCGCGAGCAGGGTCGTCAGTCGAATGCCGGTCATCGTTTTCACCGTGTTGTGCAAAAGAATTTCACGGCAGGAGTCGTCAGGAGTCCTCGACCCCCGACGCGATGATGACATCGCCCCCCGCCCAGCGCTGTGCTTAGGGGGGGGATATGACATCACCCACGCCGGACGGTGACGGTTCCGGGTCGCTTGTGTGAAGTTGTCTTCGCGGTTCGGTGACAAGCCGTCCTGATACGGCAGAAGTTTCACAGCAGGCGGCACAGTGGTCACCCTGAAGCGTGGCGTGAGACCGGCAGACTTCCGGCAGTGGGCCTGGACGCCTGACACCGGGCCCCGGAAACGTCCAACGGCCCAGGATCCATTGATGTCGATCAAGGGCGCGGACCGGCGCAAGGTGCAGAGTTCCCCGGATGAGGGGAGACATGCCATGAGCCTGAAACATCTGATCGTCATCGCCGCGGGAGGAGACCGCGACGGTCGGGCCCTCGGCCTGTCGGCTGGTCTGGCCCGGGAGCACGACGCGGTCGTGGAGGTCCTCCCGATCTATCCGGACAGCGCTGCCGACATGGTCGCCCTCGGCCTGACCCTCGGGGCCACACTGGCACCCGCCGCGATCGAGGAACTGGCCGCGGCGGAGCGCGCGCTTCAAGGACGGATCGAGGAATCGGCGCAGACGGCCGCCCGTCAGGCCGACATCGCCTTCGGGTCCGGTCGCGGCGCGCCGCGGATGGCGGTGCTCGGCCGCAGCCTGAGGCCGGCGCTGGCCCTGAGCCGCCACGCTCCCCTCTCCGACCTGGTCATCTTCGGACAGGGACATCTCGATCATGGCCTCGGTCGCGAGATGTTCGCCCAGTGCCTGTTGAGTGATCGCGCACCGGTCCTGGTCGGGCGTCTCGACGCGGACTCGCTCTCGGGTCCGGCGGCGATCGCCTGGGACGGAAGTCCGCAGGCGGGTCGGGCGGTCAAAGCCGCCCTCCCCCTGCTGGCGATGGCCAGCGGGATTCACATCCTGCAGTGCGTGACCGGACTCAATCAGCGTGCGAGCGACCCCGACATCGACCGCCTGAGCGTCTATCTCCGGCTGCACGGTGTGGGCGAAGGCACGCCCGTCCTGGTCGAGGGGGACAACGAGGCCAACGCGCTTCTGGCGGCGGCAAAAGGCCGGATGGCGACCCTGCTGGTCGCGGGGGCCTGGGGTCATTCGCGTCTGCGCGAGGCGGTCTTCGGCGGTGCCACACGCGCTTTCCTCGGCAGCTCGGACGGTCCGAACCTGCTGTTGACGCACTGAAAATGGCCGGTCCCGCGACTGAGCCCGCCATCCCCGCCGTCTCCATGCCCGCCGTGCTCTTGGTGAAACCCGGGTTGCGGTCCAGGCTCGTCCGCCTGGACATGCCGTCAAAGCTGCACTCAGGACCGCGGCCGGCGGATGTTTCACCGTCCCGGGGAGCCGTGACATGACCGCAAACCTGACCTTCCACGGTGCCGCCGAATGCGTCACAGGTTCCTGCATGCTGCTAGACACGGGCCGGTCACGCCTGCTGATCGACTGCGGCATGTTCCAGGGACCGAAGACCCTCAAGGCTCTCAACTACGAACCGTTTCCCTTTGACGTCGGCAAGATCGACGCCGTGCTGCTGACCCATGCGCACATCGACCATTCCGGCCTGTTGCCAAAGCTTGTCCGGGCCGGTTTCCGCGGGTCGATCTACGCGACGAGAGGCACGCGCGATCTCTGCGAGGTCATGCTGGCCGACGCCGCGGGCATCCAGGAGAGCGAGGTCCGCCACCTCAATCGCCGCAACGAGCAGCGGGGCCTGAAGGCGGTAGAGCCGATCTACACGACCTCGGACGTGGAACCGACACTGCGGCTGTTCGAAACCGTGAAATTCAACTCGGCGCGGACGGTAACCGACGACGTGGAGGCGGTCTGGTGGCCGGCCGGCCACCTGTTGGGTGCGGCCTCGATCGAGGTGCGCATCGGCCACGGAGACACCCCCCTGACGCTGCTCTTCTCGGGCGACCTCGGGTCCGGCCGTCAGCCTTTCCTGCCCAGGCCCGCAGGCCCGGTGGCCGTGGATCACATCATCCTCGAAAGCACCTACGGCAACCGCGAACGCATCGATCTCGAACTGTCGGCGCGACGCCGGGCCCTGGCCGACGAACTACGGACCGCCAAGGCCGCCGGCGGGCCCCTTCTGATGCCGACCTTCGCCATCGGCAGGGCCCAGGAACTGATCCTCGACCTGCTGGCCGTGATGGACGCCGAGCCCGACCTGTCGGCGGAGATATTCCTCGACTCGCCGCTCGCCATCGAGGCGACGGAGGTGTTTCTGCGACGCGGCTGGAATGCTGACTCCGGCGACAACCCGTTTGAGCCGCTCCGGCATGCGGGCCGCCTCCATCACCTTCTACGCCCCCAGGAGAGCGACCGGCTGGAGCGGCTCAGCGGCTGGCATGTGATCCTGGCGGGCAGCGGCATGTGCGACGCCGGCCGCATCCGGCGCCATCTCAAGCGCCTGCTGTGGCGCAAGGAGATCACGGTGCTCATCACCGGCTTCCAGGCCGCCGGCACGCTGGGCCGGCTGCTGGTCGAAGGCCGCACGGCCGTCCGTATCCAGGGCGAGGACGTCCACGTCGGGGCCCGCATCCGCAGCCTCGACAACTACTCCGGACACGGAGACGCGACCGACCTTGTCGAGTGGCTGACAGCACGCGGCCCGGTTAGCGGCCGGGTGTTCCTGGACCATGGTGAACCGGAAGCCATCGCCGCGCTCGGTACGCGCCTGGCCGCACTGGGCTATCGCTCGATCACCGCAGACCTGGACCAGACCTACGCCCTGACCCGCGACGGTGCGGAGCCGGTCGGGCGGGGGCCCGCGCGACTTGCGCCCGGGCAGGCGACCCGGCCGGACTGGCACAATGATCGCGCCGCCTTCCTCGCCGACCTGAACACCGTCCTCCAGCAGCTGCCCGGCGACGCCGAACGACAGGCCCTGATCCGGCGTCTGGAGGCCGCGGTGAACCCATCGCCGGGGGGGTGACGGGCCATGAGCGATCCAAGCGACAATGCGGCACGACGGGAATCGACGGCCTACCGCCTGCCGGCGACCGACAGCTCTTTTCTTCTCGGCGACTCGATGCGGGGAGTCCGCTTCCTTCTTGAATTCGCCAAGGCCGACGAGACCCTGCGGGCCTGGAACATTCATTCAACCATCGTCGTGTTCGGTAGCGCCAGGATCGCCGAGGACGGACCGCTCGATCACGCCCGCTGGTATGCGCAGGCCCGGCGCTTCGCGGAACGGGCGTCCCGCGAGGGCGGCGCACTCGCCGGGGAGGGTGCCCCCCATGAGAACGTTATAGCCACCGGCGGCGGTCCCGGCATCATGGCCGCTGCCAATCGCGGCGCGGACGACGTCGGCGCGCCCTCCATCGGCTTCAACATCAGCCTGCCGCTTGAGCAGGAGCCCAATCCCTGGACGACGCCCGAACTGACGTTCCGTTTCCACTACTTCGCGATGCGGAAGATGCATCTCGCCATGCGGGCGAATGCCCTCGTGGTCTTTCCCGGTGGCTTCGGCACCCTCGACGAATTGTTCGAAATCCTGACCCTGCGCCAGACCGGCAAGATGCGGCCGGTACCCGTCATCCTGGTGGACCCGTCATTCTGGACCGACCTGATCCGGTTTGACGTCCTCGTCGCCCATGGCCTGGTCTCGCAGGCGGATCTCGATCTCATCCGGTTTGCGGCCGACGGTGACGATGCCTGGAACCAGCTGTCGGCTCTGGTCACCCCGTCCGCGATCGATCCCGCACAGGGCCCGCCGTAACACGGCCGGCAGCGCTGACGCCCTCCCGGGTCCGGACTATTCCCACTCGATCGTGCCGGGCGGCTTGGACGTGACGTCATAGACGACGCGATTCACGCCACGGACCTCGTTGACGATCCGGGTGGCGCAGCGGCCCAGCACGTCCCACGGGAACTCGAAGAAGTCGGCCGTCATGCCGTCCGTGGAGGTCACGGCCCGCAGGGCCAGCACCTTCTCATAGGTGCGGGCGTCGCCCATCACGCCGACCGTCTTGACCGGTAGCAGCACGGCGAACGCCTGCCAGATGCTGTCGTAGAGGCCCGCCTTGCGGATCTCGTCCAGATAGATGGCGTCGGCCTGTTGCAGGGTCTCGACGGCCTCGGAGGTGATCTCGCCCGGGATGCGGATGGCCAGGCCCGGCCCCGGGAAGGGGTGGCGGCCCACGAAGGCGTCGGTCAGGCCCAGTTCGCGGCCCAGCGCCCGAACCTCATCCTTGAACAGTTCGCGCAGCGGCTCGACCAGCTTCAGCTTCATGAAGTCGGGCAGCCCGCCGACATTGTGGTGGCTCTTGATCACCGCCGACGGGCCGCCCGAGGCCGAGACGCTCTCGATCACGTCGGGATAGAGGGTGCCCTGGGCGAGGAATTCGGCACCTTCGACCTTGTGCGCCTCGCGGTCGAAGATCTCGATGAAGACCCGGCCGATGATCTTGCGCTTGGTCTCGGGGTCCGAGACACCCGCCAGTTCGCCGAGAAATTCCTTCGATGCATCAACGTGCACCAGCGGGATATTATAGTGCTCGCGGAACAGGGTGGTGACCTGCTCGGCCTCGTCCTTGCGCAGCAGGCCGGTGTCGACGAAGACGCAGGTCAGCTGATCGCCGATGGCCTCGTGGATCAGCACCGCCGCGACCGAGGAGTCGACGCCGCCGGACAGGCCGCAAATCACCTTCGCGTCGCCGACCTGTTCCCGGATCTGCGCGATCTTCTCGTCCCGATAGGCGGCCATGGTCCAGTCGCCGGTCAGGCCGGCGATTCCATGGGTGAAATTCTTCAGGATCGTCGCGCCGCGCGGGGTGTGCATCACCTCGGGGTGGAACTGGACGCCATAGAAGCGACGGGCCTCGTCGGCGATCACGGCATAGGGCGAGCCGGCCGAGGTGGCGACCACGTCGAAGCCGTCGGGGATGGCGACGATCTTGTCGCCGTGGCTCATCCAGACGGTCTCGTCCTCATCCACGGCGGCGAGGTCGGCCAGCAGGGGCGAAGTCTTCTGCACGGTAATCTCGGCCCGGCCGAACTCGCGGTGATGGCCACCCTCGACCTTGCCACCCAGCTGTTCGCACAGGGTCATCTCGCCGTAGCAGATGCCCAACACCGGCACCCCGGCCTCGAACACCGCCTGCGGGGCGCGCGGGCTGTGGGCCTCGTGCACGCTGGCCGGGCCTCCGGACAGGATGATAGCCTGGGGCTTCATGGCCGCCAGCGCCGCATCCGCCTTGTCGTAGGGATGGATCTCGCAATAGACCCGCGCCTCGCGCAGGCGCCGGGCGATCAACTGGGTGACCTGGCTGCCGAAGTCGACGATCAGGACCTTCTGGTGATCTGCGAGGGCGGTCATGCGGGCTCCGTAACGGCAGGCGTGAAAGGGTCATGCAACAGGTCGAGCGCCTCGGCCAGAGCCTGATCGACCTCGGCGAGGGCGTCGGTCCAGTGTTCCAGCGCGGACAGGTCGGATCGACCGTCCGAGACGCCGCGTAAACCCATCACCGGCACGCCGAACCGGGCGGCGGCGCGGACGACGGCAAAGGTCTCCATATCGACCATGTCGGCGTCGATGGCGTCATAGGCCGCACCCGAGACGACGCTGGCCCCGGTGGCCAGACGCGCGATGGGCAGGGCGGCGGGACCCTCGGCCAGCGGCAGGACAGCCGGCAGGCGCGGGAACGGCGTCTCGCCCTTCGGAAAGCCGAGCGCACGGGCGTCCATGTCGCGATAGCTGACGGAGGCGATGCGGTAGACGCGGGCGTGGTCGAGGGTGCGCGACCCCGCCGAGCCCAGCGAAAGCAGGAAGTCCGGCAGGGCCCCTTCAGCCTGCAGGAGGGCCAGGGCATGGGCGACCCCCGCCGCGGCCTCGACCGGACCGACGCCGGTGATCAGCGGACGGATGCGGGCCCGCAGCGCCGGACCGTATTCAGGTTCGGCGGCCATGACGCAGAGGGCGGTCTTCGGACCGAAACTGGAGAGGATCCAGTCCCGGCTCACGCCCGCCGCTCGTAGAGGGCCATGAAGAAGCCGTCGGTACCGGTCGAGGCGGGCGACAGACGCAGACGCCCGCCGGACGCGGCAGAGGCCAGGCCGGAACGGGCCGCCTTGGTCAGGGTCCCGGCAGCGAGCAGATCGGTCATGGCCACGGCCTCGAAGCCCGGATTCGCCGCTTCGAACGCGTCGGCGACGGCCTCGTTCTCACGCGTCAGGACTGAACAGGTGACATAGGCCAGCCGTCCGCCGCGCTTCACCAGCGGGGCGGCCTGGGCGAGGATACGCAGTTGCAGGGCGTGCAGGCGTTCAACCTCGTCGGGCTTCAGACGCCAGGCGTCCTCGGGGCGGCGACGCCAGGCCCCGGAACCGCTGCACGGCGCATCGACGAAGACGAGATCGGCCCGGCCATTGAACTCCTCAACGCCACCGCCGTTGGGGCCCAGCAGGCGCAGATCGGCAGCCACCCCGGCACGCTCCAGCCGCGGCCGGATGTTGTCGAGCCGCTTCTGGACCACGTCGCAGGCGATCAGGCGCAGGCCGGCGGCGCGCGGCGCGGCCCGGGCGGCGGTCTCTTCCTCGGCCCCGGTCGGAGACCAGCCGGCCGGACGGGGCGCGGACGCCTTCGCCGCATCGGCATCAGGCAGGCCCTGCACCGCGAGCGCCAGAGTCTTGCCGCCACCGCCGGCGCAATAGTCGACGACGATGCTCTCAGGCGTGAAGCTCAGGCCCGAACCGGCCAGCCAGCTCACGATCTGGCTGCCTTCGTCCTGGATCTCGACCTCACCGGCGTTGAAGGCCTTGAGAGCCTGAACGTTCGGGGCGGGTTCCGACGGCAGGCGCAGGCCGACCGCCGACCACGGCGTCGGCTTCGGCGTCAGGCCACCGGCGGTCAGTTCGGCACGGGCGGCATCGACCGTCGTCCGGGCCGTGTTGACCCGCAGGTCGACCGGGGCGCGCGCCATCAGGGCAGCGGCCTGCTCGCTCCAGCGCTCGCCGAACGTCAGCTTGAGATCCTCGGCCACGAACTCGGGCAGGCCCGCGGCGGCCCAGTCGGGCAGATCGCCCTCCCCGGCCTCGATGCGGGCGTGTTCCTGTTTCGAAAGCGGGCGCGGGCCGTAACCATCGCCCGAATGCAGAGCCTCGATCTCTTCCAGCGTCAGTCCGTCGAGGAAGGCCAGCGAGCCGATCACCAGGGCCCGCCCGTCCTCGCGCCCGCCCATGGCGCGGACCAGACGGCCGCGCGAGCGCAGCACCTCATAGACCCGCTCGGCGACGGCGCGACGGTCCTTGGACCCCGCATAACGGTTGGCGGCACCCCAGGCCTTGAGCACGACATCGGCGGGCGCGCGGCCCTGGGCAATGCTGTCGAGAACGGAAGCGGCGGAGGCGAGGCGGGCGGCTGGGGTCAATTCAGGCTTTCAAACAAACAGGGCGGCGATGACCATACCCATGCCCACGAACGCCACACCCCAGGCCAGAGTCCGGAGATAGGCAACGCCGAGGGCATAGAGCGGCAGGTAGATCAGGCGGCCGAAAAGATAGAGATGCGTCCCCCACAGGGTCAGGGGACCGCCGTCCTTGCCCGTCACATGCGCCATAATCACGGCGATGGCGAAGATCGGCAGGGTTTCGAACAGATTGGCCTGGGCGCGGTCCAGCCGTCCGGCCAATTTGCCTGGCGGCGCGACGGCCTCGTCGCGCGCACCGGCATTCCATTTGAGGCCACGCTCGGCCGTCCGCGCGCTGGCGGCCCAGCCGATGTGGACGATGGCCAGGATCAGCACGAAGGCCAGGACGATGAATTCAGGCGTCATATCCATGGTTCAACCCTTTCCGGTCAGCCCTGCCGGTAGTTCGGTGCTTCCCGCGTGATCATCACGTCATGGACGTGGCTCTCGCGCAAACCGGCACCGGTGATGCGGACGAAGCGCGCGCGCTGCTGAAAATCGGCGATGCTGGCGGCACCGACATAGCCCATGGCGGCGCGCAGTCCGCCGACCATCTGGTGCAGCACCGGAGCGATCGGCCCCTTGTACGGCGTCTGGCCCTCGATGCCCTCGGGCACCAGCTTCTGCGTGTCCTCGACCTCTTTCTGGAAATAGCGGTCGGCCGAGCCGGCCCCCATGGCCCCGACCGAGCCCATGCCGCGGTACGACTTGTAGGAGCGGCCCTGGTACAGGAAGACCTCGCCGGGCGACTCATCCGTGCCCGCGAACATCGAACCCATCATGGCGACCGAGGCACCGGCCGCGATGGCCTTGGCCAGGTCGCCCGAATATTTGATGCCCCCGTCAGCGATGACCGGCGCACCGGAGTCCTTCGCGGCGCGGACGGCCTCCATGATGGCGGTCAGTTGGGGCACGCCGACGCCGGCGACGATGCGCGTGGTGCAGATGCTGCCCGGGCCGATGCCGACCTTCACCGCATCGGCACCGGCGTCGATCAACGCCCTCGCCGCATCATAGGTGGCGACATTGCCGGCGATGATCTGGATGCGGTTGGACTCGCGCTTGATCCGCTCGACCACACGCGACACCTGGATCGAGTGGCCGTGGGCGGTGTCGATGACGACCACGTCCACGCCGGCCTCGGCCAGGGCCATGGCCCGCTCATAGCCCGCGTCGCCGACGGTGGAGGCGGCACCGACCAGGAGCCGGCCCTGATCGTCCTTGGCGGCGTGGGGATGGGCCTGGGCCTTCTCGATGTCCTTCATCGTGATCAGGCCGGTGGCGCGATAGTCCTCATCGACGACGATGACGCGTTCGATCTTGCGATCCCGCAGCAGCGCCCGCGCCTCGTCGCGTCCGGCCCCCTCGCGCACGGTGACCAGATCTCCCGTGGTCATCATCTCGATGGCCTTGCGGTCCGGGTCGGTGTCGAAGCGCATGTCGCGGTTGGTCAGGATGCCGACCAGCTTGCCGCTGGCGGGATCGACCACCGGGAAGCCCGAGATCTTCTTCTTGGCCACAATGGCGCGGATTTCGCCCAGCGTCGTCTGCGGCGTGATGGTCACCGGATTGATGACCATGCCGCTTTCATAGCGTTTGACCTCGCGCACCTGATCGGCCTGTTCCTCGACCGTCATATTGCGGTGGATGACGCCCAGACCCCCGGCCTGGGCCATGGCGATGGCCAGCCGGGTTTCCGTGACCGTGTCCATGGCGGACGAGGTCAGCGGGATATTCAGCGTGATGTCGCGGGTGAGCTTCGTCGAGACGTCCGCGTCTGCGGGCATGATCTCTGACGGGCCGGGTTCCAGCAAAACATCGTCGAAGGTGAGTCCTTCGCGTATCTCCATGAGGAGTCTCCGTTTTGCGGGCCGCGTATCCCCTGTCCCGGTCGCTGAGTCAATCGCGGCGGGCCTCGCTCGCCTGCGGTGAAAAAAGAGGCGGCGCGACGACAACCACAATCGGCTCTCGCGCGTATTATGAAATAATGCGATCGCGATCCGTCGCGGACGTTCCGATGTTCGAGGGATAATGGTCCGATTGATCATCAGCACCGCCCGCCGCCTCGCGCTCAAGATCGCGAGTTACGGCGTGATGCACCTGGTGGTGGCCATACTGGTGGCCTTCGCCATCACGCGCGACTGGCGACTGGCGCTGGCCGTCGGCGTGGTCGAGCCCTTCTTCCAGACCATCGCCTATTCGATCCACGACCGCGTCTGGCACCGGATCGAGCATCGCCGGACGCTGTCGGGGCTGGAGGAGGCCTCCGAAGCCTTCACTGCCCGTCTGCAGATCATGGTCCCCGAGGAACAGACCCGCGCCCATGGCCATCACGGCCACAGCCACGCCCTGCCCCGTTCGTTCAGACAGATCGCGGCGAAGTCCGTCACCTATGGCCTGATGCATTTCGTCGTCGCCGTGACGGTGGCCTACGCCCTAACGCAGAACTGGCGCGTCGCCCTGGCCATCGGCATCATCGAGCCGCTGGTGCAGACGGTATTCTTCACAGCGCACGACCGAATCTGGACCCGGATCGAGGCGCGCAAGGCGAAGCGCGCGGCGGAGATGGCCTCGGCCTGAACGCGGTCAGGGCTCGAGAAAACCGGTGGACGAACAGCCGGGCCGAACCTCTCCCGAACGGCCTTCAGCGTCGCTGCACATGATTCCGCGCAGCCCAAGGACCTGCGCCGGGAATCGTTCCGTCTCCCACATCACCCGGTCGTCTCGAATGCCCAGCAGGCCAATGTCCGAGACGTTGCTGTGGCCGGGGCCCAGTTTGATCGCCACGATAGCGAAACCGGGATCGACGGGATCGCGATAGACCCGAACGCCCTTGGTGCCTGCCGCGAAGGCGTCGACCCCTTGCGGCAAGATCGAGCCGGGCTCGACCGACGCCAGCAGCGCCCCGCCCTAGCGGTCCGCGCGAGCTTCTTCGGAGCGGGTGAAGGGGACGGTTACGAGGAAGGGCAGCCCGATCATGGCCCAGATGATGTCGGTGCCGATGTCGCCGCTGCGAATCGGCGGGTGATTGGGTTTTGGGCCGCAGATGCTCGCCACCGACAGGCCGGCCGGTGCGGGCGGCAGGCGGTCGAGGACCGCGAGGCCATCGTGGAGCGGCAACCGGCCCGGCACCGCGGGCCAGGGCGATTGCAGCGACCGCGCCCGGCCGAACGCCTCGACGCCTGCACGGGACGCCACGCTGTTTCCGCCGGGCAGCAGGGCGCGGGGATGAACCGCGACCAGACGGTCGTTCTCGAACACCAGATAGCCGGACTGCCGCCGCGCGAGGCGCGCGCGCGGACTGCCCTGCGTATTGTCCGGATCCGCCAACTCCGGGAAACCGGTGACGCAGGTGTCGCCGGCCGGCGCGACCCGCCAGAAGCGCATGGCGGGATAGACGTCCACCGTGCGTCCGGCCTCAACGATGCGAAGCGCGTCGGCGGTCGTCGGGCCGGTCGCGGCACCGAGGCTGGCCGCGACCTGCGCGGGGCTTTGGCCCAGCAGAGCAGCGACCGGAACCTGGGTTTCCCGTTCGGGTGCCGCCTGAAGGGCGAGGGACAGGACTGCCGCAATCAGGCTCATCGCTTGTTCAACGCCACCAGAAACACCTCTGCGCTGTCCTTCCGGCTCGAGGCCGGCTTGACGTATTTTACCGTCTCGAACTCGGCGCGCAACCGCGCCAGCACCCCGCCGGCGTCACCCCCCTGAAAATTCTTCGACACGAAATTCCCGCCCGGCCGCAAGGTGCGGATGGCGAAGTCGGCGGCGATCTCGATCAGGGCGATGATCTTCAGGTGATCGGTCTGGCGGTGGCCGACCGTGTTGTGGGCCATGTCGGACAGGACCAGATCCGGCGGACCACCCAGCAGGTCCATCATCTGTTGGTCCACGCCTGGGTGCGTAAAATCAGCCTGGAGCATGGTCGCGCCGGCGATCGGATCGATCATCAGCAGATCGACGCCGACCACCGAGGTCGCGCCACGCTTGACCGCCACCTGGGCCCAGCCACCCGGTGCGGCGCCCAGATCGATGACCCGGCTGCCGTGTTTGATCAGATGGAAGCGGTCGTCGATCTCGATCAGCTTGAAGGCCGCGCGGCTGCGCCAGCCTTCAGCGCGGGCCTTCTCCGACCATTTGTCCGACAGCTGGCGCTTGATCCATTGCTGGCTGGACATCGACTTGGTGTCCGCCGTCTTCATCTTCGTGCCCATGCCGCGGCCGGCCGAGGTCCCGCCCGAGGGCGGGCGCACCATCCGTCTGCGCTCAGGTTCTTTGTCGGCAGGCTTTTCTTCGTCAGTCATCGCATCCACATAGCCCCCGACGACATTGCGGGCTATGCACCCGCGATAATTCACAAGGAGCGCGCCGATGGCCGACCAGACCCTGACCTTCACCCTCGACAGCGGCGCCGACCAGGGCGACGTGGTCATCAAGCTTCGCTCCGACCTGGCCCCCGGCCACGTCGCCCGCATCACCGAGCTGGCCAGCGAAGGTTTTTATGACGGCGTAGTCTTCCACCGCGTCATCCCCGGCTTCATGGCCCAGGGCGGCGATCCGACCGGCACCGGCACCTCGGGCTCCAAAAAGCCGAACCTGAAGGCCGAGTTCTCGAAAGAGCGCCACGCCCGCGGCGTCTGCTCGATGGCCCGCACCTCGGACCCCAACAGCGCCAACAGCCAGTTCTTCATCTGCCTGGACGACGCCTCCTTCCTCGACGGCCAGTACACCGTCTGGGGCGAGGTCATCGAAGGCATGGACCACGTAGACGCCCTGCCCAAGGGCGAGCCGCCCCGTTCGCCGGGCAAGATCGTCAAGGCGACGGTGAGCTGAATGAAGGGGCCGCTCGAAAGAGCGGCCCTTTTTCATTCCATCCGACGTCACCCTCGGGCTTGACCCGAGGGCCAGACCATCCGGTGCTCCGTAGCGGACGGCAGGCCCGACAAGGCGGGCCATCCCCGGCCGCACAGCCCGCCCCAACGTCTGATCCTCGGGTCAAGCCCGAGGATGACGGACCTGGGGTGGCGGGGCTCCTACTCGATCTCCACCACCTCGACCCGCGCCCCGTTCAGCACCAGGGCGATCTCGCCGCGCTTGAGCTTGAGCGCATCCTCGCCGAACAGCTGGCGGCGCCAGCCCTTGAGGGCGTCGACGTCGGCGTCGTCGTCGAGGGCGATCTTTTCCAGGTCGGCGACATTGGCCAGCAGTTTGGTGGCCACGCCGGCGTTGTCGCTCTTGGCCTTGAGCAGCACCTTCAGCAGTTCGACCACCGACGGCGGGGCCGGCTGATTGTGAGCCGGGCGGTCCAGCTTGGGCGCAAAGGCTTCGGGGTCGGCCAGCACCCGCTTCAGCTCGGCGGACAATTCGATGCCCAGACGCGAGGCCCCGAATCCCTTGGGCACGGAGCGCAGCCGGTTGAAGGCGTCGGGATCGGTCGGGCCCTGGGCCGCGATCTCGTCGATGGCCTCGTCCTTGAGGATGCGGCCGCGCGGCTGGTCGCGTTCCTGCGCCGTGCGCTCGCGCCAGACCGCCGTGGCGACGAAGACCGACAGATATTTGGCGTTGAATTTCTTCGGCTTCAGCCGCTTCCAGGCCTTCTCCGGATCGGTGTCGTAGACGGCCGGATCGGTCAGGCTCTCCATCTCGGACATCACCCAGTCCAGACGGCCGTCCTTCTGCAGGCGGTCGCGCAGCTTGGGATACAGGGCGGCCAGATGGGTCACATCGCCCAGCGCATAGACCAGCTGGGCCTCCGACAGCGGGCGACGGGCCCAGTCGGTAAAGCGGCTGCCCTTGTCGACCTCCTGTTTCAGCATCTGGCGCACCAGCGCCTCATACGACACCTGATCGCCGAAGCCGGCGGCCATGGCCGCCACCTGGGTGTCGAACATCGGCTTGGGCATAGCCCCCAGTTTGACGAAGATTTCCGTGTCCTGACGCGCGGCGTGGAAGACCTTGATGATCTTCGGATCGCGAAGCAGGTCCAGGAAGGGCTCGAGATCCAGCCCGTCGGCCATCGGATCAATGATGGCGGCGTCCGTGGCCGACGCCGCCTGGATCAGGCACAGGCGCGGCCAATAGGTCGTCTCCCGCATGAACTCGGTGTCGACGGTGATGAATGGCTGGTCGGCCAGACGTTCGCAGAATGCGCGAAGCGCCTCGGTGGTGGTGATCGGCGTCATTCCGATGCTATAGCCCCGCGCGATACGGTTGTGGCAAGAGCCGCCGCAGAAATCCTCCCACTGATTCAGGCCCGTGACCCATGAGCGACACCTCCGATTCCCGGCGTGACGGTCTCCAGAGCGGTCTGACCTATGCCGACGCGGGCGTGGACATCGACGCCGGCGAGATGCTGGTCGACGCCATCAAGCCGCTGGCGAAGTCGACCCGGCGCCCCGGCGCGGAGGCTTCGCTGGGGGGATTCGGGGCCCTGTTCGACCTCAAGGCCGCCGGATTCGAGGATCCGCTGATCGTCGCGACGACGGACGGCGTCGGCACCAAGCTGAAGATCGCCATCGAGACGGGCCGCCATGACGGCGTCGGCATCGATCTGGTGGCCATGTGCGTCAACGACCTGCTGGCCCAGGGCGCCGAGCCGCTGCTGTTCCTCGACTATTACGCCACCGGCAAGCTCGAGATCGACGCCGCCAGACGCGTCGTGGCCGGAATCGCCGACGGCTGTCGACAGGCCGGCTGCGCCCTCGTCGGCGGCGAGACGGCCGAAATGCCCGGGATGTACCAGGGCGGCGACTATGATCTGGCCGGCTTCTCGCTGGGCGCGGTCGAGCGCGGCCACGCCCTGCCGTATCTGGACCGTCAGGCGACGGGCGACATCATCATCGGCCTGGCCTCGTCCGGCCCGCACTCGAACGGCTATTCGCTGATCCGCAAGGTGGTCGAGAAATCGGGCCTGTCGTGGGCCGACGACGCCCCCTTCGCCAGGGACCGGACGCTCGCCCAGGCCCTGATGGAGCCGACACGCATCTATGTAAAGCCGGTGCTGCCGCTGATGAAGGCCGGACTGGTCAAGGGCGCGGCGCATATCACCGGCGGTGGCCTGATCGAAAATCCGCCGCGCTGCATCGCCGAGGGCCTGCAGGCCCGCTTCGACTGGAACGCCTGGCCGATGCCGCATGTATTCCAGTGGCTGGGCGAGGTCGGCGGCATTTCGGATCACGAACTGCGCCGCACCTTCAACTGCGGCATCGGCTTCATCCTGATCGTGTCGCCCGAGAATGCCGAGCCGGTGCTGACCTCGCTGCTGGAAGCCGGCGAAGTCGCCTTCGTCTGCGGCCAGCTGGAAGCGGCCTAAAGCCCGGCGTCGAGGTCGCTGTAGGTCACCCGGACAACAGCCGCCGCTCCGGGGTTTTGACGCGCTGACACCGTCACGCCGCCCTTCGTCCAGATCGGCCGGTCGGCCGACTGATCCGCATCCGCAGCAAAGCCCTGATCCCGCATCACCGGCTGGACCGACGTGCGCGCGGCGTCCAGTCCGCCCCGTCGGGCCTGAATTACGCACACCCGGTTCAGGTTACCGTCCGCCGATGTGCCGGTCGTCGACAGGCGAAGCAGATAGGCCTCGTCCTCGGTGGCATACATGCGGCCCTCTGCGGTCGGCGGGACCATGAGGAAGCCGAGGAACTCCAACGCAACGGTGTCATCGGCCTCGCCCGTGACATAGGGCAGGCAGACGTCGGTCAGGATGCTGCGCGTCATATCGGTGGGCGGCGCAGGCAAGGCCGCGAGCGCTGCGGCGAGGACGAGAGCAAGCATCAGGGCGATCTCCGGGACTTCGGCCACTGTTTCCGAGCCTTGTCATCCGCGCAAGCGTCGCGCTGCCGTTGACCCGACGGGGTCCGCCCGGCAAGGTCCGCGCCTTGTCTGTGAGCGGGGTTTTCGATGCGCGTGCTTTCTGTTGGCCTGGCCGCGATTGTTCTGGCTTCGGCCTCTGCGGCAGCCGCCCAGACGGTGGTCCAGGAACAGGCGCTTCTGCATGGGCTGGCGGACGACATCCGGCCCGAGCGGATGCGGGCGGACATTCAGGCCCTGGTCAATTTCGGCACGCGCCACACGATGTCGGAAACGCAATCCGACACCCGCGGCATCGGCGCGGCCCGACGCTGGACGCAGGCGCAGTTCGAGGCGATCAGCCGCGACTGCGACGGCTGCCTGAGCATCGTCACACCCTCCGACACCGTCACGGCGGCCCGGGTTCCGACCCCGACTGAAGTGGTCAACATCGTCGCCATCCAGCGCGGAACCGGCGATCCGAACCGGGTCATCATCATCTCGGGCCATATCGATTCGCGCGTCACCGACGTGATGAATTTCACCGCCGACGCCCCCGGCGCCAATGACGATGCCTCGGGCGTCGCTTCGGTGCTGGAGGCCGCACGGGTGCTGTCGAAACACCGCTTCGACGCGACTTTGGTGTTTGCTGTCCTGTCGGGTGAGGAACAGGGCCTGTTCGGCGGAAAGATCCTGGCCGACTACGCCAGGACGCAGGGCTGGCGGGTCGAGGCCAATCTGAACAACGACATCGTAGGTAACTCCGAAGGCCAGTCGGGCGTGCGCGACACCACCCGCGTTCGCGTCTTCTCGGAAGGTACCAAGACCGTCGAGACCGAAGCCCAGGAAGAGCGGCGGCGCTACAACGGCGGCGAAGTCGATTCCTCCTCTCGCAATCTGGCCCGCTTCATCGACGGCATGGCCGACCGCTATCTGGCCAATTTCGATGTTGAGATGATCTATCGCACCGATCGCTACGGACGCGGCGGCGACCAGGTCGAGATGCTGCGTGCGGGTTTCCCGGCCGTCCGCATCTCCGAAGGCGCGGAAAACTATGACCGTCAGCACCAGGATTTGCGCACCGAGGGCGGCGTCCACTTCGGCGACACTATCGACGGCGTCGATTTCGACTACCTGGGTCAGGTCGCGCGGCTGAACATCGTCAGCATGGCGGCCCTGGCCAATGCGCCCGCCAGTCCGTTGGGCGTGACCATCGAAGGGGCGGTCAAGCCGGACACCACGATCAAGTGGCGGGCCGTGCCCGGCGCGGCCGGCTACCGCGTCTGGTGGCGCCCGACCACGGCGGCGCAATGGACCTACAGCCGCTGGGCCGGATCGGCGACGGAGCTGGTGCTGCGCAACATCGTCATCGACGACTATTTCTTCGGCGTGTCGGCCGTGTCCGACGACGGCTATGAAAGCCCGGTCGTCTTCCCGGGTCCTGCGGGTTCGTTCGTTTCGGTCGGCGACCCGGTTCCGCCGGCGCGCTGATGTCGGACCGCCGTTCCGGCCCCGTGCGCGTGGCCGTCCTGATCTCGGGTGCCGGCTCCAACATGGCCGCGCTGATCGATGCCGGGCAGCAGGCCGACGCCGCGTTCAAGGTCGTTCTGGTCGTGTCCAACAAGCCCGAAGCGGGCGGTCTGGCCGTCGCCGGGGCCAAGGGTGTGGCTTCGGTGGCCGTGGACCAGCGCCCCTTCGGCAAGGACCGCGAGGCGCACGAGCGCGCCGTCGACGCCGCCCTCGCGGCGCACGACATCGAGGTCGTCGCCCTGGCCGGCTATATGCGGCTGATCACGCCCTGGCTGGTCGGCCGCCGGGCCGGCCGGATGCTGAACATCCATCCCAGCCTGCTACCGAAATATCCGGGTCTGGACACCCATGCCCGCGCCCTGGCCGCCGGTGACGCCGAGGCCGGCTGTTCCGTCCATCTGGTCACCGAGGGCGTGGACGAGGGCCCGGTCCTGGCCCGGGCAACGGTTCCGGTGCTGGCTGACGACACGCCGTGGGCACTGGCGCAACGGGTCCTGGCGGCAGAGCACAACCTGTATCCGCGCGCGCTGGCCGACTTCTGCCGGGCACTGGATTAGCGTTTTGTAATCCTGCCGCTTTCCCGGCGACAACGGGAAAAACTTGGGTCAGGTTGCCGCCGCATCACAAGCGAGGCTTCCATGTCCAGACTCCGCCTTATGGCCTGCGCCGCCGGCGCCGCCCTGACCTTCGCCGCCGGGATCGCCCAGGCCCAGACCGCCCCGCCGATCGTCGAGATCCCGTCCACGACCCAGGCACAGATCGGCCAGTTCGGCTTTGACGTCGGCGGCATGGATACGACCGTCCGCCCGGGGGCCGATTTCAACCGCTTCGCCAGCGGCACCTATCTGGCCAATACCCCGATCCCCGCGGACAAGACCTCGTTCGGCGTGTTCGACATGCTGTACGACCGCTCGCAGGACAATCTGAAGACCCTGATCGAGGAGAGCGCGGCCAATCCGTCCTCAAGCCCCGAGGCCGGCCGCATCGGTGCCTTCTACGGCAGCTTCATGGACGAGGCGACGGTCGATCGTCTGGGTGCCGGCCCGCTACAGGCCGACCTGGCCGAAGTCCGCGCAGCCGACACCCGTGAGGAAATCGCCGCCCTGATGGGCCGCACCCAGGCCGGCTTCGGCTCCAGCCTGTTCGGCATCGGCACCTTCGAGGACCTTAAGGCACCCGACCGCACCGCCGCCTATGTCGGCCAGGGCGGCCTCGGCCTGCCGGACCGCGACTACTATCTCGAGGACAGTTTCGCGACCCAGAAGGCCGCCTATCGGACCTATGTTGCCACCGCCCTGACCCTGGCGGGCTGGCCCGAGCCTGAAGCAGCGGCTGACGCGATCCTGGCTTTCGAAACCCGCATTGCCGGACAGCACTGGACCCAGGTCCAGAACCGCCAGATCGACAAGATCTACAACCCGATGAGCGTGGCCGAACTCGCCGCCGCCGCGCCGGGCTTCGACTGGGCGGCCTGGGCTGACGGCGCGGGCGTGTCCCATGTCCCGACCCTGATCGCCACCAACAACACCGCCTTCCCGGGCATGGCGCGTGTCTTCGCCGAGACCCCGATCGAGACCTTGCAGTCGTGGCAGGCCTTCCACGTCATCGACCAGGCCGCGCCCTATCTGTCGAGCGCCTTCGTCGACGCCCGCTTCGACTTCTACGGCAAGGCGCTGAGCGGCCAGCCGGAGAACCGGCCTCGCTGGAAACGCGGCGTGACCTTGGTCGACGGCTCGCTGGGCGAGTCGCTGGGCCAGGAATATGTCGCCCGCCACTTCCCCGCCGAGTCCAAGGCGCAGATGGAGGAACTGGTCGGCAACCTGCGTCGCGCGATGACCGCCCGCATCGAGGGTCTCGACTGGATGAGCCCCGAGACCAAACAGCAGGCGCTCTACAAGATGAGCCGCTTCGGGGTGAAAATCGGCTATCCGGAACAATGGCGCAGCTATGACGGCCTGCGGCTGGAGCCGGGCGACCTGTACGGCAATGTCGAGCGCACCTCGGCGTTCAACTGGGCCTGGAACGTCGGCAAGCTGACGCGTCCAGTCGATCCGCTGGAGTGGGGCATGACGCCCCAGACCGTGAACGCCTATTACAACCCGCCGCGCAACGAGATCGTCTTCCCGGCCGCCATCCTGCAGGCCCCCTTCTTCGATCCCAACGCCGATCCGGCAGTGAACTACGGCGGCATCGGCGCGGTCATCGGCCACGAGATCACCCACGGCTTCGACGACCAGGGCCGCAAGACCGACGGCGACGGCGTGCTGCGCGACTGGTGGACCGCCGAGGACGCGGCCAAGTTCGAGCAGCGCGCGGCGGTTCTGGGCGCGCAATATTCCGCCCTCAGCCCGCTCGAAGGCACCAACGTCAACGGCGACCTGACCATGGGCGAGAACATCGCCGACCTGGGCGGCCTGCTGCTGGCGCTCGACGCCTACCACATGTCGCTCAACGGGGCGGAGGCACCGGTCATCAACGGCCTGACGGGCGACCAGCGCGTCTTCCTCGGCTGGGCCCAGGTCTGGCGTCAGAATTCGCGTGACGAGGCCCTGCGCCAGCAGGTCACCGTCGATCCGCACTCGCCGGCCCAGTACCGGGCTGCCGTGTCACCGCGCAACATCGATGCCTGGTACGCGGCGTTCGGCGTCGAGCCGGGTGACGCCCAGTACCTCGCCCCCACGGCCCGCGCCCGCATCTGGTAGGCCGGACCGCGATCACGACCACGGCCCCGGCGAGCGATCGCCGGGGCCGTCTGATGTTCAGTGCTCGGCTTGGGGAAGCCGGCGCTCATCCAGCAGGCTCAACAGCGCCAGCGCGGCCACGACCGCCGCCGCGACCCACAGGGCGGTGACGCCCAGCCTCAGGAACATCAGCGCGCCCAGGGCTCCGCCCGCCGCCAGTCCGATCCACAGCAGCAGGAACGGGACCCAGTCCCAGCGCGCGCCGCCATGCAGGGCCGTCGCGATCCGCTGCCCCACCCTGACCAGGGTGCCGGTCATATAGGTCAGGCCCACCCGCACATCCCCGCCCTTCTGGAACACCGTATTCTCGACCCCCATGGCCAGCACCACGGGGATCATGCCCGCCAACGGCCGACCGGCCGACAGCAGGCCGGCGCCCATGGCCAGCAGCACGGCCTCAAGCCCCAGAACGACAGACTTTCTTTCCTCGCCTGCCCGACGCGCCGCCGTCGACCCCAGCACCACGCCCACCACGAACAGGCCGATCAGCCCCAGCGCCCTCGCGGCCAGGTCCCAGTGGCCCATGGCCAACGCGACACCGAACCGCGTGGAGTTGCCGCTCATGAACGAGACGAAGAAACCGCCCAGCGTCAGAAAGCCGATCGCATCCACATAACCGGCCAGCGCCGACAGGCCGGCGGCCAAGGCCACATCGCGATGCCGATAGTCCTTCATGGGCATGGCCTCCGCATTAAAGGGTCCAGATACGACGACGGCCGGATCGTTTCCGATCCGGCCGCAGCAGGTCCAACGCTTTCGCGTGGATCAGCCGACGATCTGATCGTCCGTGAAGAACTGGGCGATCTCGATGCCGGCGTTCTCGATGGAGTCCGAACCGTGGACCGAGTTCTCGCCGATCGACAGGGCGAATTGCTTGCGGATGGTCCCGTCAGCGGCGTCCTTCGGGTTGGTGGCACCCATGACTTCGCGATAGGCGGCGACGGCGTTCGGGCCTTCCAGCACCTGGACGACGACCGGTTCGGCGGTCATCTGGCCGACCAGCTCGCCGTAGAAGGGGCGTTCGGCGTGGACTTCGTAGAATTTCTTGGCTTGCGCGTCGGTCAGGTGCACGCGGCGCTGGGCGACGATACGCAGGCCGGCGGCCTCGATCACGGCGTTGATGGCGCCCGTCAGGTTGCGGCGCGTGGCGTCGGGCTTGAGGATCGAGAAGGTGCGTTCGGTCATGGGAGTGACTTCTTGTTGGGAGATTGAAGGTCGCGGGCTTATAGACGCGCCCTCCGCCCTTTCCAAGGCGTCCCTGAAGCTCGCGGCGCGGCCGCTCGCTGCTTGAGGGACGATCCCGTTCTGTCCTGTCGCTCACCGCCGGTCGGGGGGCTGCCCTCGCCCATCGGACCCTCGTCTTCGCCATGCTTCAGATCACCGACCTGACCTTCAACGCCTGGGGCCGCAAATTCCTCGAGGACGCCTCCGTCTCCCTGCCGCCCGGGGCCAAGGTCGGGCTGGTCGGCCGCAACGGCATCGGCAAATCGACCCTGTTCAAGCTGATCCTCGGCGAACTGGCCGCGGGTGGCGACGAGATCAGCCTGCCCAAGACCGCCCGCATCGGCTCGGTCGATCAGGAACATCCCGCCACGCCGGTCAGCGTGCTCGAGACCATCCTCGAAGCCGACGAGGAGCGTCACAGCCTGCTGGGCCGGCTGGAAACCGCCGAGCCCGAGGAGATGGGCGAGATCTGGACCCGGCTGATCGAGATCGACGCCGACGCCGCCCCCGCCCGCGCCGCCGAAATTCTCGTCGGCCTCGGCTTCGACCATGACAACCAGTTGCGGCCGATGTCGGAGTACTCGGGCGGCTGGCGCATGCGCGTGGCCCTGGCCGCGGCGCTGTTCGCCGAGCCGGACATGCTGCTGCTCGACGAGCCGACCAACTATCTCGATCTGGAAGGCGCGCTCTGGCTCGAGGCGCGGCTCAAGAAATACCCGCACACGGCCCTGATCATCTCCCACGACCGCGAGATGCTGAACGAGGTCTGCACCCACATCCTGCACCTCGCGAACCGCAATCTGACCCTCTACACGGGCAACTACGACCAGTTCGAAAAGGCCCGCGCCGAAAAGGCCCGGCTGCAGATGTCGGCCAAGGCCAAGCAGGACGCCGAGCGCGCCCACCTCCAGGCCTTCGTCGACCGCTTCAAGGCCAAGGCCTCCAAGGCCGCCCAGGCCCAGTCGCGCATGAAGCGACTGGCCAAGATGCAGCCGGTGGCCACGACCATCGAGGAACGCGTCGCCCCCTTCATCCTGCCGTCGCCGCCGCGCCCGCTGGCGCCGCCGCTGATCCGGCTGGAGCGGGCCAATGTCGGCTATGAGACCGGCCGTCCCATCCTGCGCAATCTCAACCTGCGCATGGATCTGGACGACCGCATCGGCCTGCTGGGCGTCAACGGCGCGGGCAAGTCGACCTTCGCCAAGATGATCGCCGGCGCCCTCAACGTCTCAGAGGGCGAACTGCACCGCGACCGCAAGATGCGGGTCGGCTGGTTCCACCAGCACCAGATCGAGGCCATGGACCCGACCGACACGCCGCTGGAGATCATCCGCCGCGCCATCCCGGACGCGCCCGAGAGCGCCCGCCGCTCGAAACTGGCGCAATGGGGTCTGGGCTATGAGAAGCAGGAGACCACGGTCGCCAGCCTGTCCGGCGGCGAGCGTGCGCGCCTGCTGCTCAACCAGGTGGCGATGGATGCGCCCCACGTCCTGATCCTCGACGAACCAACCAACCACCTCGACATCGACAGCCGCCGGGCCCTGCTCGACGCGCTGAACGACTATTCCGGTGCGGTCATCCTGATCACCCACGACCGCTCGCTGATGGAGATGGTCGCCGACCGCCTGTGGCTCGCCGCCGACGGTACGGTGAAGCCCTATGAGGGCGACATGGACGACTATGCGAAATTCGTGCTCGACCGGGCCAAACAGGCGGCGGTCAAGCCGAGCCAGGTCAAGGATGAGGCGGTCGCCGCAGCATCCGTGTCCAACAACAAGGGCAAGAAGAACGACAAGAAATCAGGCCCTTCGCCTTCAACCCTGCGTCATGCGGTCAAGAAGGCCGAAGAGCGGATGGCCCAGTTGACGGCGGATATCGCCCGCATCGACGACGACATGGCCAATGCCTCGGTCAGCAACCCCAAGGCGCTGGAAGGCCTGACGCGGGCGCGGGCGAAGACGCAGGCTGATCTGGACGCGGCGGAAGCCGCCTGGGTCGCGGCGGAGGAAGCGTTGGCTGAGGTCAGCTGAGATGAAGTCGATCACCTTCAGCCGTGAGGAGACCGCGGACATCGTCGCGAAACTGCGCGTCTATTTTCGCGATGAACTGGAAACAGAGCTCGCTGCCCTGCCCGCCGAAATGCTGCTGGACTTCCTCGGCCGCGAGATCGGCCCCTTTTTCTACAATCGCGGCCTTTATGACGCCCAGGCCGTGGTGACGGCCAAGGTCGAGGACATCGCGGAGGCCATCTACGGTCTGGAGCGCGCAGGCCCGAAATAGGCGGCGCAAAGCCGGGGGATCCACGCCCTCTCCGATCCGTGCATCCCCGCGAAGGCGGGGATCCCGGCTTTAACCTCACCGCCGGTGTCGGGGTGAGCATTGGTCCGTTCAGCCAGTTTCGTTGCAGTTCAAACCTGGGTCCCCGCCTTCGCGGGGATGCACGGTGTTTTCAATGCTGGAGATTCCCTCCCGGCCCGACGACTTCCCTCAACTAACCTGTTGTTCTTCCTGCTCTGGCAGGAACAAGCAGCGTCATTTCCCAGCCGCATCAAGCCCCCGTGCAACACTCCCCTTCGTCCCCTCGCGGGGAGAGCGCCGCCAGAGTCCGATGTGTACGAATTATCCGCCGTTTCTCTACTTCCGGATGACGGAAAGCGGCATACTTCCAAATCCATGCTCATCCGCCGCCTCCCTCCTGAAACCGTCAACCGCATCGCCGCCGGCGAGGTGGTCGAACGCCCGGCCAGCGCCATCAAGGAGCTGGTCGAGAATGCGCTCGACGCGGGCGCGACCCGGATCGAGGTCCAGGCCGACGGCGGGGGCCTGACCCGCATCCTGATCGCCGACGACGGGCACGGCATGGCGGCGGACCAGCTGGCCCTCGCCGTCGAACGCCACGCCACCTCCAAGCTGGAGGCCGACGACGCCGGCGACGTCGACCTGCTGCGTATCTCGACCCTCGGCTTCCGCGGCGAGGCCCTGCCGTCGATCGGTTCGGTCGCGCGGCTGACCATCACCAGCCGCCCGCGCGAGGGCGGCGACGCGCATCAGATCACGGTCGAGGGCGGCGACCAGAAGCCTGTGGCCCCCGCCGGCTTCCCCGGCCCGCACGGGGCCCGCGTCGAGGTCCGCGACCTGTTCTACGCCACCCCGGCCCGGCTCAAATTCATGAAGTCCGAGCGGTCCGAGGCCATGGCCATCTCGGAAGAGATCAAGCGTCAGGCCATGGCGCATGAGGACGTGGCCTTCACCCTCGACCTCGACGGCAAGACCACCCTGCGCCTGCCCGCCGAACATCCCGGCGACGTCGGGCGGCTGAAGCGGCTGGCGGCCCTGCTCGGCCGCGATTTCGAGACCAATGCCCTGCTCATCGATCAGGCCCGCGACAATGTTCGGCTGACGGGATACGCGGGCCTGCCGACCTATTCGCGCGGCAACGCCGGACACCAGTATCTGTTCGTCAACGGCCGTCCGGTGAAGGACCGGCTGCTGCAAGGGGCGTTGCGCGGGGCCTATGCCGACTTCCTCGCCCGCGACCGCCATCCGGCGGCGGTGCTGTTCCTCGAGATCGACCCGCTCTACGTCGACGTCAACGTCCACCCGGCCAAGGCCGAGGTGCGGTTCCGCGATCCGGCCCTGGTGCGTGGCCTGATCGTCGGGGCCCTGAGACACGCGCTCGCCGCCGCCGGCCACCGCGCCTCCACCACCGTCGCCGCCGAGGCGCTGGCGGGCTTCCGGCCGCATACGGGTGTCGGCCCGACCCCCGCCTGGAGCCCGTCCTCGCCATCGGCCCAGGGCTGGAGCGGCTGGCAGGGCTGGGCCGCCCCGGCCAGCGCCCACGCCCAGCTCATCCCCGGCCTCAATGAGCGGTCGGCACGCGTTGAACCCGGTTCCCAGCCCTCATCGCCGGACAGCTGGCTCGCCGACGCCGCCCCGGCCGCGCCCGATCTGATCGACTATCCGCTCGGGGCCGCCCGGGCCCAGCTGCACGGCACCTATATCGTCGCCCAGACCCGCGACGGCCTCGTCGTGGTCGACCAGCACGCCGCTCACGAGCGCCTCGTCTATGAGCGGATGAAGGGGCAGATGGCGCGCGGATCGGTGACGCGTCAGGCCCTGCTGACCCCCGAGGTGGTCGAACTGGACCCGGCCGAGGCCGAACGCGTCTCGGCCCGTATCGATGAACTGGCCGAACTGGGCCTAATCGTCGAACCGTTCGGCGTCGGGGCCGTGCTGGTGCGTGAAACCCCGGCCCTGCTCGGCGACACCGATGTCCAGGGCCTCATCCGCGACATCGCCGACGACCTGGTCGAACACGGGGCCGCCCTGGCCCTGTCCGAGCGTCTGGGTGAGGTCTGCGGCACCATGGCCTGCCACGGCTCGGTGCGGGCGGGTCGGGTGCTGTCCGCGCCCGAAATGAACGCCCTGCTGCGCGAGATGGAGGTCACCCCCCACTCCGGCCAGTGCAACCACGGCCGCCCCACCTATGTCGAACTGAAACTGGCCGACCTGGAAAAGCTGTTCGGAAGGCGCTAAAATGCCAACATGCGGGGATTTGCCCCGCCGGGAAGCCTATGTCCGAGATTGCGCGCAAGGCCTGAGGCCTCCACGGCGCTGACTGTGATGAGCCTCTGAACCGCTCGCCGGCGTGATTGCGCCGACGTGTCCTTTCACGCCTTTCGGACATTCCCCAAATGAACATCTCCCGAGCGGAGCAGCGAACGCTGCACGCCTTGGCGCAGGGCGGCGCGATCGTCCTCGAACGCGACGCCGACAGGCGGATTCTGCGCGCCGACTGCTTCACCCGCGATGGCTTCCTGCTGACCGACTGCAATTTGTCGGTGTGGAAGAGACTGAAGAACAAGGGCCTCATCGCTTCCATTGACCGAGGCCCATACCGGGTCAACCGCGACGGTCTGGCCCTGATGCGCAGTCAGCTCGACAACCGGGTCTCGGCCCGTCGCTGGTAGCAGCCTGACAAAGGACGCGCGCGGACCCCGTCCGCGCGCGTCCGATCAGGAACCGCAGCCGTCAGCGCGCGATCGGCACCATGACCTCGTTCCGGCGCAGGAACCACAGGGTCCAGGGCGGGTCATACTGGGCCATGCTGATCGGCCCCGAGGCGCGCAGGCCGCGCGTCCGCAACTGGCCCTCGAGCGCCCGGCTGTGCCGCTCGACCTGACGGGCGTCGGCGATGCCCGAGAAGCGGATCACGGCCATCCTCTGTCCCGGCTCCGGACGCAGGGTGATCCGGGCGTCGTTCGGCTGCGGCAGGGTCTGCATCGTCCAGGCGGCCGGCATGGTGAAGCGGACGGTCCAGCCCGTTCCCGAGGCTGTCTGGCTCACCGGGGCCGTCATGGCGATGGTCTCGCTGACCCGTCGCTGGGCCACGGGGGCCGTCATGGCGATGGATTGACGTCGGGTGTTACCCCCGAAGATATAGCCCGCGAGGATCCGGAAGCCCTGGTTTGAGGCGCGTTCCTGGCTGCCGGACACCGTCACCTCGGCCACGACCGTCGGCACATAGTCGCGGATCTCGAACGCCCCGTCCTTCAGGACCAGGGTGAAGACGGGTTCCTCGGTCGCCATGGCGGGTGTTCCTGCCGCCATGAGGATGATCAGCAGGGCCAGTATGAGGCGTTTCATCCGGGACCCCTGCAGCAGCCGACTGCGGCCACTCTCGAAGCCGCATTGTCGGCGCAACCGACGGCCTTGGCCAGACCCATCCAACGCGCTGGTGTCGCAGCCGTTGCTCAGGCGGAGACCCTGAGAAACAGCACCCGCGCCGCGCCATAGTCGCGCGCATCCAGCCGCTCATAGCCCGGAGTATCGATCTCCGGCTCGTCCGACCCGCGCTCGAAAACGACGACAGCGCCCGGTTTCAGCCAGTTTCCATCCAGAAGCCGGGCCAACGCCTGTTCGCCCAGACCCTTGCGATAGGGCGGGTCGAGAAAGGCCAGATCGAACGCCTCGCCGTCCGAGCCGGGACGCGCGCCGAGGTCCGTCGCACTGCGGCGGTGTACCCGCGTCCGGCCCATCAGGCCCCAGGCGTCGGCATTCTCGCGGATGGCCCCCCGGGCGTCCTCGTCGGTCTCGACAAACAGGGCGAAGGCCGCGCCCCGGCTGATCGCCTCAAACCCCAGGGCCCCCGATCCGGCGAACAGGTCCATGACGCGCATGTCCTCCAGCGGCTCTGCCCAGGCCGCGTGTTCCAGCACGTTGAAGATCGCCTGCCGCGCCCGGTCGGAGGTCGGGCGCGTGCCCTGCCCCTCCGGCACCACGATGGCCCGGCCCTTCAAGCTTCCCGCGACAATTCTCATGCGGAAGCCTCTGGACCGGAACGCGCCGCGAATGCAACGTTCGCGTCATGGTTCACTCGCGCCGCCCCCAGCTCGACCTCGCCCTTGCCGCGGCGGCGGAGTCCACGCTCACCGCTCGATTTGTCGTCACCCATCCCTGGCGGAGGGTCGCCAGCTTCGTGGCGCTGGCGGCCATGCTGATGACGGTGATGGTGTTCTCAGTGGGCGTTGCGATCAGCGGAATACCCGGGATGCGCGATCAGGTGGGGGACCTCGGCCCATTGCCGGACAGCCCGCTCCGCCTGATCAATGAGAGCTTCCAGGTAGCGTTGTTCGCCCTGATCCTGGGCGCTCTCGCCTTCGGCATCCTGGCGGCCGCCGCGATGACCTACCGCAGGCCGCTGACGGACTTCCTCTGGCCCGGCCGGCGATTCGACGTCCAGCATCTGGGGACCGGCTTCCTGACCATGGTCTGCATTTCGGTGACCTCGGTCCCGATCTATCTGGCGATGGGCAGCGAATGGGCCCCGCCGATCCTGGATGCCCAATATCTGGACCGAACGCGGCTGACCTATGTGTTGGTCATGGTTGGCGGTCTGCTGGTGGCGGCCGCGGCTGAGGAAGTGGTGTGCCGCGGCGTGCTGCTGCGCCTGACAGGATTGATCACGCGGCATCCGCTGGTCTTGTGCCTGATCAACGGGTTGATATTCTCGGCCATCCACCTGGATCCCGATCCGGTCGCCTTCGTGGCGCGGGCCGTGTCGGGCGCCGTATGGACCTGGGCGGCGTTGCGTCTTGGCGGGCTGGAGTTCGCCATCGGCGCCCATCTGGCCAACAACCTTGTCATCGCCCTGTTCTGGCAGCCATTCTCCGAAGCTGGAACCAGCCGCGACGCGGCGTGGACTGAGCTGGCGCCAGAAGTCCTGTCAGCCGTGGTCATGGTCGTCATGATCGAGCGGCTCGCCAACCGCTACGTCAAAGGCCCGCCCCGTCTACCGGCGCGGGCCGCCGCCTGAGCCGCCGTGAGGCTGGCGAACACGCCGTCTGACAGCATGATCAGCCGCTCGAGCGCATAGTCGCGTTCGCCGCCCCTGTCCTCCAGCAGTTCCATCGACATGGCGGTGTCCCCCGTCGCCTGGATCAGGCGGTGCGGGCGTCGCCGTCAACCAGAGGCACTCAGCGCGGCTTGCGCGGCGCGCCCGGCCTGCCACCGGGGGGATTGCTGCGCGAGCCACCACCCCGCGGCTTGAACGGCGCGCCGGCAGCATCGCTGCGCCCGGCTCCGCCCTCACGCGGCTTGAACGGGCGTTTGGCCCCGTCGGACGCCCCCGCCGGCTTGCCGCTGAAGCTGCGCGGCTTGTCGATGAACTGATCCTCGCGCGGCTTGAAGACGCGTTTCGGGCGCTCGCCCGATGCCGGTTCGGCCCCCTCGGGGCGGGCGCGAGGGGTGAAGCTCTTCTTGGGATGCTCGAACCGCGGCGCGGTCTTGGCCCAGCCGGCCTTCTTGGGCGGACGGGCGGCCCGTTCGGCGGCGGCGTCAGCGGCGGCTCCGGCGGCACGGGTGCGGCTGGGCTTGCGCGAGGGATCGGACATGGCCGAACCCGAAGCGCCCTTGTTGATCGGGGCCGAAGTACGGCGTCCGGGCACGGGAGCCGGGGTCGAGACGGTGTTGCCGGTCGGCAGGTTCTCGGGCCGGACATGTTCGGCCAGCAGTTCGCGGATGACCCGGGGACCAACCTCCTCGATCGAGCCGGTCGGCAGGGTGCCCAGCTGGAACGGGCCATAGGCCAGGCGGATGAGGCGGTTCACGGTCAGGCCGAGGTGCTCCAGCACCTTGCGGACTTCACGGTTCTTGCCCTCGGTGATCGAGACGCTGATCCACAGATTGGCGGGGGCATTGCCCTCGCTCTCCTTGGCCTTGTCGAGGGTAGCCTCGATCGGGCCGTAGCGGATGCCGTCGACGGTGACGCCCTCCTTCAGCGAATCAAGCTGCAACTGGCTGACGCGGCCCCGGGCACGGGCCCGGTACTGGCGCACCAGTTCGGTCGTGGGCAGTTCCAGCGCCCGGCTCAGCTCACCGTCATTGGTCAGCAGCAGCAGGCCTTCGGTGTTGAGGTCGAGGCGCCCGACCGAGATGACGCGCGGCAGGCCGCTGGGCAGGGCGTCGAACACCGTGGGCCGGCCCTGAGGGTCATTGTGCGAGGTCATCAGACCGGCGGGCTTGTTGTAGCGCCAGACGCGGGTGGCCTGGGCCGAGCCGATCGGCTTGCCGTCGACGGTGATGACATCGTCGCGCGTGACCAGCACGGCGGGCGTGTCGAGGATCTTGCCGTTCACCGCGACCTTGCCGAGGCCGATCAGGCGTTCGACCTCGCGGCGCGAGGCGATGCCAGCGCGGGCCATGGCCTTGGCCACGCGTTCGCTGCGTTTGGGGGCCTCATCGGCCTTGGGCGCGGGCTTGCCGTCCCTGGCGAAAGGCTTTCCGCCCGGTTTGCCAAAGGGTTTGCCGCCTTTGGGCGGTCCGCGGTCCTCGCCGCCCTCAACGCGCTTGACGTAGGGTTTGCGGGGGGCGTCGCGGCTGTCGTCTTGACGCGGGCGCGGCTTCTTGTCGTTGTCTCGGGGATGGCTGGCCATGATGAGCGGTTCATGCACATGGCCTTGGCGTGTGCGCAAGCGGCGGCGGACGCGGGAGAGACTCCCGTGGGCTGCGTGATCGTCGACGAATCGACCGGCGAGGTCGTCGCCGAGGGGCGAAACGGCCCCATCGGCGCGCATGACCCGACCGCCCATGCAGAAATCGTGGCGTTACGGGCCGCGGGGGCGAAGCTGGAAAATTATCGTCTGACCGGCCTGACCCTCTATGTGACGCTCGAGCCCTGCGCCATGTGCGCCGGGGCCATCAGCCATGCACGCATCGGCCGGGTGGTGTGGGGCGCGGACGATCCCAAGGGCGGTGCCGTGGCGCACGGACCGCGCTTCTTCGAGCAGGCCACCTGTCACTGGAAGCCAAATGTCGCAGGCGGGATGCTGGCGGAGGAAGGCGGTGCGCTGTTACGGAGCTTCTTCCGCGCCCGGCGCAAAGGAACGGCGGCACCCGACGCACGTTAGTGGGCAGGGCCCTGCGGCCCCGCTTGTTTGAGAGTCCGCATGAAGTTCCTGGCTGTGGCCGTCGTCGCCTGTCTCTCCCTCACCGCCTGCGGACAGAAGCCCAAGGACGCGCCGACGGACGGGGATTCAGTGCGTGTGCGAGCCCAGGAAGCCCAGACCGCGCGTCGCCGGACGGGAGCCGAAGCCCAGGACCGGGCCATGAACCGCGTCATCCGCACCGTCTATCTGTGCAACAACAGCGAACGGTTGTCGGTCGATTTCGACAACCCACGCCAGATGGCGACGGTTCGCAATTCCAGCGGCGAGGCCGTCGATCTGTTCCAGGAACGCGCCGCGGACGGCATCTGGTACCGGGCCTCAGGCTATGAGCTGCGTGGCAAGGGCGTGATGGCCACTTGGACGTCGGACGGACGCGAACCGACCGACTGCCGCGCAGTCGACTAGGCCAACACCGCCAGCCGGGCGTCCAGCCGCGCCCGCACGTCTGGCCAGTTTTCATCGAGGATGGCGAACTGGGCCGTATCGCGGATGCGGCCCCTGAAGGTGATCTTGTGCTTGCGCAGCACCCCTTCGTCGCGCGCGCCCAGTTTGCGGATGGCAGCCTGGCTGGCGGGATTGATGGCGTCCGTCAGGACTTCGACCCGCACCGCGCCGGCCTCAAAGGCATGACCCAGCAACAGGCGTTTACAGGATGGATTGACCGCTCCGCCCCGGACCTCGGGCCGGTAGAAGGTCGCGCCGACCTCGCAGCGACGATAGTCCGGCTTGATCTCGTACAGGCTCGTCGTGCCCACGACCGCTCCATCGGACAGCTGTCGAACGGCCCACGCCATGCATGTTCCTTGCTCCATCGCGGTCAGCGCGCTGCGCCACCAGCCATCGAAATGCGGGCCATAGCCGGCACCGACCATGATGTCCCAGGAGGCCGGGTCACAATCCAGAGCCACGCGAACCTCGGCCTCCAGCGCTGGCGTAAAGGGCTCCAGTCGGACAAACCGGTTCTCGAGCGGCCGGACGCCGACGGTCATGCGTGACAGGCTCAAGCCGCGCCCTCGGACCTGAGGAAGTCGAGCACGGCGTCGCGATCCACCGCCTTGTCGACAAGGGCGTCGCCGATCGCGCGGGCCAGGATCAGCGTCAGCCGCCCGCCCTCGGCCTTTTTGTCTCCGGCCATCCGCGCCAGCAGACCAACCGCGCTCAAGGCACCGGCCTGGTCTAGCCGGGTCGGCAGTCCGGCCGCGGCGAGGACGGCGCTGACCCGGTCAGCGTCAGCCGTGGCACACAGGTTGATCGCGGCCGAATAACGGAAAGCCAGGGCGCAGCCGAGCGCCACGGCCTCTCCATGGGTCAGCGCATCCTCGTCAAAGCCCAGTTCCGCCTCGATGGCATGACCGAAGGTGTGGCCCAGATTCAGCAGGGCACGACGCCCCGCCTCCTTCTCGTCCTCGCCGACGATGGCGCTCTTGATCTCGACCGACCGCACCACCGCCCGGGTCAGGGCAGCGGGGTCGCCGAGGGAACCGACTGCCCCCTCGCCTGCCAGCCAGTCGAAGAAGGCCGCGTCGCAGATCAGACCGTGCTTCAGCACCTCGGCCCAGCCCGAGCGAATCTGGCGTTCCGGCAGGGTGGCCAGCAGGTCGATGTCGGCCACGACCAGCCGCGGCTGGTGAAAGGCCCCGACCAGGTTCTTGCCGCGCGGGGTGTCGATCGCCGTCTTGCCGCCGACCGAGGAATCGACCTGGGCCAGAAGGGTCGTCGGAACCTGCACCACGTCGATACCGCGCATGTAGAGCGCCGCCGCCAGACCGGCCAGATCACCGACCACGCCCCCGCCGAGGGCGATGACCAGGTCGCGCCGGTCCAGACCGAAATCCAGCAGGCGGTCGATCACCCGCTCCAGCTCGGCGAACGATTTCGAATTCTCGCCTGGCGGAACGGTCAGCAGCCGGGCGCGGACGCCACCGGCCTGCAGCGACGCCAGGGCGGCCGGGCCATGCAGCAAGGCCACGGTCTCGTCGGTGATGATCACGGTGCGACCCCGGACCAGCGGGGCGACGCGGGTCCCCAGTTCCGCCAGCAAGCCCCGGCCGACGACAACGTCATAGGGTTTGAAGCGGTCGCCCGTGACCGGCAGGGTGGTCGTCATGCTGCGGTCTCCACGCCGACGGTCCTGAGCGCCTTGACGATGCCCTCCACCGCCTCGCCGTGGGCTCCGGTCGCGACGTCCACGGTCACGTCGGCGAGGGCGTAGAAGGGATAGCGCACCTCGGCCATGGCGGTCAGCGCCTGCAGAGGATCGCGGCCTCGCAGCAGGGGACGCGTGTCACGACGCTGCACCCGCTCGGAGACCGTCTTCAGATCGGCGCGCATCCACACTGTGACGGCCCGGGCCTGCAGGGCCGCCCGGGTCTCTGCGTTCAGGATCGCGCCGCCGCCCGTCGCCAGCACCATTCGGGGGCCGTCCAGCAGCCGCTTCATCACCCGGGCCTCGCCGGCGCGGAACTCGGCCTCGCCGAGCCGGGCGAAGATTTCGGACACGGTCATGCCCGCCGCCGCCTCGATCTCGACGTCGCCGTCGGCGAACGGCAGGCCGAGCCGGCGGGCCAGCCGCCGCCCCACTGTCGATTTGCCCACCCCCATCAGCCCGACCAGGGCTATGGTGCGTTCATGGACGGGAATCGCCACGGCATGGCTCACGCGCGGCCTCGCGGGGGGCGGCATTTCGACGGACGGGGCGCGGACAGGCACGGCATGACGGCCTCATCCTCTACACCAAGCGCCGCCGTCGCAAAGCGTTGCGACGCATGAGCACACCGCAGATCGAAGCCTTTCTGGAGATGATGGCCGTCGAACGTGACGCCTCGCCCCACACCCTGTCCGCCTATGGCCGCGATCTGGCCGACGCCGAGGCCGGGGTCGAGGGCGGCCTGATGAAGGGCGACGAGGCGGGACTCGAGGCCTGGTACGCCGGTCTGGCAAGGCTCGGCCTGTCGCCGGCGACCCAAGCGCGTCGGCGGTCGGCCGTACGGCAGTTCTACCGTTTCGCTCTCGGCGAGGGCTGGCGTGCCGACGATCCCTCGCGACGGCTCGACGCGCCGAAACAGGGCCGCAGCCTGCCGCGGGTCCTGAGCGGGGATGAGATCGAGCGGCTTCTGGCCGCCGCTGCGGCGCACGACGGAGCGGCTGGTCTGCGCCTGGTGGCGCTGGTGGAACTGGCCTATGCCTCGGGCCTTCGCGTGTCGGAACTGCTGGGCCTGCGCCTTGAAGCGGTGCGCCGGGATCCGGCGTGGCTGATCGTGCGCGGCAAGGGCGGCAAGGAACGACTGGCTCCGCTGAACACCCCGGCGCGTGAGGCAGTGAAGACCTGGCTCATCGCTCGCGACGCCGCCCGTCCGGAAAAGGTGCCGGACAGCCCGTGGCTGTTCCCCTCTTCGTCGGCCAAGGGTCATCTGACCCCGCGTCGCTTCGCCCAGCTGCTGGATCAGGCAGCCGTGGGCGCAGGGATAGATCCGGCGCGAGTCAGTCCCCACGTCCTGCGCCACGCCTTCGCCACCCATCTGCTGGACGGGGGGGCCGACCTGCGGGTCGTCCAGACCCTGCTGGGACATGCGGACATCGCCACAACACAGATATACACCCACGTCGCCACCGACCGGCTGGCGCAGATTGTGCTGAGCAAACACCCCCTTGCGCGAGACGACTGAACCCTCCCTTGCTCACCGGCGTTGACCTGACTAGTTTCCGCCGCCTTCCGATGCGCCAGATGGCGCGCCTGTTACGGACGCCTGATGGCCGTGCACTACCTCGAGTTTGAAAAGCCGATCGCCGATCTGGAGGCGAAGATCGAGGAGCTGAATCTGCTCTCCTCGACCTCCGGCTCGTTCGACGCCGAGGTCGAGGGCCTGCGCAAGAAGGCCGAACAGCTGCGCCGGAAAACCTATGCCAGCCTCGACCCGTGGATGAAGACGCAGGTCGCGCGCCATCCGCAGCGGCCGCATCTCGTCGACTACGTCGAAGGCCTGTTTACCGATTTCGTCGAGCTGAAAGGCGACCGCCAGTTCGGCGACGATCAGGCCATCCTGGGCGGACTGGCCCGGTTCCGCGGCGCGCCCGTTGTCCTGATGGGCCACGAAAAGGGCTATGACACCCAGACCCGTGTCGTGCACAATTTCGGCATGGCGCGGCCCGAGGGCTACCGCAAGGCGGTCCGTCTGATGGATCTGGCGGAGCAGTATGGCCTGCCGGTCCTGACCTTCGTCGACACCGCGGGGGCCTATCCCGGCCTCGGTGCCGAAGAGCGCGGTCAGGCCGAGGCTATCGCCCGTTCGACCGAGCGCTGCCTGACCCTCGGCGTGCCCTCGATCGCCACCATCACCGGAGAAGGCGGCTCGGGCGGAGCCATCGCCATAGCCGCCGCCGGGCGCGTGCTGATGCTGGAGCATTCCATCTATTCGGTGATTTCCCCGGAAGGCGCGGCAGGCATCCTGTGGCGTGACGGTGCCCGTGCCCGCGACGCCGCCATGGCCATGAAGATCACGGCCCCCGACCTGCTGGCGCTGAAGATCATTGACCGGATCATTCCGGAGCCTGTCGGCGGCGCGCATGCTGATCGCGCCGCGGCGATCGCCACGGTCGGCGATGTGCTGGCCGAGGAGCTGAAGGCCCTGTCCGGCATGACTCCGGACCAGATCCGCAAGGCGCGCGCAGACCGCTTTTACGCCATCGGTCGCGCAAGCTAGCGTTAACCACTCATTCTACTTTGAGGTACTAGGCCTTACACGAGAGTGATTGCCTGCGTGCAAGCCTCTCGTGAGGGCGTGGGTTTGATCGACGTTGGCGAGTCACTGCGAGACACGGCGGTCATCAACCTGACCACCGCCTCGGCAATGGTGGTGGATGACTCATCCTTCGGACTCGACCTGATGTGTCAGGCCCTCCGGGGATTCGGCATCCGGATCAGCCACACCTGCCAGAGCGCCGCGGAGGCCATGGAAATCCTGAGCGACCAACCCATCGACTTTATGGTTGTGGATTGTGAAATGCCCAGCGTCGATGGCTACGAGCTCGTCCGCTGGCTGAGACGTACAGGCAAGGGCAACGCCATGACACCCGTCATCATGACGGCAGCCCACGTGCGCCGCTCCAAGCTCACCGAGGCGCGCGACTGTGGCGCGAACTTTGTGGTCACAAAGCCGTTCAGCGCCGCGACCCTGCTCGAACGAATCGTCTGGGTGGCCCGGGATACGCGTCCCTTCCTCGAGGTCGGGGACTATTTTGGGCCGGACCGCCGGGTTCGTGAACACGGCCCACCCGCCGAGGAGCGGCGCGTGGCCGAAATTCGCAACGCGGCCTTCGCCGCAGAACAGGCTGCTCGGGCCGGCGGTAAAGACGATATTTGAATGGCTGTTATCACTCACGCCCGCACAAAATCACGGCTGGCCAAGATGATCGACGCGCCCGGCGGCGTCAGCATCGGGGCGGCCCTGGCCCAGGCGCGAGCCAACATCGAAGCCAAACGCGCCGAGGCGATGACGGTTATCGACGTCCAGATCGCGGTGCTGGAATCGGTTCTGCCGCCCGCAAACCTGAGCGAGCAGGGCTTACAGCTCAACGAGGCGTACCGCGCGGCCAACGGTGTGATTGATGCGGCGAGCCCGTTCGAGCTCGTCGACCTGTGTCAGGCCGCCAGTGGCCTGTGCGACCTGATCGACAGCGCCCGGCCCGATCAGCTGTTCGATTGGCGCATCGTCACCGTCCACGCCCGCACACTCCACCTGCTTCAAATGCTCCCGCTTGAAGAGACAGCGGCACGCAACACGGTGCTCGACAGCCTGAAGAGCGTGGCCGACCGCAAGCTGCAACCGCCCACGGCCTGAGCTCGGTGCCGGCTCAGGCCGGCGGCCGGTCGGTCTTCGCGCCACGCGTCTGTTTGCGCCACAGCGCGGCGTATTCCCCGCCCTGGCGTGCCACCAGTTCGTGATGAGCCCCCCGCTCGACAATCCGGCCCGCCTTCAGCACCAGGATCTGGTCTGCATCGGCGATGGTCGAGAGACGGTGGGCGACCACCAGGGTGGTGCGGCCTGTCCGGGCGCGGCGCAGCGTCTTCTGGATCGCGGCCTCGGTGCGGCTGTCGAGCGCGCTGGTCGCCTCGTCGAGAATCAGGACGCAGGGATCGGCCAGCAAGGCCCGGGCGATGCCGACCCTCTGGCGTTCGCCCCCCGACAGTTTGAGCCCACGCTCGCCGACCTTGGTCGCCATGCCGTCCGGCAACTCGCGGATGAAGCTGGACAGTTCCGCCGCCTCCGCCGCCGCCCAGATCGCCGCCTCATCGGCGTCGGGCCGGGCAAAGCCGATATTGGCGCGAATGGTGTCATTGAACAGCGCCACATCCTGCGGCACCAGGGCGACCGCCGCGCGCAAGGACTCCTGCGTCACCTGACGCGCATCCAGGCCGTCGATCAGCACCCGGCCCTCCTGGGGGTCGAGCAGGCGCAAGGCCAGTTTGACGATGGTCGACTTGCCGGAGCCCGAGGGCCCGACCAGCGCCGTCGTCGTGCCCGGCGGGGCGTAAAAGCTGACGTCCTCCAGGCCGTTGGCGCGGGCGTCGTGGCGGAAGCCAACCTGGTCGAACGCCAGCGAGGCCCCCTTGGCATCGACCGGACGCGGAAGCGGCGTGGCATTGGGCGCATCGGCCACCTGCGGCGTCTGCCGCGTCACCTTGAGCATCTCTTCCATGTCGATGAAGGACTGGCGGATTTCGCGATAGGCAAAGCCGAGGATGTTCAGCGGCGCGTAGAGGGAGATCATGATCAGCACCGCGGCGGTCACATCGCCGGGCCCCATACGACCGGCCGCCGCCTCGAACCCCGCCATCACCGCCATGATCCCCAGGCCGACGTTCATGATCACGGCCTGCATGACGTTCAGAAGCGCCAGCGAGCTGTTCGCCTTCAGGGCCGCCCGGGTGTAGTCGCCCAGCGCATTGTCATAGGTGCGTGCCGCCCGGGCCTCGGCCCCGAACGACTTGACCGTCTCATAGTTGAGCAGGGCGTCGACCGAGACCCCTGCAGCTTCGGTGTCGGCGGCGTTCATCTCGCGCCGGTGCTCCAGCCGCCAGTTGGACAGGGCGAAGGTCGAGGCGGCGTAGATGGCCACGACGCCGACGGCCACGGCCCCGAAGCGCCAGTCGTATTTGCCTGCCAGCACGCCGGCCGCCAGCACCAGCTCGACCCCGGTCGGGACCAGGTTGAAGGCGAGAATGCGCATCAGGAAGTCGACCGAGCGCGCGCCCCTGTCCATCGTCCGCGACAGCGAGCCCGAGCGTTTGGTCTGGTGAAAGTCCAGCGACAGGCTCAGCGCATGGGCAAAGGTCTCGGTCGCCGCCGCGCGCTGGGCCGCGGACCGGACGGGGGCGAAGACCACATCGGAGGCGTTGGGCGCGATGGCCGACAGCAGTCGCACAAGAGCCCAGCCCACCGCGAAACCGGCGAAACCCAGCCCGATGGCCGCCTCTGGCCCCTGCCCGGCGGCCAGGTGATTCACCGCCGCGCCGAGCACCAGCGGTGCCATCACACCCAGACCCTTGCCGGCCAGGGTCATGGCGATCGCCGCGACCAGACGCAGTCTCAGCTGCGGCGCGTTGGAGCGACCGACCAGTCGGACCAGGTCGCCCAGGGCCTGCCAGGTCGGCGGTCCATCGGGCCGTTCGGCGACCGGTCCGGCCTGCGCCGCCTTCGCCACTGAATCGCCTCGTCGTCCGGACCGTTCACCGTGCATCGCCATGGGCGGAGATATGGACTGCCCGCGCCGCAGCGCAAAGGGTTGAGACGGTCATTGTCTGCTCCCTGTCGGCTTCGCCGACAGGGAGCAGACGGACGCCCCTAGCCGCCGCGACCGCCGTATTTGGCGTATTCCAGCCGGGCCACGGTGCGGTTGTGGACCTCGTCGGGGCCGTCGGCGATGCGCAGGGTGCGGACCATGGCA
Organism: Brevundimonas sp. TWP2-3-4b2; assembly: GCF_049897345.1. Classification (NCBI taxonomy): domain Bacteria; kingdom Pseudomonadati; phylum Pseudomonadota; class Alphaproteobacteria; order Caulobacterales; family Caulobacteraceae; genus Brevundimonas; species Brevundimonas sp. TWP2-3-4b2. Next base: position 7,454 of record NZ_JAFCWB010000003.1, on the reverse strand, counting down.
TACATCTCGGCCAGCGGCGTGTCGGCCGAGACGCCGGCACCGCCAAAGGCCTGGATGGCGTCGTCGATGACCTGAAGTGCCATGCGCGGGGCGGCGACCTTGATCTGGGCGATCTCGGACTTGGCGTTCTTGGCTCCCGCCTCGTCCATCAGCCAGGCCGCCTTCAGCACCAGCAGGCGGCACATCTCGATATTCGTGCGAGCCTCGCCGATGCGCTGTTCCCAGACCGAATGCTCGGCCAGGGCCTTTTTGAAGGCGGTGCGCGACAGCAGCCGCTGCGTCATCAGTTCCAGCGCCCGCTCGGCCACGCCGATCACACGCATGCAGTGGTGGATACGGCCGGGCCCGAGGCGCCCTTGCGCGATCTCGAAGCCCCGGCCCTCGCCGGCGATCAGGTTTTCGACCGGAACGCGGACGTTTTCCAGCACGACCTCGGCGTGGCCGATCGGACGCTCGTCATAGCCGAACACCGACAGCATCCGCTCGACGCGGAAGCCGGGGGCGTCGGTCGGGACGATGATCTGCGACTGCTGGGCGTGGGTGGCGGCGTCCGGGTCGGTCTTGCCCATGACGATGGTCACCGCGACGTTGGGGTGGCCCATGTTGGTCGACCACCATTTGCGGCCATTGATCACATAATGGTCGCCGTCGCGCACGATCCGGGTCTGGATGTTGGTAGCGTCCGACGAGGCCACCTCGGGCTCGGTCATCAGGAAGGCCGAGCGGATTTCGCCGGCCATCAGCGGCTTGAGCCATTTCGCCTGCTGGTCGGCGTTCCCGTACATATGGAGCACTTCCATATTGCCGGTGTCCGGGGCGTTGCAGTTGAACACCTCGGCCGACCACAGGTGACGCCCCATCAGTTCGGCGAGGGGCGCATATTCCATATTGGTCAGGCCCGCGCCGTGATCGCCGGGCAGGAACATGTTCCACAGGCCGGCCTCGCGCGCCTGGGCCTTCATCTCTTCCATGGCGGGGGGCTGGCGGGTGTGATCCTCATGGACCTGGGCGCGGTATTCTTCCTCGCGCGGTATGACGTGGTCGTCGAGGAAACGGCGCACCCGATCCTGCCAGTGCAGGGCCCTGTCGCTGTGGCGGAATTCCATGGGAGCCTCCTCTGTTCTCCCTCCCCCTCCGGGGGAGGGTCGCCTTCGCGAAGCGAAGACGGGGTGGGGGCGGCTCGGCGAGGCGGCGACGGAGTCTGTCGCGCCGCGCCCTCCCCACCCGTCTGCCGCTGCGCGTCAGACACCCTCCCCCGGAGGGGGAGGGATTTCTTGCGTGTGTTCTAGCGCTTCAGCAGCGGTGCCAGCTTCTGGGCGATCATCATGTCGCCAGCAATCTTCAGCTTGCCCTGCATGAAGGCCATCATCGGATCCAGCTTGCCGTCCGACAGGGCCATGAAGTCATCCCACGACATCGAAACCGTGGCGTCGGCGGGCTTGTCGTCATTGGTGACGGTGTTCGGCACGGACGCACCGTCGATGAAGATCATGCCGGCATCGCCGAGATCGATCTTCACGGTCTTGCCCAGACCGGAGTTGTCGCCCACGGCGCCGCGGATGTGTTCGGTGACTTGAGCCAGATCGGCCATGGGTGTCTCCCTGAAAAACGTTGAGCCATCGACCTAGACCGCGCGGGGCCGCGTGCCAAGATCACCTCGGGTCAAGTTGACGCGCATCGCTGCGACGTTTCAGCCGACCTCGGGGCCGTAGGGACCGTCGGTCGCCTCATCGACCGGGCGTTCCACGGCCGGGTCTGAACGATAACGGCGGCGGCTCTCGAAATCGGCGCGCCTTTGATCCTCGAGGGCCTCCATCCGCGCCTGCCGGGCGCGGCGCTCGGCGGCATGGTCCGGGCGGGGGTTGTCGAAACCGAACCAGCGGCGCCCGCGCTCTCCGAGCGATTCGGGCTCTGGAACCTGACCCGGGCCGGCGTCCGATGACGCATACCGCCGGACCCCGGTTTCGCGCCGCCGCGGCTCAACCGGCGCGGCTTCGTCTTCCGCCCATGCCACGTCATAGGCCGGTACCCTTTCGGCGGGCGCCGGCCGGACGTAGTGGAAGCCGTCAACCAGGTCGCCCACCTCCATGACTGAACCGGGGACCGGCGCGGGCTCGACCGGCGCCACCACCTCGATCTTCAGTCCCTCCCCTGCCGCCACCGGAGCGGGCCCCGGAAGACTGACGAATTTGAGCGCCATCAAGCCGATCGCGGCGACGACGACCGCGGCGACGGCAGCCAGATGCACGGGCGTGACACCCTGGAGAATTCGCCGGACAGTATCGGGAAGGCGGGGATCGGGAGACATCGGACACCGGACTGAGGCTTCGACGACGCAACCCCCCAGACTCCGTCCGGTTCAAATCACACGCGATGTGTTTCGCCCAACGAAGGCGCGGGCCGTGCCGCCAAAGCTCTTCAGGCAAGGGGCGATGGGCTCGGGAGGAGAGCGATTTCGGGAAGGGGAAGGCTGAGATCAGAACGTCGACGGCCCCAAACCCTTCGCAGGGGGCGACCGTCGCCGCCGCCGGGCCGAGCGCGGTGCCCGACATCTTGACGAAGAACAGGCCGGCGAGGACAAGCTGACCATCTTCAGGGAAGAAAACGCGTGACCTTGACCTTCCAGCCGACGCCCCCGGTCCTCGCCCCGACGACGACGGGCGAGAGTTTTCCTGTCCGTCGCCTGTTCTGCATCGGCCGCAACTATGCCGCCCACGCCCGTGAAATGGGCAAGGATCCCGACCGCGAACCGCCCTTCTTCTTCACCAGCTGGGCCGAGACCGTCGTGCCGGACGGCAGCATCATCGCCTATCCCCAGGCGACCAAGGACTATCAGCACGAGATCGAGCTGGTCATCGCCATCGGCAAGTCGGGCCGTGAGGTCTCCGAGGCAGACGCCCTGGACCTCGTCTATGGTTACGCCGTCGGCCTCGACATGACCCGCCGCGACCTGCAGTTCATCGCCCGCGACGCCGGCCGACCCTGGGACGCCGGCAAGAATGTCGAGGAGTCCAAACCGCTGGGGCCGATCCATCCGGCCGCCGGGTTCGATCAATCGAAGGGGGCCGTCACCCTGACCGTCAATGGCGTGACAAAGCAGACCGGCGACCTGGCCGACCTGATCTGGTCAGTGCCGGAGATCATCGCCCACCTGTCCAGATTCTACCGCCTCGAGCCCGGCGACCTGATCTACACAGGGACACCGGCAGGGGTCGGGCCCGTGGTTCAGGGCGATACCCTGATCGGCGCGATCGACGGGCTGGGCACGCTCACGGTCACCGTCGGCCCGTCCGCCCACTGAGACCCTGACGATGATCCTGTATGGCTATTTCCGTTCCTCGGCCGCCTGGCGGGTCCGTATCGCGCTCCATCTCAAGGGTTTGACGGTCGAGAACCGCTATCAGCACCTGCGCAAGGGTGAACAGCTGTCGCCCGGGTATCTGGCCGTCAATCCGCAGGGGCTGCTGCCGAGTCTGATCCTGGACGACGGTGCGGTCCTGACCCAGTCCCTGGCCATCTGCGAATATCTGGACGAGCAGTATCCCGATCCGGCCCTGCTGCCCTCCGACCCGGTCACGCGCGCCCGGGTTCGCGCCTTAGCCCAGGTCATCGCCTGCGACATTCACCCGGTTCAAAACCTGCGGGTGCTGAAGGCCCTTCAGGCGCGCGGCCAGACACCGGACAACACCAACGGCTGGGCCCGGGACGTCATCGGCGGTGGCTTCGATGCACTGGAGACGCTCGTGGCCGGTCAGGGGCGGCCCTATGCGTTCGGCGATACGCCCACCCTCGCCGACATCTGCCTGGTACCCCAGATGGCGAACGCCCGCCGCTTCGGCGTCGAGTTACGCTGGCCCCGCCTCGCGGCAATCGAGGCCGCCTGCCTCGCCCTTCCCGCCTTCGCCGAGACCCACCCCGACCGGCAACCGGATGCGGAATAGGGCAGCCTCATGAAGGTGGTCATCGTCGGTGCCGGGCACGCGGGGGGATCGGCCGCCTCCCTGTTGAAGGCCTCGGGATTCGCCGGCGAGATCGTCCTGATCGGCGCAGAGCCCGTCGCCCCCTATCAGCGCCCGCCCCTGTCCAAGGCCTGGCTGAAGGGAGAGGCAGACCTCGAATCCCTGCTGCTTCGCCCTGACACCTACTATGCCGAGCAGGGCATTGATCTCCGGACCGGCGTTGTCGCCAACGCGATCTCGCCGGCAGACCACACCGTTACGCTGTCCGACGGCACGGTCGAGCCCTATGACGCCCTGATCCTGGCCACAGGCTCGACCGGTCGCCGCCTGCCAATTCCCGGTGCCGATCGACCCGACCTGATCGAGCTGCGCACCATCGCCGATGCGGAGCGGCTGAAGGCGCAGCTTGGCCCCGGTTGTCGATTGGTCATCGTGGGTGGCGGCTATATCGGGCTGGAGGCAGCAGCGTCCGCGCGTGGACTGGGGGCCGAGGTCATCCTGCTGGAACGGCTGGACCGGGTGCTGAAACGCGTCGCGTCCGAACCGCTGTCGGCCTTCTTCACCGAGCGCCATCGCGCGGCTGGCGTCGACATCCGCCTGAACGTCGAGGTCGCGGGCTTCGAGGACGGCGGCGTTCGGCTGTCGGACAGCAGCCTCGTCGGGGCCGACGTGATCCTCGTCGGCGTCGGGGCTCTGGCCAACGACGGCCTGGCCCGCGCAGCGGGTCTGGCCTGCGACCCGGCGGGCTCCGGCGGCATCATCGTGGATGAGATGGCCCGCACCTCGGACGCGGCCATCTATGCCATCGGCGACGTCACGGTCCGCCCTGTGCCTGCCCACGGCTGCACGATGCGGCTTGAGAGCGTGCCCAATGCCCTTGAGCAGGCCCGTCAGGCCGCCCACGCCATTGTCGGTCGGGCCCAGGCGGCCCCCGAAGTGCCCTGGTTCTGGTCGGATCAGTACGACATCAAGCTGCAGATCGCAGGCCTGCCGCAGGAAGCCGACCGGACCGTGGTTCGCGGCGACCCCGCGACCGGCCGGTTCGCCGTCTTTCACCTCTACGGAGACCGGATCGTCTGCGTCGAGGCCGTCAGTGCGCCACCCGAGTTCATGGCCGGAAAGCAGTTGATCGGACGCCGCACGCCGGTGGATGTCGCCAGACTGGCCGACCCTGCCGTCTCGATGAAAGCTGTGGGCCAGGGTGCGACCGGTCAGGCCCAGGGATGCTCACCGGCGTCGGATGGCTCCAGCCGGTAAGAGCCGATCTCGATTCCGGCCGGCCCCCGCTTCCCGCGCGGGCGAAACTTCTGCGTGTTCAGCCATCGCAGGCGCGGCGAGCCAGACTCCATTGTGGTCAGCCCCCTCGACACCGCCCGCGACTGATCGACCGGGCAACCGGCGATCAGATCGGCGCAGGCTTCCGGCGTCAGCTGACGCCGGCCGATGTTGCTGATGTAGATGAACCCGCCCTCGTCGGTCTGCAGCACATAGCGGGCGTCCAGATCGATGTATCCCTCCGGCCGGATCAGCTGCCAGTCCGCGCCGCTTTCCAGAACCCGTCCGTTGAAGCCCTCGCCCTCGACCCGCCCGCCCAGGATCGGAATGACACGTCGAAAGCCACCTTCCACCGGGCCGATGTCGACCGGCGTGCCCAGGTTGATATGGACGGTGAAGACGGGACCGGTCGACCGCGTCGTTTCACCCGTTTGGGCATCCATGGTGTCGCCCCGTCCGCTATGGGTTGGCGTTCAGTTACACAGACGTATGATTATCGATCAAGGACCGGCTACGGCCTTGTCAGACCAAACTGATGGCCGCTGACCGGCTGGCTGCCTGGCGTCGCGGCCTTGGCCAAAACCGGCAACCCGTTCCACTGCTTTGACAGCTCGCCGGACAGGCGTCGCGCCCCCTGCCCTCCCTGCGCCCAGTGGAGTTGGGTTGTCGTTGGACTGACGGCACCAGCGGTGGGGATGCGACAGCTCCCGGCCAATTCCACTTCAGGGTCAGATTCAGGGTGATTGCTGCCCGAAACAGGCGAGGATTTGTTCCAGAACCGCTTTTAAGAGGGTTCTGGCGGACGCAGGGAGCGGAATGAAACTCCCAGCATCTTGTAATAACGCGCTAATTTTGACTGTCATAAATTTCCCCCCACGTTTTCCCCCACAATTTTCGGGAATGTCCGGAAGTGGGCACCTGAAATCGCACCTGATCCGGTCGCTCGCGCGCGCGAGAAAACCCGGTTAGCGATGACGCTCCACACCATCACCGGTCACGGGTTCGGTTGGCCCAGGGATCGAGACGCCCCCCATGTTCTAAACTGCGGATGCGCGTCTGTAGGTATGACGCCGGTGTCCGGTCCGGCCCGGTCTGGGGATACGACGCCCCCCTGCCCCTCGCGCGCGTGCGCGTGCGCGTACTGTGGGCGCGTACTGTTCGCGGAAACTGCCTGAAGCCCCTTTTAGGGAGTCAAAAAACTCCAGCGCGGCGGACCTGGACCTTGTCATTTCTTATCGTTCGCAAGGCTGCCGATGCTACCCTCACGAACGTCCGCTTCCCGCACTTAGGCGACAGTCCGCTCCCGACCCATAGCGGACGTTCTTCTGCCGGCTCATCGTCGGGCAGAAGCTTTCTGAACTGACCATATCAAGATCATCTTGTGGAACTGATAGCCGATCCACACGACGGCCCCCGAAAACGGGATGACGAAGAGGTCGCTGATGGTGTGAGGTTGGGCTACGAACCACGCCAGGATGAGCCAAAGCACCCAGAATATCGCCAAGCCCCAAGCCATGATCCGGAGCGTTAGTCTTGTCTTCGGCCCGACTGCCGTCGGCGGCTTCCGCTTCGATTGCAGGCGTTCCACAGGCTGAGTCTTCCGACGGTCGTGGTCGTCAGGCGCCTTGGCTAGGTCGCTCAGCTTTTGGTCGACGGATCTCGGCAGTTCGGACATCCGGCAAGGCTAGCCGCGAAAACGTCCGTTTTCCACCCTCAGGCGACGGCGGCTCTCGACCCATAGCGGTTCTATTGGTCGACGAGGATGCGGGTCGGACGCCCATCGGTCGGAAAACAGAAGACACCCGTTTCTGCGTCCGCTTCCCAACCGTAGGCATATCCCCGGTTGGATCGAACTTGGCTCACCTCGCAACGCGTCATGTTCCTAGGCAACTGAACTTTGTTGACCCGTGCCCCCGTGTGCCCTGCCCGTGCCAGTTCGCGGCGAGCAGTCTCAAGTCGTTCAGACGAAGGTCGGTTAGACACATTGACGAGCATGATTGCGATAATCAGGGCGACCGGCAGAGCGATCCAGCGCGATATTGTCGAAGATGGCGGGCGTTTTTCCATCCTGTCAGCATAGCCCCGCGAGGTCCACTTTCCACGGTGCTGTCAGGCAAACGCTAAAAGGTCTCCGGCAAAGTCGGCGTAAGCCGCTGTCGGGGATGGGTTATCGTGAAGTCGATTTCGTTTAAGCGCCACCGGTTTCCGGCGGACGTAATC